>NZ_JBPJZT010000012.1:0-157616 GCF_051216375.1 Variovorax glacialis | reverse complement strand
CCTCCGGCGGCCCCTGCGGGGGGCTGGAATAATGAAAGTCAGAACAGCCAGAAGAGAAGTCAGACCATCCCGGTCGGACTCAAGCCAATAGGCCTCCTCGAAAGCCGGTGCGGTTCAGACAGGTTGCCGGCCTCCAGCGCGGATTGCAGCGCCCGCACGTCCTTCGCACTCGGTGCGACCTTGATCTGCGCAATCGCCGCCGTGGTGTTGCCGGCTCGCAGCAGTGCAAGGACCTTGTTTACCCATTCGTTCGGTCGTGCCATGAATTGCGCCAGTTGTGCATCGGACGACCAATGTACCTCTACGACTGCGAGGCTGCCGGAGGCGAAGGCGTGCCTTCGACCTGCATCGACTCGATGCTCGATTTGGCGCGCTCGATGCGACGCTCGAACTCGGCGTGGACAAGGTCCACAAGGGCTTCGGCCTAGTCGCGCGGTACGCGCCACTCGCCAGTGGACGAGATTTGTAGTTCGAGCAGGCGGCGCACGCAAGCGACGGCGCGATACGCCTCTCTTGCCGAACTGAGTTCGGCAGTGGCCTTCGCGCCGAGCGCGACAAGATCGCCGATGACCTTGAGCGAGGTCTCGCCGTCGGGGGGACTGTGGGGGAGGCGCGCGGGCGCGCAGATAGGGTGGACCAAGGATGGCCTCCAAGCGGGTTCGGTTTGCAAAAACCACCGCACCCAACGTCAATTGGAGGCGGCGGCTCGAACGAGTTGACGTACCGGGAACCCGCTTGCGCGAACCGGCGAGCCTTGCGGCTCCACGCCCGAGCCGCCAAAAAATGGGAGGCGCGAACAAGGAAGCCGCAGACATTTGCGGAATGGCTGCGGCTTGCATCGCAGCGAGTTACTCGAGACGTCAATCCCGATCACGCCTTTTTTTGACGTGATGAGGCAAGTATATCGACGGCCTGCGATTGCCCAAGCGCCTGCATGGGCTACGCTGCGTCCATCGCGACGCATTCAAGACCCTGATGACTGAAATTCAAAAGCGGATCACCGACAGCTTCGACGCACAGGGCCTCATGAAGACCATCGGTGCGCGGCTGGCCTTGGTGGAAGAGGGCGAGGTTCACATCGCCCTGCCGTTCTCGATCGGTCTCTCGCAGCAGCACGGATACCTTCACGCAGGCGCGACGACGAGCATCGTGGACAGCGCCTGCGGCTACGCCGCGTTGACGAAGGCACCGCCCGGCTTCGAGGTGGTCACCGCGGAGTTCAAGATCAATCTGATGCGACCTGCGCTCGGCGAACGCTTTCTGGCGATCGGGCGCGTACAGAGTGCCGGCAAGCTACTGACTGTCTGCACCGGCGAAGTTCGAGCGTTCGCGGGCAGCGGGGACGCCTTCAAGGTCATCGCGCTCATGCAGGCCACCGTCGCCAATGTCCGGCGGTGACGGCACATCAGCGCGTCGACCTTAGCTCAGCAAATCGACGCAGCGGTGGTCTTCCACCGCGTCCCGGATGCGCATGAGCTGTGGCCACCAGACGTAGGCCGACATCTTTCTCGTGAATCGGGCGATCGGCGTTCGAAGATGAAGAAGCACCGCAAGCCGATAGTCCTCCTGAAGTGAGTAGAGAACCCTTGTGGCGTTGTCCAGGGCATCGCCCGCCTGATCGAACATTCGCTCCGCGGCTTCCTGCAATTCGATAGACCGCAGCCGCTGCACAAGCGTCGGGGTGCCGCTCAACAAGTCCGTGTCTTCCCATCCCGCCGCGTGAAACTGAGCCAACGCTTCGACCAGTCTTGCGCATCGCGCAAAGGTCGGCGGCAAGGGGGCTTCACTGGGACGTTCATGTGAACCCGAGAGATCTTCCATCAGCAGCCAGGTTCGTCCGCTCGGCTCGTCCGTCCCACCAGCGAAGAAGCGAGGAACAGCCGGGCAGTCGAGGCGATTGGCGACGGTTTGATAGAACGGCAGTTCTGCCTGTCCGAATCCGGCGTGCGACGCCTTCAGCACGGCCTGGGCGGGAGCGGCGGCCCCTGGGGTCCATGCCAATGTCACGCCGATCAGTTCGGACAGGTAGCCCGGCGCATCGACAGGTCTGGCGGTTGCTGAAAGCAGCCGTGCACCTGAGAGGTCGACCTGCCGTGATATTTGCGCCATCAACGGCTCTATCGCGAGCAGCCGCGTCAGCAATGAACTGTCCAACACCACTCCTTTGAAAGCTGGCCGCATTCTGCCTCTGGCCCCGTCCCGAGGACCGGGTCAAACGCGCAGATCCGCGGTTGAAACGACACGAACCCTCGGCCCGAAACTGCTGATGTTGGCAAGCGTTTCGTTGTGATGCCGGATCACCTGCGTTGCGGACAAGTGGCGGTTGCCTTCGCTGGTATGCGCATCACCGACGAGCACGACGGGGAATCCCAAGGCCAGCGCCCTGCGTGTGGTGGTGTCGACGCAGAACTCGGTATGCATCCCGCAAACCACGAGGTCCGTGACCGCGTGGTCCCGGAGGATCTGCTCCAGCGCCGTGCGATGAAAGGCGTCGGGCGTTGTCTTGCGAATGCGGATGTCCGTCGCATCCACGTGAAGGCCATTGGCAAGCTGCCACGCGTCTGTTTCGTACTCCAGATAGCCGGTCGTTGATTCGTGCTGGATGAAGACCACCCTGCCGCCGGCGGCGCGGATCTTGGCCGAGACCTGGTTGATCCGGTCGATGACCTGTTGCGACTCGAAGGCCTGGTGCTCGCCTTCGCAAAGGCCCTGCTGGACGTCGATGACGAGAAGTGCTGTGGTCATGGTTTTCGCTCGAATGAGGGTGGCAGCGAGCCGGGCGCTGTTGACGGGATCATGACGCAGAACGTCCTCGGCTCTGCGCCGGCAGCGTGCTTGGGCGACGAGCGGCTATTTGCCGCCACCACCGCCACCACCACCGCCACCGCCACCACCGCCACCGCCACCGCCGCCACCGCCGCCGCCGCCACCGCTGCCGCCACCGCCGCCGCCGCCACCGCTGCCGCTACCGCTGCCGCTGCCGCCGCCGCCGCCGCCACCGCCACCGCTGCCGCCGCTTGATCCACTCGACCCGCTCGACCCACTCGACCCGCTCGATCCACTCGACCCGCTCGATCCACTCGATCCACTCGACCCACTCGACCCACTCGAACCGCTCGAACCGCTCGAACCGCTCGAACCGCTCGACCCACTCGACCCACTCGAACCACTCGAACCACTCGAACCACCGCTCGGGCCACCAGCCTCGACCACGACCCGATCAATGACGATCCGGCGTTCCGCATCCATGCGGCCGGTCGCGCGCACGAGCTGATTGACCGACAGGTTCGCGAGCGGCCCGCCCGCCCCGCGTGCCGCCGGATCGAGCTGCAGGCTTCCCTGGCCGAGATTCAAGGTTCCGCCGCCCAGCTCCTGCACATAGCCTTCCAGGACGACGTCATTCACAGGTCCGAGCTGCTCGCGCGTCGGATCGGGCGTGATGCGCTGCGCCCTCAACTGCGTGCCGTCCCATCTGCCGGCCACCAGCACCTCCTGGCCTCGCTCGATCCCGTTCGGCCTTGCCTGTGCACTGAACTGCACCCGCGTTCCGCCGACCTGCATGGCCTCGGAAGTGACGACGTTCACGCGACCCGCGACTTGCGCCAGACGCCCCGGCGAGGCGGGCAATGCCGCGACGTGCGACACCGCGAGCACCCCATCCGCCTGGCGGTGCCCGCTCAGCCGTACCCAGTCGCCCCTTCGCATGCCCACCAGGGCCGAGGCGTTCAGCAGCTTGACGTTCTCTCCAAGCAACCGCAACGTCCCCGCGCTGGCGTCGACGGATTCGATCGGCCCCACCAGCGCGTGCTGAACGGCGATCGTTTGCGCACGCAATGCGCTGCCCGCACCGGTGGCCCGGACTGCGACCACCTGGCCCACTGCGAGGTTGCGCGCTGAGGCGGGCTGGCCGTTTTCGGAGACGGGCGTGTCCGTATCGAAGTGCACTTCCATGCCTGCGACGCAGATGCTGGCGAACCCCGTGATGATCCCCACGATGCCGGTACCGCCGATGCCGCCTGTCGGTTCGTTCGCCCGGGCCGTGGCCCCCGTGCCTCCGATCCCGCCGGTGGGGTCCTTGGCGTTGCGCGCCGTGAGCCCGGTGCCGCCGATGCCTCCGGTGCCGCCTTCACCTTCGCCGCTGCTGCGCGCGCCGGTCTGCGGCAACGCGCTCGCGCCTTGAGCACGTGACCCCAGCGCCGGGTTGATCGGCGATGCCCCTGTCTCGCAGATGCCTTATGCTGCGGCGGACGCGCCCAGCAGTGCCGCCAGGATCGCGCACGCGATCGGGCGCAGAAGGCGCGCGCTCATTTCGTGCCTCTCGTGGAGGCTCTTGCCTTCGCGGACGAACTCGGCGAAGGCGGCAATGGCGCGGTTCGCGCAGGCTTCGCGCGGGTCGGCCGGGCAGGGGCCGATGCCGCCTCCGCCTCCGCGATGTCGGCGTCCGGTGCGGCTGCCGGCGCATCGACGTCCTGCGCATAGAAGTAGATGCCGAAGGTCATGCGCTGCCGCGGTGCCGCCGCCGATTTCCGCTTCGACATCGCGAGCGCGCTCTTGTTGACAGCCACGAGCGCCTGCATCCCGAGCTTTTGCGATTGGTCTGCGAGTTGCACCACCGCCTGTTCACTCAGGCCGTCGTAGTGCACGCTGCGTTCCATGAACGGTGGCTTGCCGCCCGAAAGGTTGTGCACCGCTGCCGCCGCATGGTCGTGAAGGTTGTGGCCGAGATAGAAGCTCATTTCGTCCATGCCCTTGGTGGGCACGAAGGCGCCGACATTGAGGCAGACGCGTCCCTCGTCATCGATGTGAACGACGCCCAGGCGTATCCACTCGTCCAGCACCACGCGCGGACGAATGTCCCGGTTCACGCGAGCGACCAGCGCTTCGAACGAGATGTCCGCCCCCTCGCTCACGAAGCGGGCCAGGGGACGGGGTTTGCCGGCCTTGTCGACATAGGGCGACGCGCTCATCCATTGCCCCACGACCTGCGCACCGAGCGAAACCACCTCGGGCGTGGTCTCTTCGCCGGAGTCCAGCGCCTGGCGCAAGCGGCTCACTTCCTTGCGATGCACACCGGACAGCAGGCTCACCCGGCTGTCGGTGGGCAGCTTGCCGTCGAGCCGGAAGTCCCGATCCGCCACCTCGACGAACAGCGACTTCAACAGCTCGCTGACATAGGTGAAGGTCATTCCCCGGGAGAGCATGAGCTTGACCAGAGGGCGCAGGGCGTGCCGCAGCGCCTGGACGAGCGCGCGTGGGGGTGTGACTTCTGAGGGTGGAGTGTCAGGCATGGCTCGGATGGCGAAGGCTGGGGCGTGAAAACGAGTCTAGCCGTTTTGTGGGAAATATTTCCACGGCGATTGACGTGGGTAAATTTCCCACATATGCTGAGGCTCAGGCGTGGGAAAGTTTTACACGTCAGTGATCCCGCCGCCAGCGCCGAAAGACGCGACGGAGGTTTTCGGTCCCCCAACTTTTTTCTGGAGAACACCATGAGCAAGATGAGAAAGATGACGCGAGCTGCCTTTCTGACGATGGCGCTGAGCTTTGTTGCGGCCTCGGCACTTGCGCACGGCGGTGGTGGTGGCGGAGGAGGTGGAGGTGGAGGCGGCAGTGGCGGCTCCGGCTCCGGCTCCGGTTCAGGTTCAGGTTCAAGTTCAGGTTCAAGTTCAAGCGGTAGTTCAGGCGCGAGTTCTGGTGGAACAGGATCCTCTTCGAGCGGACCGGGCTCCGGTGGCGGCGGCGGCGGCGGAAACAACGCTGCGGCCAGCGCCGGAAACGTTGGCGCGGGGCATGGCGTCGGACACGGCGCGGACGATGCTCCGGGGCATGACGCGGCGCATGGCGTCGGGCACGGCGCCGACGACGCGCCCGGACATCGGTAGGGCAGCGCGAAGATCCGGACTGTCATGACCCTGCCACAAGACCTCGTCAACATCCTCGGTAACTATGCAGGCACGACGGGTGCTCCTGAAGGGCGGATTCATGACATCGATGATCAGAGTGGCAGTGGCAGGCCTGGCCAGCTGCCTTTTCGTGACGGCGGCCGGCGCCGCGGAGCCGGTTCGCAACGTCATCCTCTTCGTGGCCGACGGCCTCCGGCACGGCATCGTGACCGAGCAGAACGCGCCGACGCTGACGCAGGTCATGCGCGAAGGCGTCGCCTTCCGCAACAGCCATTCGATCTTTCCGACCTTCACGACAGCCAATGCCTCCGCGATGGCGACCGGGCACTACCTGGGCGACACCGGCGACTTCAGCAACACCATCTACACCGGCAAGGACGCGCTGACGACCGCGAAGGGCAGCGTCACGCCCTTCCTCGAATCCGATCCGATCCTCGGCGAGATGGACCAGCGCTTCAATGGCAACTACCTGAACGAGGCGTCCGTCCTCGCGCTGGCCCGCGAGGCGGGGTTCAACACCGCGACCATCGGCAAACTGGGGCCGGCGCTGATCATGGATCACGCCAGCCGCGGCCCGGAGTCGATCGTCATCGACGATTCGACGGGCAAGCCGGCCGGCGTGCCCCTGCCGCCTGCCGTGCAGGATGCGCTGAAGGCGGCCGGCCTCGGCCTCGAAGCGCCGACCCGTGGCGCCAACGGCAGCTCGGGCTCCGCGCGGACTCCCGGAACGCTGTCCGCCAACGTGAACCAGCAGGCCTACTTCGTCGCGGCGACGACGACGGCGGTGCTGCCGCTGCTCAAGAGCCAGAGCAAGCCCTTCGTGCTGGTGTTCTGGTCGCGCGACCCGGACGGCACGCAGCACAACCAGGGCGACAGCCTCCTGCAACTGACTCCCGGCATCAACGGACCGACCTCGCTGGCGGCCGTGCGCAATGTCGACAACAACCTGGCGTCGATCCTTTCGGCACTGAAGTCGCAGGGCCTCGATGCGAGCACCGACGTCATCGTGACCTCCGACCACGGTTTCTCGACGATCTCGAAGCAGAGCGGCACCAGCCCTGCGGCAAAGGCCAGCTACGCCGATGTGCCTGCGGGCCTGCTGCCGCCCGGCTTCCTCGGCATCGACCTGGCGACCGCGCTTCAATGGCCGTTGTTCGACCCGGACCGGAGCGGCGCAGCGGTGGCCCCGGGCACACATTCGGCGGCCGGCAATGCGCTCATTGGCACGGACGCCGCGAACCCCAGCGTGGTGGTGGCTGCGAACGGCGGCTCCGACCTGGTCTACCTGCCTGGCGAAGACCGGGCCTCGATGGCGCCGAAGGTCGTCGAGGCCTTGCTGGCGCAGGACTACGTGAGCGGCGTCTTCGTCGACGATTCCCTGGGCAGCTTCGCGGGGACATTGCCGCTGTCGGCGATCCACCTGAGCGGCGGCGCGGCCACGCCGACGCCGTCCATCGTGGTGAACTTCCGATCTTTCCACGTCGACAGCCCGGCGTGCCCGACCTACCTGACATGCACCGTCGAAGTGGCGGACACGGCGTTGCAGCAGGGGCAGGGCATGCACGGCACCTTCAGCCGGGCCGACACCTTCAACTTCATGGCCGCCATCGGCCCGTCGTTCAAGCGTGGCTACGTCGACCGCATGCCGGTCAGCAATGCGGACATCGGCCAGACGATCGCCAGCTTGATGCACCTGCCGATCGACAGCGGGCGCAAGGGCCGCCTGGTCGGCCGGGTGCTCGAGGAAGCCACCGCAGGCGGTCGCGAAAGCCGTGTCGTCAGCGGGCAGCTGGTCTCGACCGCTTCGCCGACGGGCCTCAAGACCATCGTTCACTACCGGCAGGTGGGTGGCACGCGCTACTTCAACGCGGCCGGCTTTCCGGGGCGCACGGTCGGCCTCGACGCCGCCGGCCGGCCCGACCATCTGGATGACGCCGTCAACAGGTCGCGTGTCGCGTCGCGGAGCGAGTCGCCGGAAAGACGACCGACTTCGCCACGCCCAGAACTCTAGGACGCCGGGCCACTGCCGCCTGCAGCGCGTCGATCCGCTCCAGGCGACGGTTCAGCGAGGGTCGGACTTTCGGGCTCGCAACGCGTTGAAGCACAATGACGCCGACTCGAGCGCGTCAACCCACCTGTGCTTCAAAGGAATCGGCATGAAACGTCTGTCCGGCTTCGCGATCCTGCTGCCCCTGCTCCTTGCGGCTTGCGCCTCGGGATCCAGACAGGGCGACGTGTCAACGCAACCCGTGTTGTCGCCGGCCGAAGTTCCAAAGGTCAAGGCCGAGATTCTCGGCATGCGCGACA
Organism: Variovorax glacialis; assembly: GCF_051216375.1. Taxonomy (NCBI): domain Bacteria; kingdom Pseudomonadati; phylum Pseudomonadota; class Betaproteobacteria; order Burkholderiales; family Comamonadaceae; genus Variovorax; species Variovorax glacialis. The sequence goes on along the minus strand of NZ_JBPJZT010000012.1, from coordinate 149,406 downwards.
GGACGCTGGACGAACTCTTTGCGCAAAAGCCCGAGACGCGCGACGAACTGAAGAAGGCCGTCGGCTACGCCGTCTTCGACTCCTCGCAGATCAACGTCGTGCTTTTCGTCGGGGCACGCGGCTCGGGCGTGCTGGTGGAGAACGCGACACAGGCGAACACCTTCATGCTGGCAACGCGCGCCGGCACGGGCCCGGGCGTCGGCTACAAGGATTTCCGGCAGGTCATGATCTTCAAGAACAGGGAAGTGTTCGACCAGTTTCGGAAGCTGGGCGCCGACGTCACGGCATCGGCGGACGCGACGATGAAGCTGCCCACGGAGGGATCGGGAACGTCCGCGGACATGTCGGCATCGTTCAATCCGTTCATCTCCACCTACCAGTTCACCGACAAGGGCCTCCTGCTGCAGGCCAACTGGGGCGGTGCGGCCTTCGTGCCGTATGCGCAACTGAACCAGCCCTGACCCTCGCGGCCGTCTGCGCGCGGCATGTCGTGCGGCTCGGGCATGCTGGCGAGGCTGAAGAGGGCGGTTACAGTGCGTAGCGAGATTCGATCCACCCCTGTCGCCCTGTTGTCTGCCGGAGGATGTCGATGTTCAAGCCCGGTTCGCGGCGCTACGCTGTCGCCGTCGTTGCCCTCGTCGCATTGGTCGCCGCGCTGCTGGCCTACATCGTCTATCAGCAGCGAGGGTCGTTCAGTCCGCAGGAGCAGCTCTACGTCGAGGCGCCCGACGCCCTCGGGATCGCGGAGGGCATGCCGGTCACGACCCGCGGGGTCGTCATCGGCAGCGTCCGGAAGATCGAACTGCCCGCAGCGCAGTCCGGCCAGGGCGCCGGGATCGAACTGGGCATTGGCCGCGGCTACATGGCGGGCATACCGAAGGGAACGCGGGCGCGACTGGTGCAGGACACCACGATCGGCCAGCCGGCCATCGACCTCGTGCCCCCGCGCGGCGCCGCGCAGCCGCGGGCGCCCGGTGAGGTGCTGGCTTTCGAACGCAGCAGGGACGGCAACCAGCTCCTTCAGGAGATGCAGGCGGCGTGGATGCCCGTCATCGCCGATGCACGCAAGCTGACCGATAGCCTGACGGATCCGAACGGGTCCTTCCAGCAGACGCTGAAGGCGGGCCAGGACGTGGTCTCGCAGATGCCCGCCATCGCCGAGAAGACTGGCGAGGTGATCGATCAGACGAAGCAGACCGTGAAGACCATCGAGAACGGGGCGGTGGCGACGATCCAAAGGGCCAGCCGCACCATCGAGGTCGTCGAGCAGGCGGCGCCGGCGGTGATCGACAGGGTGCAGCAGGCCGCGGCAACCTCGCAGAAGGCCAGCGCCGACGTGCAGGCCATGGCGGCGCAGGCTTCCGAAAGACTGCCCGCCGTGCTCGACCAGGTGCAGGCCGCCGCCACGCAGACCAACCAAATGGTGAGCAATGCGCGCCAGACCTGGCCCATCAGCATGCTGACCGGCACACCCACCACGCCGCAGTCGCTGCCGATCGACAGCATCGGCGGCCTGCCGCTGCCGGGAGAAGCACCTTGAGCCGCACGAGCCGATTCATCGTCTGCGGCCTGGTCGAAGCGGGCGCGGCGCTGCTCGGGGGGTGTTCGTCGCCGCCCGTGCGCTCGCCCGCGGAGATCCAGGCACAGGGCTTCAGCACGCAGGGTATGGATCGCGTCAAGGCCGGTGACCTTCCGCGTGCGCTGGTGTCTTTCCAGCAGGCCCTCGTGGTGGGGCAGTCGATCGAGGACGACGATGCGATCGCAGCCGCGCGGCTGAACCTGGCGACGGTCTATGTCGGCATGGGCCGCCAGGACGAGGCGCTGAAGCAGCTGGACGCCGTCCTGGACGAGCGTCGCCTCGCCTTCAGCACGGATCGGCGCGCCGAAGCCGCCCTGAGACGCGCCATGGCCGTGCACGCGACTGACCGCGCGAGCGCCGAGCAATCGCTCGACCGGGCCGCATCGATCTGCGGCAGCAGTTGCAGCGTGAGGGGAAAGATCCTCAACCTGAAGGCCTACCTGGCCTTGAGCGCCGGTCGCGCCGACGAGGGTCTGCGATTGGCGCAACAGGCCCAGAGCGCGCTCGCGAAGGACGATGCGCTGGAAAAGGCCAACGCGCTGCGCCTGCAATCGAGCGCCTACATCGCCCTGAAAACGCCGGCCTCGGCGGTGCCGCTGCTCCAGGAAGCGTTGAAGATGGACAAGGCAGCGGGAGCGAGCGAGAAGATCTACCAGGATCTGCTGCTGCTGGGCCAGGCCTCCGCGGACAAGCCGGAACTGGCCCGCGACTATTGGGCCAGGGCCCATGACGTCGCAGTGGCGGCCAAGAACGATGCGGGTTCGGAGCGCACCGCCAGATTGCTGGCGGCGCCTGCGCCCTGAGACATCTCGCGCTCCCCATCGCGTCCCGCCCGGCGTGTCCCACCCGGGCGTAGGGCATTGGCCTTCACTGGATGTAGCCGGGAGGCGACTTCCGGCCGCGGTCGCCTTCGAGATACTTCCCTCACGTTCTCGGCCACGCCCAAAAAGGTACCCCGAGTTCGCGGAAGCCCCCCGACCAGGGAAACCTGGCGGGGGGCGTTCTGTTGTGGGGCATACAAAAAGGCCCCGGGCATTGCTGCACGGGGCCTGAATCCGTCTGAAAGTGACGGAGGAGGAGACAACCGGTTGGCGCGCGGGCCGTCAGTTCAGGTCTTCAGTGTCTTTCGAGGTATGCACGCCGTGAAAAACCAGGGCGCCGGCAGCGCCAAGAACCATCAGGAGGGTCAGCATGGAAGCACTTCATTGATCACGATGGATGAAGTTTGGGGTAAACCCTAATTTGCTGCAGCGACCCTTCTACATAACCACACCGCCTGTAGGCAGCGCGGTGGCGACGCGCTCACCCCGGAATGTCCGGCTCGACCAGTTGGGCGAGCGAAATCAGCGACTCCTGCCAGCCCAGGTAGCACATCTCGGTCGGGATCATGTCGGGTATGCCTTCCTGCGTGACGGACACGTCCGTGCCGCAGGACACCGCCTTCAATATCACCGTGGTCTTCATCGTGCCCGGCAGGTTGGCGTCGTCGAAGCTCGCGTCATAGGCAACGCGCTTCCCCGGATCGAGCTCCAGGTACTTCCCGCCGAACGAGTGGCTGTGGCCGCTGCCGAAGTTGGTGAAGGACATCCGCCAGGCGCCGCCGACCACGGGTTCCATGCTCTGGACCTTGCCGATGAAGCCGAAGGGCGGAAGCCAGCGCTCGAAGGCACCGGGCTCGACGAACGCGCGGTAGATGCGGTCCGGCGGGGCGCGCAGGACGCGGTGCAGGCGGACGGTGTTGGTGGCCATGGTGATGTGCTCCTGTGAAGTGCGAGGACGACCCTCGCTGATACGTCGAACGAGCCTGCGGGAAATCGACAGGCCGCAAGATGAACTCCGAGGTTACATTGCGGCGCAGGGTGGAGCGGGCTCGAACCGGAGGGTGCAATGAGAGCTGTGTTGGGGCTGTCGCGATCGCGCGCCCATTCAGGGCGGTTCGATCTGGCCTGGGTGGTCCTGGGGACGGTGCTGACTTTCGTGCTGTCGAGCACCTTGGAGCTGCATGAACGCCTGGCCGCGGTCTTTGCGCATGCCGAGGCATGGCAGGTCGACGAAGTCCCGCTCACGTTGGTCGCGCTGTCGCTGGGCCTTGCGTGGTACGCAAGGCGCCGTCGTCAGGAAGCCGCCCGCCTTCTGGCCCAGAACCGTGAACTCACGCAGAAGCTCATCGCGCTGCAGGACAGCGAGCGGCTGGCGCTGGCGCGGGAGCTGCACGACGAGTTCGGCCAGCATTGCACCGCCATCCGCATAGAGGCCACCTACATCCAGCGCTCGACCTCGCTCGAGCAGATTGGTGAGTCCGCACGGCGCGCGGCCGCTTCGGCCGAACTGCTGCAGGTGGGCGTGCGGCGGCTGGTGCGGAGTCTGCGGCCGGCGGAGCTCGACCAGTTAGGCCTCGTCGCGGCACTGCAATCGCTGTGCGACGGATGGGCGACGCGCAGCGGTGTGCGCTGCCAGTTCGAAGCCCGTGGCGATCTGCGCCAGCTCGGCGAGGCGATCGACACCACCATCTACCGCGTGACCCAGGAGACGCTGGCGAACGTGGTGCGTCATGCGCAAGCGACGCGCGTGAACGTCGCGCTCGCGGCGACGCCCCAGGTGCTGACCCTGAGCGTGGAAGACGATGGGCGTGGCTTCATCGCGGCCACGCCCGCGCGGGGCTTCGGGCTGCTCGGCGCAACGGAGCGCGCCGCGGCACTCGGCGGCAGCTTCCAGGCGGACAGCGCACCGGGTGCCGGCACGCGGATCCGCATGGAACTGCCGCTGGTGCCCGGACTTCCTGCGGAGGCGTCGTGATCCGGCTCCTCCTGGTCGATGACCACCCCGTGGTGCGAGAGGGCTACCGGCACCTGCTGGAGCAGGATGGCGACATGGCGGTCGTCGCACAGGCCGCCTGCGTCGATGAGGCTTGCGCGCAGTTCGCTGCCCACGAACCCGACATCACGGTGACCGACCTGGGGATGCCCGGCAGCAGCGGCCTGGAACTGATTCGCCGCCTGCGCGAACGCGACGCACAGGCGCGAACCCTCGTGTTCAGCATGCACGACACCGACATGCTGGTGCATCGCGCGCTCGAACTCGGCGCGCTGGGCTTCGTCTCCAAGACCAGCCCGCCCGAGTGCCTGATCGATGCGGTGCGAAGCGTGCGCGAAGGGCGCCGCTACCTGAGCCCCGCACTGGCCCAGCGCCTGCTCGACGGCGCCGACGCGTCGCCCGCCTTCGACTCGCTGACCCAGCGCGAATTCGAAGTGTTCCGTCTGCTGTCGCGCGGCGAGTCCGTGGCCGCCTGTGCCCACACCTTGCATCTGAGCCAGAAGACCGTCTCCAACCTCCAGAGCCTGATCAAGGACAAGCTGGGCATCCACACCACGGCCGAGATGGCGCACCTGGCGCTTCGGCACGGCCTCATTCCCGGCGCTGAAGCCTGAGGCCGCCGGCGCACGTCGGGAAATCTTCCCTGTCGCAGCCGGACATCCTGCGCTACCTTGGGGCGAGGGCGCGCAGTGATGCGCGATAACAAGTCCAAACACCGAGGAGACTGCATGTCCCGCAACGCGCGCGCGGTTGTTTTCTCGTCAGCGCCCGTGGCCACGGCAGTCCTGCTGCTGTGCCACGGCCTGGCGGCCCACGCACAGGTCGAGACCACGGAGCAGCCGGCCTCGTCGGTCCAGGCCGTGCCCGATCTCCCGACCATCAACGTCATCGCGGTCACGCCGCTGCCCGGCATCGACGTCCCGCGCGACCAGATTCCGTCGAACGTGCAGACCGCGACCGGCGCCGAGATGGAGCGCTTCCATTCGCTCGACCTGTCGAACTTCCTGTCGCGCGCGGTAGGCGGCGTGACCGTCAACGAGACGCAGGGCAACCCCTTCCAGCCCGACATCAACTACCGCGGGTTTACCGCGTCGCCGTTGCTGGGCACGCCGCAGGGACTCTCGGTGTTCCTGGATGGCGTCCGGTTGAACCAGCCCTTCGGCGATGTGGTGAGCTGGGACCTGTTCTCGCGCACGGCCATCGCGTCGATCGCCCTGATGCCGGGCAGCAATCCGCTGTTCGGCCTGAACACGCTGGGCGGCGCGCTCTCGATCCAGACCAAGGACGGCATCCACAACCCGGGCACATCGGTGCAGGTCCTGGGCGGCTCGTACGGCCGCGCGGCGGCGGAGTTCGAGACCGGCGGCTACAACGTCGACAACGGCATGCACTGGTACGCGACGGGCAACGTCTTCCACGAGGACGGCTGGCGCACCGCCTCGCCTTCCGACCTGCGCCAGCTTTTCGCCAAGGTGGGGCGGAAGACACGCGACGGCGATACCTCGCTGACGATTGCGCTGGCCGACAACGACCTGACCGGGAACGGCGTGCAGGAGGCGGGCGCGTTGCAGCGCGACTGGGCCAGTGTCCGCACCATCCCCGACAACACGCAGAACAAGTCCGTTTTTGTGAACCTCGCCACCATCCAGGCCTTGAGCGACACGCTGACCTTCTCGGGCAACGTGTACTACCGCTACATCAAGGCCAAGACCTTCAACGGCGACATCAACGACGACTCCCTCGACCAGGCGGTCTACCAGCCCAATGCGGCCGAGCGCAGGGCACTCGCGGCCGCCGGCTACACGGGCTTCCCGACCAGCGGCGAGAACGCATCGAACACGCCCTTTCCCAAGTGGCGCTGCATCGCGAACGCGCTGCTGAACGACGAGCCGAACGAGAAGTGCAACGGCCTGCTCAACCAGACGGACGCGCGGCAGACCAACTACGGCCTCGCGGGCCAGTTGTCCGCGCAGGCGACGACAGGCAGCATCGGGCACCAGTTCGTCGTCGGTGCCGCGTATGACGCCAGCCGCGTGAGCTTCACGCAGGGCGCGCAATTCGGCTACCTCAACCCCGATCGCACGATCACGCCGGTGTTCGGCCCCGGCGCCTTTGCCGACGGCACCCAAGCGTCCGAAGACGCCTTCGATGCCAGGGTCGACCTGTCGAGCCGCTCGCGCACCGGCAGCATCTACGCCACCGAAACGATGGCGCTCAACGAACGGACGCACCTGACGTTGTCCGGGCGCTACAACCACACGTCGCTCACGAACACCGACGGCATCACGCCCGGCGGCGGCACGGGTTCGCTCGACGGCGACTACACGTTCAGCCGCTTCAATCCGGCGGTCGGCCTGACTTTCGCGGCCAACGATGCGATCACTTTCTATGTCGGCGCCAACCAGGGCAGCAGGGCGCCCACCGCGATCGAACTGGGCTGCGCCGATCCCGAAAGCCCGTGCAAGCTGCCGAACTCCTTTGCGGGAGACCCGCCGCTCAAGCAGGTCGTCACGAGCACCTTCGAAACCGGCATTCGCGGCACGGTGGCCGGCCAGGTGGCGTGGAACCTGGGTGTGTTCCGCTCCGACAACCGCGACGACATCCTCTTCGTCTCGGACAACGCGAGCGGCTTCGGCTACTTCAAGAACTTCGGCAAGACGCGGCGCCAGGGGATCGAGATGGGCCTGCAGGCCAAGCCTGCGAGGAGCTGGACCGTGGGCGGCAACCTGAGCCTGCTCGACGCGACCTATCAAAGCACGGAGACGATCGACGGCTCGGGGAACAGCAGCAATGCCTCCGCCGTGGCCGGCTTCCCCGGCACGGAAGGGACCATCCAGATCAACCCCGGCGATCGCATCACGCAGTTGCCGCGGCAGATCCTCAAGCTCTTCGCGGACTGGGAGCCGAACGCGCAATGGCGCGTGGGCGCCGACATGAACGCGGTGAGCGGCACCAACGTGCGCGGCAACGAGAACGGCCTGCACACGCCCGACGGCCTCTACTACACCGGCTCCGGACGCAGCGGCGGCTACGCGGTGTTCAACCTTGGCGTGGACTACAAGCCCAAGCCGGGGATCAAGTTCTTCCTCCAGATCACGAACCTGTTCGATCGCAAGTACACGAGCGGTGGCGTGCTCGGCGCCAACGGCTTCACCGTGAACGGCAACTTCGTTGCCCGCCCGTTGCCCGCGAATGCGAACGGCGACTTCCCGCTTCCCCGCGCGACCTTCTACTCGCCCGGTGCGCCGCGCACCGCGTGGGTCGGATTGCGCTACGCCTTCGGGGTCTGAGCGACAGCGTCAGGCGCGGATCGCCGCGCATCCTCAAGTCGAGGGAGGCGCGTGCATGCCATCCGGATGAACACTCGCTGGAGTTCGTCCGGGTCAGACGCATCCGAACGAGCGTTGTGAAAAATTCCTACGCCGCTCGACCTGCTTGCTCGCCAGAGTGATCACCTCGGGTGGTCATGCAAGCAACAAATGCGAACCGATGTATTTCATGCATTTGGGACAGACGGAAAGACGCATGTCGTTTTTCGTCGTACTCAAACATACTTTGTCAGGGACGCGTACGGCGTTGTCGAAAAGCAGCGCGAACCGCGGTTCTATCTTGATAACGGCGATCCGCTGGAATGCGCCGAACGCTATGACACATTCAGAACGCTGAACGGTGATATGGTGCTTCGAGTGATCACGTCCACGCCGAAAAAGCGGCGAGACCGGTAGCAGAAAACGCGCGCGTTCACTGGGAAATAACAGGTCCTTACGCAGCTTGTAGGACGCGTTTGATTGTGCTGTAGGCGCAGAGCCTATCGCCCGTTTCTGGCACCGATATTGCACCTCCGAACGAATAAGGCAGCAGGAGACATCCCGTCCGACGACAGTCGGTTTACATCGAGTTCGACCTGGACCCGGAGAGCGTCTGATGCTGTCTTCCTATGCAACTGGCTTGCGTGAAACGCCGTTGTCAGCGTTGGGGAAATTCAATCCCTTTCTCGGGCTGATCCTGAGACTGGGCGACATCGCGATTCTCGAAGTCTGCGGCATCGTTGCTTTCTGGGCGAGATTCGGCGCACTCGAAATGGGCCCCGACTACGTGCATGCGCTCACGCGTGGCGTGCTGTTCGCGGTCATCGTTCTCAACGGCAGTTCGCTGTATCGACGCTGGCGCGGTCGCGCGATGGCGGACGAGTTCATCAAGCTCGGCACCTTGTGGCTGCTGATGTTCTGCGTCATGGCGGTGTACGCACTGGCCGTGCGAGATGGTCACGAGACGTCGCGACTGTGGTGGGCCAGTTGGCTGCTGTTCAGCATCACCGGCGCCATGTTGTTGCGCGTGGCCCTGCGTGCATTTGCACGCTGGATGGGGACGCAGGGCGTCGATCCGCGGGTCTCGGTCGTGGTCGGCGCCAACCCCGATGCGCAACGCCTGGTCGACGCCATCCGGGGCGACGAATCGTGCGGCATCGAAGTGCGCGGCTGGTTTGCCACGCATGCGGACCGCAGCGAGTTGACGGGTGCGCCGATGCTGGGGCGACTCGACAACCTCGGTGGGTATGTGGAATCCCGCGGCGTCGATCTCGTCTGGCTCGCATTGCCCATGTGGGACCAGAAAAAGATCTCCTATGCACTCAACGAACTGAAGAACTCGACGGCGGACATCAAGCTCGTGCCCGACCTCTTCGGCCTGCACCTGCTGAATCATTCGGTCGAGGAGATTGCGGGCCTGCCGGTGCTGACGCTGCAGCAGACCCCACTGCAGGGCGCGGCGCGCGTGATCAAGTCCGTCGAGGACGTGTTGCTGGCGGCATTGATCCTGATCCTCATCTCGCCATTGATGCTCGCGATTTCCCTCGCGGTCAAGCTGAGTTCGCCGGGACCGGTGTTCTACCGCCAGGAGCGCGTGAGTTGGAACAACAAGAAGTTCAACATGTACAAGTTCAGGTCGATGCCGGTGGACGCCGAGCAGAAGACCGGCGCCGTCTGGGCCAAGGCCGGCGAGTCGCGGTCCACGCGTGTCGGTGCCTTCCTGCGCAAGACAAGCCTCGATGAATTTCCGCAGTTCATCAATGTGCTGCTGGGTGACATGTCCATCGTCGGACCACGGCCCGAGCGGCCCGTGTTCGTGGAGCAGTTCAAGAACGAGATTCCCGACTACATGAAGAAGCACATGGTCAAGGCCGGCATCACCGGTTGGGCACAGGTCAACGGCTGGCGGGGTTCGACGGACCTGGCCAAGCGCATCGAATATGACATCTATTACATCGAGAACTGGTCGCTGAAGTTCGATCTCCAGATCATCGCGTTGACCGTGCTCAAGGGTTTCGTCAACAAGAATGCCTACTGACATCGCCATGTCGCAACATAGGAAGGTTCACACGTGAAGGTTGCACTCGTTCACTACTGGCTGGTCGGCATGCGCGGCGGAGAGAAAGTGCTCGAAGTGCTTTGCGACCTCTACCCGGACGCGGACATCTTCACGCTGGTCTGCGATCCGGATGCCATCTCGGAGAAGCTCCGGCGCCATCGCGTCATCACCTCGTTCCTGCAGAAGATCGGCGGCGTGCGGCACTACAAGAAGATGCTGCCGCTGATGCCCTACGCACTGGAATCCTTCGACATGACGGGCTACGACCTGATCATCTCCGTCGAGTCCGGCCCGGCGAAGGGCATCATCCCCGGCCCGAACGCGACGCACATCTGCTATTGCGCCTCGCCAATGCGCTACATCTGGGACTTGTATCCCCAGTACCGCTCCACGGCCGGCCCCATTGGCCGCGCGATGATGTCGCTGACGGCGCCGTCGCTGCGCCAATGGGACGTGAGCACTTCGCATCGCGTCGATCATTTCATCGCCGTCTCATCGTATGTGGCCCGGCGCATCGAGCGGTACTACCGTCGCACCGCGCACGTGGTGTACCCGCCGGTCAACCTGCCTCGCTTCACGCCTGCAACAGAGGTCGGCGACTACTACCTCTGCGCGGGACAGATCACGCCCTACAAGAAGATCGAGATCGCGGTAGAGGCGTGCACCCGAATGGGCAGGCGGCTGGTCGTGATTGGTGCGGGCGCCGGCCCTGCGTTGCGGCGGCTGGCCGGTCCGACCGTCGAGTTCCTCGGCGCGGTCGACGACGAGACCATGGCGCACCACTTCGCGCATTGCAAGGCCTTGCTGTTTCCGGGTGTCGAGGACTTCGGCATCGTGCCGCTGGAGGTGATGGCGAGTGGACGGCCGGTCATCGCGTTCGCCATGGGCGGTGCGCTGGAAACCGTCGTCGATCAGCGCACTGGCCTGTTCTTCGACGACCAGAGCGCGGATGGCGTGATCGATGCCATCCAGCGTTTCGAGGCCATCGCACACACTTTCCATCCCGATGTGATGCAGGCGCACGCACGCACCTTCGATACCGACGTCTTCAGGAGCCGCCTGGCCGACCATATCGGATTCTTGCTGGCGAGTGACCTGCAGCCCGCCATCTGACCGGGCAGGCCCATGGAAGCCATCCCCATCGCCGCCTTCTGGACCATCGCGGTCTGGACCCTGTTCCGGCAGAAGCAGGCGCTGATGTACCTGTTCTTCGCTTCGATGCCTTTCGGATCGTTCGCGGCCGTCCCGACCGAACTGACAGGCGGCCTCACCCTCACGCCGACGCCGATCGTCGCCATGCTCCTGATCGCGCGGCAGCTCGGCAGCGCGCGGGGCCTCGCGCAGGCGTTCGACGCCGCGATGAAGCGATCCGAACTGCTCCTGCTGTTTCTCTTCTGGCTCGTGGCCGTCATCGCGACCGCGTTCATGCCGCGCTTCTTCGGCGGCATGGTCGAGATCGTGCCCGTTCGCGGCGGCACCCTTGCGGATACCGCGGCGCTGGTGCCAACCGCCCAGAATGTTTCCCAGTTCGTGTACGTGAGCATTTCGGTGCTGACCGTCTTCAGCTTCGCGCGCATGCTGCGCACGGAGTCCATGCGGCGCCATGCGATGGCCGCGCTGTGCCTGGGAGCGGCGGTGACGGTCCTCACCGGTGGCCTGGACCTCGCGTCGCAGTTCCTGCCGCTCACGCCAATCCTGGAACTGTTTCGCACCGCCAGCTATGCCCTGCTCACAGACACGGAAATCCTGTCCAGCACGCGTCTGATCGGGCTGATGCCCGAGGCCTCGTCCTTCGGCAGTCTCGCGCTGGCCTTCCTGGCGTCGCTGTATTTCTTCAGGCGCGCGATGCCGCCGGGCCGCCTGCGCAGTCGCGTGGTTCCGGTCCTCATGGTCGTGTTGCTTCTTCTGGTGTGGCTGTCGACTTCGTCCGCGGCCTACCTGGGGCTGGGCCTCTTCGGCGCGGCGGCAGGGGCGGAGTGGTGCTGGCGCCTGATCGCCGCGGGGCGCAATCCGCTGCTCCAGCGCGGCCTCGCGAGCGAGTTCTGGCTGGGTGCCGTTGCCGTCTGCGGCGTGGGCCTGATCGTGCTCGCGGTTCCCCATCTGCTGACCCCGATGCGCGACATGTTCGACTTGATGGTGCTGCAGAAGTCGACCACCAGTTCCTTCGAGGAACGCAACATGTGGACGCACGTTTCGCTGCAGGCGCTGCTGGCGACGCATGGCCTGGGCGTCGGCCTGGGCGGCACCCGGGCCTCCAATTTCGCCGTGGCGCTGGCGAGCAACGCGGGCGTGCTCGGCGCGGCGTTCTACTTCCTCTTCGTGCTGCAGACCCTGTTCGTGCGAAGGGCGCCCCAGGGCGACGCGGAAGGACACGCCATGCTGTCGGCCGTGCGCTGGTCCTATCTGCCTGCGTTCTTTACCAGCCTGATGATCGGCACCACCCCGGACTTCGGGTTGTTGAACGCCTTCCTCTATGGCATCGCGGCGGCGATCGGGCATCGGGCGTCGTTCAGTACGGTGCGGGCCCCGGACGCACGGGGCATGGGCGAAGCATCGCGACGCAAGCCTTTCCGGCTGGCCACCGAGCGGAGCGCGCGTGTCAGCCGCTGAACCCACGAGCATGGCCAGCCGGGCGATCGGGGCCGGCGCGTGGACAGTGGGCACGCGGCTGACCGCCAAGCTGATCGACCTCGTCATGCTGCTCTGCCTGGCGCGCTTCCTCGGCCCGGCGGAGTTCGGCCTGGTGGCCATGGCCATGGCGGCGGTGTTCGTGGTCGAGGCCTTGTTCGACCTGCCGATGGCTGCCGCATTGATCCGCGTGCCTGTGCTGACCACCGACATGCTCCACACGGCCTTCACGCTCAGCCTGTTGCGCGGGCTCGTCGTCGGGCTGCTGCTGCTCGCCGTGGCCTGGCCGCTGGCTGCGTTCAACAACGAACCGCGGCTGACCGCGTTGCTGGCGGTGCTGGCGCTGGCGCCGACGATGCGTGGCCTGGTCAATCCGCGGATGGTGGAGTACGCACGCGCGCTGAACTTCCGTCCCGACGCGGTGCTCGAGTTGTCCGGCAAGGTCGTTGCGCTCGTCGTATCGGTGGCCATCGCCGTCACCACGCGCAGCTATTGGGCCATTGCCGCGGCATCGGTGTGCGCGCCGCTGGTGGCGACGCTCCTGTCGTACTGCATCGTGCCGCTGCGGCCCCGACTGACCTTCGTCCACTGGACGCATTTCTCCAGCCTGATCGGATGGAACTTCGTGTCGCAACTGGGGATGGCGCTCAATTGGCAGATCGATCGATTGCTCCTACCGCGACTCACGAACACCTCGGCGTTCGGCGAATACGCCCTCGGCAAGCAGATGGCGGAGATTCCGGCGCAGGCCCTCGTCCAGCCGCTGAGTCGCCCCGTCATGCAGGCACTGGCATCGGCCGGCGATTCGCGCGGGTCGCGCTATCTGCAGTTGTCTCGCGCCATCGCGCTGATGATGGCCCCCGTCATGGGGCTGCCGCTGTTGTGGCCGGAAGTGCTCGTTCGCGTGGCGCTGGGGCCGGCCTGGGCGCCGGCCGCGGAATGGTTGCGCTGGATCAGCGCGGTCACCTTGCTGGGGCTTCCGGCGATCCTGATGGGGCCGCTGGCGATGACGCTGGATCGCACGCGGTGGGTGGCGGTCCGGACGCTGATCGAGTTCATGGTCCGGTTGCCGCTGGTGTGGCTGGGCGCTGTGGCCTTCGGCATACCGGGCGCCATCGCCGGCAGTGCGATCGCCACCGCGGCCGGCACGGTGGTCGCGCTGTTCATCGTGCGCCGCCTGATCGCCGAGCCCCTGGTGCCCCAACTCATGACGCTGTGGACACCGCTGCTGGCCATGCTGCCCGCGGGTGCGCTTCTCTGGTTCGCAGAGCCCGCCGTGATGGCTGCGCCCGGCTTGCCTGATCTGTTGGTGCGGGCGATCCCGCTGGGCCTGCTGTACCTGCTGGTCTATGCCCTGCTGGTCCTGCTGGCGTGGCAACTGGCAGGGCGGCCCGCCGGACTCGAACAGCATCTCCTCGACACCATCCGCGCCCGGTTCGCCCGGGCACGCGCGCATCGCGCCCAGGCGGCGGCCCGCACGCGAACGAAGCCGAACGACCCCATGGAGGCCCATGTCAAGCAACCGCATTGATCCGCCGCCGCCTGTGAAGGGCACGACCGTGCCCCGACTGGTCATCAACGGCAAGTTCCTGCAGCCTTCGACGAGCCGATCGGGCGTCTATCGCGTGGCCCGCGAAATGCTGGTGGCGCTCGACACCGTGCTCGGCAACAACCCTGCGCTTGCCGCGGCCCTGTCATGCCGCGTCATCGTGCCGGGTGGGCAGGACACCGATCTCCGCCTCTCGCACATTCGCGTGGAAAGCGATCGCTGGGGGAGCGGGGGGCCCTTGCCCGATCGACTGAACGGCCTGCTCTGGGAGCAACTCATGCTGCCGCGCCGCGCCGGCAGCGACACGCTGATCAGCCTCTGCAACATCGGGCCGGTCGTGTACCGCGATGCGTTCACGATGGTTCACGACGCACAGGTCTACAGCGCGCCCGCGTCCTACTCCCGCGCCTTCCGGACGTGGTATCGACTGGTGCTGCCGCGACTCGGCAAACGCAACAAGGCCTTGTTGACGGTCTCCCGGTATTCGCGCGAGCAACTGGCGCGATTCGGCGTGGCCGATGCGGAGCGCATCCGCGTGATTCACAACGGCTGCGACCACGTGCTGCGGCTGGTGCCGGATGCGGCGAAGGTCGACGGGGCAGGGCTGGCGGGTGAGCGCTTCATCCTCGCGCTCGCCAACACCCAGCCGCACAAGAACATCGCGATGTTGTTTCGGGCCTTCCAGTCACCGGCGTTGCAGTCGGTCACGCTGGCGCTTTTCGGACCCGCGAAACGCGAGGACTTCGAGCGGCAAGGCCACACGGTCCCTCCCAACGTCAGGTTCCTGGGGTTCATCAGCGACGAGCAACTGGCCGGTCTTCTGCAGAAGGCCGTGGCGCTGGCCTTTCCATCCACCACGGAGGGATTCGGTCTTCCGCCGCTGGAGGCGATGCTGCTCGGCTGTCCGGCGATTGCCGCGCCCTGCGGCGCGCTGCCCGAAGTCTGCGGCGACGCGGTGCTGTGGGCCGATCCGCACGACCCCGATCAATGGGCCCGGCAGGTTGCAAGCCTGTGCGATGACGTCGAACTGCGCGAAGACATGCGGCGCCGCGGCCAGGCGCACGCTGCGCATTTCACCTGGGACCGGGCGGCGCGTCGCCTGCTCGAAACCGTGCTTGGCCGGGCGCTGGGCGACACCGGTCTCATGCAGGCGAGCCCCGTGCCGGCGGCCGTGTCCCGCACATCGCCAGTCGACGAAGAGGCCTGCGTCATGATGCGGCCGCTTTCTGCGCTGGAGACCAGGCCAGAGCGGCTCAAGATCGCGATTGCCATTGCCACGGCGGGTCGACGGGACGTGGTGGCCGAGACGATCGGGCTGCTCGCCAACCAGTCCCGGATGGCGGACGAGTTGCTGGTCTGTCCGGCGCGGGAGGAAGACCTCGACCCGGCGTGCCTGCGGGCCTACGGGGGCGAGGTTCGCGTGCTGCGCGGTCCGGTCGGTCTGCCGCTGCAGCGCAATGTGCTGCTCGACGCGACCGATGCCGATGTGGTGATCTTCTTCGACGATGACTTCCTGCCGTCGTCCGACTACGTCGCCGAGGTCGAGGCGCTGTTCGCCGCCTGTCCGGAAGTGGTCGTCGCCACGGGAAAGCTGCTCGCCGACGGGATCCTCGGCCCCGGCATCGGCTACGCGGAGGGCGTGCGCATCCTCGAACGCGCGGGGCCGAACACCGGACCCCGGTCGCTGACCGCGACCTACAACGGCTACGGGTGCAACATGGCCATCCGGATGCAGGTGGTGCGAAGCCATGGCGTCCGCTTCGATGAACGATTGCCGCTCTACGCCTGGCTCGAAGACGTGGACTTCTCGCGGCAGTTGGCATCGCACGGCAGGGTGGTCCAGGTCGCGCGCCTGCGCGGCGTTCACCTCGGCACCAAGGGAACCGGCCGAAGCCCGGGCCGCCGCCTCGGCTACTCGCAGGTGGCCAATCCGCTTTATCTCGCGCGCAAGGGGACGATGAACTGGTCGCTGGCGCTCAAGCACATGGCGAAGAACCTGCTGGCCAATTCGATGCGCAGCCTGTCGCCGGAGCCCTGGGTCGACCGGCGCGGTCGGCTCGCGGGCAACTGCCTGGCCATGTGGGATTGCGTGCGGGGCCAGGTCGACCCGCAGCGGGTTCTTCGCTTCTGAACCGATGAACAGGATTCCGATGAAGATCGTCTTTGTCTCGCCATTCCCGCTTTACCCCGCCACGGGCGGCAACAGGGTCAGGACCCTGCACATGGTCAAGACGTGCAAGGCGCGCGGCCACGAAGTGCATTTCGTGTTCCTGCCATCGCGGCAGATGGGGGACTTCGATCCGCAAGCGCATCGCGCACTTCTGGGCAGCGGGAACTTCCATTGCCTCGAACGGGGGCCGGTCGCCGACGCGGCCTATTACGCCGGCCGCGCAATCTGGAAGGCCCGGCGGAAACTCACTAGGAGCCGGTTCCTACAAAGCGATGTCGACGAGACTTATTTTTCAGGATTCACGCCACAGCTCAGAAAGCTGGAGCGCCAGCACGGTTTCGATGTCGTCATTGCGCAGTACGTGACCTTCACCCGCGCTTTCGATGCATTCGGGCCGCGCGCGTTTCGCGTCGTCGACACGCAGGACAGCTTTGCGGGCGGCATACCGATGGCCCAGGAGCGGCGAGGGCTCATTCGGGCGCAGCGGGTGCTGGCCATCCAGGACCGGGAGGCCGAGTATTTCCGGCGACTGCTGCCGCCTTCGATGGACACGGTCTCGTTGGTCAGCCACATCATCGACATCGATGCGCCTTTCGACCTGTCGGCATGCGCGGGGGCGGCTTTCATCGGTTCGGACTTCGCGCAGAACAACCAGTCGCTGGCGTGGTTCGTCGATCAGGTCCTGCCGCTCGTGCGGCAGCAGGAACCGGACTTCAAGCTGTTCGTCGCGGGCACGGTCTGCCGCAAATGCGCGGACGCGCCCGGCGTCGTCAAGTACGGCGTCGTGCCTCGCTTTCGCGATGCGTTCCGCGAAGGTCCGATCCTGGTGAACAGCATCACGCACGGCACGGGCGTCAAGATCAAGCTGCTCGAGGCCTTCGGGCACGGCATTCCGGCGGTGAGCACGCAATTCGGTGTCGAAGGCATCAGGGCTTCGGACCTCCATGGCGTGCGGGTCACGCCGGACGGCGATGCAGCGGCCTTTGCCGATGCGGTGCTGCACCTTTACAGGGACAGGCAGGAGCGCGTCGAGCGGGGGCGGGCTGCTTTCGGCACGGCGCAGTCCTGGAACGACCGCGAACTGGCTGCGCTGACCGACAGCCTGATGCCGCCCGCTCACGAACCCGCCCCGCGCATCGTGGGCACCGGCAACCTCCCGGCGTACTGATCCATGAGCCTCAAGATTGCCATCGCCATTGCCACAGCCGGCCGACGGGACGTGCTGGCCGACGCGGTCCGCTTCCTCGCGCGGCAGTCGCGCCGGCCGGACGAGCTGCTCATCTGTCCGGCGCGGCCGGAGGACGTGGACCCCGCTTGCCTGGACGGCTTTCCCTGCCCCGTCCGAATCGTGTCCGGCTCGATCGGAAGCTCGGCGCAACGCAATGCGCTCATCGAAGTTTCCGATGCGGATGTGATGGTCTTCTTCGACGACGACTACCTGCCTGCGGAAGATTTCGTGCGCGAGACCGAGCGGCTGTTCGCCGCCCACCCCGGGGTCGTCGTGGCGACCGGCAAGGTGCTCGCGGACGGCATCCTCGGGCCCGGATTGACCCATGAAGAAGCGGTGCGGCTGCTGGCGGACACGGGGCTCGATCCGAATCCGCCGTCGCTTTCTCCGGCCTTCAACGCCTATGGCTGCAACATGGCGGTCCGGCTTGCGCCCGTGCGGCAGCACGGCATCCGCTTCGACGAGCGGCTGCCGCTGTACGGCTGGCTGGAGGATGTCGATTTCTCGAGGCAGCTCGCGCCCCATGGCGACATCGTGCAGGCGACGAGCCTGCGAGGCGTGCACCTGGGAACGAAGCGCTCGGGTCGCAGTCCGGGCAAGCGCCTCGGCTACTCGCAGGTGGCCAACCGCATCTACATCATGCGCAAGGGGCACATGACGCCGCTTCAGGCGCTCAACGGAAACCTGAAGAACATCGGCGCGAACCTGTTGCGCAGCTGGAGGCCGGAACCCTGGGTCGACAGGCGCGGCCGATTGGTGGGCAACGCACTGGCGGTGTGGGACTGGGTTCGAGGGCGCGTCGACCCCGAGCGCATTCTTCGCTTCTGAGGACGACGACCGATGAAAGTGTCCCTGGTCATGTCCACCCTCGGCAGGATCGACGAAGTCATCCAGTTCATCCAGGCCTTGAAGCAACTGGACCACAACGACTTCGAACTGATAATCGTCGACCAGAACGCGGATGCGCGCCTGCAGGTGGCGTGCAGCGCCGTCGCAGTCGACTTTCCGGTTCACTATCTTCGGAGCCCGCACGCCAAGGGCGTCAGCCTCGGCAGGAACCTGGGCGTCGCGAAGGCGAGCGGCGAGATCCTCTGCTTTCCCGATGACGATTGCCTGTATCCGCCTTCGTTGCTCAGGAATGCCCTTGGACGATTCGACGAAACGGGTGCGGACATCGTCTGCGGACGTGCCGCGGCCCCGGACGGTCGCTCCATCAACGGCCGGTTCGAGACGCGCGCGCAGCCGGTCGACCTCCGGAACGTGTTCACCACCCAGATCGAATGGGTGGTGTTCTTCAGGCGCCAGGTGTTCGAGAAGCTCGAAGGCTTCGACGAGGACATCGGCGTCGGTGCGTCGACGCCCTGGCAGTCGTGCGAAGGGCCGGACATCACCATTCGTGCCATCCTGGCCGGCTTCAAGGTCGTCTACGACCCGGCGCTCTACGCCCACCATCCGGAACTCGACACGCGCGATCCGGACGACGCCATGCGCGCCAAGGGGCGCCGCTATGCGAGGGGCATGGGACATGTCATCCGCAAGCACAGCTACGGGATCCTGTATCTGACGAACTACCTGGTCCGGCCCATCGGGGGTGCGTGCCTGTCCCTGCTGAAGGGAAACATCAACCGCGGGATCTACTACTTGAACGTGGCCGTCGGCAGGGCCGAAGGGTATGCGGGCGTCTGCCTCGACGGCAGTGGGCTCAAGAAGTCGATCAACCTCGGATCGCAGAAGTGAAGACTATGGAGGACGTGAAGATGCTGATACCCATGTCGAATTCGAAGCGCATCAAGGAACTCGCGCGTTGGGCGTATGGCTTGTCGAACTTCTGCGCGAGTCCGCTGCTGAAGAAGAAGTCGAGGTTCGTGAAGTTGACGCCCGGCGTGTTCTCGGACCAGTTGATCTACGACCGATTGCGCGGATCGGTCTTCACCGTCAAGTCGAGGGACGACATCGACGTGGCCGTGGTGCGGCAGATCTTCGTCAATGAGGACTACGCACTCGAAAGTCCCAATCACGCCGACACCCTCCGGCAGTACTACGCCAGGATCATCGATTCGGGCAAGAAGCCCTTGATCATCGATTGCGGGGGAAACAGCGGCCTGGCCACCAAGTATTTCTCGGAGACCTACGAAGGCTCGGTGGTCGTCTGCATCGAACCGGAAGAGCGGAACATGGCAATGGCCCGGCTGAACAACCACGACCCCAACATCCAGTTCCTGCTGGCCGGCATCGGCAACTCGGATGCGCGAGCCGACATCGTGGACCCCGGCGAGGGAAACTGGGGCTACCGGACCGAGACCAGCGCCGAGGGAAAGACGAAGATCGTCAGCGTCAATTCGATCGTCCGCGATCCCCTCTACAGCGAATGCACCCCCTTCATCATCAAGATCGACATCGAGGGTTTCGAGCAGAACCTGTTCGAGAAGAACGTCGAATGGCTGGATGCGTTCCCTCTGCTGATCATCGAGCTGCATGACTGGATGCTGCCCCGGCAGGCCACCTCGAACAACTTCCTGCGCGCCATCTCCGAGAGAAACAGGGACTTCATCTACCGCAACGAGAACGTGTTCAGCATCTCGAACACGCTGGCGTAGCCGCTACGCCTGCTTGTATTCCTCGTGCCGGTAGCTGCCGTGGCGGTAGGCACGGCTGCCGTTGTAGCGGCGGCTGAAGTCCATCCCGTTGAAGAGCACCCCGTTGATCGATGCGCCGGCCTGCACCAGCCGTCGAATGCTCTCGTTCAGTTCTCCAAGCTGGCTCTTGCCGGCGCGCGTCACGAGCAGGACGACGCCGCACGCCGAGGCCACTGCCGATGCATCCGCCGCGACCAGCACCGGTGCGACATCGACGACCACGAGGTCGTAGGACGAAGAGAGCGTCTCGAGCGTGTGGGTGAAGGACTCCGACTCCAGCATGTCGGCCGCCATCTCGGGCAGCCTGCCTGTGGTCAGCACGTCCAGGTTGGGCCGCACCTGCTCGCGAACGGCCTGTTGCGCGTCGACGTCGCCGGCGACCAGTTCGGCCAATCCGCCTTCCCTGGGAAGGTCGAAGGCGCCGCTGAGATCGCCCTTGCGCAGGTCGGCATCGATCAGGAGCACCCGCTTGCCGGATTGCGCCAGCAGCGTCGCGAAGTTGCTCGCGATGAAGCTCTTGCCGACGCCGGGCGTGGCACCGGTGACCAGGATGCGATTGTTGGGTGCATCCGCCATGGTGAGCCTGAGGCCGACGCGCAAGGTGCGCAAGGCCTCGATGGAGGCGCTGTGCGGATGGGCATCGGCCAGCAGGGAGCCCGACTCGGTCCTGCCGTTGCGCCGCCGCTCGAGAAGCGACTGCTCGGGGCTGTGGGGCACGACCGCATGGACGTCCAGACCGGTGTGATCCTCGATCTCGCCCGGGTTGTGAATGCCCGGCTTCAGCCGCGTGCGCAATATCGCGAGCGCCGGCCCCACCAGGGCACCCAGCACCAGCGCGAAGGCGAGGACCAGGGTCTTCTGCGGCTTGACGGGCACCTTGGACACGGCGGCCTTGTCCAGCAGGCGCACGTTGCCGATCTTTCCTTCCTTGGCCAGTTGCATCTGCAGGATGTTGTTCTGCATGGCCTGGTACAGCGTGCTGTTGACGCGCACGTCGCGCTCCAGCCGCAACGCGTCGCGCTCCACATTCGGCATGCCGGAGACGCGCGAATTGAGTGCGTTGAGTTCGCCCTGGACCGCCGCGATCTGCTGGTTCAGCAGCTGCATGCGAGGGCTCTGGTCGGTGAAGTTCATCTGCGCGTCGCGACGGCGTTGCTGCAAATCGAGCAGGCTGGTCTGGAGGTCGGACGTCTTCTTCAGCCAGACCTTGGCTTCCTCGTCGAAGTCGACGGTGCCGTTCTTGTTGCGAAAGCGCGCAAAGGCATCCTCCGCGCCCTGGAGCTGGCGCTGGAACACCGGCAATTGCGACTTGAGGAACGCGAGTGTCTTCTCGGCTTCCGCCGACTTGCGATCCATGTTCTGTCGAACGTACTGCTCGCCAATCGCATTGAGGATGCGCGCGAGGCGAATGCGATCGGTGTCTTCGAGGGTGACGCCGATGACGTTCGACTGCCGGCCCTGTTCACTCAGTTGCAGACGCTCCTGCAGGCGCTCGATGGCGCGTAGCCGCGATGCCACGGAGACGGTGTATTCGGCGCCGGGCTTGCCCGCGAGTTCGCCGATGCGGATCTCGAGGACGCCGTCGGGCAGCGTCTGGCGCAGGGGCTGTCCGACCACGCCCTCGAGCGGCGCATCGAGCAGCTCGTGGCGCACCGTGAATTTCCCGTCGCCCCGCGCGGTGATGATGAAAGGCTCCGTGTCCTCCAGTGAAGGCGGCACATCGAAGCGCGTCACCTGGATGCGCTCGGCGCCAGACACATAGCCACCCAGACCCAGGATGCCGGGGTCGGACAGTCCGACCGTGCGACGGGAAAGCCACTGGCCGATCCCCGGCAGATAACGCGGCTGCGCGCTGATCTGCAGATCGGTCTCTTCTGCTGCTGCGTTCAGGACCATTCGGGATGCGAGCACCTGGATCTCGCCGGTCGCCGGTGTCTTGACTTCGAACAGGCCGGGTTTTTCGCTGACAAGATTCTTGCTGTCGGGCGCGGAGTCTTCGATCTGCAACAGCAGGTTGGCACGATAGACGGGCGTGGCCACCGTCACGTAGACCAGGCCGATGAGCAGGGCCAATGCGATGGTGGAGACGATCAGCCACTTGTGGTCGATCAGGATGTCCCTGTACTCCGAGAGGCGCGGCTCGTCTTCCGCGTCGATCATCGGAATGCCTGGCCCGGAAACTGCGAGCGGACGCTGTTGAGTGCCGGGCGTCGAGATAGTGAGGGATTGGCGCATTCCGAGATAACAGCAGAAATCGTGCCGCTTGTCTGTGCGCGTAAGCGTTTCGGCGCGGTGTCTTACGACTTCTCACGTCTATGTAAACCGCGCGACGAACTTGTCACTAACATGGTCTCCACACGTATGAACCTCGATCTCAAGGCGTCACGAGCCCATCTCGCTGCCGCTGCGTTGCTGACATCCGCGTCGAGCATGGGGTCGATGACCGCACGGGCAGCCGACGAACCAGGTCTTGCCGCGAATCGCGACAGGCCCTGGGGCGTGGCGCCATCGGCGGCGCTGTCCTACAACCCCGAGCCCTGGCTGCCTGCGATGGCGGAAGCAGGCATCACGACCGTGCGTGGCTTCCAGTCGACGCCCGACGTCGACGGATTGACGCCCATCACCGCGGCCGGCATGTCGGCCGTTGGTTTTCTGCAATGGAGTTCCGGCCCCGTCTTCACGCTGCCGGTGAACGACCTGCGTGGTTGGCACCGGTACGTGACTGCGCAGGTCAGGCGCTACAAGGGCCGCGTCAAGTACTGGGAAGTGTGGAACGAGCCGCCCAACTTCACGGCCGACCAGTCGCCCTTGTCCTACGCGAAGGTGGTGGCTGTTGCCTTCGATGCGGCGAAGGCCGTTGATCCGACCGTGCAGATCGGCCTCGCCGCCAAGAGCAACCACGTCAACTTTCTGGCCGAAAGCATCGCGGCCGGGGCCGCGGGCAAGTACGACTTCGTGACCCTGCACCCCTACGAAGTGGCGTCGCTGCTGCCTCAAGGCTGGGAAGGGCAGTTCATGGCGATCGCGCCCCGCGTGCGCGAGATGCTGCGGGAGAAGGATCCCGCGAAGGCCGCAGTGCCGGTGTGGTTCACCGAGATCGGCTTCAACGCCGCGACACCCGCCGCGGATGGCGTCGGACCGCAACGACAAAGCGACGCGCTCGCGAAGATCTACACGATGGCCTTCGCCCAGGGCGTGGCGCGCACCTACTGGTTCGACCCGAGCGACAGCGAAGGCCTGACGATGGGCTTAACGACCGTCGACGGCACGAAGCGGCCCGCCTGGTACGCGCTGCGCAGCCTGAACACCTACCTGGGCGCGCGGCCCCGTTATGTCGGTTGGACGCAACCCGGCAATGCCTACTACGGCTTCGTCTTCAAAGGTCCGCAAGGCGTGGTGTTGTCGGCGTGGACGCGGCCCGCGCAACCGGCGGTGCTCGCGTTGGCGTCCGACGTCACGGTGGTCGACCCGCGCACCGGTGCGACCACCACGAGCCGCACACCGACGCTCACCGATGCGCCTGCGATCCTTGTCGCGCCGGCTGGCTCGGCACAAGCCGAACAATGGCTGACCGAAGCCGCTGCCAGCAACGGCAAGGCGTTTCCATGGAACGGTGACCACAGTGCTTCGGCGTCGGTGCAGCTGACGGCGGGCGCGATGCCGCAGGGCGTCTTCATGAAAGACGCACCCGCGGCCACCGTGGCGAACAACACGCCCGAGTTCAATCTCGAAGGCCGTACCGGCCCCTGCTTTGCGGTGGACCCCACGTTCCTGCCGTTGTATGGGGCCGCGCCGATTCGCATCACCGTCGTGCTGCGCGGGCATGGGCACGGCGACCCCGGCTTCAATCTCCGGTACGAATCGGACGCGTTGATCGCCTCTGGCGACGGGAACGGCCTGGTGCCGACGAGCGAGGGCTGGTTCCATGTTGCCGGAACCGCCTTCCACCAGAAGACATGGACCGTGCCCAACGCCCGTTTCGTCGGGCTATACGGCTACAACTTCTGCCTCGATTCCGACGGCACCGCGCACTCGCAGTACAGCATCCGGCAGGTGACCGTGAGCCGGTGAGATCCGGTTCGGGCGCGAATTGCGGGCCGCGCGGGAGGCAGGGTGCTCGAAGTGCTGTGCTATCTTTCCCCGCCATGAATCGCCCCTTGCGCCACCTCTCGTTCGTTGCGGCGCTGCTCGCCGCCGCTGCAACCCATCCCCTGCATGCCGCCGAGCTTTCGCCGGCCGGGGCCACCCAATACGCGCAGGCCACCTTCCGCGATTACTTCGAACTCCTGGCGCTGCCCAACGACGCCATCGTGCCGGCCGATATCCGCAAGAACGTCGAGTGGCTCGAAGCGGCTTTCCGCAAGCGCGGCTTCACGACGACGCAACTGGCCAACGACGGCAAGCCCATGCTCTTCGCGGAGTTGCCCGGCAGCGACCCGAAGCGCAAGACCGTGCTTTTCTACATGCACCTCGACGGCCAGCCGGTCATCCCCGAGCAGTGGCAACAGAAAAGCCCGTGGCAACCGGTGCTCAAGCGCAAGACGGCAAAGGGCGAGTGGGAAGAGATCGACTCGGCACAGCTCTTCAGCGGCCCGGTCGATCCGGAATGGCGCGTGTTCGGGCGATCCTCGGCCGACGACAAGGCGCCGATCATGATGTTCCTGGCGGCGATGGACGCCCTGAAGGCGAGTGGCGACAAGCTGGGCGTCAACGTCAAGGTGGTGCTCGACAGCGAGGAAGAAAAAGGCTCGCCCTCGATCGGCAAGGTCATGCTCGCGCACCGCGACCTGCTGCGCAGCGACGCGATCGTGATCCACGACGGTCCGATGCACGCCACCAATCGGCCCACGCTGATCTTCGGCAACCGCGGCGCGGCGATGGGGCGGATCACCGTCTATGGCGCCAAGGTGTCGCTTCACAGCGGCCACTACGGCAACTACTCGCCGAACCCGGCGCAGCGCCTGGCCACGCTGCTCGCTTCGATGAAGGACGACACGGGCCGCGTGCTGATTCCGGGCTATTACGACCATGTGAAGCTCGGCGATGCCGAGCGCAAGATCATGGCGGCCGTGCCGGACGACGAGGCCGCGCTGAAGAAGCGCCTGGGCATTGCGCGGACGGACCAGGTCGGCGCGAACTACCAGGAGGCGATGCAGTACCCCTCGCTCAACGTGCGGGGCATGTCGTCGGCGGCGGTGGGCGACAAGGCCGCCAACATCGTGCCCGACCAGGCGGTGGCGGAACTCGATCTGCGCACCACGCCCGATTCGAACGCGGTCTATCTCGGCAAGCTGGTCGAGACCCACATCGAGAAGCAGGGCTACCACCTCGTGAAGGGCGCGCCCACCGACGACGATCGCAGCCGCTACGAGAAGCTGGCGAGCTTTGCGATGCAGACCGAAGGCGGGGATGCGGCGGGCACGCCGATGGATTCAGCGGTCGGCCAGTGGGCCTATGCGTCGATGGTCGATGCCTTCGGCGCCAAGCCCGAACCGGTCCGCATCCGCATGATGGGCGGCACCGTGCCCACGGCCGAGATCGTGGGGGCATTGCAGGTTCCGTTTGCGATCGTGCCGCTGGTCAATTCGGACAACAACCAGCATGCGAGCAACGAGAACATGCGGATGGGCAACTACATCGACGGGGTGCGGACCATCTACAGCCTGATCACGCACCCGTTCGTGGCGAACTGAACCGCCGCGCGTCTAGCCGCCGCATTTGGGCGCGCAGACGAGGTGGTTCTTGCCGAGAAAGCGTCGCGAAGTCATCGCGGTGCGAAGGGTGAACTTGCCGCACTTGAAGCACGACATCATCGATTCGGCGCGGGGGGTGGTGATGATGGAGCCCGGCGCCTTCTTGACGTAGCGCAGGCCATCCTTGGTGAGTTGGGTATCCGACATAGAGGGGCGAGATTTTACCCGGGAACAAAGCGATACATGTCGCGCCACGGATGGCGCGCCCATGTCAGCCGCGTTCGCCGTCCTCGCCGCTCGTGAACGCCCCGACATGGCTGTTGCGCAATTCGCGCTTGAGGAGCTTGCCACTGGGGTTCTTCGGCAACGCATCGACGAAGACCACGCGCTTGGGTGACTTGAAGCTCGCGAGGTGCTGCGCGCAATGGTTCATGACCTGCGCCTCGTCCAGCGCATGCCCCGGCTTGGCCACCACGACCGCCAGCACGCCTTCCACCCAGCGCGGATGCGGAACCCCCACCACCGCGACCTCGCTGATGCCGGCCAGGCGATAGATGGCTTCCTCGACCTCGCGGCTGGCGACGTTCTCCCCGCCGGTCTTGATCATGTCCTTCTTGCGATCGACCACGCTCAGGTAGCCTTCGTCGTCGAGGATGCCGAGGTCGCCGGAGTGGAACCAGCCGCCCTCGAACGCGGCGGCGGTCCGTGCCTCGTCGTGGTAGTAGCCGAGCATCAGGTGCGGCGACCGGTGGACGATCTCGCCCACCTCGCCGACGGCGACGTCGCGCATCTGGTCGTCGACGACGCGCGTTTCCACGTTCAGCACCGGCCGGCCGGCGGAGCCCGCCTTGCGCAATTGGTCATCGGGTCCGAGCATGGTGGCGAGCGGCGCGATCTCGGTCTGTCCGTAGAGGTTCCAGAGCCGCACGGCAGGCAGGCGTGCGGCGAGTTCGCGCAGCACCTCGACCGGCATGATCGACGCGCCGTAGTAGCCCTTCTTGAGCGACCGAAGGTCGACCTGCTCGAACAGCGGCGATCGGAGCAGGCCGATCCAGACCGTCGGCGGCGCGAAGAAGGACTGGATGCCGTGTCGCGCCAGCATCGGCAGCAGGTTCTCCGGCGTCGGCTTGGCGGTGATGACGTTGGTCGCGCCCACGTAGATGCACGGCCCGAGGAACACGTCGAGCTGCGCGCAGTGATAGAGGGGCAGTGCGTGGAGCGTCAGGTCGCCCGTCGCGATCTCGGCATCGACCACGCAGCTCACGTACTCCGCGATCACGGCGTCGTGCGTGAGCATCGCGCCCTTGGGGGCGGATTCGGTGCCGCTCGTGTAGACGATCTGTGCCAGCTCGCTGCCGTTCAGGTCGACCTCGGGGGGCTCGGCCTGCATCGCGATCAGCGCGTCGAATCGCGTCATGCCTTCGGGCGCATCGGTCGGGTCCTCGGAAGGCAGCCAGACGAACTCGCCCACGGCGGTGTCGAGCGCCGCCGCGTCGCGCGCCAGCGCGGCGAGTCCGCTGTCGGTCGCGAGCATGCGCGCACCGGCGTGCCGGAGGATGTAGGCGACTTCCTCCGCCTTGAGCATGAAGTTGATGGGCACGAGCACAGCGCCAAGCCGGGCGAGGGCAAAACGCAATGCGACGAAGGCGTGCGAGTTGCGCGCGAGCACCGCGACACGATCGCCCGCCACGATGCCGCGCCCTGAAAGCGCGCCCGCCAGGCGGTTGACGATGGCGTCGAGCTCGGCATAGGTCCAGCGGGTGTCCCCGCACACGATGGCCAGCTTCGAAGGAAACCGGCGCGCACTGCGCCTGACGAGGTCGGCCAGCGTCTGGCGACGTGCGATCGAATTCATGGGTGTCTCCTTGTTCATGTGAAAACGAATCCTATAGAACTAATGCCGCTCTTTTGCCAGCCCGGGGTCGCGTGAATATCGCTTGATTTCACGCGGTTTTGCACAGATTCAACGCGTGGGCTGACTTAGGATGTCGCAACGGAGACTCGTTATCAATGGAAACGGAAATTCAATCCCAAGACGGCGACCTGGCAGGTTGGGCCGGACAACTTTCGATGGTCACGGCCGACGCCGACATGCGCGGCTGCGCGCATCTGGAGCGCTCCATCGGGACGCTGCTTCGCGTCGTGCGCGAGCAGCTCAACCTCGAAGTGGTCTTCGTCGGCGAATTCGTCGGGGGCGCGCGCGTTTTCCGCCACGTGTCGGCGAAGTCGAAGGATCCCGTCGTCAAGGCCGGGCAGTCGCACCCGCTGGACATGACCATTTGCAAGCGCATCGTCGACGGGCGGATGCCGCGCCTGATGAAGAGCGTCGCCCAGGAACGAGCGCGCTACCAGCTGCCCGAGTACTACGAGGTGCTGGGCGGCCACATCGGCGTGCCCGTGCAATTCGCGGACGGCAACCTCTACGGTGTGCTCTGCGGCTTCAGTTTCACCGAATGCACGCATCTCGATGACCGCGATGTGCGGCGCCTGGAGATGGCGGCGGGCGCTGCGGCGCGCCTGCTGGCCCAGGCGGAGGGCCACGACGTCGACCGCTCACTCGACCCGCTGAACTGACGGGATCGGCGGGCTGCCGCCGTTCATGCCGCGGCGCCTGCATCCAGCCGCAGGCCGCTGGCCGCATCGAACAGATGCACCGCGCCTCTTTTCGGCCGCAGGTGCAGCACATCGCCCGGCGCCATGCTCAGGCGCTCGTGGAACAGGGCGATCACCGGTGTTTCGCCCAGGCGCAGGCTGAGTTGCGTCTCGGACCCCAGCGGCTCGACCAGTTGCACCTGCGCCGCCACGCCTTCGCCGGCTTTGCAGATCTCGAAGTGCTCGGGCCGGATGCCGCAGATGGCCTCAAGTCCCCCGAATGGCAGGGTGGCCGCGGGCGGCAGCGGCAACAGGGCGCCCGCAGCCGCAAAACCCTCTGAAGTACAGCGACCGGGGATGAAGTTCATCGCCGGCGAACCGATGAAGCCGGCCACGAACTGGTTGGCGGGGCGGTCGAAGAGTTCGAGCGGCGAACCGACCTGCTCGACCCGGCCCGCGTTCAGCACCACGATGCGGTCGGCCATTGTCATCGCCTCGACCTGGTCGTGCGTGACGTAGACCGTGGTGGTCTTGAGCCGTTGGTGCAAGCCCTTGATCTCGCCACGCATGACGATGCGCAACTTCGCATCGAGATTGGACAGTGGCTCGTCGAACAGGAACACCTGCGGATCGCGCACGATGGCGCGTCCCATCGCGACGCGCTGGCGCTGGCCGCCGGAGAGCTGGCGCGGATAGCGCTCGAGCAGTTGCGCGAGCCCCAGGATGTCTGCGGCCCAGCGCACGCGTTCGGCAATCTCCGATTTCGGCCGGCCGCGGTGCTCCAGCGAGAAGCCCATGTTGGCCGCCACCGTCATGTGCGGATAGAGCGCGTAGTTCTGGAACACCATCGCGATGTCGCGGTCCTTGGGGTCCAGGTCGGTCACGTCGCGTCCGCCGATGTGGATGCGGCCGTGCGTGACGGCCTCCAGCCCGGCGATCATGCGCAGCAAGGTCGACTTTCCGCAGCCCGAAGGTCCCACGAGCGCCACGAACTCGCCGTCGTGGATGTGCAGGTCCAGCCCGTGGATGACCTGGACGGCGCCAAAGCGCTTCTGGATGCGGGAGAGTAGGACTTCTGCCATGAATGGGAGGTTGGATGAGCGCCCTCAGCCCTTGAGCCCCGTGTGGGCCAGGCCCTCGACGAACTGCTTCTGCGCCAGCACGAAGACGATCAGCACCGGCAAGGCCGTGAGCGTCGCCGCGGCCAACTGGATGTTCCACATCGGCCCACCATAGGTATCGGTGTACTGCGTGAGCGCCTGCGGCAGCGTGAACTTGGACGGCGTCGACAGGAACACGATCGGCTCCAGGTACAGGTTCCAGCTGTGCAGGAAGGTGAAGATCGCCACCGACGCCAAGGCCGGCTTTGCGAGCGGCAGCGCGATGGTGCGAAAGATCTTGAAGCGGCCGAGGCCGTCCACCCGCGCGGCTTCTTCGAGCTCCTGCGGCAGCGCGATGAAGAACTGGCGCATCACGAAGGTCGCGAACACGCTGGGTGCGCCGAAGACCGGTATCAGCACGAGCGGCCAGTGCGTATTGACCCAGCCGAGCTTCAGGAACATCCGGAACAGCGGCACGATGGTCACTTCCGACGGAATCAGCAGGCCGGTGAGCACGACGATGAACAAGGCGTTGGCACCTGGGAAGCGAATGCGCGCGAAGGCATAGCCGGCCATCGACGAGATCGTGAGTGTGGCCGTGGTCACGACGGCCGCGATCCAGGCCGAGTTCCAGTATTGCTGCGCGAAGGGCTGGACCGTGAACACCTGCTTGTAGGTGCTCCAGTCCGGATGCGTCGGAAAGAGCTGCGGCGGAAACACGAAGATGTCGCTGATCGGCTTCAGCGACGAAGTCACCATCCACCAGGTCGGGAACACGAAGGGGATCAGCAGCACGCACAGCAGCCCGTACAGCGCGACCTTCATGCGCGGCGAGATCTCACTGTTCATGGAAGACGAACTTCTTGCGCATTTGCCATTGGGCCAGCGTCAGCAGCGCCACGATCGCGAACAGCACGATCGCCAGCGTCGAGCCATAGCCGAAGCGATGGAACTGGAAGGTCTGCTGGTAGAGGTAGTACACCAGCACGGTGGTCGACAGGCCCGGCCCGCCCTGCGTGAGCACCGCGATCTGCGCGAACACCTGCAGCGAGCCGACGATCGTGATGATCGATGTCAGCATGATCGTCGGGCTGATGAGCGGCAGCGTGATGCGGCGGAACTGCTTGAAGCGCGGGGCGCCATCGATGCGCGCAGCCTCGTAGAGTTCGCGCGGCACGCCCTGCAGCGCGGCAAGGAACAACACCATGTTGAGCCCCACGTTCTTGAACACCTGCACCACGATCACCGACAGCATGGCGGTGCCGGGTGTGCGCAGCCAGTTCGGCCCTTCGATGCCCACCAGCCTGAGCATGCCGTTGATGCCGCCGTTGTGCTGCAGCAGGAAGCCCCAGACGATGGTCCAGGCCACCAGGGAGACGACCACCGGCGAGAAGAAGAGCGTGCGGAACGCGGTGATGCCGGCGAGCTTCTGGTTCAGCAGCACGGCCAGCAGCAGGGCCAGGCTCATGTTCAGCACCACCAGGCCTGCCGAGAACAGCGCCGAGGACAGCAGCACGCTGGGCAGGTTGGGGTCGCTCAGCAACTGCTCATAGTTCCGGAAACCGCTGTAGTTGAAGGTGTTGGCCAGCACGTTCCACTCGTGCAGCGAATACCAGAACACCAGGACCAGCGGCGCGAGCACGAACACGACCGTGCCCGCCAGTTGCGGCGCCGCGAACAGCAGGCCCGCCACGCTGTCGCGCCGCGCGATCGTCCAGAACGGCCGTGGCGTGGGGGCGGGGTCGGGTGTGCGAAGCATCGTGTGCCGTTCGTCGGGAACTTGCAGCGTCCTACTGCGCGAGCAGCGGTTCGATCTGCGCGCAGATCGCGCGCGTCGCGGCCGGGATGTCGGCCTTCGGTTGCCACACCGCATCGAGCCCGGAGCGCACCGTCTGCTGCAGGCGCGCGAAATCCGTGTGTGCCGGCATCACCTTGCCGTTCGCGATGCCCGACACCACGACCTTGTCGAGTTGGGCGGGCGAGAGCAGGGCGTTGGTCTTTCCGAGCACTTCGGCATTGAGCAGCGACTTGCGCGCGGAGGGGAAGAACTGCGCCAGCTTGGCCGAATTTTCCGGATTGGTCATGTAGCCGACGAAGGCGGTCGCCATCGCCGCGTCCTTGGCCGCCTTGAGCACGCCGATGCCGGCCTGTCCGACGATCGCGTAGTCGCCCGCCGGGCCCTTGGGCAGCGGCACCAGGTCCCAGTCGAAGCGCTTGTCCTTGGGCAGCAGCGATGCACGGCTGATCTGCGTGATCGTCATGGCGGCATCGCCGGCAAAGAAGTCGACGTTCTGGCCCGGCCCGGGGATCGCCTTCTTCACGAACACTGCGTCGTGGATGAAGCCCAGCGCGTCGACCATCGGCTTGTCGGCGAAAGTGCAGCGCTTGCCGTCGGCACTCCATGGCGCCGCGCCCCAGGCGTTCCAGACCGAGGACAGGTACTGCCAGGCCTGGTAGTTGAAGTCGCGCACCACCAGTCCGCCCTTGCCGCCTTGCGCCACGGCCTGCGCCGTCGCGATCGCGTTGGGCCAGGTCCATTGCCCGGCGGCGATGAGTTCCGCGGGTGTCTTGGCGCCGGCCTTGCGGATGAGGTCGTTGTTGACGAACACGGCGAAGGGCGAGGTCGAGAAGGGATAGGCGTAAAGCACGCCGTCCTTCGACCAGCGCTCGGCGGCGGACGGGCTGATCTCGCCCAGGTCGTAGCCCGGCGTGGCGGCGAGCGCCTTGGTCAGCGGGACGAGGGCGCCAGAGTTGACGAAGTCGTACGCGCTGGTCTCGAAGATCCAGGCCATGTCGGGCGCGTTGCCGCCGGCGATCTGCGTGGTCAGCGCCGTGGTGTAGTTCTCGAAGGGCAGGGACTCGAAGCTGACCGTGACATCGGGATGTTCCTTCTTGAAGCCCTCGGCGATGCCGTTGAAGAGCTTCAGGTGCGCCTCGTTGGCGCTCCAGATGGTCATGCGCAATTTGGTCTCGGCCGACGCGACGGTTGCGAGGGCCAGCGACAGGCCAAGGCCGGCGGCGATGGCGCGGAGGGTGACGGACTTCTTGCGTTGGAACATGGGGGTCTCCTCGGTCTTGTCTGCGAACTGTCGATGGGGGCGGTGATTCAGTTGGCTCAGTAGGCGCGCACGTCGGGCCAGCGCGTCTCCACGCCGGCACGCGCCAACAGGGCCAGGAAGGCGGCGAGTCGCGTGTCGTCGGCCTGCACCTGGTGCGGCAGGGTGTCGTTGTCGAGGCAATGCGCGGCCAACATGCCGGCCACTTCGCCCACGTTCCATTCGACGGGGTGCAGCCGGTAGCAGCCGTTGGTGATGTGCGTGGTCGCGATGTTCTTGCCGCCGGCGATCAGGTTCGTCATGCGGCGCGGCAGCAGGGCGCCGAGCGGGATCTCGAAGGGGCAGGAGGGCACGTCGATGTAGTTGTCGCCGCCCGTCGAAGGATGCAGGTCGATGCGGTACATGCCCACGCCGACGCTGTCGCGGTAGCGCACCGCGCCCTGGTCGCCGCGCACGGCATGCGAGAGATGCTGCTCGACGATGCGCGTCACACCGAGGATGCGCCGACCTTCGCGGATGTAGGGCGCCATCGCCAGGCCGTGCGTCGTACCGGTGACGTCGCCGCGCAGGCGCAGCCCCGGGAAGCCCGCGCCGCCGTCGGCACGCGGCGCCTCGGTCTGCAGCCAGTAGAAGACGGAGTGCGACAACTCGGCCGCGGACTGCAGGTGCCGCGCCTTCTCGGCCTCGGACACATCGAGGATCGAGCCCTCCATGTAGTCGATCATGGGCCAGTTGACCAGGCAGATGTCCGAGGCATAGGCACCCGGCACGAAGTTGCGCCGCGCCGCGATGCGCCTGAAGGTCCACAGGTTCTGGTCGCCGCCGCTCTTGCGCTGGTCGGCATCGACGAGCAGAGGATCGTCGTCCGGGTTGGGCGTGAACGAGCGCTCGGTGATCTCCAGCGTGCGTGGATTCGGCGCCTTGAAGCCCAGCAGCGGCCCGCCCCAGAAGTGCGGCTGGTAGGTGCGCCAGAAGTCGTAGTTGCGCGGCTTGTCGATGGTGTGGTCGCCGTCGACGTGGTCGATCGCGAAGCAGATCGACACGGCCTGCACGTTCTGCGGCTGGGCTTCGGCCGGCGCACTCGGCTCGCCCGTGTCGCCCTGGCTCTCGAAGCCGATGACGTACTCGCAGCCGGCCAGCGGCAGCAGGTCGCCGAGTTCGGTCGCGTCGATCACGAAGGCAGCCTCGACCGCGATCTCGTCGCCGGTGTCGCGATGCCGCAGCGTCACCGCGCGCACCTTGTCGCCCTGCGTGTCGGCTGCGACAGGGCGGTAGGGTTGCAGCACCGTCAGCCGTCCGGCACCGCGATGGGGTGCCAGCATGGCCTCGAGCACTGCCAGGCCGACGCGTGGCTCCGCGCAGATGCGGCTGACCCAGCCCGCACCCGGATTGAGTTCGTCCCAGGCGCGGCTTGCCGCCGTCAGGGGGTAGTGGTCACGGTAGTAGCGTCGAATGCCGTCGCGCAGCGCGCGATAGCGGCGGGTGATGCCGAAGCGTTCCACCCAGCTGTGCTCGTCCGGTGGCACGGCCTGGCTCGTGAGCTGGCCGCCGAGCCAGTCGTATTCCTCGCTCATCACCACCGTGCGTCCGGCCTCCAGCGCGCCCAGCGCGGCGGCCACGCCGCCGAGGCCGCCGCCGACCACGAGGATGTCCGTCTTCATTTCTCTCATGCTGTGTCGTTCCATGGGGTGAGTTCAGTGCGACTTCGCGGGGCCTAGGGTCTCGCCGCGGATCGGCTCGCAGGGCAGCAGCACCTGCTGCACCGCTTGCGCCATGCCGCCTTCGACGCGGCGCACGAGCATGGCCGTGGCCTGGCGGCCCATCTCTTCGCGCGGAACGAGGAACGAGGCGAATCGCGTTCCGCTGCCTTCCGTGCGGATGTGCGAGCCCAGCGCCACGACCGACAGATCGTCCGGCAGGGCCAGTCCGCGCGCCTTGGCTGCGCGCTCGAGGCGCACCGCGTCGGCCAGTTCCACACAGAAGGCCGCGGTCGCGCCGCTGGCGAGCAGTGCGTCAAGCAGTTCGCCATCGTCGGCGGGTGTGTCCGCCAGTTGCAGGGCGAGTTCCAGGTCGGCGCCGAGTGCAGCGGTGAAGCCCGTCCAGCGGTCGAGCGGCGATTCGGCCGGGCCGGTCGGTCCGAGATAGGCCAGCCGCCGATGTCCCAGCTCGCGGGCCTGCCGCACGAGCGCGCCGGTGGCCGTTGCATAGTCGCCGCCGACGAAGGGCACGGGGCCGCCGGCGTCCTCGCGGCGGCCGATCGCGACGAAGGGATAGTCGCCGGCCACCAGCCGCGCGAGTTCGGTCCGGTCGAACGTCTTGCCCAGCACGATGCATCCGTCGGCGATGCGCAGCCGGCCTTCCTCGGCGAATATCTTCCGTTGCGCGCCTTCGCCGGCACCGGTGAGGAGCAGCAGGTCGTAGCCACGCGCCTGTGCTTCCTCCTCGATGCCGAAAAGGAAGGGCAGGAAGAAGTCGGCGTGCGCATTCGGAAAAGCCGGCTCGTAGGTGAACACGCCCAGGATCCGGTTCGAACCCCTGGCCATGCGGCGGGCGATCGGGTCGGGCACGTAGCCTGTTTCGCGAATGATCTTCTGCACACGGTCGCGGGTCTCCGGCGGGATTCGCGCCAGCGCGTTGGCGGCGCCATTCAGCACCAGGGACACCGTCGCCTGGCTCACGCCGGCGAGCTTGGCGATGTCTTGCTGGGTCAGGCGGCGGGCAACCATTTGCTTTGCTGATACGTATTACTTGATTGGTAATGCGCATTATCAGCAAGGTTTCGGAAAATTCCACGCGACGTGTGGGAGGGATTTCCCCAAGCCTGCGGTCGCTGGACGACGGGCCGAGGGAGCTGCCCGCGCGGCGGGTGGCGGTTGCGAATCGACCGCATCGCAGGCACGATGTTGTGCGCACCGAGAGTGCCCCGCCTGCTGGAGCGCCCGTCCATGTTCTTCCTCTGGCCCGATCTGCTCTGGCTCCTGCCTGGGCTGCCGTTGCTTCCGGCGGCCTATGTCTGGATCCTGCGCCGTCGGAGGAAGACGGCCTTGCGCTACAGCAGTCTGGGCATCGTCCGCGCGGCTTCCGCGGGTCGCGCTTGGCGGCAGCACCTCCCTCCGGCCCTGTTGTTGCTCGCGTGCGCGGGGTTGCTGCTTGCAGCGGCCCGGCCCGTGGCGCGCGTGCCGCTGCCATGGGCAAGGTCCTCGATCATGCTGGCCATCGATGTCTCGCTCAGCATGCGCGTCGCGGACGTCAAGCCGAGCCGTATCGTGGCGGCGCAGGAGGCGGCGAAGTCATTCCTGCGCGAACTGCCGAAGAACATCGAAGTCGGTCTCGTCACGTTCGCCGGCAGCAGCCAGGTCGCCCAGCGCGCGACGCTGGACCGCGAGTCGCTGATTGCGAGCATCGACGGCTTCCAGATGCAGATGGGCACCGCGGTGGGCAACGCGATCGTGCAGTGCCTGGCCGAGCTGTTTCCGGAGCAGGGCATCGAACTCGCCGACCTGACCTTCAGCGGCAGGCCGCGCGCGCGGAGCCTGGACGAGCGAGCGAAGCCGCCTCCGATGCAGATCACGCCGGTGGCACCGGGCTCGTACGACTCGGCGGCGATCATCCTGCTGAGCGATGGCCGCCGCACCACCGGGGTCGACACGCTGGAAGCCGCGAAGATGGCAGCCGATCGGGGTGTCCGCATTTACGTGGTGGGGCTGGGCACGGTGGATGGCGACGCCGCCATGCCGGACGGCATGGCGATCTACATGCAGCTCGACGAACCGACGCTGCGGGAAGTGGCGCGCATGACCGGCGGCGAGTACCACCATGCAGGCACCGCGGAGATGCTGCGCAGCGTCTACGAAAAACTGGGCTCGCGCCTGCAGGTGCAGACGCGGGACACCGAACTTACCGGACCGCTGACGCTGGTTTCCGCGCTCATCGCGGTGACCGCGGCGCTGCTGTCGCTGTTCTGGTTCGGCCGGATCAACTGAGCGCCTTCACCCGCGCTTCGCGCGCCGGCGGCGCACCGCGCTCGCCAGGTCCTCCAGCACCGGAACTGTCTGCGCGAAGCCGATGCAGGCATCCGTGATCGAGACGCCGTGCTTGAGCGGCACGCCGGGGACCAGATCCTGCCGGCCTTCCTCCAGATGACTTTCGATCATGACGCCGGTGATGCGCGCGTCGCCCGCGGCGATCTGCCCGGCGACGTCGTGCGCCACCGGGATCTGCCGCTGGTGCTGTTTGCTGCTGTTGCCGTGCGAGACGTCGATCATGACCTGCTCCGTCAGGCCATTGGCACGCAGGGCCGCGCAGCTCGCCGCCACATCCTCGGCCGAATAGTTCGGCGACTTTCCGCCGCGAAGGATCACGTGGCAGTCGTCGTTGCCGCGGGTCTCGAAGATCGCCGCCATCCCCATCTTGGTCATGCCCATGAAGGCGTGCGGCGCCCTCGCGGCAAGGATGGCGTCGGCCGCCACCTTGATGCTCCCGTCGGTCCCGTTCTTGAAGCCGACGGGGCAACTGAGCCCGGAGGCGAGCTGGCGATGGCTCTGGCTTTCGGTGGTGCGGGCGCCGATGGCGCCCCAGGCGATCAGGTCGGCAATGAACTGGGGG
The DNA here is from genome assembly GCF_051216375.1 of Variovorax glacialis. Lineage (NCBI taxonomy): Bacteria > Pseudomonadati > Pseudomonadota > Betaproteobacteria > Burkholderiales > Comamonadaceae > Variovorax > Variovorax glacialis. The sequence continues at coordinate 112,389 of NZ_JBPJZT010000012.1, read as the reverse complement.
CTCAGCAGGTCGAGAAACTCGGTGCCCGTCGGAAGGCCCAGCAGCGTCAGTTCCCGCAGCAGGCGTCGCGCGCGCTCGAGGCCTTCGTTGATCGCGAAGCTGCCGTCCAGGTGCGGGTCGTTGATGTAGCCCTTCCAGCCCACGGTCGTGCGCGGCTTCTCGAAATAGGTGCGCATGACGACCAGCAGATCGTCGCCCAGGTCGTCGGCCACCTTTTTCAGGCGGTGGGCATATTCGATGGCCTGGTCGTGGTCGTGGATCGAGCAGGGGCCGACCACGACGATCAACCGGTCGTCGCGACCGTGCAGGACGTTGGCGATCGCCGCGCGGCTTTGCTCGACCAGCGCGAGCGTGTCGTCAAGCACCGGAACCCGCTCCTGCAGGAGAGCCGGCGTCATCAGTGGCCGGACTGCGCCGATCCGGACGTCGTCGATGCGGGTGGTGTCGATCGTGCTGTCGCGTGAACCGATCTCGGCATCGTGGAGGGGGTCGTCGAGCTTCGGCATGGCGGTGGGCGTGGAATGAGGAACCCGCCATTTTCCTTCAGCGGATGCGCATCGGGCAGAGGAAAGCGCCATTGGCGCCGCAGTCGCTCGATAATTCCGACAGATCGAAAAGCTTCAAGGAGCCGCATCTCCATGCTTCCCACGACGCATTACGCGAAAAGCGGTGGAGTCAACATCGCCTACCAGGTGATCGGCGATGGCCCGCTGGACCTCGTGGTGGTGCCGGGGTGGGTGTCGAACATCGACGTCTTCTGGGAAGAGCCGGCGCTCAACCGGATGCTGACGCGGCTGGCGTCGTTCTCCCGGGTCATCCTCTTCGACAAGAGAGGAACGGGTCTGTCGGATCGCGTCAGCGACATGCCCTCCCTCGAAGTCCGCATGGACGACGTGCGCGCGGTGATGGACGCCGCCGGCTCGCAGCGCGCCGCCTTGTACGGCTATTCGGAGGGCGGGGCGATGTGTGCGCTTTTCGCCGCCACCTACCCGGACCGCGCCTCCGCGCTCATCATGTGCGGCTCTTTCGCAAGGCGCGCGAGCGCACCGGACTACCCCTGGGGCCAGACCAGGGAGCAACTGCTCGATGTGGCGGCACAGGTGGAGCGCGACTGGGGCGGGGCCGTCGGCATCGAGACGCGGTGGCCGAGCCATGCGCAGGACGAGCGCTGCCGTCGCTGGTGGGCTCGGTGGCTGCGCTCCAGCGCGAGCCCTGCCGCGGCGGCGGGCGTCCTGCGCATGAACATCGACATCGACATACGCCATGTGCTGCCCGCCGTGCGGGTGCCGACCTTGCTGCTGCACAGCCGGAACGATCACGTCATCGACTTCGGCGCGAGCCAGTACATGAGCGAGCGCATCGCCGGGGCGAAGCTGGTCGAACTGCATGGCATCGATCACCTCCCGTGGGGCTGCGACAGCGAAATCATCCTCGACGAGATCGAGGAATTCCTCACCGGCGCCCGGCTCGGCGTCGAGGCCGACCGGCTCCTGGTCACTGTCCTGTTCACCGACATCGTGAAGTCCACCGAACGTGCGGCCCAACTCGGCGACCGTGGCTGGCACGATCTCCTGGAGAGCCACCACGCGCTGGTTAGGCGGGAACTGGAGCGCTACCGGGGCCGTGAGATCGATACGGCCGGTGACGGATTCCTCGCCACATTCGATGGGCCGGCGCGCGCAGTACGTTGCGCCTGCGCCATATCGCGGGAGGTGCGCTCCCTTGGACTGGAGATCCGCGCGGGGCTTCATACGGGGGAGTGCGAGGTACTGGGCAACAAGCTGGCGGGTATTGCCGTGCACACCGGCGCGCGCGTCGCGACGCACGCGCAACCGAGCGAGGTGCTTGTTTCAAGCACCGTCAAGGACCTGGTCGCGGGCTCCGGCCTGTCGTTCCACGACCGGGGCACGCAACGCTTGAAGGGAATCCCCGACGAGTGGCGGCTGTTCGCCGTCGAACAATAGGCGCGTTGCCGCGGAGCGCCCCTTGGGGACGCCGAATTACCAGGTCACGCCGTAGTAGTCGTTGACGCGACGGTTGTAGTCGGCGTTGTAGTCCGGCACTTCCTCCTGGGCGTAGCGCGGCGCGCCTTCCAGCATGTTCTTGTCGATCGGCACGACGTAGCCGTCCATCGACGTGTCGTACTTCAGCATGTTCCAGGGCAGCGGATAGCGGTCCGTGCCCATGCCGAGGAAGCCGCCGAATTCGAGAACGGCGTAGCGCACCTGCCCGGACATCTTGTCGATCATGAGGTCGTCGATCGAGCCGAGCTTGTCCCCGGCGTTGTTGTAGACGGACGTGCCTTCGACGCGTTCGGACGAGATGACGTTGCTAGTGGACCCGACAGTTGCGGTGGTCATTTGCATGCTCCTTGGTGGATGATGACTCAGGTATCGCGCCGCCAGGGGCTCGCCGCGATCAGGCTCGGCGCCCTCCGTCTGTAGGTCTGTGCCGGCCCGGCGCGACCTGCAAGCCGGCCCATCCCGGGGCACTCAATGGCGCTTGAAATACTGCACTTCGCGCTCGTGCTGGCGCGCCTGCTCCAGCGTGTCGAAGGTTCCGAGATTGCGGCGCTTGCCAGTCTTCTCGTCGGTCTTTCGCGAGTAGAGGCGGTATTGGCCGGAAGCCAGTTTGCGGATCATGGAGATACCTCCTGTCGGGATGCGCGTGATCGCGTCACCCAACATTGATCCCTTGGCGGCCCAGCGCGTGTGGGACGTATCCGATCCGTTTGCCGGTGTGCTTCGGACGGACGCGCATCCGGGCGGATGGGCGTCCGCGCGGCCCGGATACGTAATTCCCCTCAGGTCAGAGTCAGAGTCCGATCAGCCTCGCGGCAAGAACATCGAATCGCACCCGGCATCCCGCCAGTCAAGGGATTCCGGGCGCCCGGCATCACAGAAGTGGGGGGCCCCACCACCGGAGACAAACCCTTCACTCGCTATGAACAGAAATCTGCTTCGAGGTCTATTCCTCATCGCGATCGCGCTGGCCTTCGGCCTGCAGGCGCTTCGCTATCCCATCGGGGACTTCAGCCGGGCAGGACCCGGATTGTTTCCCGTCGTAGTCAGTTCGCTGCTGCTCCTCGTCGGCATCGTCACCGTGGTCCGATCGTTCTTCGTCGACCCCGTGAAGATGAACCTGAACTTCCGGAACATCGCGATCATCATGGCGAGCCTCTGCGGACTGGCGGTCATTTCGACGTACGTGAACATGATCGCCGGGATCATCTTCCTGGTGTTCTGTTCCACCTTGGCCGGCAGCTCCTATTCCTGGATCCGCAACGTGAAGATCTCCGCCGGCCTCCTCACGATGGCGTTTGTCCTCCAGAAGTTCCTCGGTCTCAACCTGCCGCTCTACTGACATGGACGCCCTCAACAACCTGGCGTTCGGCTTCTCGCACGCCCTGACCATTCATAACCTTCTCTACTGTGCCATCGGCTGTGTCGTCGGCACGCTCGTCGGCCTGCTGCCCGGCCTGGGCCCCCTGGCCACGATCAGCCTGCTGCTGCCGCTGACCTATTCGATTCCCACCACCGGCGCGCTGATCATGCTGGCCGGCATCTACTATGGTGCGCAGTACGGGGACAGCGTGAGCGCGATCACGATGAAGATCCCGCATGCCAGCAGCATCGTGGCCTGCATAGACGGCTACCAGATGACGCTGAAGGGGAAAACCGGGCTCGCGCTTTTCACGGCGGGGGTCTCCAGCTTTATCGGCGGCAGCGTCGCCATCCTGGTGCTGACCTTCCTGGCGCCGACGCTCGGCGAGGTGGCCTTCCTGTTCGGCCCGGCGGACTACTGCGCCATGATGCTGGTTGGCTTCATGTGCGTGAGCTTCGTCACCACCGGCAGCCTGCTCAACGGGCTGGCCATGTCCATGGTGGGCGTGCTTCTCGGCCAGATCGGCACCGACGTGAACAGCGGCCTGGCACGCTTCACGCTGGACCTGCCGTTCCTGGTGGACGGCGTGGGCGTCGTGAGCATCGCGCTCGGTTGCTTCGGCATTGCCGAAGTCACGAAGAACCTGGACTCGCGGGAAGAGCGCTCTCCCTTCAACGGCAAGATCAAGCTCATGCCGACGTGGCCGGAATTCAAGCGCATCATCCCCAGCGCCCTGCGCGGCAGCGTGGTCGGCTCCTTCCTGGGCATCCTGCCCGGCGGCGGCCCCACCATTGCCCAGTTCGCCGCCTATGCGATCGACAAGAAGCTCAGCAAGTACAAGCACGAGATCGGCACCGGCTGCATCGAGGGCGTGGCCGGACAGGCCGCCGCCGACGAAGCGGCTGCCCGCACCAGCTTCATCCCGCTGATGAGCATCGGCATTCCCGAGAACGCCGTGATGGCACTGATGCTGGCCGCCTTCATCATCAAGGGCATCCAGCCCGGACCGAACATGATTGCCGCCCATCCCGAACTGTTCTGGGGCCTGGTCGCCAGCATGTGGGTGGGCAACGTCTTCCTGCTCGTGCTGAACGTGCCGCTGGTGCGCTACTGGCTGTCGGTGTTCAAGATCCCGTACAGCGTGCTTTTCCCGTCGATCCTGTTCTTCTGCTGCATCGGCACCTACAGCGTGAACAACAGCATGGAGGACGTCTACATCACGGCCGCGTTCGGCTTCATGGGCTACATGTTCATGCGACTGGAACTGGACCCGTCCCCACTGATGCTCGGCTTCATCCTCGGCCCCATGCTGGAAGAAAACTTCCGCCGTGCACTGCTGTTGAGCCGCGGGAGCTTCACCACCTTCTTCAACCGCCCGATCGCCGGCAGCCTGATGGCCCTGATCGGCGTCTTCGTCACCTGGCAGCTCGTCGCCTTCGTGCTCCAGGTGCGAAAGAAGAATGCGCTCCGGCGGCAAGGCGGCGACGGCCAGCCCCCTCTCGAGGAAGCGCCGGCTTCCTGATTGCCGATGTTCGAAGTCACCGACGAAGTCCGGGCCCTTGCCAAGGTCGAGTTCGGGCAGGGCCCGCCGTCGGCGGCTTTCCGCCGCCTGGCCGAGCGCCTCGACCTCCAGAGGCCCGACCTCGCCTGGGTGGCCTCCGAAGTCTTCGACAACATGCGCGTGACCGACCTCCAGGCCATCTGGCAATGGGACCTGGCCCAGGAAGGAGAGGGCCACTCCGACAAGGAGTTGGACAGCCTGCTGTCGCACCTGTGCATCCGCATGCGCCCCGCCCTCCCGTCCTGACCAGCGGCGGAGGCATCCGACCGGCGAAGCCAGGTCGCGTTCGGAAAATACCGCGGATCCGGCTCCGCCGGTCCGCCGGTATTGCCCCCTTGGAAAGGGGGGAGGCGGCCACACGTAGTGGGCATGCCTGGGGGTTTTCCATAACAGTGGCACAATGCGCCCGTACTCAGGCCCTTCCCCAGCCACAGTCGCATCCGCCAATCGGTTCAGCCGTGTCGCGGAAGGTTTCTTAACCAACTAGTGCTTCCCAAAGGGAAGCGAAGGTCAGCGGAATATGAGCGATTCCTCGTCGACGTCTTCGTCCGTCTATAGCGCCTATCAAGGCAATACCTACCTCTTCGGCGGCAATGCGCCCTATGTCGAAGAGATGTACGAAAACTACCTCTCCAATCCGGGCAGCGTGCCCGACAACTGGCGCTCGTACTTCGACGCCCTCCAGAACGTCCCTGCGACCGACGGAACCAACACCAAGGACGTGCCGCACCTGCCGGTCGTCAATGCCTTCGCCGAACGCGCCAAGCAGGGCACCACCAAGGTGGTCGTGGCCAGCGGCGCCGATTCCGAACTCGGCCGCAAGCGCACCGCGGTCCAGCAGCTGATCGCCGCCTACCGCAACGTCGGCGCCCGCTGGGCCGACCTCGATCCGCTCAAGCGCACCGAGCGTCCCGCGATCCCCGAACTCGAGTCCTCGTTCTACGGCTTTGCGGATGCGGACCTCGAAACGGTGTTCAACACGAGCAACACCTTCTTCGGCAAGGAGACGATGTCGCTGCGCGACCTGCTCAATGCGTTGCGCGAAACCTACTGCGGCACCATCGGCGCCGAGTACATGTACATGACCGACCAGGGCCAGAAGCGCTGGTGGCAGCAGAAGCTCGAAAGCGCCCGCACCAACCCGCAGCTGAGCGCCGACCAGAAGAAGCGCGTCCTCGAGCGCCTGACGGCCGCCGAAGGGCTCGAGCGCTTCCTGCACACCAAGTACGTCGGCCAGAAGCGCTTCTCGCTCGAAGGCGGCGAGAGCTTCATCGTTTCGATGGACGAATTGATCAAGCAGGCCGGCATCAAGGGCGTCCAGGAAATCGTGATCGGCATGGCGCACCGCGGTCGCCTGAACGTGCTGGTCAACTCGCTCGGCAAGATGCCGGCCGACCTCTTCGCCGAGTTCGACCACACCGCGCCCGAAGACCTGCCCAGCGGTGACGTCAAGTACCACCAGGGCTTCAGCTCGGACGTGTCGACGCCCGGCGGCCCGGTTCACCTGAGTCTGGCCTTCAACCCTTCGCACCTCGAAATCGTGAACCCGGTCGTGGAAGGTTCGGTGCGCGCCCGCATGGACCGCCGCGCCGACCCGCTCGGCAAGCAGGTGCTGCCGATCATCGTGCACGGCGACGCGGCTTTCGCGGGCCAGGGCGTCGTGATGGAAACGCTGGCGCTGGCCGAAACGCGCGGCTACTCCACCGGCGGCACGGTCCACATCGTGATCAACAACCAGATCGGCTTCACCACGAGCGACCCGCGCGACAGCCGCTCTACGCTGTATTGCACCGACATCGTCAAGATGATCGAGGCACCGGTGCTGCACGTGAATGGTGACGACCCCGAAGCCGTGGTCCTCGCGACCCAACTCGCCCTCGAATTCCGCATGGAGTTCCAGAAGGACGTGGTGGTCGACATCATCTGCTTCCGCAAGCTCGGCCACAACGAGCAGGACACGCCGGCGCTGACGCAGCCGCTGATGTACAAGAAGATCGCGCAGCACCCCGGCACGCGCAAGCTGTACGCCGACAAGCTCGCTGCCCAGGGCCTCGGCGCCACGCTCGGCGACGACATGGTCAAGGCGCAACGCGCGGCCTTCGACGCCGGCAAGAACACGTCCGACCCGGTGCTGACGAACTTCAAGAGCAAGTACGCGGTCGACTGGCATCCCTTCCTGAACAAGAAGTGGACCGACGCCGGCGACACCGCGATCCCCACCGCCGAATGGAAGCGGCTGGCCGAGCGCATCACCAAGGCGCCGGACAACTTCACCGTGCACCCGCTGGTCAAGAAGGTGCTGGACGACCGCGCCGCCATGGGCCGCGGCGACGTCAACGTCGACTGGGGCATGGGCGAGCACATGGCCTTTGCCTCGCTGGTGGCCAGCGGCTATCCGGTGCGCCTGTCGGGCGAGGACAGCGGCCGCGGCACATTCACGCACCGTCACGCCGTGCTGCACGACCAGAACCGTGAGAAGTTCGATGAAGGCACCTATGTGCCGCTGCAGAACGTCGCCGACAACCAGGCGCCCTTCGTCGTGATCGACTCGATCCTGTCGGAAGAAGCCGTGCTCGCCTTCGAATACGGCTATGCCTCGAACGACCCCAACACGCTGGTGATCTGGGAAGCGCAGTTCGGCGACTTCGTCAACGGCGCGCAGGTCGTGATCGACCAGTTCATCGCGTCCGGCGAAGTGAAGTGGGGCCGCGTCAACGGCATCACGCTGATGCTGCCGCACGGCTACGAAGGCCAGGGCCCCGAACACAGCTCGGCGCGCCTCGAGCGCTTCATGCAGCTGTCGGCCGACACCAACATGCAGGTGGTGCAGCCCACCACGGCGAGCCAGATCTTCCACGTGTTGCGTCGCCAGATGGTGCGCAACCTGCGCAAGCCGCTGGTGATCATGACGCCGAAGTCGCTGCTGCGTAACAAGGACGCGACCTCGCCGCTGTCGGAGTTCACCAAGGGCGGCTTCCAGACCGTCATCCCCGACAACAAGGACCTGAAGGCCGAGAAGGTCAAGCGCGTCATCGCCTGCTCCGGCAAGGTCTACTACGACCTGGCAAAGAAGCGCGAGGAGAAGGGCGCCGACGACGTGGCGATCATCCGCGTCGAGCAGCTCTATCCGTTCCCGCACAAGGCCTTCGGCGCCGAGCTGAAGAAGTACCCCAACCTCGTCGACGTGGTGTGGTCGCAGGACGAACCGCAGAACCAGGGCGCCTGGTTCTTCGTGCAGCACTACATCCACGAGAACATGCAGGAAGGCCAGAAGCTGGGCTACTCCGGCCGTGCCGCCTCGGCATCGCCTGCGGTGGGCTACTCGCACCTGCACCAGGAACAGCAGAAGGCGCTGGTCGACGGCGCGTTCGGCAAGCTCAAAGGCTTCGTGCTGACCAAGTAAGAAGAACTCAATTCACCTGCATAAGAAACACGAAGCGGAGCACATAAGAAATGTCCATCGTAGAAGTCAAAGTCCCCCAGTTGTCCGAATCCGTGGCGGAAGCCACGATGCTCCAGTGGAAGAAGAAGGCCGGCGACGCCATCACGGTCGATGAAATCCTGATCGAGATCGAAACCGACAAGGTCGTGCTGGAAGTGCCGGCACCCTCGTCCGGCGTGCTGGCGGAGATCGTGGTCGGCGACGGCGCCACCGTGGTGGCCGACCAGCTGATCGCGAAGATCGACACCGAAGGCAAGGCCGGCGCAGCCGCGCCTGCCGCCGCACCGGCAGCAGCGCCTGCCGCCGCGCCGACGGCGGCTCCGGCCGCTGCGGCCGCCGCCACCGGCGGCGCGAAGTCCGACGTGGCGATGCCCGCCGCGGCCAAGCTCCTCGCGGACAACAAGCTGGGCACCGGCGACGTCGCCGGCACCGGCAAGGACGGCCGCGTGACCAAGGGCGACGTGCTGGGCGCCATTGCGTCGGGCACGACCGCCAAGGTCGCCGCGCCCGTGCCCGCTCCCACGGGCGCGCCGAAGGCAGCATTGCCGCAAGTCGCTTCGCCGGCCGGTTCGCCCGACCTGGGCGACCGTCCGGAAGAACGCGTCCCGATGAGCCGCCTGCGCGCCCGCATCGCCGAGCGCCTGCTGCAGTCGCAATCCACCAACGCGATCCTGACCACCTTCAACGAGGTGAACATGGCGCCCGTCATGGAAATGCGCAAGCGCTTCCAGGAGAAGTTCGAGAAGGAGCACGGCGTCAAGATCGGCTTCATGAGCTTCTTCGTGAAGGCGGCGGTGCATGCCCTCAAGAAGTACCCGGTGCTCAACGCTTCGGTGGACGGCAACGACATCGTCTACCACGGCTACTTCGACATCGGCATCGCGGTCGGTTCGCCGCGCGGCCTGGTGGTTCCGATCCTGCGCAACGCCGACCAGATGAGCTTTGCCGACATCGAGAAGAAGATCGCGGAGTACGGCGCGAAGGCGCGCGACGGCAAGCTGGGCATCGAGGAAATGACCGGCGGTACTTTCTCGATCTCCAACGGTGGCGTGTTCGGCTCGATGCTGTCGACCCCGATCATCAACCCGCCGCAGTCGGCCATCCTGGGCGTGCACGCGACCAAGGACCGCGCCGTGGTGGAGAACGGCCAGATCGTGGTTCGACCGATGAACTACCTCGCGATGAGCTACGACCACCGCATCATCGACGGCCGTGAAGCCGTTCTGGGCCTCGTGGCCATGAAGGAAGCGCTCGAGGATCCGGCGCGCCTGCTGTTTGATATCTAACCCCCAGGCTGCGCGCACTTCGTGTCGCTTCGCCCACCCCCTTGCAGGGGGCAACACCTGCGGCCCGGCAGAGCCGGTTCCGCGGTGTTTCGCGAAGGGGCCAGCGCCTTGGTGTGGCGCGGTGGAAAACTGAAACGGAACAATCAATGAGCAAGCAATTCGACGTCATCGTCATCGGTGGCGGCCCTGGCGGCTACATCGCCGCCATCCGCGCGGCGCAACTGGGCTTCAACGTGGCCTGTGTCGACGAGTGGAAGAACGCCAAGGGCGGTCCGGCGCTCGGCGGCACGTGCACCAACATCGGCTGCATTCCCTCGAAGGCGCTGCTGCAATCGTCCGAGCACTACGAGCACGCGGGGCACAGCTTTGCCGACCACGGCATCAAGGTCGAAGGCCTCGGCCTCGATCTCGCGAAGATGCTGGCGCGCAAGGACAACGTCGTGAAGCAGAACAACGACGGCATCGTTTACCTGTTCAAGAAGAACAAGGTTGCGTTCTTCCATGGGCGCGGCTCGTTCGTCAAGGCCGCGGACGGCGGCTACGAGATCAAGGTGGCGGGTGCCTCGGAAGAGAGCATCAGCGGCAAGCACATCATCGTCGCGACCGGCTCGAATGCGCGTCCGCTGCCGGGCGCGCCCTTCGACGAGGAGAACATCCTCTCGAACGACGGCGCACTGCGCATCGGCGGCGTGCCCAAGAAGCTCGCGCTGATCGGCTCCGGCGTGATCGGCCTCGAGATGGGTTCAGTCTGGCGCCGGCTCGGCGCCGAGGTGACGGTGCTCGAAGCGCTGCCGACCTTCCTGGGCGCGGTGGACGAACAGATCGCCAAGGAAGCCAAGAAGGCCTTCGACAAGCAGGGGCTGAAGATCGAGCTCGGCGTCAAGGTCGGGGAAGTCAAGTCGGGCAAGAAGGGCGTGAGCATCGCCTACACCGACGCCAAGGGCGGCGCACAGTCGCTCGAAGTCGACAAGTTGATCGTCTCGATCGGCCGCGTGCCGAACACCATCGGCCTCAATGCCGAAGCGGTGAGCCTCCAGCTCGACGAGCGCGGCGCGATCGTCGTCGACGACGAGTGCAAGACCAGCCTGCCGAACGTGTGGGCGATCGGCGACGTGGTCCGGGGCCCCATGCTCGCGCACAAGGCGGAAGAAGAGGGCGTGGCGGTGGCAGAGCGCATCGCGGGCCAGCACGGGCACGTCAACTTCAACACCATCCCGTGGGTGATCTACACCTCGCCCGAGATCGCATGGGTGGGCCAGACCGAACAGCAGCTCAAGGCGAGCGGCCGTGCCTACAAGGCCGGGAGCTTCCCGTTCCTCGCGAACGGACGTGCCCGCGCGCTGGGCGACACGACCGGGATGGTCAAGTTCGTGGCGGACGCCGCCACGGACGAGATCCTCGGCGTGCACATGGTCGGTCCGATGGTCAGCGAGCTGATCTCCGAAGCCGTCGTGGCGATGGAGTTCAAGGCCAGCGCGGAAGACATCGCCCGCATCTGCCACGCCCACCCGTCGCTGTCGGAGGCGACGAAGGAAGCGGCCCTGGCCGTCGACAAGCGCACCCTGAACTTCTGACGTGGGCGTCGTCAGGCAGGCCTATGACGCGGAGCTGGCTGCCCGGGGGTTCCAGAGCGACCCCGCGCAGCTGCACGCCGTGGAGGCGCTCGACCGTTGCGCGAGCGAATGGGCCGACTTCAAGGCCCAGCGCTCCAATGCCTTCAAGAAGCTGATCAACCGGCCCGAGATTCCGCGCGGGGTCTACATGTACGGCGGCGTCGGGCGAGGCAAGAGCTTCCTGATGGACTGCTTCTACAACGCAGTTCCGCTCAGGCGCAAGACGCGGCTGCATTTCCACGAGTTCATGCGCGAAGTCCACCGCGAGCTGGCCGATCTCCAGGGCACGGTCAATCCGCTTGACGAGCTCGGGCGCCGCATCGCCAAGCGCTACCGGCTAATCTGCTTCGACGAATTTCACGTTGCGGACATCACCGACGCGATGATCCTGCACCGGCTGCTGGTGGCGCTGTTCGAGAACGGCGTCGGCTTCGTCACGACGTCCAACTTCAAGCCGGACGACCTCTACCCGGGCGGGCTGCACCGCGACCGCATCCTTCCGGCCATCGCGCTGCTGAACGAGCGCCTGGAGGTCATCAGTGTCGACAACGGTACCGACTACCGTCGCCGCACGCTGGAGCAGGTCAAGCTCTACCTCACGCCCAACGGCGCAGCCGCCGACAAGGAAATGCGGAACGCCTTCGAGCGCCTGGCCGAGAGCGCGGACGAAAACCCGATCCTGCACATCGAGTCGCGCGAGATCCACGCGCGGCGAAAGGCGGGGGGCGTGGTCTGGTTCGATTTCAAGACCCTTTGCGGTGGTCCGCGTTCGCAGAATGACTACCTGGAGATCGCGACGCAGTTCCACACGGTCCTGCTGTCCGACGTGCCGTACATGCCGGTGCGGATGGCCTCTGAAGCACGGCGTTTCACCTGGCTCATCGACGTGTTCTACGATCGGCGCGTGAAGCTGATCATGTCCGCCGAAGTGCCTCCCGAGGCGTTGTACACCGAGGGTCCGCTGGCGCACGAGTTCCCGCGGACCGTATCCCGGCTCAACGAGATGCAATCGGCCGAGTTCCTTGCGCTTGAACGCCGTGTTGTCGATACGCGCCTGACATGAAGAACATCGCCCTTGGATTGCTGATCGGCCTGGCTGTGTCGCCCCTCTGGGCGCAGTCCGAGGCCACGAGCGGAGCCACGAACTTCGACGCCGAGCGTGCCCGCCTCGCGCAAGAGCGCAAGGACGTCGATGCCCGCTACGCGACCGAGCAGGCCGCCTGCTACAAGAAATTCGCGGTCGAGGACTGCCTTCAGGAAAGCCGTCGCCGGCGCCGCACGGACGTCGACAACATCAAGCGCCAGGAAGCCGTGATGAACGACTTCGAGCGCAAGCGCCGCGCGGCCGCGGAACTCGACAAGCTCGAGCAGCAGAAGGCGGACCAGCGCGCGCAGGAATCCGAAGCGAAGCGCCAGGAGGCACTGAAGTCGCAGCAGGACCGCGAGCAGCGCGCCGCCGACAATGCGGCCAGCCGCGCGCAACTGGCATCGCAGGCGGCCGCGCGTCAGAAGCAGTTCGACGACAAGCAGCGCACGCATGCCGAAGAACAGGCCAAGGCAGCGCAGCGGCGCGCGGAGGCACCGGCGGCGCGCTCGGACTACGAGGAAAAGCTGAAGAAGGCGCAACAGCACCGCGCGGAGCTCGACAGGCGCAATGCGGCGAACACGAAGCCTCGCTCGGCGCCCCTGCCGACGCCTGGAGAACCCGCGGCAACATCGGCCACGCCACCGAAGCCCGCGACTCCCTGACGGGATCGCAGCCGACGCTCAGTCGGCGGGAAGCGGTTCGAGCTTGACGACGACGATCGAGATGTTGTCGCCTGTTCCGTGCGCGCGGCGTCGGGCCTCGGCGACCAGCAACTCGACGGCGGCGCGTGGCGTCTGGTCCGCCAGCAAGGCGCCCATCTCCTCGGGCCTGAAGTAGTGCCACAGCCCGTCGCTGCAGGCCATCAGGACGTCGCCAGTCTGCAGGCGCGGAACGAGGTGAATGTCCACCGGTGGCGCCGTCGACTTCATGCCCAGGCATCCGAGCAGGATGTTGCTCTGGGGATGCATGTTGGCTTCGTCGTCGTTGATTTCGCCACGGTCCACGAGCACCTGCACGTAGGAGTGGTCCTTGGTGCGCTTGACAAGCGTTCCGTTGTGGAAGTGATAGATGCGCGAGTCGCCGGCGTGGATCCAGGTGCAGTCGCCCTCGGGATTCATGAGGAAGGCGGCGAGGGTGCTGTGCGGTTCCTGCTCGCTGGAGACTGCGGTGAGCTTGATCACCGTATGGGCGTCTTCCAGCAGATGCCGCAGGAGGGCCGAGGCTTCGTCGCGTCCGGGCTTGTAGCGCGAGAAGAGTTGGCGCGCCGTCATCAGGACCTGGTCGGACGCCTTGCGCCCACCGCTGCGACCGCCCATCCCGTCGGCGATGACGCCGAGCACGCACCCTGGGGTTCGGGGGTGGGACATGACCAGGACCTGATCCTGCTGGTAGGGGCGATCCCCCTTGTGGAGACCGGTTGCGGCGGCAAGTCGAAAGCCTCGTGTCATGGGGGCGCGGATGCGCCGATGGCGCGGTCTTTCATGTTGTCGTGCAGGTTGGACGAAGACGTATTATCGAGTGAACACAAGCCGCGGCCGAAGCGCGTCGCTGCAAGATTTCACACTGCCTCCGTTGGACTCCAATCTTCACTCAATTTCGCGACAGCTGATCGAACTCCGGATCGAGCACGCCGACCTCGATGCCACGATCGACCGGCTGGGCGAGGTCGTTCCGCTCGATGAACTCCTGTTGCGGCGGTTGAAGAAGCGGCGTCTCGGGCTGCGCGACGAAATCGCACGGCTCGAACGGTTGCTTGACCCGCAAGAGCCCGCCTGATGTCGATCGAACAAGAGGTGCGCGAGGCCTTCGCGCAGGATGGCGTGCTCTCCCATGCCGCCGAGCAATTCCGTGAGCGCGAGGGGCAGACGCAGATGGCACTTGCCGTGGCGCGCACCATCGACCAGGGGGGCGTGCTCGTGGTCGAGGCCGGCACGGGCGTCGGGAAGACCTTTTCGTACCTCGTGCCTGCGCTCCTGAGCGGGGAGCGCGTGCTGCTGTCGACCGCCACCAAGACCTTGCAGGATCAGCTCTTCGGCCGGGACCTGCCCCGGCTCGTGACAGCGCTGGGATTGCCCGTGCGGACTGCGTTGCTCAAGGGGCGCGCCAGCTATGTGTGCCTGCACCGTCTCGATCTGGCGCGCCACGATGCGTCGCTGCCGGAACGGGGCTCGCTGCGGACGCTCGCGAAGATCGAGCAATGGTCCAAGGCCACGCGCACGGGCGACCTGGCCGAGCTCCCTGGACTGGACGAGCGCTCGCCCTTGATTCCGCTGGTGACCTCCACGCGCGACAACTGCCTGGGTGCGCAGTGCCCGCAGTTCAAGCCGTGCCACGTCAATCTCGCGCGACGTGAGGCGATGGCGGCGGACGTCGTGGTCATCAACCACCATCTGTTCTTCGCGGATCTGGCGGTGCGCGAGTCGGGCATGGCGGAGTTGCTGCCCACCGTGCGGGTCGTGGTCTTCGACGAGGCCCACCAGCTCAATGAAACCGGGGTGCAGTTCCTGGGCGTCCAACTCGGCAGCGGCCAGGCCTTGGACTTCGCGCGCGACCTGCTTGCAGCGGGGCTCCAGCAAGCGCGGGGCCTGGTCGACTGGCAGCAACTCGTGGCGGGCGTCGAACGTGGCGCGCGTGAGTTGCGGCTGTCGGCGGGTAAACAGTATCCCGGCGCAAAGTTGCGCTGGGCAGGCGAATCGCCGGAGGGCGTCCCCGCGCAATCGTGGCGAGAAGCGCTCGATGCCTTGCAGGCTGCCTTCGCGGAAGCCGCACGGGGCCTCGATACCGTGAGCGAACTGTCACCCGATTTCGTCCGGCTCCATGACCGCGCGCAACAACTGTCGGAACGCGCGAGGCGTTTCGCCGACGCCTGTCCCGCCGGATCGGTGCGTTGGGTGGATGTGGGCACGCAGCTGAGATTGATCGAGTCTCCGCTGGACATCGCGGAGGCAGTGCGGACGCGCGTTCTCAAGTCTGGCGCCGAGGGAGCGGAAGAGGGCGGGCGTGCCTGGGTGTTTACGTCCGCGACGCTCGGCGACGATCCGAGGCTGCGCTGGTTCACCGAGCCCTGCGGGCTCGACGATGCCGAGGTGCTGCGCGTGCAGAGTCCGTTCGACTATGCCCGGCAGGCCGCGCTCTACGTGCCACGTGCATTCCCCAAGCCGAACGACCCGGCGCACAGCCAGCGGGTCGCGGAACTCGCTGCCCGTGGTGCTGCCGTCCTCGGCGGCCGCACGCTGGTCCTCACGACGACCCTGCGCGCGTTGAGGACGATCGGCGATGCGATGCGGCAGCAACTGGAGCATCTGGAGCCCGGGAGCCGTCCCGAAGTGCTGGTCCAGGGTGAGTTGCCGAAGCGCGTCCTGATGGATCGTTTCCGCGAAGGGGATTCCGGCGGACGCGCCGGCTGCGTGCTCGTGGCCTCGGCCTCGTTCTGGGAGGGCTTCGACGCACCCGGCGATGCCCTGCAACTGGTCGTGATCGACAAGCTGCCCTTTCCGCCTCCCAACGATCCGCTGGTCGAGGCGCGCTCCCAGCGTCTCGAATCACAGGGACGGAGTTCCTTCAGCGACTATTCCCTGCCCGAGGCCGCCGTCGCGCTCAAACAGGGCGCCGGTCGACTGATCCGGCGGGAAACCGACATGGGCGTGCTCGTGATCTGCGACACGCGCCTCGTCGCCATGGGCTACGGCCGCCGCCTCCTCGCCGCGCTGCCACCCATGCGCAGGATCGAGACCGAAACAGAATTCGACGCCGCCGTCGCGGCGCTAAAAGAAGCCGCGCCGTCAGACGCCGATTGATGCGGCCGCCGCCGGGCCGCCCCAAGGCGGGCCGCGCCTCCCCCTCGGGGGGTGGAGTTACACGCAGCGAAGCGAAGTGAAAAGCCGGGGGGCTACCAAACCTTCCACCAGGGATCGTCCTTGGCCCGGAATCCGCGCGTCAGGTATTCGCTCTTCGGATAGTTGGTCGTCAGCACGCGCTGAGTGTCGTCACGCAGATCGGTCATGCCGAGCTTGTCGTAGGACATGTACATGATGTAGAGCGCCTCTTCGAGCGCGGGCACCTCGCGGTAATCTGCCAGCGCCAGCTGCGCACGATTGATGGCGGCCAGGTAGGCACCACGGTTGTAGTAATAGCGGGCCACGTGAACTTCATACTGCGCCAGCGAATTGACGATGTAGTTCATCCGTTGCCGCGCATCCGGCGTGTAGCGCGATTCGGGGAAGCGCGTCACCAGTTCCTTGAAGGACTCGAACGATTCCTTTGCGGCCTTCTGGTCACGTTCCGACAGGTCCTGGCGCGTCATGAATGCGAACATGCCCAGGTCGTCGTTGAAGTTGATCACGCCTTTCAGGTAGAGCGCATAGTCGACCGCCGGACTGGCCGGATGGAGCTTCATGAAGCGATCGAGCGTCGCGACGGCCTGCACCTTGTCGCCCGCCTTGAACTGGGCATACGCCTTGTCGAGCTGCGCCTGTTGGGCGAGCGGCGTGCCGGCGGCGCGGCCTTCGAGCTTCTCGTACAGCGGAACAGCCTTGTCGAAGGCCCCCGAGTCCACTTCGTCCTTGGCTTCGGAGTAGATCCGGTTGGGGCTCCAGTTCGCGGTCTTGTCGGCCGGAGTCGACGAACACCCGGCCGCCAGCCAGACGGCGGCACAGAGGGCCAGCCAGCCTGGGACAACCGATAATTTGGCGCGAAACATCAGATAAGGCTTTCGTGAAACAGTTGCCCTCA
The DNA here is from genome assembly GCF_051216375.1 of Variovorax glacialis. NCBI lineage: Bacteria > Pseudomonadati > Pseudomonadota > Betaproteobacteria > Burkholderiales > Comamonadaceae > Variovorax > Variovorax glacialis. The sequence goes on along the minus strand of NZ_JBPJZT010000012.1, from coordinate 95,285 downwards.
ATTATATCGGCCGACCCCCTGGGCCCTACCCCGGAAGGCGCCGACCATGACGAGGGTGCGGACCTGTCGGATGCCAGCGAAGTTCGCACCTTCCTGATTGGCGAGGCTCAGCACGGGCAGCGGCTGGATCGCGCATTGGCCGCCCTGGTGCCCGAGTTCTCGCGCAGTTACCTCCAGCAACTGATCGACGCCGGCATGGTCGAGCTTCAGGGGCGGGTGGTGACCAAGACGTCGGCGACGGTGCATGCGGGCGAAGCCGGGCGCATCGAGTTGCGCCCCACGCCGCAGAGCCAGGCCTTCCGACCGGAGGCCATGGCGCTCGACGTGCGGTACGAGGACGATCATCTGCGCATCATCGACAAGCCCGTGGGCCTCGTCGTCCATCCGGCGCCGGGCAACTGGAGCGGGACCCTGCTGAACGGACTGCTCGCCCTCGATCCGCGGGCGGCGCTCCTGCCGCGCGCCGGCATCGTGCATCGACTTGACAGGGACACCAGCGGGCTGATGGTTGTCGCGCGCAGCCGCGCGGCGATGGATGCGCTCGTCGCGCTCATCGCGGCGCGCGAGGTAAGGCGCCAGTATCTTGCGCTCGCCCACCGCACCTGGCAGGGCGCCAGCGCGCGGCACGTCGACACCCCGATCGGACGCGACCCGCGCAACCGGCTCCGCATGGCCGTTGTCGACCTGGAGCGACATTCAGGCAAGCCCGCGCACACGCTGATCGAGGCGCTCGATACCAACGACCTGGGATGCGCCGTGCGCTGCACCCTGGAAACCGGTCGGACGCACCAGATCCGCGTCCACATGGCATCGATCGGTCATCCGCTCGTCGGCGACGCGCTCTACGGAGGCGCCAATGCGGCGGGTCTGACGCGTCAGGGCCTGCATGCGTTCAGGCTCGGCTTCAAGCATCCCGTGACCGGCGAGGCGATGGAGTTCCTGTCCCCGCCGCCACCCGATCTCGCTCAGGGTTTTTCCGAGTGGGGGCTGGATTACAATTCCGCCTGACGGTCCCGAGGGCCGCGCCGGCCATCCGATGCCGGCCTCGCGTTGCAATCGCCGCGTGCCTGCAGCGCCTCCTTTCATCCATCTGAACTAGCGTCCCCGAGGCGCCTTTTCCCGGATAACGCGAACCATGAATACGGCGGATGCCAAGCGCATTCTCGAAACCGCCTTGATCTGTTCGACCCAGCCGTTGCCGGTGCGCGAACTGCGCGTGCTGTTCGACGACGAACTGGGCTCCGACACGATCAAGTCGCTGTTGCTCGAACTGCAGGAAGACTGGTCGCAACGCGGCCTGGAACTCGTGAGCGTCGGCACCGGCTGGCGCTTCCAGAGCCGCCCCGAACTTCGTGACCACCTTGATCGCCTGCACCCCGAGAAGCCCCCGCGCTACACGCGCGCTGCCCTCGAGACGCTGGCCATCATTGCCTACCGGCAGCCGGTGACGCGCGGCGACATGGAAGACATCCGTGGCGTCACCATCAACTCGTTGATCCTCAAGCAGCTTGAGGACCGCAACTGGGTGGAAGTCATCGGACACCGCGAGACCGTCGGGCGACCGGCCCTTTATGCGACCACCCGGCAGTTTCTCGACGACCTGGGCCTTGCTTCGCTGGACCAGTTGCCGGTGATCGAGTCGCCATCGCAGCAGGGCGCCCTGATCGACGCCCTCGACCGCGCGGCCGGCGAACAGCAGCCGACGCTGCCGATCGATGAGATCGCTGTGCAGCCGGAGGCGAGCGCTGTCGAGGCGAGCACGGAAGGCGAGGCGCCCTCGGCCGACGCCACGACGGAGCTTGCTGAGACCGCCACGACCGAGCCCGTGATCGAAGCGGAAGCCGAGACGCCGCACGACCTTGCCGCCGAAGCCGAAGCTTTCGCCCCGACGGAATCCCAACCCCCATCCCCTTCTCCCGTCGACGCAGATGCCGAGGCATCGCCCGATGAGGCCGACACCACCGCTGTCCCTTCCGGAACCCGACCATGAGCCCCACAGATCCCGATGACGCAGCCACGCTGCCGGCCGAACCTGTTTCCGAGGAGCGCGCGACGGACGTGCCGGTGCAGCCTGAAGACGGTGCCGGCCTCCCGCCGCTCGCCGGCGACGCGGCCGAGGCGCCGCGCAAGCGCCGTCCGCGCCGGCGCAAGCCTGCTGCGGAAGTGTCCGCGGAGGCGGCATCCGAAGAGGCCGTCCAGTCTGCCGAGCCGATCGAGCCGATCGAGCCTGAGGCCGAACAGCCACCCGCACGAGCCCCGGAACCGCCTCCCGAGGTGAGGGCTTCCGAGGCGGACGAGGACGAGGACGACGAGGAAGAAGAGCCGGACGAAGAGGAAGACGACCTCGATCGCGCACGCCGCGCCGCCGAGCGCGAGCAGCGCAACGCGCCGCCGCCGGAGCCGATCCGCTTCGCCGACGTCATTTCGGGCCAGTTCGATGCCGACGAGGAAAGTCCGGAAGTTCCGCCGCTGAAGCGGGTGCTGTTGCCGGAAGCCGATTCGCCGAAGCTCCACAAGGTGCTGGCGCAGGCGGGCCTGGGTTCGCGCCTCGAGATGGAACAGCTCATCCTGCAAGGGCGGATCTCGGTCAACAACGAGCCGGCCCACATCGGCCAGCGCATCCAGTTCGGCGATCAGGTCAAGATCAATGGCAAGCCGATCCGCTACCGGATCGCACCGCCGCCGGCGCGCGTCATCGCGTATCACAAGCCCGTCGGCGAGGTCGTGACGCACGACGATCCGCAGAACCGGCCGACCGTGTTCCGCAAGCTGCCGCGCCTGCAGCAGGGCAAGTGGCAATCCGTGGGCCGTCTGGACCTGAACACGGAAGGCCTTTTGCTGTTCACCAGTTCGGGCGAACTGGCCAACCAGCTGATGCATCCCCGTTTCGGGCTGGAGCGCGAATACGCGGTGCGTGTGCTCGGTGCGCTCAGCAGCGAGGAAAAGCAGCGCCTGCTCGAAGGGGTTCGCCTCGACGACGGCATGGCCCATTTCGGCACGATCGAGGAAGGCGGCGGCGAAGGATCCAACTGCTGGTATCGCGTGACCATCTCGGAAGGGCGCAACCGCGAGGTTCGCCGCCTTTTCGAGGCGGTGGGGCATGCCGTCAGCCGACTGATCCGCATCCGTTATGGCGCCATGGTGCTGCCGCGCGGCCTCAAGCGAGGCGCTTGGATGGAACTCGACGAGCGCGACATCCGGGCGCTGTTCCAGGCTGCGGGCGGGTCCGGCGAGCGCCAGGCGCGTCCCGGGGCCGGTCCGAGGGGCCAGCAAGGGCAGGGCCCGGACGGCGGCGGCAGTCGCAACAACCGCAATCGCAAGCGACGCGGCAACCGGAACGGCGGTGCCGGCGGTCCTCAAGGGGAGGAGCGCGAGGCGCCCATCCCGAATCCGCTGGCCCACGGTCCGGGCGCACGTTCCGACCGGGGCATGGGCGGCGGCAAGGGGCCGCCGCAAGGCCGCCGGAACAACCGGGGCGATCGCCAGGGACAAGGGCAAGGGCAGGGCGGGCAACAGGGCCGCAATCGCCAGGGCGACGATCGTCCGCCAGGCGGAGCGAACCAGCCAGACCCGATGAAGACCTCGCTCGGCTATATCGGCGCCGACAGTTTCTCGCGCCAGCGCAAGGAACAGCGCCAGGGGCCACGCCGTGGCGGACCCCCGGGCGGCAATTTCGGCGGACAAGGTGGCGGTCGCCGCCGCGGTCGCTGACAATCAGCGCGACCGGCGGTCTTTCGCCCGCTTATTGCGGGTTGACCCTAACGCGCTGGTTAAAATCATAGGCTTTGTCGAAGGCCGCGACGTGTGCGTTGCGGCATTGACGGAACCCATCCAGATTCAAGCTCTCAAGAAAGCACTCTCATGGCCATCGAACGCACCCTCTCCATCATCAAGCCCGACGCAGTCGCCAAGAATGTCATCGGCAAGATCGTCTCCCGCTTCGAGGCCGCCGGCCTCAAGATCGTGGCAGCCAAGCTGGTGCACCTGTCGCGCAACGAAGCCGAGCAGTTCTACGCCGTCCACAAGGAGCGTCCCTTCTTCAAGGACCTGGTCGAGTTCATGATCTCCGGCCCGGTGTTCGTGCAAGTGCTCGAAGGTGAAGACGCCATCGCCAAGAACCGCGACCTGATGGGCGCGACCGACCCCAAGAAGGCTGCCGCCGGCACCATCCGCGCCGACTTCGCCGACAGCATCGATGCCAACGCCGTGCACGGCTCGGACGCCCCCGAAACCGCGAAGAACGAAGTCGCCTTCTTCTTCGCCGGCCTCAACGTCTACGCACGCTGAGGTTCAGCCCCCCTGACGCGATGACCACGGCCAACCTGCTCGACTTCGATCTGGAGGGATTGGCCGCGTTCTGCGAACGGCTGGGCGAAAAGCGCTTCCGCGCGACGCAGCTCTTCCGCTGGATCCACCAGCGCGGAGCAAGCGAATTCGCGCACATGACGGATCTCGCGAAGTCGCTGCGCGAAAAGCTCGCGACGACGGCGCGCGTCGAGGCGCTGCCGGTCATCACGCAGCACGAATCCGCCGACGGGACCATCAAGTGGCTGTTCGACGTCGGTGATGGCAATGCGGTCGAGGCCGTGTTCATTCCCGAGGACGATCGCGGCACGCTTTGCGTGTCCTCGCAGGCCGGATGCGCCGTCGGCTGCCGTTTCTGCTCGACTGGGCACCAAGGCTTCAGCCGCAACCTCACGACCGGCGAAATCATCGCCCAGCTGTGGTTTGCCGAGCACTTCCTGCGCAAGCACCTGAAGCGCGACGAGCGGGTCATTTCCAACGTCGTGATGATGGGCATGGGCGAGCCGTTGCAGAACTACGCTGCGCTCGTGCCGGCGCTGCGCACGATGCTCGACGACAACGCGTATGGCCTGTCGCGCCGGCGCGTCACGGTGTCGACCTCCGGCGTGGTTCCGATGATCGACCGGCTCGGCGGCGATTGCCCCGTCGCGCTCGCGGTCTCCCTGCACGCGCCGAACGACCCGCTGCGCGACGACCTCGTGCCGCTCAATCGCAAGTACCCGATCGCCGAGTTGCTGGAAGCCTGCAAGCGCTACCTCGCGCACGCGCCGCGCGACTTCATCACTTTCGAATACTGCATGCTCGACGGCGTCAACGACCAACCGGAACATGCGCGCCAACTGGTCGAACTGGTTCGCTCGCAGGGCGTGTCCTGCAAGTTCAACCTGATCCCCTTCAATCCATTTCCTGCATCCGGTCTGCTGCGCTCGCCGCAACCCCGGGTGCTGTCCTTCGCCAGGGTGCTGAGCGAAGCAGGTATCGTCACCACGGTCCGAAAGACGCGTGGCGACGACATCGACGCCGCCTGTGGCCAACTGGCGGGCGATGTGAAAGACCGCACCCATGCGGCCGAGCGCATGGCGCAGCGGCGCACCGTCATATTGCATCCGGCCCGTCCGAAGGCCGTCACATCCAAAACCGAGGAGCAATGATTCGATGAGCAAGGCCTTTCCGACCGCGCAGAAACTGGCGACGCAGGCGCTCCTTGGCGTTGCCGCCGTTTTCCTGCTGGCCTCGTGTGCCAGCAAGAATCCCCCTGCGCCGAGTTCCGCCGGTAGTGCCGCAGCCATCATGACCGAATCGGACGAGACGAACGCGCGCATGCGCGCCAAGTTGCGCGTCGAACTGGCGATCGGCTACTTCCAGGCAGGCCAGACCACGGTGGCGCTCGACGAGATCAAGCAGGCTGTTGCGGCGGATCCGACCTTTTCGGACGCCTACAACCTCCGCGGACTCATCTACATGCGGCTCGACGATCCCAGCTCCGCCGAGGACAGCTTTCGCCGTGCGATCGCGCTGAACCCGCGCGAGCCCAATGTCCTGCACAACTACGGATGGCTCCTGTGCCAGCAGAATCGCTACGCCGACGCGCAGCAGCAGTTCTCTGCAGCGCTCGCCATGCCCAACTATTCCGACCGCGCGAAGACGCTGATGACCCAGGGCATCTGCCAACTGAAGGCGGGCCAGCGGGCCGAAGCCGAGCGCAGCCTCACGCAGGCCTATGAGATCGACGCCGGCAATCCTGTGATCGGCTACAACCTGGCGTCGATCCTCGCGCAGCGCGAAGAATGGTCGCGCGCGCAGTTCTACATCCGCCGCGTCAACAACAGTCCGTCAGCCAACGCCGAGACCTTGTGGCTCGGCATCAAGATCGAACGTCAGCTCAACAACCGCGAGGCGATCTCGCAGTTGGCGAGCCAGCTGCAGCGGCGCTTCCCCCAGTCGCGGGAGGCGATTGCGTACGAGCGCGGGAATTTCAATGATTGAGCGGGCGAGTGAATTCGGGGCCTCCGCGGCGGTGCCCCTGGTCGGGGGCGACAGCACGCACATGACCGCCGGCGACATGCTGCGCGAAGCGCGGGAAGCACACGGGCTGCACATCGACATGGTGGCGGCCGCGCTCAAGGTCTCCCCGCAGAAGCTGGCAGCACTCGAAGCCGATGACATCGACGCCCTGCCGGACCCGGTGTTTGCGCGCGCCCTGGCCGCGAGCGTGTGCAGGGCGCTGCGGATCGATCCCACGCCGGTGTTGGCCAAGCTGCCGGGCGCCCTGAAGCCGGGTCTTGCGGACGCCGACCGGACCATCAGTCGGAGCCTGCGTTCGGCTTCGCCCCGATCGGGTGCAGGGTCGAACTGGCTGCCTTCGCGGCCCCTCCTGATCGTGGTGGTGCTGCTGTTGATCGGGGCTGCGGTCCTGTTCTGGCTGCCGCAGTCGATCTTCGACCAGGTCGGTGCTTCCATCGCGCACCTGACCGCCCGTGAACCGAGCGACGAGGCGTCCAAATCTTCCACGGCGCCGTCGGGCGCCCCCGCCGGGACCGCAACTGAATCCACTGCGCCTGCCGCGCCTGTCCCGCCGCTGGCGGAAACTCCCCCTGCACCGCCGGTGGCCGCAGCCCCCGAAGCGCCCGTCGCCAACGACCTGATCGCTTTCACGGTGCGCGAGGACTCGTGGATCACCGTGACCGAGGCGGGCGGCAAGGAACTGTTGCGACGCACGGTCAAGGCGGGCGAAACCGTCGGCCTGACGGGCACGCTGCCGCTGAAGGTGGTTGTCGGTCGCGCCGCGGGCGTAGAGGTACGGGTTCGCGGCAAGGCCTACGACCTTGCGCCCGTCACGCGTTCCGGCGGTGTGGCACGCTTCGAGATCAAATCCTGAGCCCACACACCATGACCGACATCCCCGGCGCCATCGGCTGCCTCCCGATTGAACCCGCCGCTCCGAAGGCGCGCCGCTCCCGCCAGGCGAACGTGGTCTGGGGGCCTCGCACCGTCACCGTGGGCGGCGATGCGCCGGTGCGCGTCCAGTCGATGACGAACACCGATACGGTGGATGCCATCGGCACCGCCATCCAGGTCAAGGAACTCGCGCTGGCCGGCTCCGAAATGGTGCGGATCACCGTCAACACGCCCGAGGCGGCGGCGCAGGTGCCGTATATCCGCGAGCAACTCGATCGCATGGGCGTCGACGTGCCGCTGATCGGCGACTTCCACTACAACGGCCATCGCCTGCTCACCGACTACCCGGCCTGCGCCGAGGCGCTCAGCAAGTACCGGATCAACCCCGGCAACGTCGGCAAGGGCGACAAGCGCGACCGCCAATTCGGCCAGATGATCGATGCGGCCATGCGCTGGAACAAGCCGGTCCGCATCGGCGTCAACTGGGGCAGCCTCGACCAGGAGTTGCTCGCCAGCCTGATGGACACCAACAGCCGGCGTGCCGAACCCTGGGACGCCAAGCAGGTGATGTACGAGGCGCTGGTGACCTCGGCCATCGATTCCGCGAAGCTCGCCGAGTCGATGGGCATGAACGGCAACCAGATCATCCTGAGCTGCAAGGTCAGCGGCGTTCAGGACCTGATCTCGGTCTACCGCGAGTTGGCCAAACGCTGCGACTACACCCTGCACCTGGGCCTGACCGAGGCCGGCATGGGCACCAAGGGCACCGTGGCCTCGGCCACCGCGCTCTCGATCCTGCTGCAGGAAGGCATCGGCGACACGATCCGCGTCTCGCTCACGCCGCAGCCGGGCGAATCGCGCACCCAGGAAGTCGTGATCGCCAACGAAATCCTGCAGGCGCTTGGCCTTCGCGTTTTCGTGCCCAGCGTCACGGCATGCCCCGGCTGCGGCCGCACGACGAGCACCACCTTCCAGGAACTCGCCAAGCAGATCGACGACTACCTGCGCATGCAGATGCCGGTCTGGCGCACCAAGTACCCGGGCGTCGAGACGATGAAGGTCGCCGTGATGGGCTGCATCGTCAACGGCCCGGGCGAGAGCAAGCATGCCGACATCGGCATCAGCCTGCCCGGCACCGGCGAAGCGCCCGCGGCGCCGGTCTTCATCGACGGCCAGAAGGCGCTCACGCTGCGCGGCGACAACATCGCCAACGAGTTCCACCAACTGGTCGAAAACTACATTGAAAAGCGCTTTGGCAGCGAGTCCGCTGCGCAGGTCGCCTGATCTCATCCATGGCTGAAAAACTCAATGCCGTCAAAGGCATGAACGACATATTGCCGCCCGATTCGGCGCGGTGGGAGTGGCTCGAGGGCATCGTGCGCGATCTGATGGCGCGTTATGCCTATCGCAACATCCGCACTCCCATCCTCGAGCACACGGCGCTGTTCGTCCGTGGCATCGGCGAGGTGACGGACATCGTCGAGAAGGAGATGTACTCGTTCGAGGACAAGCTCAACGGCGAGGCGCTAACCTTGCGGCCCGAGAACACGGCCAGCGTGGTACGCGCCGTCACCGAGCACTCGCTGTTGTACGACGGCGGCAAGCGGCTCTGGTACATGGGGCCAATGTTCCGCCATGAGCGTCCGCAGCGCGGTCGCTACCGCCAGTTTCACCAGATCGGCGCCGAGGCCCTGGGCTTTGCCGGGCCGGACGTCGACGCGGAACTGATCCTGCTGGCGAGCGCGCTCTGGAAGGCGCTCGGCTTGACCGATGTGCGCCTCGAACTCAACAGTCTCGGCCAACCCGCCGAGCGCGCCCTGCACCGCACGCAGCTCATCGCCCACTTCGAGAAACACGCGGATCAACTGGACGAGGACGCCAGGCGCCGCCTCCACAGCAATCCGCTGCGCATTCTCGACACCAAGAATCCGGCGATGAAGGACGTCGTCGAATCTGCGCCGAAGCTGATGGACTTCCTCGGCGCGGAATCCCTCGCACACTTCGATGGCCTCCGCGCGATCCTGGACGCCAACGGAATCGGCTACACGATCAATCCGCGCCTGGTGCGCGGCCTGGACTACTACAACCTGTCGGTCTTCGAGTTCGTGACCGACCGTCTTGGCGCGCAGGGCACCGTTTGCGCGGGCGGCCGCTACGACGATCTCATCGTGCAGATCGGCGGCAAGGCGGCACCGGCAGTCGGCTGGGCGCTGGGCGTCGAGCGCGTTCTCGAACTCGTCAAGGAGCAGGGCACGCAGATCCCGTTGCCCGTGCCGGACGTCTACGCCGTGGTGCCCGACGCCGCGGCCATGCCCGTCGCGCTGCGTACCTTGCAGCAGTTGCGCGATGCCGGCCTGCGCGCGCAGATGCACGCCGCCACCGTCGACGGGCTCGGCAGCTTCAAGTCGCAGTTCAAGAAGGCCGATGCCAGCGGCGCTTCGTACGCGCTGATCTTCGGCGCCGACGAACTCTCACGGGGCGAGGTGACCCTCAAGGCGCTGCGCGACGGCAGCGGCGCGCAAAGCACCCGGCCGCTCGCCGATGTGGCCGCCTGGGCCACCACCCTACAATCCTCCGCTCCCAACAACTGACAGCGCATGGCCACCCACCTCGACCTCGAAGAACAGGAACAGCTCGACCAGCTCAAGCATTTCTGGAACACCTACGGCACCCTGATCACCTGGGTCGTGCTGCTTGCAGCCGGCGCCTTCGTGGCATGGAACGGCTGGCAGTATTTCCAACGGACCAAGGCCGTGCAGGCCGCAGCCCTGTATGACGAGGTCGAGCGCAGTGCGCAGTCGGGCGACACCGCCCGCATCGAGCGCGCGCTGGCCGACATGAAGGACAAGTTCTCGGGCACGGCGTATGCGCAGCAGGCAGGCCTGCTGGCTGCGAAGACCTTGTACGAAAAGGGCAATGTCGATGGTTCGCGCGCGGCGCTCACGTGGGTTGCGGAGCATGCGGTCGATCCTGGCTATCAGGCCGTCGCAAAGCTGCGGCTCTCCGCGGAGTTGCTGGAGGCCAAGTCGTACGACGAAGCGCTCAAGCAACTGTCGGGGGACGTGCCCAAGGAGTTCGAAGCGCTGGTCGCCGACCGCAAGGGCGACATCTATCTTGCCCAGGGCAAGCGAGAAGAGGCGAAGGCCGAGTACCAGAAGGCCTGGACGGCCTTCGAGCCGCGCTCCGACTACCGCCGCCTCGTCGAGATCAAGCTCAACGCCGTCGGCATCGACCCGAAGAGCCTGGCCGCTGCCGGCGCTGCACCAGCCAAGAACAAACCATGAATTTCAAGCGTTACCTGACTTCAGCATCATCCTTGCGCCTTGGCGCTTCGGTGATCCTGATCGCCGCTCTGGCGGCCTGTTCCGGAACGTCGAGGCCGAAGCCTGCGCCGCTTCCCGCCAACGTGGCGCTAATGGGCGTCCGCCAGGCATGGACGCTGAGCATCCCGAAGGTGGACTTCCCGTTGTCGACCAACGTGAACGGCGACCTGGTCTCGGTCGCCGGCAGCGACGGCACCGTGGCGGTGATCGACGCGCGCGCCGGTCAGGAAGTGTGGCGCGCCAAGGTGGGCGCGCCGCTCGTGGCGGGCGTCGGCAGCGACGGGACGATGGTCGCCGTGGTCACGACCAACAGTGAACTCGTGGCCCTGCAGGGCGGCAAGATCCTGTGGAAGCAGCGCCTGAGCGCACAGGCCTACACCCCGCCGCTGGTGGCCGGCCGCCGGATCTTCGTGCAGGGCGCCGATCGCACGACCAGCGCTTGGGACGGACAGAGCGGCCGTCGCCTCTGGGCGCAGCAGCGTCCGGCGGAGAACCTGGTGCTGAAGAAGCCCGGCGTGATGCTCGCGGTGGGCGACACGTTGGTCACAGGGGTCGGCGGCCGCCTCGTCGGCATCAATCCCGCCAACGGCACCTCGCGCTGGGAGACGCCGATCGCCGCGCCGCGCGGGACGAACGATGTCGAGCGCCTGGTCGACCTGACCGGCTCGGTGAGCCGTATCGGCGACGTCGTCTGCGCGCGCGCCTACTTCGCGAACGTGGGCTGCGTCGACGCATCGCGCGGCGCGCTTCTCTGGACCAAGCCGGCCGTGGGCGCGGACGGGCTGGGCGGGGACGACCGCTACGTTTTCGGGTCCGAGGACAATGGGACGGTCGTCGCATGGCGCCGTGCCGACGGCGAGCGCGCCTGGCAGCAGGCCGATCTCCTCAAGTATCGCGTGCTGACCGCGCCGCTGGCGGTTGGCCGCTCGCTGATCATCGGCGACAGCACGGGGATATTGCACATCCTCTCCCGCGACGACGGTTCACCGCTGAATCGCCTCACGCCCGATGGATCTGCCATCGTCGCGACGCCGGTGCTGGCCGGAAACACGGTCGTGGTCGTCACCCGCAATGGCGGCGTGTTCGGCTATCGGCCCGAGTAATCACGTGAAAGGACGCCTTCCATGAAGCCGGTCATTGCACTGGTCGGGCGTCCCAACGTCGGCAAGTCGACCCTTTTCAACCGCCTGACGCAGACGCGCGACGCCATCGTCGCCGACTTTGCCGGCCTGACGCGCGATCGTCACTACGGCAACGGCCGCCAGGGCAAGCACGAGTTCATCGTGATCGACACCGGCGGCTTCGAGCCGGACGCCGGCAGCGGCATCTTCAAGGAGATGGCCAAGCAGACGCGCCAGGCGGTAGCCGAAGCCGACGTGGTGATCTTCGTCGTGGATGCGCGCGAGGGTCTTTCGGCGCAGGACCACGACATCGCGAACGAACTCCGGCGTCTCGGCAAGCCGTGCGTCCTGGTGGCCAACAAGGCCGAAGGCATGCACGACGGCACCAAATTGGTGGATTTCTACGAACTCGGCTTCGGCGAGGTGCACGGCGTCTCGGCGGCGCACGGGCAAGGGATTCGCGGCCTGGTCGAACTGGCACTCGAGCCGCTCAAGCTCTCCGAGGACGACGAGGACGAGGAAGAAGAGGCCAACAAGGCCATCAAGCTGGCGGTCGCCGGCCGCCCCAATGTCGGCAAGTCGACGCTGATCAATACGTGGCTGGGTGAAGAGCGCCTTGTCGCTTTCGACCTGCCGGGCACCACGCGCGACGCCATCATGGTGCCCTTCGAGCGAAACGGGCAGCGCTTTGAACTGATCGACACGGCCGGCCTGCGCCGCAAGGGCAAGGTGTTCGAGGCGATCGAGAAGTTCTCGGTGGTCAAGACGCTGCAGGCCATCGAGTCGGCCAACGTCGTCCTGCTGTTGCTCGATGCGACCCAAGGCGTGACCGACCAGGACGCCCATATCGCGGGCTACATCCTCGAAAGCGGGCGCGCGGTCGTGATCGCCATCAACAAATGGGATGCGGTGGACAGCTACCAGCGGGAGCAGATCCAGCGTCAGATCGAGACGCGCTTGCCGTTCCTCAAGTTCGCTTCGCTGCACTTCATCTCGGCCGTCAAGCGCCAGGGCCTCGGTCCGGTCTGGCAGGCCATCGTGCAGGCGCACAAATCGGCGACACGCAAGATGTCGACGCCGGTGCTGACGCGGCTGCTGCTGGAGGCCGTGCAATTCCAGGCCCCCAAGCGTTCCGGCATGTACCGGCCGAAGATGCGCTATGCGCACCAGGGCGGGATGAATCCGCCGGTGATCGTGATCCACGGCAATTCGCTCGAACACGTCACCGACGCGTACAAGCGCTTTCTCGAAGGGCGCTTCCGCAAGGAATTCGATCTGGTCGGCACGCCCTTGCGCATTGAACTCAAGACCTCGCACAATCCGTACGCGGACAAGGACGCATAGCGCCCGCTGTGGATTGGCTTCCTTTAGCCGCCGAAGAGCAGCAACCACGCCTGAAGTTCCGACTTTTAACTGCCGTATTTTTGAAGGCCATTGGACATTCTTGCTGCAGCGCGGAATCGCTGTGTTAAGGTGACCTCTCCAACAACTACTCTTGAACACGGAGAATATCGTGAGCAATAAAGGGCAACTTCTACAAGACCCCTTCCTGAACACCTTGCGTCGTGAGCACGTGCCGGTTTCGATCTATCTGGTCAACGGCATCAAGCTGCAAGGTCAGATCGAGTCGTTTGACCAGTACGTCGTGTTGCTTCGCAATACGGTGACCCAGATGGTCTACAAGCACGCCATCTCCACCATCGTGCCGGGTCGGGCCGTCAACTTCTCGGCTGCCGAGAACGACGACGCCGCTGCCTGAAGGGCACGGAGCGCGGCGGTTCATCCGCCGCGCTTTCTTCAATTTGATCCCGCTTGTCTGAACTGATCCCACGCAAGGAAGGCGCCGTCGTTCTTGTCGGCGTGGATTTCGGGCTGCCCCATTTCGACGGTGAACTCGAGGAACTCGGACTGCTCGCGCAGACCGCGGGCCTGGAGCCGGTCGCACGCCTCGTTTGCAAACGCAAGGCGCCCGACGCGGCATTGTTCGTCGGAAGCGGCAAGGCCGACGAGATCCGTGAGCTCGCCGAATTGCATCGGGCCAGCGAGGTCGTGTTCGACCAGTCGCTCAGCCCCGCGCAACAGCGCAATCTGGAGCGCCAACTCGGCGTCGCGGTGTATGACCGCACCTTCCTCATCCTCGAAATCTTCGCCCAGCGCGCGCGCTCCCATGAGGGCAAGCTGCAGGTCGAACTGGCACGCCTGCAATACCTGAGCACGCGGCTCGTGCGCCGCTGGTCCCACCTGGAGCGTCAGCGCGGCGGCATCGGTACGCGCGGCGGTCCCGGCGAAACGCAGATCGAGCTCGACCGCCGAATGATCGGCGAAGCCATCAAGCGCACGCGCGAGCGCCTCGCCAAGGTGCAGCGGCAGCGCGGCACCCAGCGGCGCCAGCGCGAGCGTCGCGATACCTTCAACATCTCGCTCGTCGGCTATACGAACGCCGGCAAGTCCTCGCTGTTCAACACCCTGGTCAAGGCGCGCGCCTATGCGGCCGACCAACTCTTCGCAACGCTGGACACCACGACGCGCCACTTGTACCTGGGCGACGCGCGCCGCAAGGTGTCGATCTCCGACACCGTGGGCTTCATCCGCGACTTGCCGCACGGCCTGATCGACGCCTTCAAGGCCACCCTCCAGGAGGCCGTCGATGCCGACCTGCTGCTGCACGTGGTCGACGCGTCCAACCCCCATCACCCCGAACAGATGGCCGAAGTGCAGGCCGTGCTCAAGGACATCGGTGCCGACAACGTGCCGCAGTTGCTGGTCTTTAACAAGCTCGATGCACTTGAAAGCACGCAGCACCCCCTGCATCTCCAGGACGAGATCGACGTCGACGGCGTGCAGGTGTCCCGCATCTTCCTGAGCGCCCACACCGGCGAAGGTGTTCCGGCGTTGCGCGCCGAACTCGCCGAACGCTCCCGCCTGCCTGCTGAGGACATGTCCCCAGAAGCCAGCCCCGAATTGCACGATGCCGCCAACTGATTGGGCACAATCCCCGTCACTGACTACAGAACAGAATCGAATGAATGCAAAGCCAGTGTGGAGACGGTTCCAGGGCATGTTCAATCTGAACGATGGCCGCTGGGGCCGGGGTGACGATTCCTCGTCGAACGGCGACCGTCCCGCCGTCAACCGTCCCGACGGCGAGCCGCCCGCTCCGCCGCCCTCCGGCAACGGCAATCGCCCCCGCGGCCAGGGTCCCAACCAGGGGCCGCCGGACCTCGACGAACTTTGGCGCGACTTCAATCGCAAGCTCGGCGGACTTTTCGGGGGTAACCGTGGCGGTGGCGACAACAACCGTCCGAACGGCGGCAATGGCGGCGGGCTCAAGCCCGACATGAAGAACGCGGGCTTCGGCCTGGGCCTGGTCGCCGCAGTGGCGGTCCTGATCTGGCTGGGCACCGGCTTCTTCATCGTGAACGAAGGTCAACAGGCCGTCATCACGCAGTTCGGCCGCTACAAGGCGACCGTCGGTGCAGGCTTCAACTGGCGTCTGCCGTATCCGATCCAGCGCCACGAGATCGTTGTCACCACGCAGATCCGCTCCGTCGACGTCGGTCGCGACACCATCGTTCGCTCCACCGGCTTGCGCGAGTCCGCCATGCTGACCGAGGACGAGAACATCGTCGAGATCAAGTTCGCGGTGCAGTACCGACTGAGCGACGCTCGCGCCTTCCTCTACGAGAGCAAGTCGCCGGCCGACACGGTGGTGCAGGTCGCAGAGACGGCCGTCCGCGAAGTCGTGGGCAAGATGCGCATGGATGCCGCACTTGCCGACGAGCGCGACCAGATCGCTCCGCGCGTGCGCACGCTGATGCAGACCATCCTCGACCGCTACAAGGTCGGCGTCGAGGTCGTGGGCATCAACCTCCAGCAGGGTGGTGTGCGCCCGCCGGAGCAGGTGCAGGCGGCGTTCGACGACGTCCTCAAGGCGGGCCAGGAGCGCGAACGCGCCAAGAACGAAGCGCAGGCCTACGCGAACGACGTCGTCCCGCGTGCGACCGGTACCGGCTCGCGGCTCAAGGAAGAATCCGAAGCCTACAAGGCGCGGATCGTTGCACAGGCCCAGGGTGACGCGCAGCGTTTCAGCTCGGTCCTGAGCGAGTACCAGAAGGCGCCGCAGGTGACGCGCGACCGCATGTACACCGACGCCATGCAGCAGATCTACAGCAGCACGACCAAGGTCCTCATCGACTCGAAGCAGAACTCGAACCTGCTGTACCTGCCGATCGACAAGCTGATGCAGTTGTCCAGCCAGAACGCCGCCGCCGGCACACCGGTCGATGCCGCCAACCCCAATGTCGCGGGTACGGCCTCGCCGCAGTCGTCCGTGATTCCGGTCGCTCCCTCGGCGGGTGACGCCCGCGCCCGCGATGGCCGCTCGCGTGACCGCGACGTGCGCTGAGGACACAAGAATATGAACAGAATCGGATTCATCGTCTCGTCGATCCTGGTGGCGCTCGCGCTCCTGAGTTCGACCCTCTTCGTCGTCGACCAGCGCCAGTTCGGCGTGGTGTACGCACTCGGCCAGATCAAGGAAGTGATCACCGAGCCGGGCCTGAACTTCAAGCTGCCGCCGCCGTTCCAGAACGTCTCGTACATCGACAAGCGCCTGCTGACCCTGTCCAGCCTCGATCCGGAGCCCATGCTGACTGCAGAGAAGCAGCGGGTGGTGATCGACTGGTATGTGCGCTGGCGCATCAGCAATCCGTCGGAGTACATCCGCAACGTCGGCCTCGACGAGAACGCCGGCGCCGTGCAGCTCAATCGCGTGGTGCGCAATGCGTTCCAGGAAAACATCAACAAGCGGACCGTGCGCGACCTGATCTCGGTGCGCCGCGAAGCCGTGATGTCCGATGTCCAGCGCGAAGTGCTGGCAGTCGTCAAGGGTGCCAAGCCGTGGGGCGTCGATGTCGTGGACGTGCGCATCACACGTGTCGACTATGTCGAGGCGATCACCGAATCGGTCTATCGCCGGATGGAGGCCGAGCGCAAGCGCGTCGCCAACGAACTGCGCTCGACCGGTTTCGCCGAGGGCGAGAAGATCCGCGCCGACGCCGATCGCCAGCGCGAGGTGATCGTGGCGAACGCCTACCGCGACGCCCAGAAGATCAAGGGCGAGGGCGATGGCCGCGCTGCCAGCATCTACGCCGACGCCTTCGGCCGCGATCCGCAGTTCGCGCTGTTCTATCGCAGCCTCGACGCGTACAAGCAGAGCTTCAACAAGAAGAGCGACGTGATGGTGCTGGACCCCTCGTCCGACTTCTTCAGGTCGATGCAGAGCTCCGGTTCGACGAGCAACGCACCCCGTCGCTGACGATGACGATGCGCCGGCCCGTTGCCTGCTGAGACCCGGACCGTCGTGGACATCGATACCTTCTGGAGCGCGCTGGCCCTTGTCCTGGTGATCGAGGGGCTGCTGCCTTTCCTGTTCCCCGGCGGCTGGCGGCGCGGCTTCGGCCAGCTCATGCAATTGCGAGACGGGCAGCTCCGCTTCTTCGGTCTCTGCAGCATACTTCTGGGCCTCTTCCTGCTCTGGTTATTGGGGTGACGCGGGCGCCCGGTAGAATCCCGGTTTAACCACGCCCCCGATCTCCATGTCCGCCTGGGTCCTCCCGGATCACATTGCCGATGTGCTGCCTTCCGAGGCCCGCCACATCGAAGAACTTCGACGCGAACTGCTCGACACTGCCCGTGGCTATGGCTACGAGCTGGTGATGCCGCCGCTGCTCGAGCACCTGGAGTCCCTGCTTTCCGGCACGGGCGAGGCGCTCGGCCTGCAGACCTTCAAGCTGGTCGACCAGTTGTCCGGGCGCAGCATCGGCTTGCGGGCCGACACCACGCCCCAGGTCGCGCGCATCGATGCCCACCTGCTCAACCGGGCTGGCGTGACCCGGCTCTGCTATTGCGGGCCTGTGCTGCACACCCGTCCTGACCGCCCCCATGCGACCCGCGAGCCGCTTCAGTTCGGTGCCGAGATCTACGGTCACGCGGGGCTCGAAGCCGACACCGAGACTTTGCGCCTGGCGCTGGATTGCCTCCACGCCGCCGGTGTGACCGGCAGCGCGCAGGGCCCGGTCATCGTCGACATGGCCGACGCGCGCATCGTGCGCGCGCTGTTTGCCGGCGTGCCGGTCGATGCCGCCGTCATCGCACGGGTGCACGCGGCCCTGGCGGCCAAGGACGCCAGCGCCCTGCGGGCGCTCACAACCGATTTCCCGGCATCTTCGCGCGAAGGCCTCCTGGCGCTGGTTCAGTTGTACGGCGACGTATCGGTGCTCGACGAAGCGGCCAAGGCCCTCCCGGACTCGGCGGGCATACGCGCCGCACTGTTCGACCTGAAGCAACTGGCATCCCGTCTCGACGGTGCGCGCGTCAGTTTCGACCTGGCCGACCTCCGTGGCTACGCCTACTACAGCGGCATGCGTTTCGGCATCTACACCGAAGGCGCCAGCGACGCCCTGGTGCGCGGTGGCCGCTACGACGAAGTGGGCGCCGTGTTCGGTCGCAACCGTCCAGCGGTGGGTTTCAGCCTCGACGTCCGCGAACTGGTCGGCGTTTTGCCCGAAAGGCCCCTGCGCGCCGCGATCCGCGCGCCGTGGAGCGACGCCGAGGCCCTCAACAAGACCATCGCCGCGCTGCGCAGCGAAGGCGAAACCGTGGTGTGCGTCCTGCCCGGCCACGACAGCGAAATCGACGAATTCCATTGCGACCGCGAGCTCGTCGAGCGCGACGGCCAGTGGCGCGTGCAAGCCATCTGAATCCTGAAAAGCGAAAAATCATGAGCGTAACCACCGGAAGAAACGTGGTCGTCGTCGGAACCCAGTGGGGCGACGAAGGCAAGGGCAAGTTGGTCGACTGGCTGACCGAAAGCGCGCAGGGCGTCGTGCGCTTCCAGGGCGGCCACAACGCCGGCCACACGCTGGTCATCAACGGCGTCAAGACCGCGCTGCACCTGATCCCGAGCGGCATCATGCGGCCCGGCGTCAAGTGCTACATCGGCAACGGCGTGGTGCTGTCCGCCGGCAAGCTCTTCGAGGAAATCGAAGGCCTGGAGAAGGCCGGCGTCGAGGTCCGCTCGCGCCTGCGCATCAGCGAAGCCTGCCCGCTGATCCTGCCTTTCCATGCGGCGCTCGACATCGCACGCGAGGCCTACCGCGAAAAGGGCGGCATCGAGAAGATCGGCACCACCGGCCGCGGCATCGGCCCGGCCTACGAAGACAAGATCGCGCGCCGCGCCCTGCGGGTGCAGGACCTGAAGCATCCCGAGCGCTTCGCCACCAAATTGCGCGTGCTGCTCGACCTGCACAACCACGTGCTGACGCAGGTGCTGAGCGCACCGGCCATCGATTTCGACACCGTGTATGAAGAAGCGATGCGCCACGCCGAGCTGCTCAAGCCGATGATGGCCGACGTCTCGCGCGAGCTCAACGACGCGAACCGCGCCGGCGCCAACCTTCTGTTCGAAGGCGCGCAGGGCACCTTGCTCGACGTCGACCACGGCACCTATCCGTACGTCACCTCCAGCAACTGCGTGGCCGGCAATGCGGCCGCCGGATCCGGCGTCGGCCCCGGCATGCTGCACTACGTCCTCGGCATCACCAAGGCCTACTGCACCCGCGTCGGCGGTGGCCCGTTCCCGACCGAGCTCGACTGGGAAAAGCCGGGCAGCGTGGGCTACCACCTCAGCACCGTCGGCGCCGAGAAGGGCGTGACCACGGGCCGCAGCCGCCGCTGCGGCTGGTTCGACGCCGCACTGCTCAAGCGCTCGGCCCAGGTCAACGGCCTGAGCGGCCTCTGCATCACCAAGCTGGACGTGCTCGACGGCCTCGAGGAACTGCAACTGTGCACCGGCTACCAGCTCGACGGCGAATACACCGACATCCTGCCGATGGGCGCCGACGAGATCGAGCGCTGCACCCCGGTCTACGAAAAGCTCGAAGGCTGGACCGAGAGCACCGTGGGCGTCACCCAATACGACAAGCTGCCCATCAATGCGCGCCTCTATCTGCAGCGCATCGAGCAGGTGACCGGTGTGCCGATCCACATGGTCTCGACGAGCCCGGATCGCGATCACACCATCATGATGCGCCACCCCTATCTTGCAGACTGACATGTTGCTCGCGCCCATGCCGCGCGCACTTCGTGTCGCTTCGCACACCCCTTGCCGGGGGCAACACCAGCGGGCCGGCAGAGCCGGTTCCGCAGTGTTCACCGCAATTGGCATTGAATCAACCATTAACCATTCGATGGAGACGAGCGCATGTTGACCGAAGACGGCAAGCACCTTTACGTCAGCTACGACGAGTACCACAACCTGATCGAGAAGCTCGCGATCAAGGTATACCAGTCGGGCTGGCAGTTCGACACGATCCTGTGCCTGGCGCGCGGCGGCATGCGCCCCGGCGATGTGCTCTCGCGCATCTTCGACAAGCCGCTGGCGATCATGTCGACCAGTTCCTACCGGGCTGACGCCGGCACGATCCAGGGTCACCTCGACATCGCGCGCTACATCACGACGCCCAAGGGCGAGATCGCAGGCAAGGTGCTGCTGGTCGACGACCTCGCGGACTCCGGCCACACGCTCCACGCGGTGGTGGAGAACCTCAAGAGCAGTTACAAGCCCATCACCGAGCTGCGCAGTGCCGTGATCTGGACCAAGGCGCTTTCGACCTTCACGCCGGACTACTCGGTCGAGTTCCTGCAGACCAATCCGTGGATCCACCAGCCCTTCGAGGGCTATGACGCCATGGGCGCCGAGAAGCTCATGGAGAAGTGGTCCGTCTGAGGCCTCCGCGGGCTTCACGCGCCTGAAGGGCAGGGAAGCCCCTCAGGCGCGCTGGCCGCTCAGGCGTGCGCTGGCCGCTCAGGCGTTCTGCAGGTTGTCGCGCGTCAGCGGCATGCTCCGCACGCGCTTGCCGGTGGCGGCAAACATCGCGTTGGCGATCGCCGGGCCGATCAGCGCCGTCGCCGGCTCGCCGATGCCGCCGGGTTTCTCGGTGCTCGGCACCAGCGTGATGTCGATCACCGGCGCCTCGTTCATCCGCACCAACTGGTACTGGTGGAAGTTGGTCTGCTGCACGCGACCGTTCTCGATGGTGATCTCGCCGTAGAGCGCGGCCGTCATGCCGAAGATCACGCTCGACTGGATCTGCGCTTCCACCGTGTCCGGATTGACCATCCGCCCCAGGTCCGCGACGACCGTGACCTTGTGCACCACCGGCAAGCCGTCCTTCATCGAGATTTCGGCCACCTGCGCCATGTAGGTGTCGTAGCCTTCCATCAGCGCCATGCCGCGGAAGCGCCCGGCCGGTGCCGGCGTGCCCCAGCCAGCCTTTTCGGCGGCCATTCGCATCACGTTTGCGAAGCGCGGCTTGCTGGTCAACAACGCCAATCGATAGGCGTACGGGTCCTGCCCGGCAGCCGTTGCGAGTTCGTCGATGAAGCTCTCGTTCGCGAAGGCGTTGAGCGCATGACTCACCGAACGCCAGTACCCCACGCGCATCCCGGCATCGTGCTTGACGACATCGTGCTTCGTTGCGGGAATCTCGTAGGGCGCCATCGCCGCTTCGGTCATCAGCGGGTCCTGCACATCGGGGGGCAACTGGAAGATCCGCGCCGTCACCGACTGCGACATGAGCCGGAACGTCATCGCCGTCGGCTTGCCATCATCGCCGAGCGAAGCGGCCAGCCGGTGCACCGACTGCGGGCGGTAGAAGTCATGCGTCATGTCGTCTTCGCGCGTCCACAGCAGCTTCACCGGCTTGTTGACTGCCTTGGAGATCTGCGCGGCCTGGATGATGTAGTCGATGTCGATGCGACGGCCGAATCCGCCGCCGAGGAAGGTCGTCTGCAGCGTCACGTTCTCGGGCTTGACGTCGAGCACCTTGGCCACGGTGGCCTGTGCCGCGTCCTGCCACTGCGTCGGGCCGATCAGGTCGACCTTGTCCTCGTGGACATGCGCGGTGAAGTTCATCGGCTCCAGCGGCGAATGCGACAGCAGCGGCATCGTGTATTCGGCCTTGACGACCTTCGCGGACTTGGCAATCACCGCATCGGCGTCTCCCACGGCCTTGAGCGGCAGGACGGTGTCCGAGGGCGAACCGGCACGAATACCCGCCAGCATGGTCTTGTCGTTCAAGGTCGCGCCGGCGCCTTCGTCCCAGACGACGGTCAGGCCTTCGCGCGCTTTCTTTGCATGCCACCAGGTGTCGGCGACGATCGCGACGCCGTCCGGAATCTGCACGACGTCGATCACCCCCGGCATCGCCTTCGCCTTGGTGGCGTCGAAGCTCTTCACCGTGCCGCCGATCACGGGGCACTGTTCGAGCGACGCGTAGACCATTCCCGGCAGCTTGACGTCGATGCCGAACACGGCCGTGCCGTTGGTCTTTGCAGGCGTGTCGAGCCGCGTCGTGCGCTTGCCGATGATGGTGAAGTCCTTCGGGTCCTTCAGCGCCACCTTCTCCGGCACGGGCAACTGCGATGCCGCCGCCGAGAGCTGGCCATAGGTCGCCTTCCTCCCACCGGGGCCATGCACCACGCCATCCTTGGCGGTGAGCGTGGCGCGGTCGACCTTCCACTTGTTCGCCGCCGCGGTGATCAGCATTTCGCGCACCTGCGCACCGGCGATGCGCAGCTTTTCCCAGCCGTCGCGCACCGAGGTCGATCCGCCGGTGAGTTGCGGCCCGCCGAGCAAGGCGTTGCCGTAGAGCTTGGTGTCGGGCGGCGCGATGGCGACCTTGATCTTGCGGATGTCGACGTTCAGTTCTTCCGCGATCAGCATCGGCATCGAGGTGTAGACACCCTGGCCCATTTCCGAGCGCGCGGACAGCAGCGTGATGGTGTTGTCGTCGGCGATGTGCACCCAGGCATTGGGCGTGTGAACAGTGCCAGCGGCCTGGGCGTCGCCGACGAAGCCGGGCAGGGTGACGCCGAGCATGAGCCCGCCGCCGACGAACGCGGAGGTTTGCAGAAAGCCGCGGCGCGACAGCGGGGCGAGGGTCGTGTTGGAGTTCATGTCGATCTCCTCACGCGCGTCGCATTTCGGCGGCAGCGGTCTTGATGGCGGCCTTGATGCGGCCATAGGTGCCGCATCGGCAGATGTTGCCGCTCATCGCGCCTTCGATGTCGGCATCGCTCGGGTTCTTGTTGGTGTTGAGCAATGCGGCGGCACTCATCAGTTGGCCGGACTGGCAGTAGCCGCATTGCGGCACGTCATGGGCGATCCACGCCTTCTGCAGCGGATGCGTGTTGTTGCGCGAGAGGCTCTCGACCGTGCTGACCTTGCGTCCTGCGGCGGCTGAAACGGGTGTCTGGCAAGAGCGGACGGGCATGCCGTCGAGGTGGACGGTGCAAGCGCCGCACAAGGCGGCCCCGCAGCCGAACTTGGTGCCTGTGAGTCCGATCTCGTCGCGAATCACCCAGAGCAACGGCGTATCGGGCTCGGATTTCACCTGCACCGCTTTACCGTTCAGATTGAGGCCAATGGTCATGGGGCGTCTCCTCTTTTATGGAAATGCTCGCCAGCGAGACATTCGCGGCAAACATCGCACCCTGATCTTCCTTGACTGACCGGATGCTGACTCGGCCCATACGCCGGCCGCCCCACGATGTCAACGCGCGACGGGGCCGCTCGTCAGCACCTCGAATTCGACGTCATTCCAGCGCCGACGCGGGCCCGAAGAACTCGTAGCGGACCTGCTGGTCCGGCACGCCGAGCGTCCGCAGCGCCTTCTTCACCTGCTGCATGAACGGCTTCGGCCCGAGGAAGTAGGCATCGACGTTGCGCGTCGCGGCAGGCAGCCATTGCGCGAGCTTGTGGCTGTCGAGTCGGCCGATGGCGTGGGGCGCGTCGGCATCGCTCGAGGTCTCGGGCGCCTCGTCGTAGCAATAGAAGCGCTTCAGTTGCGGATGCTTGTGTGCCAGCCCATCGATGGCATCCCGGAAGGCGTGGACGCTGCGCGTGCGCGCGCAGTGGATGAAGTGGACCGCTCGCGAGGTCTTCAGCGCGGCCTCGAGCATCGCCAGCGTCGGTGTGATGCCCACGCCGCCGCTGATCAGCACCAGCGGCCGGTCGCTCTGTTCGAGCGTGAATGCGCCTGAGGGCGGGAACAACTCGATCGTGCTGCCGACCTGCACCGCGTCGTGCAGGTGATTGGAAGCCAGGCCGCCGATTTCCCGCTTCACGCTGATTCGGTAGGTGTGACCGTTCGTCGCGGCCGAAAGGGAGTAGTTGCGACGGATGTCCTGACCATCGAAACGCAGGCGCAGCGTGATGTACTGGCCGGGCTGGAAGTCGAGCACGGGCTTGCCGTCGATGGGCGCGAAGTAGAAGGACGTGATCTCGTCGCTCTCGACTTCCTTGCGCACGACCTTGAAGTCCCGCCCGCCGCGCCAGCCGCCGGGCGCGGCGGCCTTGCTGTCGTAGATCTGCTTCTCGGCACCGATCAGCATGTCGGCGAGTTGCCCGTAGGCGGCGGCCCAGGCCTCGATGACTTCGTCCGTCGAAACCTCCGCGCCGAGCACTTCGCGGATCGCTCGCAGCAGGCAGGCGCCGACGATCGGATAGTGCTCCGGCAGCACCTGCAGCGCGACGTGCTTGTTGACGATCTCGCCGGCCAGGTCGCCCAG
This sequence comes from Variovorax glacialis, assembly GCF_051216375.1. NCBI lineage: Bacteria > Pseudomonadati > Pseudomonadota > Betaproteobacteria > Burkholderiales > Comamonadaceae > Variovorax > Variovorax glacialis. Next base: position 71,005 of record NZ_JBPJZT010000012.1, on the reverse strand, counting down.
GGCTTCGAGCCGGTCGATGTTCTTCGCGTACATGAGCACACCGTTCGCCAATGCGCGGGGTTGGTCGCCACTCGCCTGGTTGGCCTGGTTGAAGAGCGGGCGGACTTCGGGATGCTCGCCCAGCAGGATGGAATAGAAGTGCGTCGTCAGCGCTTCGCCACCGGTTTCGAGCAGGGGAACGGTGGCGGTGACGATGGCCTTTTGGGCGGCGGACAGCATGGAGAGCCTTTCGATGATGGAGGAGATGGCTACTTCATTGCAATCGTCGTTCCAGGCCGGCGGTCGTTATGAATCAATGACTTGGCCGCCGATGATGTCTTGTTGACACGGCTACGATGGCATCACGACGACACGCATCGAGTCCAATTGACCACGCATCCCTTGCTCCAGGCCCTCATCCCCCTCGTGGCCGATATCGCGCGCGAAATGCCCAGCGCTGAACGCTACCGACGCCTGCTGGAGGCGTTGCGCGTCGTGCTCCCGTGCGACGCCGCTGCGCTGCTGCGCCTGGAGGACGGCTGGCTGCTGCCCCTGGCCGTGGACGGCCTGAGCAGCGACACGCTGGGCCGCCGGTTCCGCGTCGGCGAGCATCCGCGCTTCGCCGCCTTGCTCGATGCGGATGGGCCCTTGCGATTCCCTGCCGACAGCGACATGCCCGACCCCTACGACGGCCTGGTCGAGGGTGTGAAAGGCCATCTGCCGGTGCACGATTGCGTGGGCTGCGTGATCCGGGTCGACGACAGACCCTGGGGCCTGCTGACGCTCGACGACCTGGCGCCGGAACGCTTCTCGCGCATCGACCTGAAGGTGTTGGCGTCCTTTGGCAGCCTGGCCGCGGCAACCGTCAGGGTGGCCGGGCACATCGAGCACCTCAAGTCGCGCGTCCGCGACGAGAGCCTTCGCGCCGAGGGCTACCGCCTGGCCGCGGCGCCGCGCGCACGAGGACTGATCGGCCGCAGCCCCGCGATGCGGCAGCTCCAGAAGGAGATCGACCTCGTCAGCGGCAGCGAGCTGTCCGTGCTGATCCAGGGCGAGACCGGCGTCGGCAAGGAACTGGTCGCCGAAGCGCTGCTCGCGGGCTCGTCCCGGGCCGCGCGCCCCATGATCAGCCTGAACTGCGCCGCGTTGCCCGAAACGCTGGTGGAAAGCGAACTCTTCGGCCACGTGAAAGGCGCGTTCACCGGCGCCGTCGGTGAACGCCCGGGCAAGTTCGAACTGGCCGACGGGGGCACCCTCTTCCTCGACGAGGTCGGCGAACTCGCGCTGCCGGTGCAGGCCAAGCTGCTGCGCGTGCTGCAGAGCGGCCAGTTGCAGCGGCTCGGCTCGGACCGCGAGCACCGCGTCGATGTGCGGCTCATTGCCGCGAGCAATCGCAATCTGGCGGACGAGGTACGGGCAGGGCGCCTGCGCGCGGACTTCTACCATCGCCTGAGCGTCTACCCGCTGCAGGTGCCGCCGTTGCGGGAGCGGGGCCGCGACGTGCTGCTCATCAGTGGCTTCTTCCTCGAAGAGAACCGCTCCCGACTGGGTCTCGGCGGCTTGCGGCTGGATGCCGGCGCGCAGGCCGCGCTGCTCGCCCACGACTGGCCGGGCAACGTGCGCGAGCTGGAGCATCTGCTCGGCCGGAGCGTGCTGAAGGCGCTCGGCCGGCATGCGCAGCGCCCGCGCATCCTGAGCCTGACGGCGGGTGACCTCGACTTGCAGGGCGGGCCACCTCGGGTCGAGTCCGGAGCACCGGACACCCCGTCGCCCGCGCCAGTGCCCGGGCCGCGTCTGCGCGAAGGCGAGGGGCTGAGGGACGCGGTGACACGGCTGGAGCGCGAACTCGTCGCGTCGGCCCTGGCGCAGAACGACTACAACTGGGCTGCAGCCGGCCGCGCACTCGGCATGGACCGTGGCAATCTCGCCCGTCTTGCGAAGCGGCTCGGCCTTCCTGGCGACAAGCGGTCGCTGCGATCGTTGCAATCAGGCTCGCCCTCGTCGACACTCGATCGCCATTGAACCAACCGGCATCCAATGACTGCACTTACGCTGCACTACCACCCGCTCTCGTCCTATTGCCACAAGGTGTTGATCGCAGTCGACGAACTGGGCGTCGACATCGACAAGCAGTTGCTCGATCTGTCCGATCCCGCCAAGCGGGCCGCCTACCTCGCGTTGACGCCCACCGGCAAGATGCCGCTCCTGGTCGACCAGGGCCGGCCCGTCCCAGAGACGAGCATCATCATCGAGCACCTGCAGCGCCACCATGCAGGCCCCGGCCGCGTCCTCATTCCGCATGACCCGGACGCCGCGCTCGATGTGCGCCTGTGGGACCGGCTCTTCGACCTGTATGTGATGACCCCCATGCAGGCGTTCACCGCCGATCTCCTGCGGCCCGAAGGGGATCGCGACCCCATCAACGTGACCCGTGCGCGAGAAGGCCTGTCGTCGGCCTATGCCTTCATCGACCGCCGCCTCGAAGGGCGGACCTGGGTGGCCGGCGACGCGTTCAGCATGGCCGACTGTGCGGCGGCGCCGGCCTTGTTCTACGCCGTGACCTACGTGCCCTTGCTGCCGGAGCATGCGCACCTCGGCGACTACTTCGAACGGTTGATGGCGCATCCATCGGTCGCGCGCACCATCGAGCAGGCGCGGCCGTGGTTCAAGTTCTATCCGGGGCGCGCGGGCCTGGCCCAACGCTTTTTCGAGCCGAGGAACCCCTGACGCGATGCTCCTGCCCCTGGCGGCCTACGGGCCAACCTTCGTCGTCGTGAGTTCGGTGCTCCTCTACGCCTCCCGCGGCGCCATCACGCGGCCGCGGTCCCACGGCTTCTACCGGTTCTTCGCATGGGAATGCATCCTGGGGCTCATATGGATCAACCTGCCCGTCTGGGGCACGGATCCGGTCGTGCTGCGCCAATCCGTGGCGATGGCGTTGCTCATGACTTCGATCTGGCTTCCGCTCCACGCATTTCTCATGCTGCGGCGCCGGGGCCGGCCGAGCGCCGAACGCAAGGACGCGGCGCTGCTCGGATTCGAGCGGACGAGCAGGCTCGTAACCGTCGGGCCGTTCCGCTATATCCGCCACCCGATGTACACGTCGCTGATCTGCCTGGCCTGGGGCATCTTTCTCCAGCAGTTCACGTGGCTGGGGTTGGTGTTGGTGCTCGCGGCGACGGCGCTTTTGTACGTCACCGCGATTCGCGAAGAGCAGGAGTGTCTGGCTTATTTCGGCGAGGCCTACCGCGACTACATGCGGCGGTCGCGGCGCTTCGTCCCGTTTGTGCTTTAGCTGCGTCGGACCCCTGAGACAGTATCCTGAAACTACGACAACGAGGAGACAACAATGAATTTCGCTTCCCTGACACGCCATCTATCGCCGCTCGCAGGCGTCGCCCTGGCCGCGTGCGCCGCGACTGGCAATGTGCCGATCCACGAGACGGCCTTCACGTTGTACGCGCCGCAGTTTCCCGACAACTCGCGACTGGAGCAGCGCCATGCCGGCAACATCAAGTCCAACCCGAACTGCGTGGGCGAGAACGTGTCGCCAGCGCTGGCGTGGAAGAACGTGCCGCCGGGCACGAAGAGCATCGCGATCGTCCTGCATGACCCGGAGGGCAGGGGCGGCGCCGGCGTGTACCACTGGGTGGCCTATGGCATCGATCCCGCCGTCGGTGGCTTCGCCGAGAACGAAGTGACAAAGCCCTCACCCAAGTTCACGGGCGGCAAGAGCACGCAGGAGTTGCCTTACTACATGGGGCCCTGCGCCACGCCGAACACGGGCTGGCACCACTACACGTTCACCGCCATCGCCACCGACTACGAGCCGGGCGCGCTGCCGCCGGGCCTGACCTGGCCGGAGCTCCAGGCGCGGCTTGTCGATGGTCACGGCAAGGGCGCCAGCAGCATCGTGCTGCGCTTCGGCAGGCCCTGAGCGCCATTGAAGGGGATGTCCATGGCGATGCAGAGAGTGTCGATGCGCCGCGCCATCAAGGCCTGGACCGCGGGCTTTCTGATCTTGCTCGGCGTTCAACAAGCCCAGGCGCAGACCGCACAGAAAGTCGTGGACATTCCAACCCGGCCCGGAGTGACACAGCGGATGCTTGTCTTGTCGCCGCTGACGCCAAAGGCAAGCGTGATCCTCTTTGCCGGCGGACACGGGGGGCTGAAGATATTCCCCAACGGTTCGTTCGATTGGGGTGCCGGGAATTTCCTGGTTCGCACGCGTCAGTTGTTTGCAGACCAGGGGCTCATGGTTGTCGTGGTCGATGCACCATCCGACCGACAGAATCCGCCCTTCCTCGCCGGTTTTCGTCAGAAGCCCGAGCATGCGGCGGACATCAAGGCGGTCATCGCCTGGGCGCGCGAGCAATCCAGGGCGCCGGTCTGGCTCGTGGGTACGAGCCGCGGGACACAGTCCGTCGCCTATGTCGCGACCGAACTCTCCGGCCCCGAAGGACCGGACGGCATTGTCCTGAGCTCGACCATCCTGACGGACAACAACAGCCGGCCTGTCCCGGCCATGCCGCTGGAAAGAATCCGCATCCCCGTTCTCGTCGTGCATCACGCGAAGGATGGCTGCGCTTATTGCGGCTTTGCCAACGTGCCTGCGCTCATGGCGAAGCTTGCAAACGCGTCACGCAAGGAGTTGCTGGCGTTCGAAGGTGGGGAGAGCAAGGGCGACCCGTGCGAGGCCATGGCCTATCACGGCTTCAACGGCATTGAGCGCGACGTGGTGGCGCAGGTCTCCGCCTGGATTCTTGCCAAATAACCTCGGACACGACAGCCGACTCGCCGCCCCGGCAGCTACTTGAGCGCCTCCGTATACCTCCGCTGCATCTCCTCCGTCGCCACGTCCTCAATGCTGTGACCCACGTTCCAGCGGTGCCCGAAGGGGTCGAAGAACGAGCCTGAACGCTCGCCGTAGAACTGGTCTTGCGCGGGCATATGGAGCGTGGCGCCGGCCTTCAACGCGCGCTCGATCACCGCGTCGGCATCGTCGACGTGCAGATGCAGCGTGACGGGCGTGGCGCCGATCGTCTTGGCGCCGCGGATGCCGTACTCCGGGAACTCGTCGCAGAGCATCACCGTGGTGGTTCCGAAGTCGAGTTCGGCATGCCCGATGCGACCGCTCGGTTCGGTCAGCCTGAACTTCTCCTTGGCGCCGAATACCTCGCCATAGAAGCCGATGGCGGCTGCCGTGTCGTTTACGCAGAGGTAGGGAAAGAGCTCATGGACGGTCATCGAAGGGTCCTCGTGAAACGGTCTCGCGATTCTGAGCCCCTGCGCGCGGGACGTATTGAACGAATTTGACCGGGGCTTCGCGGCACGCGTGGACGCGCCTCGGGTCGCCGCGCGACGCTGCAGAATGCCGGCTGGTTCACCACCGGACGTCGATACGCACGTGATTCGGCGAACCTGGCGCGGCCCTGCGATAGGTCTCCGGCGTCATGCCGGTGATCTCGAGAAAGTCGCGATTGAAATGCGGCATGCATGGCTTGCGGCCGGCGTTCCAGTCGCTTCTTCAGCAAGGCTTCGAGGCAGGCCAGTTGGGCCGTCGGCGTCCCGGCATCGTGGAGCTGTTCGAGCGCTTCGAATGCCTGGGCGCCCCAGAGCTGATCCAGCGGCGTGTGGCGATTCGCGAGTTCATGGGCAGGCATGCCGAACAGGGCCCGCGCGGCACCCGGCCGCAACTGTACGCCGACCGATCGTGTGGCAACGGACACATCGCGCGCGTAGAAGGCCGAGCGCGCGCCCCCGACGATCGCGTAGCCCACCGTGTACCCCACCGAATCCGCCGCGCCCGCGAAGAGCCGAAGCGGCGGACCCGACAGCCGGAAGACCAGATGCATGTCGCCCGTCGGCAGCACATGTTCGCGCGCCGGTGTCCGGCCCGCTGGCGGATCGCGCGGGCCGGGATCGGCCGCCCAGAGGGTCCGGACAAAGGGCCGCAACGAGGGGCCCGGAGCGCGCGTCAGCAGCATCCGCGCATTGTCTGTTGCCCGGCCGATCCGGTCGACTAGCATGGAGGCATGCGAAAGCCCATCACCGACCTGATCCACCATCCGTACAGCCCCCCCGTGAATTTCGCGGCACCCCAGCGCGGCGTGTACAAGGCTTCCACCGTGTTCTTCGCCGACGTCGCCGCAATGCGCGCGCGCGACTGGAAGACCAAGGCTGGCTACACCTACGGCCTGCACGGAACGCCGACCACCTTCACGCTCGAAGAGCGGCTCGCCACGCTGGAGGGCGGCACCGAGTGCCTGCTCGTGCCCAGCGGCCTCGCTGCGATCGCGCTGGTGTCCTTCGCGCTGCTCAAGACCGGCGACGAGGTGCTGATTCCCGACAACGCCTACGGCCCCAACAAGGCGCTCGCGAATGGCGAGCTGGCGAATTTCGGGATCACCCATCGGCTCTACGACGCCATGAACCCGGCCGATCTCGCCGCCAAGCTGTCCCCCCAAACGAAGTTGGTCTGGGTCGAGGCCGCCGGCTCGGTCACGATGGAGTTCCCGGACCTGCCGGCGCTGGTCGCCGTCTGCCGCGCGCGTGGCGTGATCACCGCGCTCGACAACACCTGGGGCGCCGGACTGGCCTTCGCACCCTTCGATTTCAACGGCAGCGGGCAGGGGGTCGACGTCTCCGTCCACGCACTCACCAAGTACCCGAGCGGCGGTGGCGACGTGCTGATGGGCAGCGTGGTCACGCGCGACGAACGCCTGCACCGCGCGATCAAGCTCACGCACATGCGGATGGGCTTCGGCATCGGCGTCGGCGATGTCGAAACGCTCCTGCGTTCGTTGCCGAGCATCGCCTTGCGCTACCAGGCGCACGACCGCAGCGCACGCGAACTCGTCCGCTGGCTCGAAGGGCGCGCGGAGATCGCGCAGGTGCTGCACCCGGCGCTGGAAGGCTCGCCGGGCCATGCGCACTGGCTGCGGCTTTGCGGTGCCACCGATCTCGCCGCCGGCCTGTTCTCCGTGGTGTTCGACGACCGCTACGGGACCGAGCAGGTCGACCGGTTTTGCGACAGCCTGGAACTTTTCCGGCTCGGCTATTCGTGGGGCGGCCCGATCAGCCTGGTGGTGCCCTACGACATCGGCCTGATGCGCGATGCGAGCGTCGCCAGGTGGCCGCACAAGGGCACGCTGGTGCGGTTTTCGGTCGGCCTGGAAGACGTCGAGGACCTGCGCGCCGACCTCGAACAGGCCCTCGCGGCGCTCTGAGAGCGGACGGTTATCGCGTACAGTCCGATGACGCGCAGTCAACCTGACTGCCTCGCCCGAAGGAGAAGCAGTGGCAACACCAAATTACGGCTACGAGAAGCGCCAGAAGGAACTGGCCAAGAAGAAGAAGAAGGAAGAGAAGCTGAGGGAAAAAGCCAACCGCAAGCTCATGCCCAGCAGCGACGGGCTCGCCCCGGGCGATCCGGAAACCGACGTGGCCTCGCTGGAGCGTGACCCGCCGACCGTTCCGGAACTGCCGACGAAAAACGGCTGAGCCGTTCCGGCTCCCAGATCAAGCAAAAGCCGCCGCGGGCTTCGGGCCTGCGGCGGCTTTTTGCTTGGCCCTTCACTTGGGCAGCAGCTTGCGCAGCGCGGGGTACACGTTGTCGAGCATGCGCGGCTGCGCGGCCGCCGTCGGATGGATCCGGTCGGCCTGGAAAAGCATCGCCGCATCCGGACTGTCGGCCACGCCCTTGAGCAGGAACGGCACCACCGGCGCCTTGGTCGCACTCGCCACCTTGGCGAAGATCGCCTCGAAGCGCCGGGTGTAGTCGCTGCCGTAGTTGGGCGGCACCTGGATGCCGACGATCAGCACCTGCGCCCCGGCAGCCTGGGCGGCCTTCGTCATCTGGAGCAGGTTGTCCTCGGTGCCGGCGAGGGGCAGGCCGCGCAGCGCATCGTTCGCGCCCAGTTCGAGCACGACATGCGTGGGCTGGTGCTGCGCGAGCAGGCCGGGCAGCCGCGCCCGTCCGCCGGCCGTGGTGTCGCCGCTGATGCTGGCGTTGATGACCGTGGCCGTGACCTTCTGCTCGCCCAGTCGCTTGTCGAGCAGGGGCACCCAGCCTTCGCCGCGCTTGAGGCCGTACTCGGCCGAGAGCGAGTCGCCGACGACAAGGATGACCGGTTTTCGGGCGGTCGCGGCCTGCGCCTGCGCGGCGACCCATGACCCGCCGCTGCCGGCCAGCGCGCCGCACAAGATAAAGTGACGTCGATTCACCACGCGAAACCTTTCAATGTCCTCAATCCAATCCGATGGCAGCCGATCCCAACCCATCGTCGCCGTCGAGCATGTCTTCAAGTCCGTCACCGACTCCGCCGGAACGCTGGACATTCTGCAAGACATCGATTTCACGCTGGGCGCGAAGGAGACTGCCGCCATCGTCGGTGCATCAGGGTCGGGGAAAAGCACGTTGCTGTCGATCGTCGCTGGCCTGGACACGCCCACCCGCGGCACCGTCAAACTCGCCGGGGCGGACCTGTTCGCCATCGACGAAGACGAACGTGCGGCCCTGCGCGCCCAGAAGGTCGGCTTCGTGTTCCAGAGTTTCCAGCTGCTCGGCAACCTGAGCGCGCTCGAAAACGTGATGCTGCCACTCGAACTGGCCGATCGCAAGGACGCCCGCAAGGCCGCGACCGAGATGCTCGGCCGCGTCGGGCTGGGCCAGCGGCTCGGACACTACCCCAAGGTGCTGTCGGGCGGAGAGCAACAGCGGGTGGCGCTGGCGAGGGCTTTTGTCGTACAACCCGCGTTGTTGCTGGCCGACGAACCTACAGGCAGTCTCGACTTTGCAACGGGCGAGCAAGTGATGAAACTGATGTTCGATCTCAACCGCGAGCTGGGCACGACGCTCGTGCTCGTCACGCACGACCGTGGCATCGCTGAGCGGTGCGAGCGGCGGATCACCATCGAGGCTGGCCGCGTGGCGCTCGACGGTCACGGCGCCTGAGCGCATTTCGAACGGCGGGCCGCCCGGGCGGCCCCCACGCATAGCAAGGAAGATTGCCATGCAGAGACCGCGAAACCCTGACGACGACGAAGACGACACCGCCTTCGGCGGGCTGGCGCCACGAGGCGGGCCGGGGCGCGGCAAGATCGCGGAACCTGCTCGGACCGGCCGGGGCAAGTGGGTGGCGCTTGCGGCCGTGGCTGTGGTCGTCGTCCTGATGCTGCTCTACGTGACCGGGAGGCTCTGAACGCGGGCAATCACGGCCGGGGCTCGATAATCCCCCGATGTCTTCCCCCAAAGTGATCTTCGGCTTCCACGCCGTCGGCGTGCGTATCAAGACCTCGCCGAAATCGGTGATCGAGGTGCTCTTCGATGCCAGCCGCCGCGATGCGCGCATGCGCCAGTTCATCGCCCGTGCGCAGGAGGCCGGCGTCCGCCTGATCGAGGCTGACGGCCTGCGCCTCGCCAAGCTCGCCGGCAGCCACGGCCACCAGGGCGTGGCGGCGCGCGTGGAGCCCATTCCCCAGACCCATTCGCTCGACGAGTTGCTCGAAGGCCTGGAGGCCGCGGGCATCATGCCGCTGCTGCTCGTGCTCGACGGCGTGACCGATCCGCACAACCTCGGCGCCTGCCTTCGGGTGGCCGACGGCGCGGGTGCCCACGCCGTGATCGCGCCCAAGGACCATGCGGCCGGCATCAACGCGACGGTGGCCAAGGTCGCGAGCGGGGCGGCCGAGACGGTGCCGTACTTCATGGTCACCAATCTCGCGCGCACGCTGGGCGAACTGAAGGAGCGCAACATCTGGTGCGTCGGCACGAGCGACGACGCGCCCGGCACGCTCTATCAGTGCGACTTGAAGCGTCCGCTCGCGATGGTGCTCGGCGCAGAGGGCGAGGGCATGCGGCAGCTCACCCGCAAGACCTGCGACGAGCTGGTGAGCATCCCGATGGCCGGGGCGGTAGAGAGCTTGAATGTCTCCGTCGCCAGCGGCGTATGCCTCTACGAGGCCATGCGACAAAGGTCGTGAGCTCGCCCCCAGTCTTCGCGCACTTCGTGTCGCTCCGCCAACCCCCAGCCGGGGGCAATACCTGCGGCCCGGCAGAGCCGGTTCGCGGTATTCCTGACGCCGATGCTGACCTTTAACCCGCATCCCTCGACGCCGCGGCTTGCGCTGCCGGCGGGTGCGTGCGACGCGCACGTCCATGTGTTCGGCCCTGCCGAGCGGTTTCCGTTCGCGAAAGAGCGCAGCTTCACGCCGGCGGATGCGCCCAAGGAAACGCTGTTCGCGCTGCACCGCCAGATGGGCATCGAGCGTTGCGTGATCGTCCAGTCGCTGTGCCACGGGCTGGACAACCGCGTGGTCGAGGACGCCATTGCGGCCGGTGGCGGCAACTACCTGGGCGTTGCGTTGCTGCCGCTCGATGTCGCCGACAAGGAGCTTTCGCGGCTCGCGTCAGTGGGATTCAGGGGCGTTCGATTCAATTTCACCGGCGCGTCCGGTTCGGCGTTCGACGTCGACGGTGTCGTTGCGTTCTCTCGGCGGCTCGAATCGCTGGGGATGCATCTGCAGGTGCATTTCGAGCGCGGTCTGATTCATTCTTTGGCTGCCCCGCTCGCACAGAGTGCCGTTCCCGTGGTCATCGACCACATGGCGCGTGTCGACGCATCGGCCGGGACGAAGCATCCGGACTTCGTCGCACTGCATACGCTGATGAAGAACCCGCTGTTCCGCGTCAAGGTCAGCGGCATCGACCGCATCTCGCGCGCGCCCGGGTACGCCGACGGCATCGAAATCGCGCGCACGCTCGTGCGGGATTTTCCGGACCGGTGTTTCTGGGGCACCGACTGGCCGCATCCGCTGCACGACCATGTACCGGACGATGGCGAACTGGTCGATGCGTTGGCGGAGATCGCCCCAGATGCGGCGCTTCGTGAGCAACTGCTGGTGCGCAATCCGCAGGCCTTCTATCGCTTCGGCGCCGCGTAGTCGTCGCGACGAGTCTGCGGCGGGGTCTACAGCAAGACAAAGAAGCGCATCACCACCTGCGCGGGATGGCGCACACCGACCCCGACGAACATGCGCTCGCCGATCCAGCGCAGCGCCGGCGAGGCAGTTTCGAATCGCGGATTGCAGCGGAAGTAGATCTGCGACGGATCGACCGGCTCGCCGCGCAGCAGCTTTGCCATCGCCTCCGGCGGCGCGGCGCGGACCGCGTGGTTCTGGACGTAGACGAGGTCGCCTGCGTCCGTCTCGAGCCCGTAACGGGCATCCAGCTCCGAAAGGGTGTCACTGACGATCAGTTGAAAGTCGGTCCCGCCCGGGAGAACCCTGGCGGTCCACCCCTTGCCCTGTACCTTGCCGCCGGTGATCGGCACGAGCCTGCGCATGCCGCGCGGCCACTGGCTGAGCACCTGCGGCGCGCCGACATCTACCTGCAGGTCGGCGAAATAGTCGAGGGAGGGTGGAGCGAGCGGATCGGTGGCAGTCATCCGCCGAGCGTAACGCCGTTGGCGTCGCTCAGGATGGGTCCTTGCCCCGCGTGCGGCTCACGGCACTGAAGATGCCGATGCCGAGGACGATCAGTGCCCCGATCCCGATGTAGAGCGTCGGCACGCCAGCGACCGACGCACCCCAGACGAGGCCGGCCAGGAAGATCAGGAACCCGATCATGTAGAGGGCAAAGGACATGTTCTCTCTCCGGTATTGCGATCCGCGCCAGTCTGCACGGCGCGGGTCGCCGCAGCGGCGGCCTGGGCCGCCAATGCGTGTCGGAGGGTGCCTACCGTTGGTCGGCGGCCTCGGCGCTCGCCGCGTCGAGGGCGGCGATGGTCTCGGCGGGCAATTGGAGCGTGGCCGCGGCGAGCAGTTCGTCGAGCTGCTTCATCGACGTGGCGCTGGCGATGGGCGCCGTGATGGAGGGCCGCGCGATCTGCCAGGCGATCGCCACCTGGCCCGGCGTGACGCCATGCGTCTTGGCGGCGGCATCCAGCGCATCGAGGATGCGCAGGCCGCGCGGGTTGAGGTACTTCTTCGTCGTGTTGGCGCCGCGCGCGCTTTTCGATGCGTCCGCCTCGGTCCGGTACTTGCCCGTCAGAAAGCCCGCCGCGAGCGCGTAGAAGTTGATGACGCCGATGCCGCGTTCGACGCACAGCGGTTCAAGGTCTTTCTCGAAGACTGCCCGGTCGTACAGGTTGTAGAGCGGCTGGAGGCTCTCGTAGCGCGGAAGGCCCTGTTTCTCCGCCACGTCGAGCGCCTCGGCCAGGCGGGGCGCGCTGAAATTCGATGCGCCGATGGCCCGGACCTTGCCGGCCTTGATCAGCGCGGCGAAGGCTTCCGCCGTGTCGGACAGCGGCGTCTCCGCATCGTCGTCGTGCGACTGGTAGAGGTCGATGTGGTCAGTCTTCAGGCGCTTGAGCGAAGCGTCGACGGCCTGGCGGATGTACGCCGGCGAGAGACCCTTCTTGTCTTCGCCCATCGGCTTGCCGACCTTGGTCGCAAGCACCACGCGGTTGCGCTTGCCGGTCTGCCGGAGCCACTTGCCGATGATGGTTTCGGATTCCCCGCCGATGTGGCCGGGCACCCAGCTCGAATAGACGTCCGCCGTGTCTACGAAGTTGAAGCCGGCGTCGAGCCAGGCGTCGAGCAGCCGGAACGACAGCGCTTCGTCGACGGTCCAGCCGAAGACGTTGCCGCCGAAGGCGAGCGGGGAGACTTGCAGGCCGGAGCGGCCGAGGGGTCGAAACTGCATGAAGTGATTTCCTCGATAAGTCAGACGAAGGCCAGCGCGCCGAGCAGGGCGCCGGCACCGAGCAGCCACAGAAGATGGATACGAGTGCGCCAGACGATAAACGCCGAGACGCCGGTCAGCAGCCAGAGGTGCCATGCGGGCGCGTCGCCGGAATGGTTTCCCGAGGCCAGCACCCAGCCGGTCGCGATCAGCAGCCCGACCACGACCGGCGCCATGCCCTGCTTGAAGGCCCGCACCCCGCGCCGCTCTCGGTTGCGATGGCCCCAGCGGGTCGCGAAGTAGGTGAGGGTGGTGCTGGGCAGCATGATCCCGACCATCGTCGTGGCGAGGCCGAGCAGCCCCAGCAGCCATGCGTGCAGCCCGGCACCGATGCCGCCGCCGGCATTGAGCCCGACGTTCCAGCCCATCAGCGCGACGAACAGCACGTTGGGCCCGGGCGCGGCCTGGGCGATCGCGACCGACGAGCTGAACTGCGCGTCCGTCAGCCAGTTGTGCTGTGTCACCAGGTAGCGGTGCATGTCCGGCACGGTCGTGATGGCGCCGCTGATCGACAGCAGCGAGAGCATGAGGTACTGGCCGAAAAGGGCGAGCCAGTCGTGCCAGTGCATCACGATCGTCATGCGCGCAGCTTTCGCCAGGTCCAGGCGCAGGTGATGCCGCCGACGGCCAGCAGCACCCATCCGAGGGGAATGCGCGCAAAGGCAATGGCGACGAACACCAGCGCGACGATCCCGAGGCAGACGCCGAAGCCCAGCGGGTGCTTGCGCAGCGCCGGAATGAGCTTGATCCCGGTGGCGGCGATGAGGCCGCCCGCCACCGCGCCCATGCCGCGGAGCGCGCCGGCCACCTGCGGATTGCCGGCGTAGTGGGCGTAGAGCACGGCCAGCGTCAGGATCACGCCGAGCGGCACCGTCAGCATGCCGGCCACCGCGCACACGGCGCCGCGCAGGCCGAAGTAGCGGTCGCCGATCATCAGCGCGAGGTTGACCACGTTCGGTCCCGGCAGCACCTGGGCCACGGCCCAGTCCTCGAGGAATTGGTCGGGCGTCAGCCAGCGCTTCTTCTCGACCATCTCGCGTTGCACGACGGCGAGCACGCCGCCGAAGCCTTGCAACGCAAGCCAGGTGAATGAAACGAACAGGTCGCGGGGGGACTGGGGTTGCGGGTGGTCGGGCGCCGTGGCCGCACTGTGGGGGGGCGGATGCATTGCGGCCGATTATCACGGGCAAGGGGCCTGAGCGTCGCCGCACCCTGTTCGGCTTGCGTGCCCGCCGCATGCTGCGACACTGCGCGGATGGTTGCACGTGCGCTCTTTGATCTTTGCAAGCAGTCCTTCGCTTCGTGGCGGGCGGACTACGCCCCCAGCATGGGCGCCGCATTGGCCTACTACACGGTGTTCTCGGTGGCGCCGCTGCTGCTGATCGTGATTTCGGTCGTCGGCCTCGTGTTCGGGCGCGACGAGGCACGCGGCGAGATCTTCGAACAGCTTTCGGGCCTGATGGGCACCGAGGGCGCGCGGGCGATCCAGATCATGCTGGAGGCGCTCAACAAGCCGAGGCAGGGCATCGTGGCGACGGTGATCGGCGTGGCCCTGCTGATCGTCGGCGCGACCACCGTGTTCGGCGAACTCCAGGACGCCTTCGACCGCATCTGGCGTGCGCCGGCGCGGCAGGACGTCAACGGGCTGCTCGACCTGATGCGCGTGCGGCTGCTCTCGTTCAGCATGATCATGGGCATCGGTTTCCTTCTGATGGTGTCGCTGGTGGTCAACGCGGCGCTTGCCGCGCTCGGCGAATGGTGGGCGCCGGTCTTCGGCGGCTGGGCCACGCTGGCGCAGAACGTCAACTCCGTGTTCGGCTTCGCGATCGTGACGGTGGGCTTCGCGATGATCTTCAAGTTCATGCCGCGCGTGCGTGTGCAATGGCGTGACGTGTGGATTGGTGCGGTGGTCACTGCCGTGCTGTTCACCATCGGCAAGTTCCTGATCGGGCTTTACATCGGCAAGACCGGCATCGCCTCGGGCTATGGCGCGGCGGGTTCTCTCGTGGTGCTGCTGGTGTGGGTTTACTACTCGGCGCAGATCTTCCTGCTGGGCGTCGAGTTCACCTGGGTGTACGCGCACGAGTACGGCTCGTTCAAGGGCCGGCCGCGTCCCGCGGCAAGAACCTCGCCGATGCGCGTGGAGCAGTCCGCCTGATCAACCCTTGAAGCCACCGTCGTCCAGGTACTGCTGCTCTTCGGCGGTCGTCGGGCGGCCCAGGGCCGCGTTGCGATGCGGAAAGCGCCCGAAGCGCGCAATGATGTCGCGGTGCAACACGGCATGGCGCCGGGTGTTGGCATCGAGCGCGGCATTGAGTTCGACCGATTGCTCCTGGTCCGCCAGCGATTCCGAATGCATGAAGGGCAGATAGAAGAAGGGCCGCAGCGCTTCATCGACCTGCCGGTCGAGGCCGGCATCGACCGCGGCGCGCGCGACGGACTGCGCCTTCCCGTCGGTCGCAAACATGTGGCCGCTTCCGCGCCAGGCATTGCGCGGGAACTGGTCGAGCAGCACGAGCAATGCGAGCGCACCCTCGGCATCGCCGGCCCACGGGTCGAGCGCGCCGGTCGCGGCGGCGTGGTGGGCGGCTTCGAATCGCGACTTGAACTCGGCGTCGAAGGCAGCGCTCCTGGCGAACCAGCGCTTGGGACCGGCGTCTCGCCAGAATTCGACGATTTCGGGGGCAGAAGGCAGGGTTTTCATGCACCGAAATCATGCCACCGGGTTCGAAGTCGGGTTCGTGGCCGACAGCGGGCGCCGGGGATGCTGCCTATGCTGGCTTTTCGAAAACAGAAGGAGATCAATCCATGAACCGATATGGCACCACCTTGCGCATGGCCCTCGTGGCCGGCGTCGCGACCGCTGCGCTCGCAGGCTGCGGAATGATGTCGAAGTCCAACACCGCGAGCTTCAGCGGCAGCATGAACGCCGCCAGCGAAGTGCCGCCCAACATGACGCGCGGCAGCGGCCTCGCCGAGGCGACGCTGAACAAGGACACGAACGTCCTCAAATACAAGATCACCTATGACGGCCTGAGCGGCCCAGCCACGGCGGCGCACTTCCATGGCCCTGCCGCCGCGGGTGCGAATGCGGCGGTGGTCCTTCCCTTTGCCAACGCGGCCAGCCCGATCGAGGGGACGGCGACGCTCACCCCGGCGCAGGCGGCGGACCTGATGGCCGGCAAGTGGTATGCCAATGTCCACACGGCCGCCAACCCGGGTGGCGAGATTCGCGGGCAGATGCTGCCCAAGATGTAATCCCTTCGGGAGAAGCCGGCGGTGCGGCGCATGGTGTCCAATGACGCCATGCCCGTTTCCAGAAATGCCAACTCATCCGTCCCGAGCCGCGCGGGGATCACCGTCGACATCACGACCGCCAAAAAGGCCCTGGTGCTGCAGGGCGGCGGCGCCCTGGGCGCCTACCAGGCCGGCGTCTACGCGGGCGTCTTCGAAAAGCACAAGGCGCTCGATTGGGTGGCCGGGGTGTCGATCGGCGCCATCAATGCGGCGCTGATCGCCGGCAACGCACCCGAGATGCGGGTGAAGCGGCTGCGCGAATTCTGGGATCTCGTTTCCTCCGGCCCGGCGCAGCGCGTGCCGACGTGGTGGAGCGACCGCGTCATGTTCAACCAGTGGAGCGCCACGTCGGCGGCCGTGTTCGGCGTGCCCGGCTTCTTCGAGCCGAGGCGCAGTCCGGCCCTCCTGCTTGGCGGCGCCGCGCCGGTGCTGAGCTACTACGACACCGCGCCGCTCAAGGCGACGCTCGAACGCCTGGTGGATTTCGATCGCATCAACCGCCAGGAGATCCGCTTCAGCGTCGGCGCGGTGAACGTGCGCACCGGCAATTCCATCTATTTCGACAACACGGTCCAGCGCATCGGCCCCGAGCACATCATGGCCAGCGGCGCGCTGCCGCCGGGCTTCGCGCCGGTGCACATCGACGGCGAGGACTACTGGGACGGCGGCATCGTGTCGAACACGCCGCTGCAGTACGTGCTCGACACCCATCCGCGCAGCGAGCCGCTGCTCGTGCTGCAGGTCGACCTGTTCAGCGCGCATGGGGCGATGCCCAGCACGATCTCCGAGACCATGGAGCGGCAGAAGGACATCACCTATTCGAGCCGCACGCGCATGAACACCGACGCGCTCGCTTCGAACGTGAACCTCCAGCAGGCGATCGCCGACCTCATCAAGAAGCTTCCTGCGCCGCTGCGCAAGGATGCCAGCGTGCAAGCGGTGTGCGACCAGCTCTCGCACAAGCCCATCGAGATCGTCCACCTGATC
Source organism: Variovorax glacialis (assembly GCF_051216375.1). NCBI lineage: Bacteria > Pseudomonadati > Pseudomonadota > Betaproteobacteria > Burkholderiales > Comamonadaceae > Variovorax > Variovorax glacialis. Next base: position 53,997 of record NZ_JBPJZT010000012.1, on the reverse strand, counting down.
TACCGCGACAAGCCCTACGAGCTCGAATCGAAGGACTACGAGTTCTCGCGCGCGTCGGTCGACGAACACTGGGAGGCCGGCATGCGCGACATCTGCAACACGCTGGACCATCCGGAATGGCTGAAGAGCGCGGCGCAGGCCAACGGCGTGACGACCTTCGACCTCACCGAGCCCAACTCGCGCCGCGTTCGCCGCCCGATGAAGTTGCCGAACATTCCGGCCGGCGCATAGTCATGCAGATCAGGTACGTTTAAGTTTCCACCGCCAGTCTGATGCCTCGGGCACGCAGATTGCACGCTTCTCCCAACCTCCGTCACGCAAAGGAAATCTTATGCAGCTCAAGGACAAGGTCGCCTTCATCACCGGCTCGGCCAGCGGTATCGGCAAGGAAATCGCGATCGTCTTCGCCAAGGAAGGCGCGAAAATCGTGATCGCCGACCTCAACAAGGAGGCCGCCGATGCCACCGCCGCGGAACTCAAGGCCACGGGCGCGCAGGCCATCGGCGTCGGGGTCGACGTCACCAGCGAGGACCAAGTCAACGCATCCGTCGAGGAGGCCGCCAAGGCCTTCGGCGGCATCGACATCCTGATCAGCAACGCCGGCATCCAGATCGTGCATCCGGTCGAGGAATTCAGCTTCGCCGACTGGAAGAAGATGCTGGCGATCCACCTCGACGGCGCCTTCCTCACCACCAAGGCCTGCCTGAAGCACATGTACGCGCAAGGCCGCGGCGGCAGCGTGATCTACATGGGCTCGGTGCACTCCAAGGAGGCTTCGCTGCTCAAGGCACCCTACGTCACCGCCAAGCACGGCCTGATCGGGCTGGCCAAGACCGTCGCGAAGGAAGGCGCCTCGCACGGCGTGCGGGCCAACGTGATCTGCCCCGGCTTCGTGCGCACGCCGCTGGTGGAGAAGCAGATCCCGGAGCAGGCCAAGACGCTCGGAATCACCGAGGAGCAGGTGGTGAAGAACGTGATGCTCAAGGAGACGGTGGACGGCGAGTTCACCACCACCGACGACGTGGCGCGCGTGGCGCTGCTGTTCGCTGCCTTCCCGACCAACGCGCTGACGGGCCAGTCGCTGGTCGTGAGCCACGGCTGGTTCATGCAGTGAGCTTGAGCTCCCAGGTCTCGCCGACCAGTTGCTGGCCGAAGCCCTCGTAGGGCTCCGACTTGATCAGCCGGAAGCCGCGTGCGGCGTAGATGCCGCGCGCGGCGCTGAGGCAGCTGTTGGTCCACAGCACCATCTTCCTGTAGCCCTTGCTGCGCGCGAAGGCGATGCATTCGTCCGTGAGCCGGGCGCCCAGGCCGAGACCGCGTGCCTTGGGGCTCAGGATCAGCATGCGCAGCTGCGCCGTGCTCGGCGACTTGCGCACCACGAACACGGCCCCGACCCGCTCGCCGTCGAGTTCGGCGATCCAGCAGCGCTCCCATTCGGGCTGGAACTTGCGCAGGAACCGGCTGGAGATGTCGGCCACCAGCGCCTCGAAATCGCTGTTCCAGCCGTATTCGCGGGCGTAGATCTCGCCGTGCTGCTGCACGACCCAACCTATGTCCCCCGGTGCCGGGGCGCGCAGCACGGCCGCCCTCGTCTTCGTCGGAGGGGCGGCCGCCGGGTCCAGCAAGGTTTGAACGGTTTGCATGGCGTCGATGAGTTGCGCTCTCTGGGGGGCGGCGAGCGGCGAGAGCAGGGCGGCCGCCTCGTCGCGCGACTTCTGCTGCAGCGGGGCGAAGGCGGCATGGCCGGCCTCGGTCAGGCACAGGAGGCTCTGCCTCGCATCCCGTGCATCGGGTTCGCGCCGCAGCCAGCCGCTGGCTTCGAAGCGGCGCAGGATGCGGCTGAGGTAGCCGCCGTCGAGGTGCAGATCCTTGCCGATCTCGCTGGCGACCGGGGCTTCGCGGTGGGCCAGCTCATACAGCACGCGAACGTCGGTCAGCGACATGTCGCTGTCGAGGTACGGGTCGAGCACGCCGATGCGACGGGTGTAGAAGCGATTGAACTGGCGGATCGCCTTGACCGCGGCGACCTCGGGCGAGGCGGATGAAACTGTTGACATGGTTGCCATTGTCAATCAATTGATTGACCAAAGCAATCAATTGAGCGGGCGTCGCGAGCCAGAGCTACGGCGACAGATCTCGCCGCTTGTCGTCGCCCACCATCTCGCGGAGCAGACGGCGCAGCAGCTTGCCGGTAGGCGATCGCGGCAGGCTGTCGACCAACACGAAATCCGACGGTCGCTTGATGCGAGCAAGATGCGACTCGCAATGTGCGCGCACTGCGGCGATCAGAGCCGGCGGATCGCCCTCGGGGACGCCGCGTACAGCCACCAGGAAAGCCACGGGACGCTCGCCGAAGCGCTCATCTGCGACGCCGACGACGGCGCAGTCCCATACGCCCGGCACGCTACGGAGGGCCAACTCGATCTCCTGCGGGTACACATTGACCCCGCCGGAAATGATCATGTCGTCCTGCCGATCGGTCAGGTAGAGATAGCCGTCCTCGTCGACATGGCCGATGTCGCCAAAAGTCTGCCATCCCTGCGGCAGCGTGCGGCCGGTGGTTTTCTCCGGCGCCTTGTAGTACGCGAATGGCGCCACGCCGGAAAAGCACACGAGGCCGGTGGTGCCATGCGGCAAGGCATTGCCGGCATCGTCCGCCACGTGAAGGACGCCCTTGCGCGCGCGTCCCACCGACCCGGGATGGGAGAGCGCCTCCATCGAATCGATCAAGGTCAGCCCGACACCTTCGCTGCCGGAGTAGTACTCCCTGACGATCGGTCCCCACCAATCGATCATGGCCTTCTTGAGCGCGAAGGGGCAGGGCGCCGCGCCGTGGATGGCGGAGCGGTGCGCCGGCGCGCTGAACGCCGCGCGACGCCCGGCCGGAAGCTCGAGCAGTCGCTGGAACATGGCCGGCACCCATTGGCTGTGAGTGATGGCGTGATGTTCCAGCAGATGCAGCGCTTCGTTTGCATCGAAGCGCTGCATCACATGCACCGTGCCGCCGCCGGCGGTGACGGCCAGCGCGAATCGCAGCGGGGCCGCATGGTAGAGCGGAGCGGTGGACAGATAGCGCACGTCTTCGTCGCCGAGGCCGAACAGTGTCAGCAGGTCCCCCGCGAACGGCGGCGTGCCGCGGTAGTCCGCCGGCAGGAGCGGGCGGAACACGCCCTTGGGGACCCCGGTCGTGCCAGAGGTGTAGACCATCAAGGCACCGGGTGTCTCGTCGCTGTCGGGCTCGGGCGAGGCTTGTGACAGCAATGGCTCCAGGGCGGTGAACTGCGGAATCGGACCCCGCAGCGACAGCCATGAGATTTCCGGCTTCGACAGGGCGGGGAGCTGCGCCGCGCCGTCTGACAAGGCTGCATCGGCGATCACGACCTTCGCATCGCAATCGTCGATCACGTATCGCAATTCGGTTGCGGTGAGGCCTGTCGGCATTGGCGTCAGATAGACACCGGCGCGCCATGCGGCCCAGCCGAGGGCCACCGCCTCGGCCCGATTGCCGATCAGCGAGGCGACGTGGTCGCCGCGTACCGTGCCGAGGCTGCGAAGCACCGCCGCCATTCGATTGCTCATCGCCTCGAGTGCCGCATAGCTCCATGTCTCGTTGCCGCAGACGATCGCCGGGCGGTCCGGTGTCACGCGGGCGTTGAGTCGCAGATCGCGCGTCGCGTTGTCGTGCGCAATAGGCATCGCCTCAGCCTGCGCTGCGTTGTGCCTTTTCCTGTTCGGCGCGGCCCCGCACGAGCGTCTTGGCTTCGGCCCAGTCTTCCGGGGTCAGCTTGCCCAGCGCCGCGAAGGTGCTGGGCGCCGCCAGATGGTGCCCGCCATCGATCGCGATGTTCTGCCCCGTGAGGTATTCGCAGCCATCGGCCTGCAGGAAGGTCAGCAGGTTGCACAGCTCCGGCATGCGGCCGAAGCGCTGCATCGGCACCTCGTCGGACGATGCAGCGCCGACGTTGGCCTTGGGGATCGGGGCCAGCTTCTCCCATGCGCTTTCGGTCGGGAACGGACCCGGTGCCACCGCGTTGACGCGGATGTTCTTCGCCCCCCATTCAACTGCCAGCGACATCGTCATCGCATGAACCGCCGTCTTGGCCATCACCGAAGGCAGCACGTAGGCCGAGCCGGTCCAGACCCAGGTCACGAGCATGCTCACGACGGAGCCGGGCAGCCCCTGGGCAATCCAGCGTCTGCCGCAGGCCAGCGTGGAGAAGAGCGCGCCATCCATCACCGTCGAGCGCACTGCCGCGAACCCGCGCGGACTGATGTCGATCGACGGCGAGATGAAGTTGGCGGCTGCGTTGTTGACCAGGCCCGTCAACGGGCCGCCCGCCCAGATGCGGTCGACCATCGCCTCGATCTGGTCGGCGTCGCGCACGTCGCAGATGTGGGATTCGGCGCTGCCGCCGTGCTGCGCCGTCTCGTTCAGCTCGGCCACGGCAGCCTGCAGGACGGCCTCCCGGCGCCCGCAGATGTGCACCGCGGCACCCTGGGCGGCGAACTGCCGCGCCAGTTCCTTGCCGAGGCCCGTGCCGCCGCCGGTGATGAGGATGCGCTTGCCCGCCAATACGTCGGGCCGAAAGGTGGAGGGGATCACTGCGAGTCTCCTAGACAGGGTTGACGCCCGCGATGCCGTTCACGGCGGCGTCCTTGCCCGGGCGGAATTCGCTGAAGAGCTGGCGGCCGATGATGTGCTTCATCACCTCGATCGATCCACCGGCGATCTTGACGATGCGCGCATCCGCATAGGCGCGCGCGATCGGATACTCCCACATGTAGCCCCAGCCACCGAAGAGCTGGAGGCATTCGTCGACGACCTTGCAGTGCATGTTGCTGAGCCACATCTTGGCCATGGCCGCGTCGACCGCATTGAGTTCGCCCTTCATGAAGGTCTCGATGCAGCGGTCGGTGAACTGCCGCCCGACGACCGCCTCGGTCTTCAGTTCGGCGAGCTTGAACTGCGTGTTCTGGAAGTCGCCGATCGTCTTGCCGAAGGCCTTGCGGTTGCCTGTGTACTCGATGGTCCAGTCGATCACCGTCTCGGCCACCGTGGCGGAACGGATGGCCTGCGCCAGCCTCTCCTGCGCGAGCTTGGTCATCATCAGCTCGAAGCCGCGCCCCTCTTCGCCGAGCATCGCGGTGGCCGGCACGCGCACTTCGTCGAAGAACAGCTCGGAGGTGTCCTGCGCCTTCATGCCCAGCTTGTGCAGGTTCTTGCCGCGACGGAAGCCCGGCAGGCTGGTGTCGACGAGGAACAGCGTCACGCCCTTGGCGCCCGCGGTCGAGTCGGTCTTCGTCGCCAGCACGATCACGTCGCACAGCTGCCCGTTCGAGATGAACACCTTCTGGCCCGAGATGACGAAGTCGTCGCCGTCGCGCACGGCCTTGGTCCGGATCGCCTTCAGGTCCGATCCCGCGTGGGGTTCGGTCATGCCGAGCGAGCCGATCGCCTCGCCGGTCACCATCAGCGGCAGCCACTTCTTCTTCTGCGCTTCGGATCCGAAGCTGGCGATGTAGGTCGCGACCAGATCGCAGTGGATCATGAAGCCCGGTCCCGAGAAGCCCGAGCGTGCCATTTCCTCGAACACCACGACGTCGAAGAGATAGTCGGCACCGACGCCGCCGTACTGCTCCGGCACGGTGCAGCAGAGCATGCCCGCCGCGCCGGCCTTCAGCCACAGCTCACGCGGCACGACGCCGGACTCCTCCCATTGCGCGTGGTAGGGCGCGATCTCGTTCTCGATGAACCGGCGCACCATGCTGCGGAATGACTCGTGGTCTTCGTTGAAAAGATTTCGTTTGAACACCTTGGCTCCCTTGCGATCAGTAAGACTTGGGAAGGTCGAGCACCTTCTCGGCGATGAACGACATGATCAGTTGCTCCGTCACTGGCGCGATCCGCGTCACCGTCACTTCACGCAGCAGGCGCTCGACGTGGTATTCCTTCGCGTACCCGAAACCGCCATGCGTCAGCACGGCCTGCATGCACGAATCGAAGCCGGCACGCGCGCCGAGGAACTTTGCGGTGTTGGCCTCCGCGCCGCAGGGCTGGTGCTGGTCATAGAGCCAGGCGCCCTTCATCACCATGGCCCACGCCGCCTCCAGCGCCATCCAGCGCTCGGCCAGGGGGTGCTGGATGCCCTGGTTCTGGCCGATGGGCCGGTCGAAGACGACGCGCTCGCGCGCGTACTTGGCAGCCCGGCGCAACGCGTCCTGCCCGATGGCAACGGCTTCCGCCGCCACCAGCAGGCGCTCGGGGTTGAGGCTGTGCAGGATGTACGAGAAGCCCTTGCCTTCCTCACCGACACGGTCCTCCTCGGGGATGAACAGGCCATCGATGAAGATCGAGTTCGAGTCGACCGCCTTGCGGCCCATCTTGGGGATGCGATGCACCTCGATCTTGCTGCGGTCCAGGTCGGTGTAGAAGATCGTGATGCCGTCGGTCGGCTTCTTGCAGTCCTCCAGCTTGGTCGTGCGCGTCAGCAGCATGATCTTGTTGGCGACCTGCGCGGTCGAGGTCCAGACCTTCTGCCCATGCACGAGGTAGCCGCCGGGTACCTTCTGCGCGAAGGTCTTGATCGCCGTCGTGTTGAGGCCGGCATCGGGCTCGGTAAAGCCGAAGCAGCACTGGTCCTTGCCTTCGACGAGCCGGGGCAGCCAGCGCTGGCGTTGTTCGGGCGTGCCGAAGACCACGATCGGATGCGGCCCGAAAAGGTTGATGTGCACCGTCGATGCGGATGCCATGCCGCCGCCATGGCTCGCGACCTCGTGCATCATGATCACGGCCTCGGTCACGCCGAGTCCGGCGCCGCCATATTCCGGCGGCATCGTGATGCCGAGCCATCCCGCGTCGGCCATTGCCCGGTGGAAGGCGCGCGGAAACTCGCCATCGTCGTCGCGTGCGAGCCAATACTCGTCGTCGAAAGATCGCACCACCGCGCTCACGCCGTCGCGAATCGCGCGATGGTCTTCACTGATTGAGAAATCCATAGGGTCTCCGTGGGTCTCGCTGTTGTCGGCCGTCTAGTCGGCCATCCGCAAGGTCTCGAGCGCCTGCGTCAGGTGCGGCTTGTCGAGCATCACGCCGTCCAGGCTCAGGGTGCCGGCATCCGGCGCGGCGGCGAATGCATCGACGATGCGAAGGGCATGCGCGATCTCCGCCTCCGAGGGCGTATAGGCCTCGTTGATGATGGCAACCTGGTCCGGGTGGATTGCAATGCGGCCGCGGAAGCCGCGACGACGCGATGCGCGGCAGGCGGTCGCGAGGCCCTCGGGGTCGCGAAAGTCGGCATGCAGCGTGTCGATCGGCGGGACGCCGGCGGATGCGGCGGCGCAGAGGCACAGCGAGTTGGCCCAGACGTAGAGCGGTGAGAAGCTGCCGTCCTCGTCGCGGTTCGATACCGCGCCGATGGCCGTCGAGAGGTCCTCGGCGCCCCAGGTGATGCCTGCAAGCCGCTCGATCGGGCCAGTCGCGAAGCTCTGCATGGTCAGCATGGCCTGTGGCGTCTCGGTCGCGACCGGCACGATTCGCACGGTGCCCGGCGCAATGCCGGCGCGTGCCTCCAGCGCGTCGAGGCAGTGACCGAGGCGCGTGATGTCGGCCGCGCTGCGCGTCTTCGGCAGCATGATGCCGGCCAGACCGGGCACGACGATGGCCGCAAGATCGCCCATCGCCAGCGTGGTGTCGAGCGGGTTGATGCGGACGAAGAGGCTGGCGGTGATGTGCGGAGCTTGCGCCGCGATGAACTCGACGGCGGTGGCGCGCGCGCCGACCTTGCGCGAATCGGCCACCGAGTCCTCCAGGTCGAGGATCAGCACGTCTGCCGGGTTGCCGACCGACTTCGCCAGCTTGCGTTCGCTGTCGGCCGGTACGAAGAGCATCGAGCGGAGCTTGAGCGGCTTCATTGGGGCTTTCGGAGCATGAGCGCCTGGCGTGTGCAGACGCACACCTCTTCGCCGCGCTGGTTGAGACCCTGGTGCAGAAAGGTCACGATGCCGGCATTCGGGCGCGACTTGCTGTCCCGGATCTCCTTCACGGTGGTGCGCGAGCGGATCGTGTCGCCCGCGAACACCGGGCCCGGAAAGCGCGTGTCGGTCATGCCGAGATTGGCCACGGTCGTGCCGAGCGTCGTTTCCTGCACCGACAGCCCGATCACCAGCCCGAGCGTGAAGATGCTGTTGACCAGGGGCCGCCCGAATTCCGTGCCTTTGCAGTACTCTGCGTCGATATGGATCGCCGCGGGATTGCAGGTGGCGTTGCTGAACCACATGTTGTCGGCCTCGGTGACCGTGCGGCGGATCTCGTGGTCGAAAGTCTGACCGACTTCGAATTCCTCAAACCAGCGGCCTGCCATCGTGATTTACCTCATGAATAGAAAGTTGCTACAGCGTATGGATGTGCATGGTACGCATGTGTACTATAGCAAGTCTCGCAGCTTTGCAACTCGGGTGGAACCTTGATGGAGACAAATCGATGAATGCGCGCATCAATCGCCAGGTTCGCCTGAAAAGCCGGCCCACGGGCATCCCGCAGGCGGAACATTTCGAGATCGTCGACGCGCCGGTGACGTCGCCCGGGCCGGGCCAGGTGCTGGTGCGCAACATCTGGCTGTCGGTCGAGCCGGCGATGCGCGGCTGGGTCAGCGCCGTCGCCAACTATTCGGAGCCCGTGGCCATCGGCGCCGTCATGCGGGCATTCGCCGCCGGGCGCATCGTCGAATCGAAGGATCCGGCATGGCCGGTGGGCGCCGCGGTGACGGGGCTTTTCGGGTGGCAGGACTATGCGGCGGTCGACGGTGCCGCCATCCTGCGACGCATCGCCGAGGACGACCTGCCGATGTCGACCGCGCTGGGCGTGATGGGGATCAACGGTGTGACGGCGCACTACGGGCTGCTCGAACTGGGCCAGCCTCGTGCCGGCGAGACGGTCGTCGTCTCGACCGCCGCAGGCGCCGTCGGCTCCTGCGTGGGCCAGATCGCGCGATTGAAAGGATGCCGCGCGGTCGGCATCGCGGGCGGCGAGGCCAAGCGGGCGCTGTGCGTGGAGCGCTTCGGCTATGACGTAGCGGTCGACTACAAGGCGGCCGATTTCGCACAGCGCCTGGCAGAAGCCTGTGCCGGCGGCGTCGATGTCTACTTCGACAACACGGCGGGGACGATCAGCGACGCCGTGATGGCGCACCTGAACGTCGGGGCGCGCATCGTGATCTGCGGAACCGCGTCGGTCGCGAGCTGGGACCCGCCGCCGCAGGGCCCCCGCGTCGAACGCCACCTGCTCACCAAGCGCGCGCGCATGCAGGGCTTCGTGATCTTCGACCACCCCGAATACGCCGACGGTGCGCGTGCGGATCTGGCCGCGTGGTTGCGCAACGGCAGCCTGCGCTACATGGAAGAAGTGCTCGACGGCATCGCGCACGCACCGGATGCGATCGCGGGTCTGTATCGCGGCGACAACCTCGGCAAGCGGCTGATCCGCCTCTGCGACGAAGCCGAGGTGCGCTGAGCGCCCGCTAGCTGCGTAGCGGCATGCCGGGCAGGCGCAACGCCTGGTCATCGGCAGACTCCGGCAGCAGCGGGCCGCGCCGGAACACGCCGCTCGCGCGCATCACCACCTGGTCATCGGCCTGGATGAGGCCCTGCGAGAAGATGAGGTTGCGCGTCACCTGCAGGATCTCGGCCTGGCCCTGGACCCAGCTGCCCAGCGGCGCGACGGCCAGGAAGTCCACCTGCAGGCTGATCGTCGGGAGGAACTGGCGCGGGATGTCGGTCTGGTACTGCGCCGCGGTCGAGATCAGGACGTCGGCAAAGGTGCACAACATCCCGCCATGACAGTTCTGCCCGGGATTGACGTGCCCGGGGCCGACGCGGAAGCCCAGTTGCAGGCGCTCGCCGTGCCAGCGCGCGAAGAGCGGTCCGTTGACGGTGGCGAAGGTGCCACCCAGGTCCACTTGTTCGAAGCCGGGCGGCGGTGGCGCAGGGTGCGGAGCCTGGGTCATGGTGGTCATGCGGCCTTGCGGATCGCGCGCCAGGCTTCCTGCAGGCTCGCGCGGTGCTCCGGCGCCGCGATGCCTATCAGCGCCTCGGCCCGGCCGTCGAGCGACAGATTGCGAAGCTCGGCGATGCCATGCTCGGTCACCACGGCGTCCGCCAGGTAGCGCGGCAAGGTGCACAGGGCCTGGTCCCCCAGTACGGGCACGATGCGCGACACGCTGCCTTTGCGCGCGGTCGCGCCCAGGCAGATCAGGAGCCGGCCGCCGGGCGATGCCAGCGCGCCCTGTGCGAAGGCGGGCAACCCGCCCGCGCCCGCCTGGATCGTTCCGCCCACGCGCTCGCCATTGACCTGGCCGAACAGGTCGACTTCGGCCGCGGCGTTGATCGCGACGAAGCGCGGGATCGCTGCGACGATGCCCGGGTCGTGCGTCTTCATCACGTCGACAAGACGCAACGGGGCGAGGCGCCCGACGAAGTCATGAAAGGACGCGTCGCCCAGGACCACCCCGGTGGTGATTGGCGCGTCGCGGTCCATCGCGCCCGCTTCCCACAGCGTCTGCAAGGCGCTCGATACCAGCCCGCCATGGAAGCGCAGCCCGCGGTGCGCGCTCAGCGCACCGGCCAGGGCCAGCGGGACGGAGCCGATGCCGAACTGGAGTGTGTCCCCGTCCCGCACGAGCGTGGCGACATGCCGGCCGATCCGCGCCTCGACCTCGCCCGAGGGCGACTCGATGAAGTCGTTGAGCGGGGCATCGACTTCGACGGCCGCATCCAGCTCCGAGACATGGACGCGGAACGAGCCCTGCGTGCGCGGCATGCGCGGATTGAGGTGCGCGATGCGCTTCCTCGCGCGCGCCCATACGAGCGGCATGAAATCGCTCGCGAGGCCCGGACTGCACCAGCCATCGGCATCCGGCGGTGTGAGATGCGCGATCGCGAGGTCCATGGGCGCAGCGTCGCGAAGATGACGCGCAATGCCGAGGTAGTCCAGCGACAGCAGTTCGGCTCGCCCCTCGAGCAGGCCGGCGCGCACCGGGCGGGTCATGAAGAAGGCCGTCTGTCGCGCCTCGGGATGCAGCGCCAGATAGTCCGCGCGGTCGATGCCGGGAAACTGCACGCCGGTGAAGACCACGCCACGGGCACGCTCGGGATCGGCGCGCAGTTCGTCCAGCAGCAGCGGGGACTCCGTGCTCAGCGTCGGTACGAAGACCCGCATGCCGGGTTGCAGCGCGTCGACGAGTCGGCTCATCGCGTCGGTCCGCTCGCCACCCGGGCCTTGCCCGAGACCAGCTCGACACCGGCCGACGTGCGCGCGTCGAGGTCATAGAGACCGAGTTCACCCTCGGTGCCTGTCAGCGTCGCGCTCAGCACGACCGTGTCGCCGAGCCGGGCGGCTCCGGTGAATCGCGTGTGAAGGTGCCGCACGCTGCCGGCGCCGAGGGTCTTCGTGAAGAGGCGTGCGGCGTACGCCATGGTCAGCATGCCGTGCACCAGCGGACGGTCGAAACCGGCGGCACGCGCCGCCTCGACATCGAGGTGTAGCGGGTTGTGATCGCCCGAGGCGGCCGCGAACAGCGCGAGGTCGACGGCCGTGACGGGTCCGCAGTGCAGTTCGAGCGTTTCCGGAAACGCGCTCATGTCGCCTCCAGCGCATTGCGCACCAGGATCGTCTGCCGGCTGCTGGCCACGGGTTGCCTCGCGCGGCGGTAGTCCGTGTCGACGACGATGAAGGTGAAGGCCCCGTTCTTCTTGTCGAAGATGTCGGCCACCTTGCGGCTGACCTCGATGCGGTCGCCCACGTAGACCGGCGCCAGATGTTCGAAGCTCTGTTCGGCATGCAGCACGCCGCGCAGCGGCACCTGGAGCAGCGCCATCAGTTGCGCGCTGCTGAAGTGCTCGCCCTCGATTGCCTTCAGGAAGGTCGGCGGCACCGGGCACGCCGGGTGACCCGCCGCCCGTGCGGCGTCGGCATCGCGGTAGACCGGGTCGTCCTCGCCCACCGCCTGGCAGAAGAGCTTGACGCGCCAGCCGTCGATGTCCGCCGTGGTGGCCTCGGTCTCGAAGCCGATGCGGGTGCGGTCGATCATGCGAAGGCGCGGTGCAGGGCCGGTTGGAGCCGGTTCCAGGCGTCGCGCGTTCCCGAGTCGAAGCCGGGCACGACCCTGGCGCGCTCGGCCCAGAGCCAGCTGAGCGGGCCACCGCTCCAGGCCGGCGTCACCCCGGCCAGGCAGGCGGCGACATCGAGGAAGGCCACGTCGCTCGCGCCCGGCACCGCCGCGCACTGCACGGCCGTGTGCGCCTGTGCATCGAGCGATTCGCCGCGAAGCCGCTGCAGCACGCTGGCGGGGCCCGGGGTCCGCCACGGCAATGCGCCCAGATGCGGCGCCAGGGCGGCGATGGCGGTCGCCGCCTCGTCATCCGAACTGATGATCTCGATCACGCGCCCATACGGCCCGGCGGGCGCGAGCAGGGCCAGCGCAGAAGCGGAGGAGGCCGGCGTGTCGAGCGTTGCAAGCGCCACGCAATGGCGGCTGCCTTGCAGGTCGACGATCTCGATCGTCCCTTCCGGCAGCGACGCATTGGCCGCCTGCGCGACCTTCATCCTGGCCAGCGCGTCGGCCCATGTCTTGTGCGCCGGGCCCAGGGGGCCCACTTCGATGCGCTCAATGGCCGTGCCCTTCGGTGCCGCCAGTTCACGCTCCGCGCGCAGGCGCTCGAGAAACAGGGTGCGCACCATTTGGCCGGCGACCGGGTTGAACATGAGGCGCAGGAACTGCGTCATCTCCGCATCGGTCGCCTCGGCGAGCGGGAGCCGCGCGCCCTTGAGCACGCTGTCGGCGATGGCGCTGTACGCGGGGTAGCGATCGAAATTGTCCGGGCTCACGCCATGCTCGAGCGCGATGGCCCGCGCACCTTCGGGGGTGTAGGGCGGCACGTCGGCCTGCGCGAGGCGGGCGAACTTCTCTTTCTCGTCATATGGCTTGCCGTGCAGCGTGCGCGCGACCGCTCGTGCCTCGTCCACGAGCTGCGACGCCGGCAGCGCCCGGGCAAAGATGCCGAGCCGCACCGCGTCGGCTGGCGCGATCGAGCGGCCGCTCAGCAGCAGGTCGAGCGCCGCGTCGAAGCCGGCCAGACGCGGCAGGCGCTGCGTGCCGCCGGCGCCCGGCAGCAGTCCCCACCGCACTTCGGGCACGCCGATCTGCGTGCGCGGCGCGTCGGTGACCAGCCGCACGCGGCACGCGAGCGCCAGTTCGAGTCCGCCGCCCAGCGCGATGCCGTTGACCGCCGCAACCCACGGCTTGGCCGACTGCTCGAGCCGGACGAACTGGCGGCCCAGGCGCCCGCACATGGCGAACAGTTCCTCGTGCGTGCCGGTCTTCGCGCGATCGGTGTAGCCGCGCACCATCACGAGATCGGCGCCCGCCAAGAAGGTCGACTTGCCCGAGGTGAGCACCACGCTCCGAACTTGCGCGTCCTCGTCCACCCGGTCCATCAGCGCATCGAGCGCATCCATCAGATCCGCCGAGAACACGTTCATCGTGCGGCCCGGCATGTCGATGGTGGCGACAAGCACGCCGTCGGCCTCAAGGTTGGTTTGAATCAAAGTTTCCATAGGTCGCCATCAGATCAGGGTGCCAGGAATACCGCGGAACCGGCTTTGCCGGGCCGCCGGTATTGCCCCCTGAAAGGGGGTGGAGAGTGACACGAAGTGCACGAGCCTGGGGGTGAGCCAAGTCCTCAGGCATATTTTTTAAAGTCGGGCTTGCGCCGCTCGTTGAAGGCGCGCACGCCTTCCTTCGACTCCTCGGTCTGGTAGTAGTGCTTGACCGTCTGGATGCCGAGGAAGCCGATGCCACGGATGTTCTCGCTGTCCGCGTTGAACGAGCGCTTGGCGATCGCGAGTGCAGTCGGGCTCATCTCGTTGATCTCCTTGCACCACTGCGCTACTTCGGCGTCGAGCTGGTCGTGCGGCACCACCTTGTTGACGAGGCCCATCTTCTCGGCCTCGGCGGCGCTGTACTTTCGGCACAGGAACCAGATCTCGCGGGCCTTCTTTTCGCCCACGATGCGCGCCAGGTAGGCCGTGCCCCAGCCCGGATCGACCGAGCCGACCTTCGGCCCGACCTGGCCGAAGGTGGCCTTCTCGCTCGCGATGGTCAGGTCGCACAGCGTCGCGAAGACGTTGCCGCCGCCGATCGCGAATCCCTGCACCTTGGCGATCGAGACCTTGCGCAGGTCGCGCAGCGCCGTCTGCATCTCCTCGATCGGCATGCCGACCGTGCCGCGCGGGCCGTAGAGGCCGTCCTCGCTCAGGTGCACCTTCTGGTCGCCCCCGGTGCAGAAGGCCTTGTCGCCGGCGCCCGAGAGCACCATCACGTTCGCGCTCTTCTCCTCGTCGGCGCGGCGCAGGCCGTCGATCAGCTCTTCCAGCGTCTGGTTGCGGAAGGCGTTGTAGACGTCGGGCCGGTTGATCGTGATGTTCACGACGCCGTCGCGCACTTCGTAGAGGATGTCCTTGTAGTCCTTGCTCATGTTCTGCTCCTGTTATCCATGCATGCTGAGGCCGCCCGAGACGCTGATCGTCTGGCCGGTGATGAAGGCGGCGTCGTCGCTGGCCAGGAAGGCCACGATGCCGGGGTAGTCGTCGGGCACGCCGATGCGGCCGAGCGGCACGCCGCGCACCATCGCGTCGCGGATCTTCTGGCCCTGCTCGCCGGTGCCGACGAAGGCGTCCATCGCCGGCGTCTCGGTCGGACCGGGGCACACGGTGTTGACGGTGACATTGCTGCGTGCAACCTCGCGCGCCAGTGCCTTCGCGAAGGCGATCGTCGCGCCCTTGCAGCCGGAGTAGACGACCTCGCCCGTCGATCCGACGCGGCCGGCGTCCGATGCGATGTTGACCACCCGGCCGCTCTTGCGCTCGGCCATCCCCTTGGCGACAGCGTGCGTCATGTGCAGCGGGCCGAACCAGTTGATGGCGGTGACCTTCTTCCAGAAGGCCTCCTCGGTCTTCAGGAAGGGCATGGGCGTGTCCCAGCCCGCGTTGTTGACGAGGATGTCGGTGCCCGCCCCGGCCTGGCCCTCGAAGCTCGCGACGGCCGCGGTGACCGCCGCGTAGTCGGTGATGTCGCAGGTCACCGCGATCGCCTTGCCGTCGGCGGCCTCGATGGCCTTGACGGTCTCGGCCGCGCCGGCCGGGTTGATGTCGAACACGCCGACGATCGCGCCTTCGGCGCCAAGCCGCAACGCAATGGCACGGCCGATGCCGCTGCCGGCGCCGGTCACGATGGCCTTCTTGCCTTTCAGTCCTCGCATGGGAAGTCTCCAGTTGAAAAGGGAATGGGGGGATTCGGTACGGCTATGCGCTCAGGCGCCCGCGCGGCCGATGATGGCGACGGCACTCACGTTCTGGTGCGGATGGCCGCCGAGGTTCTGCGTCAGGCCGCGGTCGACGTTCCTGAGCTGGCGTTCGCCCGCACGGCCATGGATCTGCTGGTAGACCTCGTAGACCATGCGCAGGCCGGAGGCACCGATCGGATGGCCGAAGCACTTCAGCCCGCCGTCGGGCACGACCGGCAAGGCGCCGTCGCGATCGAAGACGCCGTCGAGCACGTCGTGGATCACACGGCCGGGCGCGCTGAAGCCGAGGTCCTCCATCAGCACTGCCTCGGTGATCGAGAAGCAGTCGTGCACCTCGGCCATCTGGATCTCGCGGCGCGGCTCGCTGATGCCGGCGGCGCGGTAGGCGCGCTCGGCGGCCGTCTTGGCGGTCGCGATGTTCGCGCCGTCCCAGTTGTTGAAGCTGGCTTCCTCGCCATTGCTCACCGACACCTCCAGCGCCTTGATCGTCACGATCTCGGCGTTGGCCTTGAGCGCGCGGGCGATCTCCGGCGTGGTGACGATCGCGCAGGCGGCGCCGTCGCTGACCCCGCTGCAGTCGTACAGTCCGAGCGGCGCGGCGATGGTCATTGCCTTGAACACGTCTTCCTCGGTGATCTTGTTGCGCAGGTGAGCCTTCGGATTCAGCGCCGCGTTCGCGTGGCTCTTGACCGAGATGTGCGCCATGGCGCGCCGCAATTCCGTCATCGCCACGCCATGCTTGGCCGCGTAGGCCGAGGCGAGCTGGGCGAAGGCACCGGGTGCCGTCGAATTCGGCAGCCAGAGATCGTTGGCGACGCCGCGCGTGCGCGCCGGCAGGCCGCCGTAGCCGGTGTCCTTGAGCTTCTCGACACCGAGCGCGAGCACGATGTCGTAGGCGCCCGCGGCCACCGCGTAGGCTGCGCCGCGCAGGGCCTCGGTGCCGGTCGCGCAGGCGTTCTCCACCCGCGTCGCCGCGATGCGCGGGAGCCGCAGCGCCTGGGCGAGCGGGCCGGCGGTCTTGCCGACGTTGTTCTCCTCGAGGCAGACGCCGAACCATGCGGCCTCGATCTGGCGCGCGTCGATGCCTGCGTCGGCAACGGCTTCGTTGAAGGCTTCGAGCATGAGGTCTTCGGGACCGCAATCCCAGCGCTCGCCGAAGCGCGTGCAGCCCATGCCGATGATGGCGACCTTGTCGCGGATTCCGCTGGCCATTTACTTGCTCTCCGGGGTGGATGGGGCGCTGCTCACGCCGGCGCGCGTCGGCGTCGCCTTCCAGAAATAGCGCCGGAAGCCGCGGTTGCGATCGAATTCCTTCACGCGGTAGACCATGCGCAGCGGCAGCCCGACCGCGAGCTCGCCGACATCGGTGTCGGTGAATTCCATCAGCACCCGGCCACCGCCTTCGAAGTCGATGTGCCCGAACTGGAACGGAGGGTCGGGCGTGTAGCCCAGGAAATCGGTGGTGTGCGACATCACGCGCGCCGGCACGTCGGCCAGGTTGGCCGGCTGCTGCGTGTCCTGTGCGCGGCAGGCGGGGTTGACGCACACCCGCGAGCGCGGGAACTGTACGGTGCCGCAACGCTCGCAGCGGCCGCCTTCGAAGCGTTCGGTGCGTGCGTGATCGCGCCAGGCGGCGGTCAACGCGGTCTTGTTGTCCATCTCGGCGCGCATGCCCCAGGCCAGGTCGATCTGCCCCGTGAAGGACAGGTACTTGAGGTAGCTGGTCTCGGGCTTGCCGGCGTCGGGCGCGCTGCCCGGACAGGGCGCGGCCGTGCGCTTGAGCAGCAGCACGTCGCAGCCGCTGCCGAAGGCCGCCACCAGGATCAGCGCGCCGGGTGCCGCCGCGCGGAGTGCGATGTCGAGCATGGCCAGCGGTTGCGCGCAGCCGATGTCGCCGACCGCGTCGGAGGCGGTGGCAACCAGCGCCGTCGGTGCGATGCCCACGCGCTTGGCGACGGCCTCGTTGATGCGCGCCAGCGGCGCGGGCAGCGCGAAGTGGCTCACGTCCGATGCGCTCACCCCGGCGTCGGCCAGGCATTGCCGGATCGTGTCGGCCGCGAGCTTCATGTAGCCCTCGTCGCGAATCCAGCGTTCTTCCCAGCCGTAGTCGTAGACCTCGCCCGACTGGCGGAAGTGATCGACCAGGTCGGCATGCAGGCTGCGCGCCGCGACGAAGGTGGCGATGGCGCGCCCGGTGCCGACGGACGCCGCCGCGGCACCGTCGCCGAAGATGAGCTCCTGCGCACTGGCGGGCTTCGCGGTCCGGCGTTCGGCCGCGACGATGATCCGGGTGGCGTCCGGCGTCGGATGGCGCAGTGTGCCGGCCAGTTCGGTCAGCGCGGCGCGGGCGCTCGAAGCGACATCGCGCACGACGGCATCGCCTGCCAGTCCGACCGCGGCCGCGACGATCCCGGCGTTGAGACGGTCCGCGAAGGGGAGGGTGGTGGAAGCCAGGGTCAGCTCCCTTGCGTGCGGTGCGGACATCGAGGCCAGCAGCGTGCGACCGGCCTCGACCGCCATCGTCACCACGTCCTCGTCCCAGTTGGCCATCGCGCGCTGGCCCTTGCCGAGCGACTTGAGCCCCGGTGCCATCCAGCGGTGCTGCGCGGCGACTTCGCTGCGTTCCAGACGCAGGCGGGGCACGTAGCGGGTGGTGGCCAGCAGGCCGAACACGGTCTCGGAATCGTTCATGGCTTTTGGCGTCGGCGCGAACGCCTGCTGTACATGATCATGTGGTGCATGGTACGCTAGCGCACGATATTTCCGCAAGCCGCAATCTCGAGGATGAACAGGGGTTTACCCTCGACGGCTGCACCCAAGGAGACATGAATTGAGCAAACTACTCGAAGGCAAAGTGGCGCTGGTCACGGGCGGCGGCCGGGGTCTCGGGCGAGGCATCGCGCTGGCCATGGCGGCCGCGGGCGCCAAGGTCGTCGTCAACGACCTGGGCGCGTCGCTGGACGGCCAGCCGGACCAGGAACAGCCCGCGAACGAGGTCGTGTCGGCCATCAAGGCCATGGGGGGCGATGCCATCGCCGACGGCGGCTCGGTGGCGGACTGGGGCGCGGCCAACAAGATGGTCGAGGCGGCCGTCGACACCTTCGGGCGCATCGACATCGTCGTCAACAACGCCGGCATCCTGCGCGACGTGATGTTCCACCGCATGAGCGAGCCCGAGTTCGACCAGGTGCTGGCCGTGCACCTGAAAGGCAGCTTCAATGTGAGCCGGGCCGCGGCGCCGCACTTCAAGCAGCAGGGCAGCGGCGTCTACGTGCACATGACGTCTACCTCCGGCCTGATCGGCAATTTCGGCCAGGCCAACTACAGCGCGGCCAAGCTGGGTATCGCGGGCCTGTCGAAGTCGATCGCGCTGGACATGCAGAAGTTCGGCGTGCGTTCGAACGCCGTGGCGCCCTTCGCCTGGACGCGCATGATCGACTCGATCCCGAGTGAGACGCCCGAGCAGAAGAAGCGGGTGGAAGGCCTCAAGAAGCTGGTGCCCGAGAAGATCGCGCCCTTCGTGGTCGGGCTCTGCGCCGATGGGGCGAGCGATGTCAGCGGGCAGATCTTCGGCGTGCGCAACAACGAGATCTACCTGTTCAGCCAGCCGCGGCCAATCCGCAGTGCACACTGCGGCGAAGGCTGGACGCCCGAGGGCGTGCTCGACACCGCGCTGCCGATGCTGCGCGCCAGCTTCTTCCCGCTCGATCGCTCGGGCGATGTGTTCACCTGGGATCCCGTCTAAACCTCGTTTGAAAGCAAGGAGACCTGCATGTCCACCCAACGCAAAGTCATCATCACCTGCGCCGTGACCGGTGCGATCCATACGCCCTCGATGTCGCCGTACCTGCCGGTGACGGCGCAAGAGATCGCCGATGCGGCGGTCGGCGCCGTCGAGGCCGGCGCAGCCATCATCCACCTGCATGCGCGCGATCCGGTCACGGGCAAGCCCGACCAGCGGCCCGAGGCCTTCGTGCCCTTCCTGAAGGACATCAAGGCCCGTTCGGATGCGGTCATCAACCTGACGACCGGCGGCTCGCCCTACATGACCGTGCAGGAACGCATGCAGCCGGCCAAGGTGCTCAAGCCCGAGGTCGCCTCGATGAACATGGGCACGATGAACTTCGGCCTGTTTCCGATGCTGCAGCGCTTCAAGGAATTCAAGTTCGACTGGGAGCGCCCCTATCTGGAAGGTAGCAAGGACCTGATATTCCGCAACACCTACGGCGACCTCGAGACGGTGCTCACCGAGCTGTCGGTCAACGACACCCGCTACGAGTTCGAGTGCTACGACACCTCGCACCTGTACAACCTTGCGCATTTCGTCGATCGGGGCATGGTCAAGGCGCCGTTCTTCGTGCAGACGGTGTTCGGCATCCTGGGCGGCATCGGCAGCCACCCCGACGACGTCATGCACATGAAGCGCACGGCCGACCGGCTCTTCGGCAGCGACTACCGCTGGTCGGTGCTCGGCGCGGGGCGCAGCCAGATGCCGATCGCGGCGATGTCGGCCTCCATGGGCGGCAACGTGCGCGTCGGGCTGGAGGACAGCCTCTGGATCGGCGCGGGCAAGCTGGCCGAATCGAACGCGCAGCAGGTGCGCAAGGCGCGCGAGATCATCGAGGGCCTGGGGCTGGTGGTCGCGACACCGGCCGAGGCGCGCGAGATCCTGCAGCTCAAGGGCAAGGACGCCGTCGCCTTCTAGCGCCCGGATCCTTCGGGCGGCTGTCGCTTTGCGGACTGCACGGGCTTAAAGTCAGTTGCTAGAATGTACGCATCATTACAGTAATAGACTCGCCGCCCGCGGCGAGCGGCGCACCATGGCAACTGACCCGCATTCCACCGACTGGGAGCTTCGGCTCGGTTTTCTGATCCACGACGTCTCGCGCCTGCGACGCAGCGCCTTCGACCGCTGCCTGAAGCCGCTGAACGTGACCCGCTCGCAATGGTGGGTGCTGGCCTACCTGTCGCGCGAGGACGGCATGACGCAGTCGCAACTGGCCGAGGAACTCGACCTAGGCAAGGTGGCCGTCGGCGGCCTGATCGACCGCCTCGAGAAATCCGGCCTGGTACGGCGCGATGCCGACGCCACCGACCGGCGCGTGAATCGCGTCTTCCTCGAACCCAAGAGCAAGCAGCTGATCACCCGGATGCGCAAGGTCAGCCATCAGCTCAACGAGCAGATCCTCGACGGCCTGGCCGACACCAAGCTGGAGGCGGCGGCGATCACGCTCGACGCCATGAAGCGCAACCTGCTGACTTACCTGCAGGCCACCGAGACGGCCTGATTCGTCCTCGTCCGTTCGGGGCCGCCATGTGCTCGCTTTCCCGGGGGTGTCCGGGCTTGCGATGAATCGTCAATCCACGTATCGTACAGTAGTGAACTAATTCCAGCGACTACTTGGAGATACTGGCATGACGGTCAAAGGATTCGATGCTGTCGCCCACGCGCGGCACATGCGCGAGGAGGGTTTCTGGCAGGACAAGACCATCGACGACTACCTTGTCGCCGCGATCCGCCAAACCCCCGACAAGTCCGCACTCGTGGCATATCGCGCGGACCGGGCCGAGCCGGTGCGCATCTTTTACCGCGAACTCGGCGACAAGGTCGCACTGGCCGCCGGCGCGCTGCGCGACCTGGGCGTCGGACACGGCGACATCGTGGCCGTGCAGGTCCCCAACTGGTGGGAATTCGTCGTCATGACGCTGGCCTGTGGCCGCATCGGCGCGGTGGTGAATCCGCTGATGCCCATCTTCCGCGAGCGTGAGCTCGAATTCATGCTCGGCTTCGCGGAGGCCAAGGTCTTCGTGGTGCCGGCGATGTTCCGCGGCTTCGACCATGCGGCCATGGCGGAAAGCCTGAAAGCGAAACTGCCCAAGCTGCAGCACATCGTCGTCGTCGACGGGGAGGGCGCCAACGGCTTCGAACGCGTGTTGCTGCAGGGCAGCAAACGGGTCGAGGCAGCCGAAGTCTCGGCCGACCGCGCGCTCGTTCCCGAGGAACTCGCGGTCATGATGTTCACCTCCGGCACCACCGGCTCGCCCAAGGGCGTGATGCACTCGTGCAACACGCTGCTGGCCTGCAACAAGGCGCTGTCGGAGCGCTTCGGACTGACCTCGGACGACGTGCTGCTCGCCTGCTCGCCGGTCGGACACATGACGGGCTATGCCGCCGTCATGGTCCTTGGTATCTACCTCGGGTCGACCGTCGTGCTCCAGGACATCTGGGAAGCGCGGCGCGGCGTCACCCTGATGGCCGAGGAAGGCGTCACGTACACGGCCGCATCGACGCCGTTCCTCGCGGACATCTGCGGTGCCGTGGTCGATGGCGCGCCGCGGCCGGCCCGCCTGCGCTCCTTCCTGTGCGGCGGCGCACCGATCCCACCGGTGCTGATCGAGCGCGCGGCCAACGAGCTGGACCTGAAGGTCTGCTCGCTGTGGGGCATGACCGAGTCGCTCTCGAGCACCCTGACCGAGCCTTCCCGGGCCGCCGACAAGTCATCGAAGACCGACGGCCGCGCGCTCGACGGCGTCGGCATCCGCATCGTCGACTACGACGGCAAGCCCATGCCGGTGGGAGAGACCGGCCGCCTGCTCGTGCGCGGTGCGCAGATGTCCCTCGGCTATTACAAGCGGCCCGACATCGCCACCTACGACGCGGAAGGCTGGTTCGACACGGGCGACCTGGCCTACATGGACGACGAGGGCTACATCCGCATCAACGGCCGGACCAAGGACGTGCTGATCCGCGGCGGGGAGAACGTGCCGGTGGTGGAGATCGAGGCGCTGCTCTACAAGCATCCGGCCGTCGCGATGGCGGCGATCGTCGGCTACCCCGACGAGCGGCTCGGGGAGCGCGCCTGCGCCTTCCTCGAACTGCGTCCCGGCGCGACCCTCGACCTCGCCGGCGTCCAGGCCTACATGGCCGAATGCAAGGTCGCGAAGCAGTACTGGCCCGAGCGCGTCGAAGTGCTTGCTGCGGTGCCGCGAACGCCCAGCGGCAAGATCCAGAAGTTCGTCCTGAAGGAACGCGCGAAGGCCTTCGCCGCCGCCACGCAGTAGCCACTCGCGGCCCCCCCGTCGTGCGCGCGGGTAAGCATTGATATTGCATACCTTACAGTAGCGTATTATTTTTGCGTGTCTGGCCTGCGTGCCGGACATTTCATGGGCGCCGCCGGACCGGCGCTCCCTCAGGACCTCGGAACGGGCGCATGGACATCGCGGCTTCCTCGCTACAGCGGACAACTTCCCTGCCGACCGGACGCGCAGCGGACGCTGCGCATTCGGCCGCTGCTGCCGGCGTCTCGCTGGCGGTCGAGGGTGTCGACCTGCGCTTCGGAGGCATCCACGCGCTGCGTGGCGTCTCCTTCGCCGCGGCGCCAGGGCAGATCACGGCGGTGATCGGCCCCAACGGGGCCGGCAAGACGAGCGTGTTCAACACCATCTCGGGCTTCTACCGCCCCTCGAGCGGCCGCGTCTTGCTCGACGGGCAGGACATCACCGCCGTGCCGGTGCATCAGCGTGCGTCGCGCGGACTCGCGCGCACGTTCCAGAACATCGCGCTGTTCCACGGCCTCAGCGTGCTCGAGAACATCAAGCTGGGCGGCCACCACGTGATGCGCGCCGGCCTGCTGCAGAGCCTGGCGCAGACCCGGTCGGCGCGCAACGAGGAACTCGCGCTGCGCGACGAGGTCGAGCGGCGCGTGATCGACTTCCTGCAGATCGACCACCTGCGCCATCGCCCCGTCGAGGCGCTGTCGTACGGCCTGCAGAAGCGCGTCGAACTCGCCCGCGCGCTTGCGATGCGCCCGCGCGTGCTGATGCTCGACGAGCCAGTCGCCGGCATGAACCGCGAAGAGACCGAGGACATGGCACGCTTCATCCTCGACGTGCAGGAAGAGTGGGGCGTGACGGTGCTGCTGGTGGAGCACGACATGGGGATGGTGATGGACATCTCCAGCCACGTCGTGGTGCTCAACTTCGGCGAGGTCATCGCGAGCGGAACGCCCACAGAGGTGCGCAGCCATCCGGGCGTCATCCAGGCCTACCTGGGCGCCGACGAGGAGGGCGCGTGATGAACATGTCCAACTGGTACGAGTTCATCGAATACAGCACCATCGGCCTGCTCTCGGGTGGCGTGCTGGCACTGGTCGCCCTGAGCTTCGTGCTGGTCTACAAGGGCACGGGCGTCGTCAATTTCGCGGTCGGCGAGGTGATGATGCTCGGCGCTTACCTCTACTACGCGGCGCACGTGACCTTCGGCCTGGCGCCGCTACCGGCCTTCGGCGTTGCGCTCGCCGCGATCGCGCTGCTCGCAGTGCTGGTCGAGCGGATGGTGCTGCGGCCGCTATCGGGCCAGTCGCCTGTCTCGGTGCTGATGGCCACCATCGGCATGGCCAGCATCGTGCATGGCAGCGTCGAGGCGATCTGGGGCGGCGACACCTTCACGGTGCCCCCGCTGCTGCCGCGCATGCCGCTCAACTTCGGCGAGGTGCTGATTCCCGGCACGGCCATCGGCAACTTCGTGGTGGCGGCCGTGCTGATCGCGGCGTTCATCGCCTTCTTCCGCTACTCGAAGACCGGCATCGCCCTGCGCGCCACCGCGAGCGACCCGGTGACCGCGGCGACCATGGGCATCGACATCCACCATGCGCAGCGGCTGACCTGGATCCTTTCGAGCCTGGTCGGCACGGTGGCGGGCGTGCTGATCGCGACATCGGCCAACCTGTCCCCGCTGCTGGCCTCGACGGCGCTCGCCGCCTTCGCGGTGATCATCCTGGGCGGCCTCGACAGCATCGTCGGCGCGATCGTCGCGAGCCTGATCGTCGGCTGGCTCGACGCGGTGGCCGCCGGCTACCTGGGCGGCAAGGCGCGCGACCTGGTCCCGTACGTGGTCGTGCTCGCCATCCTCGTGATGCGTCCGCACGGCATCTTCGGCACCCGAACCATCGAGAGGCTCTGACCATGCGCACGGGTGTCTTCCACGAAACGCACCGCTCCGAAGAGCAGCTCTGGGACTCGCCGGCTTCGCGGCGCTCGATGGCGCTGTTCATCGTCGCGCTGATCGGGCTGCCGTTCTACGGCAGCGACTACGTGCTCGCGATGGCCTGCATCGTCGGCATCCACATCGTCGCGACACTGGGCCTCAACATCACGACCGGCAGCACCGGCCAGATCTCGCTCGCGCACGCGGCCTTCCTCGGGGTGGGCTGCTACACGGTCGCCTGGCTCGCCAAGCAGGGGGTGCCGTTCTACGTTGCGTTGCCGATCGCGGGCCTGCTGGCCGCCATGATCGGCGTGGTGGTCGGCCTGCCGAGCCTGCGTGTGAAAGGGATCTACCTCGCGATCGCCACGCTGGCCGCGCACTTCATCCTGACCTTCGTGTTCCGCGAGTGGGACGCGGTGACCGGCGGCGTGCCCGGCACGTCGATTCCGCGGGCCAGCCTGTTCGGCTTCGAACTGATCGGCGACCGGCGCAACTTCTACCTGATCTATGGCTGCGTGCTGCTGGCGGCGCTGGCTACGCGCAATCTCCAGCGCAGCTACATCGGCCGGGCCTTCATCGCGGTGCGCGACCGGGACATCTCGGCCGAGATCCTCGGCGTGAGCCTGCTGCGCACGAAGCTCCTAGCGTTCGCGCTCGGTGCCTTCTACGCCGGCGTCGCGGGCGGACTGCTGGGCTACTTCTACGGAAACATCACGCCCGAGTACTTCACGGTCACGCTGTCGATCTACTACCTGGCCGCCATCATCGTCGGCGGTGCCACGGTGCTCGGCAGCATCCTCGGCGCCGTCTTCATGACCTTCGTGCCCGAGGTGCTGCGGCTGGTCGCGCACGCGGGCGCGGAGTGGCTGCCCGGCATCGCCGGCCTTCTATTGCCGATGGGGCAGGTCGTGTTCGGCCTGCTGATCATCGTCTTCCTGATCTTCGAGCCGCATGGGCTGTCGGCCATGTGGGCACGCGTGCGACGCATCTTTCACCTGTGGCCCTTCATCACCTGAACCGATAACGAGGAGACTGACCATGACGGACTTTCTGAGACGCAAACTGATCCAGGCCGCCGGCACCGCCGCCGCGCTCGGACCCTTCGCCATCCAGGGCGCATCGGCGCAGGCACAGAAGGGCGAGATCGTGATCGCGGCCTCGCAGCCGATCACCGGCATCTTCGCGTTCGCGGGCACCGCGATGAACAACGGGCTGAACGACTTCGTGCAATGGAAGAACGCCAACGGCGGCGTGGCCGGCCGCAAGCTGCGCTACGTGTCGGAGGACAGCGGCTTCAAGCTCGACCAGGGCGTGGCCATCTTCAAGAAGCTGATGGCGTCGGACAAGCCGACCTTCTTCTACGGCGACAGCACGCAATGGGCGAAGGCCGTCGCGCAGGACGCCATCGCGTCGGGCACGATCATGACGTCGTCCACCTCGCTGGCGAGTTCGATGGCCGACCCGACCGGCATGCCCCAGCACTTCGTGCCGGGCCCGATCTACGGCTCGATGCACGAAATCCTGATGGAGTACATCGCCAAGACCTGGTCGAAGTCGGAGAAGCCGAAGATCGCCTACGTCTACGCCGACACCGAATTCGGCCGCGACGGCATCCCGGGCGGCAAGGCCCGCGCCGAGAAGCTGGGCCTGCCGATCGTCGCGGAGATCGTGACCAAGCAGGCCGGCATCGACGTCGCGCCCGAGGTCGCGAAGCTGCGCCGTGCCCGGCCCGACATCGTGATCTTCCAGGGCTACATCCTCGCGCCGATGCCGGAGTTCGTGCGGCAGATGCGCGAGGCGGGCTTGCAGAGCCAGGTCATGGGCACCGCCTGGGGCCTCGACAAGCCCGCCTACGACGCGCTCGGCGCCATGGGCGAATCGCTTGGCGGCGTGAGTCCGTACCGCTACGGGCACGAGACCGACTCGGCCATGATCAATGCGATGCGCGACTATGCGGCGAAGAACCGGCCGGACATGAAGAACATCTCGCCGTTCTACATCAGCTCGTGGCTCTCGGGCATGGTGTTCGCCGAGATCGCCGAACGCTGCATCAAGGCCAACAAGCCGCTCACGCTGCCCAACATGAAGGCCGCGCTCGAGTCGATGAAGGACTGGGACTCGGGCGGCATCTTCGGCACGCTGGTGGACCTGAGCAAGCACCAGGCACCGGTCGGGCGCATCTACCGCTACGACCCGAAGACCAAGCAGATGGAGCCGGCGAGTTCATGGATCAAGGTGTGAGCGGTCCACCGGCGCCCGCACTGTCGATCGCCAACATCGAGGTGGTCTATCACCACACGGTGCAGGCGTTGCGCGGCCTCTCGATCGAGGTGCCTGACGGCAAGGTGGTGGCGCTGCTCGGTTCCAACGGCGCGGGCAAGACGACCACCTTGAAGGCCGCCTCCGGCATCCTGCCGCTGGAGAACGGGCGCGTGGCCAGTGGCCGCATCCAGTTCTTCGGGGAGGATATCGACCGCTGGGCGCCACATATGCTGCCGCGGCGCGGCCTCGCGCATGTGCGCGAAGGGCGCCATGTCTTCTCGGAACTGACCGTGGACGAGAACCTCGTGGCGGCCGGCAATGCGCTGCACGGGCGCAGCGGCAAGACACCCGACATCGAGGCGGTGTTCGAGTATTTCCCACGCCTGAAGGAGCGGCGCAAGCAGCTGTCGGGCTACCTCTCGGGCGGCGAGCAGCAGATGCTCGCGATCGCCCGGGCGCTGGTCGGGCAGCCGCGACTCATCCTCCTGGACGAACCGTCGCTCGGGCTCGCGCCGCTCGTGGTGAAGGACATCTTCTCGATCATCGCGCGCATCAACCGGGAGCAGGGCGTGGCGATGCTGCTGGTGGAGCAGAACGCGCGCGTCGCGCTCGGGGTGGCCGACTACGGCTACATCATGGAGAACGGTCGCATCGTCATCAACGGCGCCAAGGAGGTCCTGCTGGGCGACCCGGATGTGCAGCGCTTCTACCTCGGCAGTGGCGAAGGCGGCGGGAGCACGAGCTTTCGCGACGTGAAGCACTACAAGCGGCGCAAGCGCTGGTTGTCATGATCGAAGAGTTGAAAAGCCTGACGACGCCGCAGCAGTTGCTGTACTGGGCACGCACGCGCCCCGACACGGTGGCGCTGCGCCAGAAGCAGTTCGGCGTGTGGCAGCCGGTGACCTGGCGCGACTACGCCGAGCGGGCGAGCTGCCTTGCGCTGGCATTGCTCGAACTGGGCCTCAAGCCGGGCGAGAAGGTCGCGATCCTCGGCGAGAACCGCATCGAGTGGGTCATCGCGCAGTTCGGCGTCGGCCTGGCCGGCGGCATCGTCGCGGGGGTCTATCCGACCTCGCCGGGCGTCGAGATCGAGTACCTGCTGCAGCTGGCAGGCTCGCCGATCATCGTCTGCGAGGACCAGGAGCAGCTCGACAAGGTGCTGTCGGTGCGCGACAACCTGCCCGAACTGCGGCAGATCGTGCTGATCGATACGCGCGGCCTGCGTCACTACAGCCGTGCGGGCATCCACGAATTCGAGGCGCTGATCGCGCAGGGGCGCCAGCTCGCCGTTGCGCAGCCCGCGCGCATCGCGACGCTTGCGGCCGCGCAGACGCTGGACGACATCGGGCTGATCGTGTTCACCTCAGGCTCCACCGGCCGGCCCAAGGCCGCGCAGATGAGCTGGCGCGGCCTGGGCAGCGCGGCGCGCGGGCTCAACACCGTGCTGGCCTGCACCGAAGGCGATTCGCTGGTCTCCTACCTGCCGTTGTGCCATGTGGCGGAGCAGATGTTCTCGATCCACGTGCCGCTCGCGACCGGCGCGGTCGTCAACTTCGCCGAAAGCCTTCGCACCGTGCAGGAAGACCTGCGCGAGCTGTCGCCCCAGGTGTTCTTCGGCGTCCCGCGCATCTGGGAGAAGTTCCACGCCTCCATCCAGACCAAGCTGCGCGAAGCGGGCGGCTGGCGGCTTGCGCTGTACCAGCGCGCGATGGCCTCGGTGGGCCGCTTCGCGGCGTTGCCGCCGCGGCAGCGCAGCCTCGCGCAGCGCGTCGCCTGGGCCTTCTGGTATGTGCTGGTGCTGCGCGCGCTGCTCAACTACGTCGGGCTGCGACGCTGCCGGGTGGCGATCTCGTCGGGCGCGCCGATCGCACCGGACATCCTGCACTTCTTCCGCGTGCTCGGCGTCCCGATCCGCGAGGCCTATGGCCTGACCGAGGCCTCCGGCGCCACGACCATGCAGCCGAGCGACGCATCGCCGGTCGGTACGGTTGGCGTGCCGTATCCCGGCGTGGAGCTCCAGCTGGCGGACGACGGCGAGATCCTCATCCGCGGTGACGTGGTGTTCAGGGGCTACTACCGCAACCCCGAGGCGACGGCCGAGGCCATCGACGCCGACGGTTGGCTGCGCACCGGCGACATCGCCCGCTGGGACGACGGCCCGGCCGGCCGCGAGCTGCGCATCATCGACCGCAAGAAGGACATCATGATCACCGCGGGCGGCAAGAACATCACGCCGTCCGAGATCGAGAACGCCCTGCGCATGTCGCCCTTCATCAAGGAAGCGATCGTCATCGCCGACCGGCGTCGCTTCGTGTCGGCCCTGCTGCAGATCGACTTCGACAGCGTCGCGAACTGGGCGGAAGCCCAGGGGCTGGCCTACACCAACTTCAAGAGCCTCGTCGAGCAGGAGCGCGTGCGCCAGATGATCGAGAACGAGGTCGCCGCCGTCAATGCGCGCCTGGCGCAGGTGCAGCAGGTCCGCAAGTTCCACCTGCTCGCGAAGGAGCTCGACCACGACGACGGCGAAGTGACCGCCACGATGAAGGTGCGTCGCAAGTCCATCGCGGAAAAGTACGCCGACGTGATCGAGTCGATCTATGCCTGAGCCGGCTTCATCCGCGGGCGCGTACCTGGAGCAGCCCGCCAGCGGCGTTGCGCTGTTGCGCCTGAACCGCCCGCAGCGCCTGAACGCGCTCGATGACGACACGGTGCGCGAGATCCTTCGCCTGCTCGACACGATCGACGCCGACGATGCATGCCGCGTGCTGATCGTGAGCGGGGCGGGGCGCGGCTTCTGCGCGGGCTTCGACCTCTCGCTCGCCGGCGACGCGCCGGGCAGCGAGGCCGGCGAGACGCAAGCCTGGATGAAGCGGCAGGAGCTCTTCGCCAGCCTCGTCACCCGGCTGCGCGCATTGCGACAGCCGGTCATCGCCGCGGTCAACGGCCCGGCCAACGGTGCGGGCCTCGGCCTGGCGCTGGCGGCCGAGATCCGCATCGCGGCGCGCTCGGCCTCCTTCAATGCCGCCTTCGTGAAGGTCGGCATGTCCAGTTGCGACATCGGCGTGAGCTGGCTGCTGCCGCGCGCCGTGGGCACGTCGCGATCCTTCGAGATGATGCTGACCGGGCGCATGGTCGACGCGGTCGAGGCCGAGCGCATCGGACTGGTGTCGGAACTTGTGGACGACGACCTGCTGATCGCGCGTGCCGTCGAACTGGCGCAGGCCATCGCGGCCAACAGCGTCTTCGGTGTCTGGATGACCAAGCGCGGTGGGTGGGCGAATCTCGAGAGCGCGAGCCTCGCCGGTGCGATCGAACTCGAGAACCGAACGCAGATCCTTGCAAGGACGACGGGGGAGCTTCGGCGTGCGGCCGAGGCGATGCTCGCACGCAAGAAGGACGGCGCCTAAGCCCGGGCCCCCGTCTTTGCGGCACGCAGGCGCAACAGCGCGTAGACCGTGTCGATCGTCGGTGTCGGCGATTGCGCGAGTTCGCGCATCGCCTCGATGGAGTCGACGAGCACATCGAGCTCCAGCGCGCGGCCTCGCTCCAGGTCCTGCAGCATCGACATGCGATGGTCGCCGGCGTTGCGCGCGGCCTCGATGCGCTGGTCGATCGAGATCGGCATCCGCTCGACGCCGAGGCGATGTGCGAGGGCGTCGGCCTCGGCCATCATCGCGCGCACGATCGCGACGATCTCCGGTCGCGCATTCATTTCCGAAAGCGTGCCGAGCGTGAGCACGGCGACGGGGTTCCAGCACAGGCTGCTGATCATCTTGGCCCAGATCCACGCGCGAATGTCGGGCACCACGGGCGCATCGAGACCCGCGCCCGCCATGGCCGCCGCGAGCCGCGCGATGCGCTCGCTGTTCGATCCGTCGGGTTCGCCGATCGGGAAGCGCGACAGGCTGCCGTCGTGGTGGATGACGCCCGGCGCCGTGACTTCGGAGGCCACCCAGTACACGCAGCCGATCACGCGCTCCGGCGCCAGGGCACGCCACTGGCGCCCGCCCGGATCGAGACGTTCCACCTGCCGGTTGACGAAGGGCCCCGGAAGGTCGTGGAAATACCAGTAGGGGATCCCGGTCGTCGGCGGCACCACCACGGTGTGGGGCCCGAGCAGAGCCTGCACGCCATCGAGCGCGGCTGCGACCTGATGCGATTTCAGCGCGAGGATGACCACGTCCTGCACGCCGAGTGCTGCCGGATCGTCGCTCGCCTGCACGCGCGCGCGCAGCGTGCCGCGCGGCGACTCGATCGTCAGGCCGTTGGCGCGGATGGCCGCCAGGTGCGCGCCGCGCGCGACGACGCTGCCCGACACGCCTTCGGACTGCGCCAGATGCACCGCCAGGTAGCCACCGATGGCACCGGCGCCGAAGATGCAGATCTTCATGGTGGCCTCAGTTCGGTGTCAGCACGGCGCCGCCGCATACGGAGATGACCTGGCCGGTGACGTACTGCGACAGGTCGGTGGCGAGGAACTCGAGCACGCCCGCACAGTCCTCGACCTGTCCGAGTCGGCGCAGCGGCACCTTGGCCGCCTCGGCATCGGTGCCGATGCCACGCGCGGCGGCCTGCGCGGCGACGCGGGCCGTCAGCATCACGCCGGGCGCGAGGCAGTTGGCGCGGATGCCCTTCGGGCCGAGCTCGGCCGCCAGATAGCGCGTGTAGTGCGTCACGGCCGCCTTGGAAGCGGCATAGGCGGCAAGCAGGCCCTGGTTGTAGGTCGTGATGCCCGACTGCGACGAAATGTTGACGATGACGCCGCTGCCTTGCCGCTGCATTGCCGGTGCGGCCGCCTGGCAGCAGTGCACCGTGCTCATGTAGTTGACGTCCATCAGCAGCCGGGTGTCCTCTTCCGGCGTAACCGAGGCCAGGCTGCGCTCGGCCGGCGTGATCGCGCCGCCTGCGTTGTTGACCAGGATGTCGATCCGGCCCAGCGCGGCGAGCGCCGACTCGATGGCCCGAAAGGCTTCGTCGCGGCGCGTCAGATCGGCCTGGATGCCGAGGCTGCGGCGTCCGAGCTGTTCGATCTCGGCGGGCACGCTGGCCGCGCCGAGTTTCTCGCCGAATTCGGCGGCGCCGTCGAGGTTGAGATCGATGATTGCGACGTCGGCGCCCAGCGAGGCGAGCCGCAGCGCATAGGCGCGGCCCAGCCCGCGCGCGCCGCCGGTGACGATCGCGGATTTTCCCTGGAGCTTCATGGTGTGACTTTCGAGAAGGTGGTGGAAGGGGGCGCCGCGGCCGGGGTCGTGGCACCGGCGCCGAGATACGCTTGCCGGATCAGGTCGCTGTCGAGCATTTCTCGCGCGGCGCCATGGCCGATCACGCGTCCGTTCTGAAGGACGTAGGCGGTATCGGCGATCTGCAATGCGCGCTCGACCATCTGTTCGACCAGCAGGATGGTGGTGCCGTCGGCGCGCAGTTGCACCACGGCGTCCAGCAACTGATCGATGACGGCCGGCGCGAGTCCGAGCGAGGGCTCGTCCAGCATCAGCAGGCGGGGCGC
Organism: Variovorax glacialis; assembly: GCF_051216375.1. Taxonomy (NCBI): domain Bacteria; kingdom Pseudomonadati; phylum Pseudomonadota; class Betaproteobacteria; order Burkholderiales; family Comamonadaceae; genus Variovorax; species Variovorax glacialis. Next base: position 21,886 of record NZ_JBPJZT010000012.1, on the reverse strand, counting down.
GTGCATCAGTGCCTGCGCCACGGCGAGCATCTGCTGCTGACCACCCGACAGGATGCCGGCGCGCACGCCCTGGCGCTCGTGCAAGGTCGGGAAGAGCGCGTACACGCGATCGAAACGCGCCGCCGCTTCGGCCTTGCCCAGCTTCGCGCCCCACAGCCCGAGCTGCAGGTTGTCGCGTACGGATTGCGTGCGAAAGAGGCGCCGGCCCTCGGCCACATGCAGGAGGCCCCGGGAGACGATCGCACTCGGCGTGGCGCCGACCAGTGACGCGCCGCCGAACGTGATCTCTCCGCCGGTGCTGCGGATCAGTCCCGACAGCGCGCGCAGGAGCGTCGACTTGCCGGCGCCGTTGCTGCCGACGATGGCAACCAGGCCGCGCTGGGGGACGTCGATCGACACACCTTCCAGCACGTTCACCCGTCCGTAGCCGGCGCGCAGGTCGCGCACCTGCAGCAGCGCGGGCGGGGCGGCGTCGATGGCGCTCATCGCGAGCCCCCCGTGCCTTCCCGGCCCATGTAGGCGCGCTCGACTTCCGGGTGGCTGAACACCTCGTCGGGCGTGCCGGCCGCCAGCACCTTGCCGCGATCGAGCACGGTGACGCTGCGGCTGATGCGTGCGATCAGTTCGAGGTGATGCTCGACGATCAGCACCGTCGTGCCCAGCCTGGTGATGGCCTCGATCAATGCCCCGAGGCGGTCGAGTTCGTCCATCGACAGGCCGGCCGCCGGCTCGTCGAGCAGCAGCAGCGAAGGATGGCCGGCCATCGCGCGGGCAATCTCCACCAGCCGCTGCTGGCCGTGCGGCAGGTCACCTGCGAGATCGTCGGCGCGCTCGCCAAGGCCGACGAAGCGCAGCAGGGCCATCGCGGCGGCCGAGCCGTCGTGCCGGTCGCGCCGCGCGCGCGGCAGGCCGAGCGCGATCTCGACCGCCGTGGCGTGCTCGCTCGGGAAGCCCCCCAGTCGAACGTTGTCGAGCACGGTCATATCGGGCAGCAGCTTCGGCGTCTGGAAGGTGCGGCCGACGCCCAGGCGCGCGATCTCGTGCGGTGCGCGGCGCGAAACGTCCACATCACCGATCAGCACGCTGCCCTGGTCACTGCGGATGAAGCCGCTGATGACATTCAAGGTCGTGGTCTTGCCGGAGCCGTTCGGGCCGACCAGCGCGTGCGTGCTGCCGGCCTTGGCGCTCAGCGCACAGCCCTGCAGCGCGGCGACGCCGCCGAACTGCTTGTGCAGGTCGCGGACGACGAGCCCGAGCCGGTGGACCGGGTGTGCGCCTGCGACGTCCCCGCCGGCGTATCGCGATGCGCCGCCACGCGCGCCCCACCGCTTCCAGAAGCCCATGCCCATGATCCCGTGCGGCGCGAAGATCATGAGCACCAGGAGCATCACGCCGTAGATGAGCAGGCGCCAGCTTTGCAACGCGCCGAGAAGCTCCGGAAGCAGGAAGAAGATCAGCGTGCCGATGACCGGGCCCCAGAGCTTGCCGAGGCCGCCCGTCACGATCATCAGCAGGAAGAAGATGGAGAAGTCGGCTGTGAAGTCTTCCGGCGTGATCACCGTTTTCTGAACCGCGTAGAACGCACCGGCCAAGCCCGAAAGCGCGGCGCTCACCGCGAAGGCAAAGAGCTTGATGCGCAAGAGCGAGACGCCGGACGCCGTGGCCGCCAGCGGGTTGTCGCGCGCGGCCACCATGCCGCGACCGTAGCGCGACAACGTGAGGTTGCGGATCACAAGGAAAGCCGCCACCACGCAGCCTGCGACGACGAGGTACACCTGCACAGGACCCAGCGTGTAGCCGGCGATGGCCGGCGCCGGGATGCCGACGATCCCCGAAAAGCCGCGCGTGAGGCTGCGCCATTCCACGAGCAGGTCGGTCACCACCTGCGCGAAGGTCAGCGTGACGAGCGCGAAGTACCAGGTCGACAGACGCAGCGCGGGCAGCGCCATGACGAGGCCGATGACGGTCGCGAGCACCATGCCGGCGAGTGCCGACGCCCAGAAGGACCAATGCGCATCGACCATCAGCAGGGCCGTCGTGTAGCTGCCCACCGCGACCAGGGCGCCTGCGCCCAGCGACACCTGCCCCGCGTAGCCGGTGAGAAAGTTCAGGCCGATGGCGACCAGCATCATCACGCCGGCCTGCGTCGCCATGAACAGGATGAAGTCGCCACGAAACCACAGCGGCACCGACAGGGCCGCGACGACGGCCGCGGCGATGGCGATGCGGCCGGGCGCGGAGCGCGACGCCGCCGCCTCGGCACCGGCCGTCGCGGTGGGGAGCGTGCGCGTCGAAACGTTCATCGTGCCGTCACACCGTGCGCGCTTCGAGCGAACTGAACAGCCCGCCGGGCCGCACCAGCAGGATGGCCAGCACGAGCACCAGCATCACGGCGTTGTGGTAGCCGGGCGACAGCAGCAGGGCGCTGGCCGCCTCGGACAGGCCGATGGCGTAGCCCGCGATGAGCGCGCCACGATTGCTGCCCAGGCCGCCGATCGCCGCCGCGGCAAAGCCCTTGAGCAGCAGCATCCCGCCGAGGGAAGTGGACGCGCTGAGTACCGGCGACGCCAGCGCGCCGGTCAGCCCCGCGAACGCGCCGCCGAGGGCGAACGACCAGCGGCTGATGGAGGTCGGATCGATCCCGCGCAGCAAGGCCGCATCGCGGTCTTCCGAAACCGCGATCGCCGCCTTGCCCCACAGGCTGCCGTACAGCAGTTCGACCACCACCACCAGCAACACGGTCAGCACGATGAGCGCGATCTGGTAGCTCGAAATGTTGAGGCTGCCCCAGGTCAGCATGTCGTTCGACAAGGGTGCCGGCGCGTTCACCACGATCGGGTCGGCGCCCCAGATCTTGCCGACGACGTTGGTCATGATCATCGCGATGGCGAGCGTCGTGATGATCCAGGCCGTCCCGTTCGTGCTGCGCTTGAGCACCGGCGCCACCGCGACGCGCTCGACCACCAGCGACAGCAGCGCGACGCCCGCCATCGCGGCCGCGAACGCGGGCACCCAGGACCATTTGAGTTGGGTCATGAGCAGCGCGCTCGCCATGGCGCCCACCATCACGAAGTCGCCCTGCGCGAAGTTGAAGACCTTGGTCGGCCGATACAGGACGTTGAAGCCGACCGCGACCAGGCAGTAGAGGCTGCCGGAGGTCAGGCCGGCGACGATGACATCGGGCCACATGAGGAATCTTCAGGCGCGCTCGCGGAACACGCCCATCGAGCGGGGATCCTTGCCGGACAGCAGCGTCGCCATCACCATCTGGTCGCCGGTCAGGGCGCAATGGTTTTCAGAAGTGAAGCTGATGCTGCCGATCATTCCGGGATAGTTCTTCGTGGCGTCGAAGGCTTTCTTGACCCGCTCGGTGTCGAAGCGCTTTTCGCTCTCCACGACCGCCTTGAGAAGGTGCAGGTAGTCGTAGAACGGGCTGATCGCCGCATTGATCTCCCAGAACTTGGACTCCGGGAACGTGACCACGCGCTTGGCATACGCCACCTGCCTCGGGCCGGGCGCTTCGGTCTCCGTGTAAGTCATGGTCTTGATGAGCGTGCCGTAGGCGTTCTTCAGGACCTCGGGATCGGTGTTCTCGAGCACCGTGTTCGAGAACAGGGAGTTGCCACCGAGCAGCGCCGGATACCACTTCATCGCCTGCAGCCCGGAGGCGGTGAGCAGCATGCCCTGGACGGGCGAGTTCCACAGCACGATCGCGTCGGCGCCTGCCGAGCGCAACTTGTTGAGGTAGACCTTGAGGTCGGTCGCGTTCGGCGGGTAGACCTCGATGCCCACCGGATCGAGCCCCCGCTTCTTGAGTGCGCGCACGGTCGCGGCGCCGCCCGATTCGCCCAGGCCGCTGTTCTCCTGCAGGATGCCGACCTTCTTCAGCTTGAGCTTCTCGACGATGAGCCGCGCGATGGCTTCTCCCTGGTGGCCGGTGTTGTAGGTGAACTGGTAGTGATAGGGGTACTTCGCGCCGTCGGCCAACTCCTCGGCCCAGCCGCCCCCGGCGTGGATGACCTTGGCGGCCGTCGACGTCGTGGCCGCGGCGATCGTGTGCGAACTGCCGACCGGACCGAGCAGCGCCTGCGCGCCGCCGTCGATCAGCTTGCGCATCACGGCAGGCTCCTTGGCGGGCGAACTCTCGTCATCGACCTCGATGATCTCGACCTTGCGGCCCAGGATGCCGCCGGACGCGTTGATCTCCTCGACCGCGATCTTGACCGACACATAGAGGGGGGCGAAGGACGAGGCGACCAGCCCGGTCATCGCACGCGCCGAGCCGATCTTGAACGTGTCTCCCCCCTGTGCGAACACGCTTGGCGCGCCGGCGAGCAGCGAGCCGCCGAAGAGTGCGGAGCCGGCGGCGAGCACCGAACGGCGCGAGGGGTGGCTGGAGCGGGTCATGAGGAGTCCTTCTGTCGGGGTGTTGGGCTGGGGAGGCGCATTCAGGGCACCGGCGGGGATTCGGGATCAGTAGGTGGCGCGCCCACCGGACAGATCGAAGGTGAAACCCGTGGTGAACGAGCATTCGTCCGATGCCAGCCAGGCCGACATGGCAGCCGCCTCGTCTGCGTGCCCCATGCGGCGCATCGGAATCTTGTCGATCACGGCCTGCATCGCCGCCGGGGCATCGGCCATCGTGGCCATTGCGAGCGGTGTTTCGAACAGCGTGGGCGCGATGGCATTGACCGTGACGCCGGTGGTCGCGAGTTCCTTGCCCAGACTCTTGGTGAAGGCGATCACCCCGCCCTTTGCCGCGGAGTAGGCGCTTTGCATCGCATTGCCGTCCTTGCCCGCCATCGACGAGACATTGATGATCCGACCCCAGCCGCGCGCGATCATGTCAGGCGCCAGCGCGCGGCAGCAATAGAACACGCCGTGCAGATTGATGGCGATGTTCTGATGCCAGGCGTCGAGCGACATCTCCACCATCGGACACACCTCGAGTGCGACGCCGGCGTTGTTGAAAAGGATGTCGACCTGGCCGAGCGCCGCCTTCGCACCGGCCGCGGCCTGCTGGACTGCAGCGTGGTCGGACACATCGACTACACGCCACGACACCGCGCTCGGCTCACCCAGTTCCTTCGCGGCCGCTTCGAGCTTGTCTGCACTGCGTCCCCACAGGTCGACGCGGGCGCCCGAGGCGAGAAAGCGCTTCGCCGTGGCCAGCCCGATGCCGCTGCCGCCGCCAGTGACAACGGCGCAGCGACCAGTCAGGTCGATCGAGTTCATTCGCTGGATGTCTCCGTGGTCGCGCATGTGGTTGCACCGAATTGACGTATCTAGTATGGGTGCGTATCGTACGCAAGTGCATTAGAAATGCGAGACATTCGTCGTACGGGCTTTCCCTCGGTATCTGCAGCGAAAGAAATCGGCCTTCCATGACGCTTCATGAGAACTTGCGAATCGGCGTGGTCGGCCCCGGCCTGATGGGCCTCGGCCTGTGCCATGCGGCGGCGGGCGCCGGCATCCAGGCGGTGCTCGTCGGGCGAGATCGAGCTTCAGCTCTGCGCGGTCTGTCGCGCCTGGGGGCGGACCTTCAAAAGCGCGTGTCGCAGGGCCGCCTCGACGCGGCCGCTCGCGACGCCATCCTCGACCGCGTGACAGCCGCGCCGGACGTCCATGGCCTGTCGGCTTGCACGCTGGTGGTCGAGGCTGTGGCGGAAGACCGCGGCATCAAGACCGAGGTGTTGCGGCGCATCGAGAGTGTCGTGGCCGACGGCGCGCTGATCGCGACCAACACGTCCGGCTTGCCGGTCTCGGGTCTGGCGTCCGCGTTGTCCCGGCCCGAGCGCTTCGTCGGCATGCACTTCTTTTCGCCGGTCGACCGGATGGCGCTGGTCGAATTGGTGGTCGGAGCCGAAACCAGCTCCGCAACCACGCGCTTGGCCCTTGAATGGGCAAAGAGGCTCGGCAAGACGCCGATCGTGGTGCGCGACGGGCCCGGTTTCTTCACGTCGCGCGTCTTTGCGGCCTATCTCGACGAGGCCGCGGCGATGGTGGCGGAGGGGGTTGCCCCCGCATCGATCGAGGCGGCTGCAGCGTCGGCCGGTATGCCGATCGGGCCGCTCGCCATGCTCGACGAAACCGGTATCGCGCTCAACTGGCAACAGGCCCGGCAGGCGAGGGCGGACGGGTTGCCCGAGCGCTTCTGCCGCCCGCTGTCGAGGCCCGTGCTCGATGCGTTGATGGCCGCCGGTCGTCGTGGTCGGCGCGACGGCGGCGGCTTCTACGACTACCCCGAAGGGGAACCGAAGCAGTTGTGGCCCGGTCTGGGCGCGCTGCACCCACCACTTTCGAACCAACCCGACATTGACGCCGTGCGGCGTCGACTGATGCATGCACAGGCGCTCGAGGCTGCGCGTTGCCTGGAGGAGGGCACGGTCGCCACGGCGCGCGAGGCCGACATCGGCTCCATGCTGGGCCTGGGCTTTCCGAAGTCCGAGGGCGGCGTGCTGACACAGGTCGAAAAGCGGGGGCTCGCCGAATTCGAATCGGAATGCGATGCGCTGGCCGATCTCCATGGCGAGCGCTTCCGTCCGTCGCCCTGGCTGCGGAGACTGGCTGTGCAGCGTGGAGGCTTCGCCGAGACATGAATCGGCACGGCGGCAAGCCCTATGGTTGTCGGCGGCACTTAGGGGGAACCCCCATTGGCGTATGATCGTACGGTAGCGTACCGTATGGGAAGACTACCAAGTACCTCAAAGGACAGAACATGCAGGGTACCCAGCTCCTCAAGCGGGCCGTCCAGTGCAGCCCGCAACGCGTGGCCACCATCAGTGGCGAGCGTCGTCGCACGTGGAAGGAAGTCGGCACGCGCGTGCCGCGGATGGCTGCGGCGCTTCGCTCGCTGGGGGTGAAGGAGGGAGCCTTCGTCGCCATCCTGGCGATGAACTCTGATCGCTACCTGGAGCTCTTCTTTGCCGTGCCCTGGGCCGGCGGTGCGCTCGCGCCCCTCAACGTGCGTTGGTCGGTGCCGGAGAACATCTACGCGCTCACCGATTCCAAGGCGCCCATCCTGTTCGTCGACGATGCGTTCGTGGAGCAGGCCGAGCAGATCCGCCCGCAGATGCCGTCCGTGACGACCTTCATCTACCTCGGCGACGGGCCGACCCCGACGGGCATGCTCTCCTACGAAGCCCTCGTCGAGGAATACGCGCCGATGCCGGACGCGAACCGGTCGGACGACGACCTCTACGTCATCTTCTACACGGGCGGCACCACGGCGCATCCCAAGGGCGTGGCGATGTCGCACAAGGGCGTGTACCTCGCGACCTGCTGCTACCTCGCGCTGCTGCCGAGCGTCGAGGACCTGACCTTCCTGTACGTGGCGGGCTACTTCCACTTTGCCGGCGCGAGCGCCCTCTGGTACATCACCATGGCCGCCGGCACGCATGCGATCCTGCCGAAGTTCGAGGCACTGCCAGTCATGAAGGCGATCGGCGAACACAAGGTGACCAACGCGGTGCTGGTGCCGACCATGGTCAACATGCTGCTGAGCCATCCCGATGTCGATCAGTACGACCTGACGAGCCTCAAGACGTGTATCTATGGCGGCTCGCCGATGCCCGAGGGCCTGATGCTGCGCGCCATGGAGAAGGTGCCGAGTTGGGGCTTCTACCAGATCTACGGCATGACCGAGACCGGCGGTTTCGCGACCATGCTGCGCTGGCGCGACCACATCGTCTCGGGCGAGAAATCGTCGCGCCTGCGCTCGGCCGGGCAGGCCGGCTTCGGTAACGAGATCCGCGTGGTGCTGCCCGACGGCACCGACGCACCAGTTGGCGAAATCGGCGAGATCATCGTGCGCAGCGACTTCCTGATGCTCGGCTACCTCAACAATCCCGAGGCCACGCGCGCCGCGCTGCGCGACGGCTGGATGCACACCGGCGATGCGGGCTACCTGGACGGCGACGGCTTTCTCTACGTGGCCGATCGCGTCAAGGACATGATCGTCACGGGTGGCGAGAACGTCTATTCGATCGAGACCGAGCGCGCGCTCTTCCTGCATCCGGCGGTGCGCGAGGCCGCCGTGATCGGCATCCCCAGCGAGCAATGGGGCGAGGCCGTGCACGCGGTGGTGGTCCTGAAAGACGGCAAGCAGGCCACGGCCGACGCGCTGATCGCGCACTGCCGCACCCTCATCGGCGGCTACAAGTGCCCGCGCAGCATCGAGTTCCGGGCCGATCCGCTGCCCGTGACGCCGGTCGGCAAGGTGCGCAAGAACGTGCTGCGCGACCCGTACTGGGTCGGTCACGAACGCAAGATCTGAACATCCACTCCACGAGACACATCCCATGGTTCTGACCGACGACCAGAAGGCGCTGCAGGAATCTGCGCGCCGCTTCGCGCGCGAGCGCCTGCTGCCCCACTACCAGAAGCGCGAGAAGCTGGGCGTGCTCGACCGCGACCTGCTCGCCGAGATGGGGCGGCTCGGCCTCATCGGTGTCGACCTGCCGGAGCGCCTGGGCGGCCTCGGCGCCGATGCGGTCACGACCGGCCTGATCGCGGAAGAACTGGCCTACGGCGACTTCAACGTGAGCGCGGTGCCGGTGGGCGTCTCGCTCAACGCGGCGATCCTGATCCGGCATGCGCAGCCCGAGGTGGTCGAGGAATGGGTGCCGCGCATGATCCGCGGCGAGGCGGTGGTGGCGATCTGCCTGACCGAGCCGCGCGGCGGCTCCGATGCGAGCAACCTGCAGATGCGCGCGCGCCGCGATGGTGACCACTACATCATCAACGGCGAGAAGACATCGATCACCTTCGCGGATCGCGCCGACGCCTACCTGATCTTCGCGCGCACCGGCCGGCCCGAAGATGGCGCGAAAGGGGTGTCGGCCTTCTTCATCCCGGCCGAGTCGCCCGGCATCCAGCGCACGCACTTCGACGACGTCGGCAGCGCGATCATCGGGCGTGGCTCGGTGTTCTTCGACGACGTGAAGGTGCCGGCCAGCCACCGCCTGGGCGATGAGGGCAAGGGCTTCACGCAGGTCATGCAGGGCTTCGACTACAGCCGCGCGCTGATTGCGCTGCAGTGCTGCGGCGCGGCGCAGGCCTCGCTCGACGAGGCCTGGGACTATGCGAAGGAGCGCGAGGCCTTCGGGCGGCCGATCGGGCAGTTCCAGGGCGTGAGCTTTCCGCTCGCCGAGGGCGAGTCGCACATCGCGGCGGTGCGCCAGTTGTCCTATCACGCGCTGGCCTTGCGTGATGCGGGTCTTCCGCACACGACGGAGGCGGCCATGGTCAAGTGGATGGGGCCGAAGACAGCCTTCGACGTCATCCACCAGTGCCTGTTGACCTTCGGCCACTACGGCTGGTCGAAGGACCTGCCGCACCAGCAGCGCATGCGCGACGTGATGGGCCTGGAGATCGGCGACGGCACGGCCGGCATCATGAAGCTCGTGATTGCACGCCAGCGCATCGGCCGCGCCGCCGTGCAGTAGAGACAGGCACAAAAAGGAACACCGGCATGCCCTACCAATCCGTCTTTCGCCCCGGCATCTTCGACGGCCAGACCGTCATCGTGACGGGCGGCGGCAGCGGCATCGGCCGCTGCACTGCCCACGAACTGGCATCGCTCGGCGCCCACGTGGCGCTGGTCGGCCGCACCGCCGAGAAGCTCGAGAAGGTCCGCGGCGAGATCGCCGAGGACGGCGGCAGCGCGAGCGCGCATCCCTGCGACATCCGCGACGAGGTCGCCGTCGGCGAAACCATCGACGCCGTGCTGAAGGCGCGCGGGCGGCTCGACGGCCTGGTCAACAACGCGGGCGGCCAGTACCGCACGCCGATGAAGACCATCTCGACCAAGGGCTTCGAGGCGGTGGTGCGCAACAACCTCACGGGCGGCTTCATCTTCATGCGCGAGGCCTACAACCGCTGGATGGAGCAGCACGGCGGCGCCATCGTGAACATCATTGCCGACATCTGGCACGGCTGGCCCGACTTCGCGCATTCGGGCGCCGCGCGCGGCGGCATGCTCACGCTGAGCGAGACGGCCGCCTGCGAATGGGCGGCCTCGGGCGTGCGCGTGAACACCGTCGCACCGGGCGGGATCGCGTCCAGCGGCTTCGACACCTATGCGCCGGAAGCCAAGGCCAAGATCCTCGAATTCCCGCCCACCGTGCCGATGCAGCGCTTCGGCACCGAGGCGGAGGTGTCGGCCGCGATCGTCTACCTGCTGTCGCCTGCGGCGGCCTACATCACCGGCAGCTGCGTCCGCGTCGATGGCGGGACGCCCAATGCGCGCGGGACCTGGAAGCAGACACCGCACCACAACAGCGTGCCGTTCGAGGGCTTCCATCGCGCGAGCCTGCCCGAATTGCTCAAGCAGGGGCGCTGAGGCCATGAAGCTGGTGCTGGTCCGCCATGGACGCCCGGACGAGGACGACACCGAGCGCCCGCACGACCCGCCGCTGCGCGCGGACGGAAGGGCGCAAGCCGAAGCGGTCGCCGACCGGCTCGCGCAGGAGGGCATCACGCGCATCGTCAGCAGTCCGATGGTCCGCGCGAGGCAGACCGCACAGCCGCTGGCCGACCGGCTCGGCCTGCCGATGGAGGAGGTCGACGGATGGGCCGAGGCCGATCGCCATGTCGACCGCTACCGGTCCACCGAAACGCTGCGTGCGCTCGGCACCGACGAATGGTCGCGCTTCCTCGATGATCCGATCGCCTTCTTCGGCGGCGACGCCACGAAGTTCCGCCAGGGCGTGCTCGAAGCGCTTGCCGCGACGATCGGCAATGGGCCCCGGAATCAGCACGTCGCCGTTTTCACGCATGGCCTGCCGATCAACGTGGTGCTCTCGCATGCGCTCGGGCTGTCGCGCATCGTGCACTTCGCACCGGGCTATGCCTCGATGACGCGGCTGCGCGCGCTCTCCGGCGGCGCGATCGGCGTGGCGAGCGTGAACGAGCGCGGCCATCTTCCCGTGCGACGGGCCGCCTCCCATCCCACGGATTCCCCATGACCACGCTCATCGACGACACCACGCTGGCCCCGAAGATCGCCGACTACCTGGCCGCGCAACTCGGGCATCCGGTGCAGGTCGGCACGGTGCGCCGCTTCCCGGTCGGGTTCTCGTGGCTGACCTATGCCGTGCCCGTGGCCGGCATCGACGGCGACGACGGCCCGCGCGAAATCATCTTGCGCCTGGGCCCGGACTACGGTCTCTTCGCGCCCTACAGCGCCCGGCCGCAGGTGCTGTCGATGCAGTCGCTCGAAGGCAGCGCGGTCCCCGTGCCGCGTGCCTACTGGAGCAGCGACGACCCGACGATCCTCGGCGCGCCATTCATGTTCTGCGAGAAGGTCTCGGGCGACGCGGTCGTGCCCTGGGTGTCGGCCAACGAGCCCGGCCTCGAAGAAGGCTATCGCAAGCGCCTGGCCGAGCAGTTTGTCGATGCGCTCGCGGCGCTGCATCGCATTCCCTGGCAGGAGAAGCCGGTGGCCGAGATGGCGCACGGCATCACCGTTCAGAATGCCGCGCTCATCAACGTCGAGTACTGGGAGCAGCAGATCGCGCGCTGGGCCATGCGTCCGTATCCGATGGCCGAATGGGGCCTGCGATGGCTCAAGGCCCATTGCCCGACCGCGCCGCGCGTCGCGATCGTCCATGGCGACTACCGCACCGGCAATTTCCTGGAGCAGGACGGCCGCATCACCGCGATCCTCGACTGGGAACTCGTACATCTCGGCGACCCGCACGAAGACCTCGGCTGGGCAAGCCTGCCGATGTACATGGGCGGGAGCAAGCTGATCTGCCGGCTCGCCGAGCCCGACTGGTTCTACGCCCGGTACGGCGAGAAGGCAGGCTTCGAGGTTTCGATGGACTCCGTGCGCTACTACCAGGCGTTGTCGCTGCTCAAGCTCGCCGCGACGCACATGGCGGCGGCGCGCTGTTTCGAGGAAGGCCGCTTCAACGACATGCGCATGCCAGCGATGGGCAGCCAGATCGCGACCTGCCTGCGCCAGATGGAAAAGACGATCGAGGCCACCCGATGAACAACTCCTTCGCCCGACTCATCGACGGCATGAACGCCACCCTTCGCAAGGAAGTGCTGAGCCGGCTCGACGACGAGTTCGCCCGCGGCCAGGTCTTCGGCGTCATCAACCTGCTCAACACCTTCAAGGTGCGCGCCGATTGGTCCGCAGGCTTCCTGCTGGAGCAGATCGCGGCACAGCGCGTTGCGATCGACGGCGTGGCCGCCCTGGTGCTCGACCGGCCCGAGGCGTCCTCGTTGCCACCGCTGCCGGCCGGCCCTGCGCCGCAGGCCGAGCCCATCGTCGCACTGCTCGCACTGCGCGACGAAGGCAATCGCGCGGTCGGCGAACTGCTTGGATGGCTCGACGCCCAGCGCGCGCAACTGCCGGCCGAGGTGGCCGACCGGATCGACAACTTGTTGCGTACCGCCATGCGTGCGGAGCTTGCCATCGAACTGAAGAGTTCACCCCGACCGCTTTTCGCGGAAATGTCCAGCGGTTCGGAAGACTGAGATTCCCCAAGGAGACACCCCCATGACTTCACTGTCCAGAAGATTCGTTGCGCTTTCGGCCGTGGCCGGCGCCCTGCTGCTCGCCTTGCCGGCGGCGGTGAACGCCCAGGCGCAGGGACCGATCAAGATCGGCGTGCTGACGATCGACAGCGGTCCCTTCGCCACCTACGCCAGCCTCGTCGAGGACTCCGCCCGAACGGCGGTCGACATCCTCAACGCACAGGGCGGCGCGCTCGGACGCAAGTTCGAGGTCGTGCTGCAATCGCATTCCGGCACCCCGGCGAGCGCCATCGCCGCGGTGACCAAGCTCGTGCAGCAGGGCGGCGCGAGTTTCGTGACAGGCCAGACGCCCACCTCGCATTCGCTCGCGATCGCGCCCAAGCTGGCCGCACTCAACGCACTCATGATCGACGTCTATTCGCAGGGCGACGACCTGATGACGAAGTCCTGCCAGCCCAACTTCTTCCGCGTCACGACGCCCGACGCCGTGTACACCGCGATGCTGCGCGATTTCGTCAAGAAGTCGGGCGCGAAAACATGGAACGTGATCTCGCCCGACTACGCGGTCGGCCACTCCTTCGCGGCCAAGTTCACCGACATGGTCAAGGAGGAGGGCGGTACCGTGCAGCAGAGCCTGTTCGCACCGCAGGGCACGACCGACTTCGGTAGCTACATCACGCAGCTGTCGAAGCCGGCGGACGCGCTGATGGTCACGCTCTACATGTCCGACGGCAATTCCTTTGCCAAGCAGCAGAAGCAGTTCGGCCTGTTCGACAAGTACAAGACGGTGCTCGGCAACGGCTTCGCGACCGAGTTCCAGCTGTCAGCCCAGGGCGACGCGGTGCTGGGCGTGCTCAACGGGCTTAGCTACCACAACACGATGCCCGGCGAGCGCAACGCCGCCTTCGTGAAGGCCTACGAGGAGCACAACAAGCGCAAGCCGATCTACACCGATGCCGACATGATGGTCGCGCTAGAGATGCTGCGCGGCGCGATCTTGAAGGCCAAAAGCACCGACGTGCCCGCCGTGCGCGACGCGCTGGCGGGGCTCAAGGTTCAGACCGTCTACGGCGAAGTCGAGATGCGCGCCGCCGACCACACGCTGATCCGCCAGCACGGCGTCGCCCAGGTCGTGAAGACCGCCGACGGCAAGGCAACCACCTTCGCGATGCGCCAGATCGAGCCGGGCACGTCGCTGTTCCCACCGCCGAGCCCCGAGTGCAAGGTGCAATGAGCGGTACATTGCGCCCAATGGACTTCAAGACCCTCCGTGTGCTGCGCAGCGAGGAAGGCTTCGCCACCCTCGTGCTCGACCGGCCCGACAAGCTCAACACGCTCTCGAACGAACTGCGCCGCGAGTTCGTCGCCGCCGTCGAGGCGCTCGAGGCCGATCCGTCGGTGCGCGTGCTGATCCTGACCGGTGCGGGCCGCGCCTTCTCCGCCGGCATGGACCTCGACGAATGGGGCGCCACCGACGAACTCGCCGCCGGGGCCTACGAGAACGATCCGGTGCGAGCGATCCGCACCTTCTCCGGCCTCGTGATCGGCGCCATCAACGGACTCGCGATGACAGGCGGCCTCGAAATCGCGCTCTCCTGCGACCTGCTCGTCGCATCGACCCAGGCGCGCTTCGCCGACACGCACGCGCACGTCGGACTGCTGCCGGGATGGGGCGGTTCGGTTCGCATGGTGCGCGCGATCGGCCTGAACCGCGCCAAGGAACTGGCATTGACCGGCCGCTACCTCGGCGCCGAGGAAGCACTCGCGTGGGGTCTCGTGAACCACGTGGTCCCCCCCGAGGCCCTGATGCCCAAGTCCGAGGAAATCGCAACGCAAATGGCTGCAGCCGTGCCCGAGACGCTATGCGCCTACAAACGCCTGCTCGACGACGGCGCGGCCCTGCCCATCAACGACGCAATCGCCCTCGAACGCCGCCTTTCCATCGAAAACAACGCCAAGGCCGACCGCGCCGCCATCGAGGCCAGAGTGGCAGCCATGATCGCCCGCCGAAAAGGCAATCCCAAATAGCCGGCCGCAGGCCCGGCTCAATCCAGGGACGTCGTGGATCCGGCTCCGCCGGTCCACCGCCGTCGCCCCCGGAAGGGGGTGCAGAGCCACACGAAGTGGGCGAGGCTGGGGGAGATCTCAAATAGCCGGGTGCGACTGCACGCTCTCGTACATCGCATAGCCCTTGCCCACACCGTATTCGATGATCCCGTAGCCGACCTCGTCGCCATCGCGGACCTCGATCACCTGGTCGGCCAGCGTGCGGACGCGGCGACGCGTGCCGGGGTCGTCGAGATCCCAGACGTCATGCTCGAAGTACAGCTTGCCCCGGTCGTCCCCGTGGAACCAGCCGTCGAGGCCGCCGTACAGACCGCCCTTCAGGAAATACTTCGTCGGCAACACCCGCACCGACACCGGCCGCTCGCTGCCATCGGCAAACTTCAGATGCAATTGCATCGCCGCCATCGATTGCCCGTGCGGATCGTCATGCCAACTCGCCTCGTGGCGAACGTCGACCAGCTGGTTGCGGCCAGAGACCTTGCTGCCGGCCGTGAACACTTCCTCGCCCGAGAGGTAGATCTTTTCGCCCGGCGCGCGCTCCTTGAAGAAGATGTGCAACCCGCGGTTCGCGAACTGCGCGGTGGTCCAGCAGTAGAAGAAGGGCGGGTAGAAGGTGAGCGGAGGCGTCGTCTCGTCGCTGCGCATCTCGGCGCGCACCCCCCATGAATGGTCGCGCTGCCCCATCCATGTCGCGCTGTCGATCTCGACGCGCCGGCCGTCGAATTCGAGCCAGCCGCTGTAGCGGCCGAGCTGCTGCGCGCGCGCCATGTTCTCGGTGACGCGGCCGTCGCGGCGGCGCAGATGCGCCTTTTCCTCGTGGGGGTTCAGGTTCGCGGTGAACCCGATGTCGAAGCGGATGCCCGAGTCGTTGGCGTCGAGCGTCAACCGATGCCGGCGCAAGCCCTCGATGACCTTGATCGACAGCGGCCCCACGCTCGTTGTCAGCGGGTCGGGACGCAGCCGGCGCGACGCGCGGAAGTTCCATTGCCGGCCCCGGACGGCCACACCGGCGAAGGCATCCATCACATTGCGATTCGGGTGATAGCCCAGCCCGATGTCGAAGATGAGATTGCCATCAGGCGTGGGATGCCCGGTGTACCAGAGCCGTTCCATCCAGGCCGGATCGCTGTTGTCGATCTGGTCGAAGGTGGTCGGCAACTGGTGGCCGATGAGGTCGTCTTGGGCGGTCAGCATATTGCGGAATTCTAATACGGTAGCGTATAGTCTGCTATAGCACGATAGCCGGGTTTCCCCGCAGCTGCGGCGAGCAAGGTCCGGCACACCTCACCTTGAACCAGGAGACAGAAATCCCATGAATTCAACCGACTCCATCCGTGTCGAATTGCAGGACGGACTGGCCATTCTCTCGCTCGCCCAGCCCGCGCGGGGCAACCCCTTCGACGGTGGTTTTGCGCGCGATTTCAGGCAGGTCGCCTCGGACCTGCTGAACTGCACCGGCTTGCGCGCCGTGCTGTTGCGCGCGGATGGCTCGAACTTCAGCTTCGGCGGCGATCTCAAGGTCTTCTACCCGGCGCGCGACCGCCTGCCGCCGCTGGTGCGCGAGTGGACCAGCGACCTCCACATGGGGCTGCAGCGCTTCTGGCGGCTCCCGGTTCCGGTCGTTGCGGCGGTGCAGGGCTTTGCGATGGGCGGCGGGGTGGCGCTGCTGGCGGGCTGCGACGTCGTGGTCGCCGGGGCGTCGACCCGCATCGGCTCGGCCTTTGCGCAGCTTGGCTTCAGTTGCGATTCAGGCTCCAGCGTGACCTTGAGCGCGCGCATGGGTGTGGCCCGCGCGCGGCGCTTCGTGCTGCTCGCCGAAGTGCTCGCCAGCGAGGAGGCCCAGCGGGCCGGGCTGGTCGACCAGATCGTGCCCGATGCGCAGTTGCAGGAGGATGCGCTCGCGCTCGCCCGCAAGCTCGCGGCAGGGCCGACCGTGGCATACGGCGAAACCAAGCGACTGTTCATGCAGGCCGGTGCGGCCCAGCTCGAAGCGCAGCTCGAGGACGAGGCGCTGACCCTGGCACGCGTCTCGGCCACGCTCGATGCGCAGGAAGGCATCGCCGCCCAGGTCGAGAAGCGCAAGCCGGCCTTCCAGGGTCGCTGAGCGATGAGCGGCCCTCCCGGCCTCGCGCCGTGGAATCTGCATGACCTGGAAGCGCTGCTGCGGCTGCAGCCGGTCGGGCCTTCGCGCTTTCGCAGCCGCCATGCCAGCGCCAACGCGCGCGGCACCGTCTACGGCGGGCAACTCCTCGCGCATGCGCTGATGGCGGCGTCGATGACGGTGCCGGCCGATCGCGATGCCACCGCATTGCAGTTCATGTTCCTGCAGAGTGCTTCGCCGGATCGTCCGATCGACTACGAAGTCACGCCGTTGCAGGACGGCAAGCGCTTCGCCTCGCGCCACGTGCGCGGGACGCAGGAGGGCGACGCGGGTGACAACCGCCGCGTGGTGCTCGACGCCCAGGCCACCTTCGCCACGCCGCTGCCCGGCCCGGATCACGCGACGTCGTCACGCGCCGGCAATGTCGATCCGGGATCGCTGCTCCGACTGGAGGACATGCCGAAGGAGACGGCCGACGCGATCTGGCAGACGCTCGGCTATCCGCTCGAATCACTGGCATTGGATTTTCGCGTCGCGGACCCCTCGGAGGCGTTGGGCCTGTCGTCATCGGTTGCGGCGCTGCGCTTCTGGTTGCGCGCGCGGAATCCGCTGCCCGACGAGCCGGCCCTGCAGGCTGCGGCATTCGCGTACCTCTCGGACTGGTGGCTCAACTTCCCGAGCGTGGGCGTCCACGTGCCGCAACTGCAGCGCGACGGCACGCGCCTGCATGTGGCGAGCCTGAACCATGCGATCTGGTTTCACCGCCCGTTGCGCGCCGACCGCTGGCTGCACTTCGATGTGCAGAGTCCCTGCGCGGGGCGCGGACGCGGCCTGTCGATCGCGACCGTGCACGAGCTCGACGGCGCGCTGGTGGCGAGCGCCACCCAGGAAAACCTGATGACGCCGATGGGCTGACCTTTCGCAGCATCTCCGACCGCCTGTTGCAGGGACGATCCCGTTGACGGTTGTCGTACGCATGTGTATTGTCATTGACGCATACATAGAGCCGAATGAATCACCGGCGACCGGATCGCCAACATCAGGAGCACATCCCCCATGGACTACCAGTTTCCTCCCGAAGTCGTCGCCAAGCTCGCCGAACTCGACGCGTTCATCGAAGCCGAGATCAAGCCGCTCGAGCGCGAGAACATGCAGTTCTTCGACCATCGCCGCGAGTACGCGCGCACCGACTGGGAGAACGACGGCTTCCCGCGCAAGGAATGGCATGACCTGATCGCCGAGATGGAGCGCCGGGCCGACAGGGCAGGGCACCTGCGCTACGGGTTGCCGAAGGCCTGCGGTGGCCAGGCGGCCTCGAACCTGGCGATCGCCGCGATCCGCGAGCACCTGGCCGCCAAGGGACTGGGGTTGCACAACGATCTGCAGGATGAATCCTCGATCGTCGGCAACTTCCCGATCGTGCCGGTGCTCAACGCCTACGGCACGCCCGAGCAGAAGCGCTACATCGAGGGCATCATCAAGCGCGACCGCCACCTCTCGTTCGGGCTGACCGAACCCAACCACGGCAGCGACGCGACCTGGCTCGAAACGACGGGGGTGCGCGACGGCGACGGCTGGGTCATCAACGGCATGAAGCGCTTCAACAGCCAGGTGCAGCGGGCGCACGCGAACCTCGTGTTCGCACGGACCTCGGGCAAGCCCGGCGATGCGCTCGGCATCACCGCGTTCATCGTGCCCACCGACACGCCCGGCCATCGCATCGCCTTCAACCACTGGACCTTCAACATGCCGAGCGACCATGCCGAGGTCGAGCTGAAGGATGTTCGCGTGCCAGAGAGCGCGATCCTGCACGAGGAAGGGCAGGGCCTGGTGCTGGCGCAACGCTTCATCCACGAGAACCGCATTCGCCAGGCGGCGGCAAGCGCGGGCGCGGCTCGCTACTGCATCGCCGAATCGGCCAAGTACGCAGTCAACCGCATCGCGTTCGGCGAGCCGCTGTCGAAGAAGCAGGCGATCCAGTTCCCGCTGGTGGAGCTCTACGCCGAATCCGAGATGGTGCGCAACTTCATCTTCCAGGTCGCGAGCCGGATGGACCAGCAGGACCCGCTGGAGATCAGCGACCTGGTCTCGATCTGCAACTTCCGGGCAAACCGGCTCTGCTGCGAGGCGGCGGACCGCGCGATCCAGGTTCACGGCGGCATCGGCTACACGCGCGCGCTGCCGTTCGAGCACATCTACCGGCACCATCGCCGCTACCGCATCACCGAGGGTTCGGAAGAGATGCAGATGCGCCGCGTCGCGCAGTATCTGTTCGGCTTCGCGGGCAAGCGCGCGACATCATGAGCGTCGCGCCGGACCGCTCCAGGCAAGCTCGCACCCCGGTGCGAAGCACGGAGGTTGCCGAATGAGCGCCGCCGTCGAAGCGCCTGCCGGGCGCGGCATCGACTTCGAGCCGGCGCGCCTGGATGCCTACCTCCGGCAGGCCTTGCCGGCGCACACGGGCGAACTGATCATCGAGCGCACGGTCGGCGGCATGTCGAACCCGACCTATTTCCTGCGCCGCGGCGACTGGCACGCCGTGCTGCGCAAGCAGCCCAACGCGGTCCTGATGGCCTCGGCCCACGCCATCGACCGCGAATACCGCGTGCTCACCGCACTGCGCGGCAGCACCGTGCCGGTGCCCGCGCCG
This sequence comes from Variovorax glacialis, assembly GCF_051216375.1. NCBI lineage: Bacteria > Pseudomonadati > Pseudomonadota > Betaproteobacteria > Burkholderiales > Comamonadaceae > Variovorax > Variovorax glacialis. Next base: position 2,579 of record NZ_JBPJZT010000012.1, on the reverse strand, counting down.
ATCCTGTACTGTGATGACCGCGAAGTGCTCGGCACGCCGTTCTACCTGATGGAGCGCATCGAGGGCCGTGTGTTCGAAGGCTTCGCGATGCCTGGCGTGGCACCGGACGAGCGCCGCGTCATGTACGAATCGATGGGCGCGACGATGGCCGCGTTGCACCGCCTGGACTTCGCCGCCGTCGGCCTCGGCGACTTCGGCCGTCCCGGCAATTACTTCGCGCGCCAGTTCAGCCGCTGGTCACAGCAATGGACGCAGTTCCGCCGCGGCGATGACGACAATCCCGACCTCGACCGGATCGTGGCCTGGCTCGGCGAACGGGTGCCCGACAGCCAGACGATCGCCCTGTGCCATGGCGACTTCCGCATCACGAACATGATGTTCCATCCCACCGAGCCGCGCGTCGTCGCGGTGCTCGACTGGGAGTTGTCGACGCTCGGTCATCCGCTGGTGGACGTGGCCTTCAACAGCCAGGCGTGGCGCATGGCGACCGACGAGAACGGCGGGTTGCTGGGCCTGCCGCTGGCCGAACTCGGGATTCCGACCGAAGAGGAATACCTCGAGCGCTACTACCGGCTGGCCGGGTCGGGTGAGCGCATGACGACCTTCCACCAGGTGTTCGCCATGTTCCGCGGTGCCGTCGGCAGTGCCGGCGTGGCGGTGCGCGGCGAGGCCGGCAACGGCTTCCTGCCGGACGCCGCGCGCGTCGGCCGCAAGCTGGCGCGGGCCTATGCGAAGCGGGGTGCCGCGTTGATTGCGGGCCAATGAGCCGCCAGCAGAGCGCATCCATGCCGAGGACCATCATGACGGTCGACGATGCCATCCTCCAGCGGCGATCGGTGCGCGGCTTCCGGCCCGAAGAAGTGCCGCAGCCTGTGCTCGACGAGGTCTTCGCGATCGCCCAGCGAGCGCCGTCCAACTGCAACGTCCAGCCCTGGATGCCGCACGTGGTCTCGGGACCGGCGCTCCAGCGCCTTCGCACGGCGCTGGTCGAGGCTGGCGGCCGGGAAGCCCCGATCGAGCCCGACTGGCCCGCGGATGGCAAGTTCGACGGGGTGTACCGTGCCCGCCAGGTCGATGCCGCTGTGCAGCTCTACGGGGCCATGGGTGTCGAACGAGGCGATCTGGTCGGACGACGCGCCGCCTACCTGCGCAATCTCGATTTCTTCGGCGCGCCGCACGCCGTCTTCATCTTCATGCCCCATCCCTTCGATACACGGGAGGCGACCGACATCGGCATGTATGCGCAGACCTTGATGCTGGCGATGACTGCCAGGGGCATCGCCACCTGCGCCCAGGGCGCGCTCGGCCTGTACCCCGGCATCGTGCGGGCATCGCTGGGGCTGCCCGACTCGCAGCGGCTGCTGTTCGGCGTCTCGTTCGGCTATGAGGATCACACCGACAAGGCCAACGCCGCGCGCGTCGGCCGTGCTGCGACTGGAGAGGCCGTGCGATTCCATCGCTGAGGCTGTCGTCCGGTCAGCGGCGACCCCGTACTAACCATAGGTAGTACGCATGCGTATGGTACTGTATGCTGATGGTTCGGATCGTCGATCCGAGACACCGCATCTCGCCGGGACGGAGACAAGCCTCAACATGAACCTGCAGAACGTCATCGAGCGCAGCTTCGAAGCGACCGCCCAGCACTACGACTGGCGCGATTCGGCCCTGTACGCGCTCGGGCTGGGCATCGGCTCCGATCCGCTCGACGAGGACGAGTTGCCCTACGTCTTCGAGGGGCGGGCGCAGCACGCCGTGCCTAGCCAGTGCATGGTGCTGGGCTGGCCACCCTTCTGGCACGCCGATCCCGATGCCGCGATCGACTGGGTGAACATCCTTCACGGCGAGCAGCGCTTCGTGCTGCACCGGCCCCTGCCGCTGGACGCGGACATCCGTGCCACGCACCGGGTGCGGGCTGTCGTCGACAAGGGCGTCGGGCGCGGCGCCCTGATCTACTTCGACACCGAAATCGCCGATGCCCGATCCGGTGAGGCGCTGGCGAGCCTGAATTCCACGCAATACCTGCGCGGCGACGGCGGCTGCGGCAACCATGGCGAGGCGCCGCAGGCCGTACCCCCGCTGCGCGACGGTGCCGTGCCGAGCGCCAGCATCGAATACCGCACCGCGCCGCAGGCGGCATTGCTCTATCGCCTGGTCAGCCGGGACTACATGCCGATCCACGCCGACCCGGAGATCGCGCGCCGCGCCGGCTTCGACCGGCCGATCTCGCACGGCCTAAACACGATGGGGCTGGCCTGCAGGGCGATCCTCAAGCGCTTCAGCCCGGGGCATCCCGAGCGGCTGCGCTCGATGTTCGTGCGCTTCGCGCAGCCCGCATACCCTGGCGAAATCGTTCGCGTCGACCTGTTCGACGAGGGCGACACGGTGCGATTCCGGGCGGTGGCGGTCGAACGGGACGTGATCGTGCTGGATCGCGGCGAATGCCGGTTCAGCGATCAATGAACGGAGATGCTATGGATGCCTCTCTCCCGAAGGGGATCAGAAGACTGGAGTTGAGGTGGCGCCGAAGGCGGCAACAGCCGTTCAATCTCAGCAAGAGTGGGGGACCCTCTGCTGGATAC
>NZ_JBPJZT010000011.1:0-185377 GCF_051216375.1 Variovorax glacialis | reverse complement strand
TTTTCAATCCCGCCAAGTCCGAAGACTTTTTTTCTCCGCCTCCTCCAACCCCCTCATCACCACCCCCACCAGGGAAGCAGCAGCGCTGGGTCGTTTTCAGCTGAGCCTTGGATTATGGCCTACTTTTGGCGCTTCCATCAACCCCCACCAAACTTTTTCGCGTTCCAGTCTCATTGACGCGCCGTCCGCGTGTTCGCGGGGAGCGGCTGAGGCCAACTCGTACGGAACGGATTGATATCAAGACCGCCTCGACGCGTGTAGCGCGCATGCACAGCCAGTTTCGTGGGCTGGCAATGGCGCCAGATGTCCGTGAACATGCGCTCCGCGCAGGGCTCATGAAACTCGTTGTGATTGCGAAAGCTCACGATGTACGCGAGCAGGCCCGCCTGATCGATCTGCGGACCGCTGTAACGGATCTGCACGCTCCCCCAGTCAGGTTGCCCGGTCACCAGGCAATTACTCTTGAGAAGACGGCTGGTCAGGGTTTCTGTCACGGGCGCCTGTGTCGTGTCGCTCGACAGCAGTTCGGGTGCGGGCTGATAGTGCGTGCACTCGATGTCGAGGCGATCCAGATCCAGCCCTTCGAACTCATGAACAGCTTCGCTATTGAATTCACTCGGCGCCAGCAGCTTGACACCGACGCTGCCCGATCGATCACTGCCACGCCAGACCGCCTCGCTCAAATCCGCACGGAGTCGCGCACGCACTGCCTCGGCATCAGCGAAGACCGTGCTGTTGAAACTGTTGAGATAGAGCTTGAACGACTTGCTCTCCACGATGTTGGGCGTCTCGCACGGCACGGTGAAGTGCGCGATCGCCAATTGAGGCTTCCCCCGCGCGTTGAGCCAGCTCAATTCGAAAGCCGTCCACAGGTCCGCGCCGAAGAATGGCAACGTTGTTCCTTTGATGCCCATGGCTTCGCGCTGCGTCGAGCGCGGGATGGGAAACAGCAGGCTTGCGTCGTAGTGGTCTACATAAGCCGAGGCTCGACCCAGTTGCGACTGTTCAGGGGTGTTATCGAGACTCATGCGCGCTTTCGGCGGTCTGCAGGAAGGGAACCATGTGATCGAGAAGGATCTGGACCACCTCGGGTGGCAAGTCGTGGCCCATGCCGGGCACCGCGACGAAGCGTGCACCAGGGATGCGCCGCGCAGTGTCCTGGCCGCAGGCCATCGGAACCAGCGGGTCTGCGTCTCCATGCACCACCAGCGCCGGAACGGCGATCCGCTCCAGCACCGACGCACGACCGCTGTCCGCGCCAATGGCCAAAATCTGGCGCACGACCCCGGCGGGTCGATACGCGCGGCGCAATGCACGGGTAATGCGATCGGCCAGCACCTTGTCATCCTGAGGGTAGGCCGGGCTGGCAATCAACCGCACAAAACCGAGGCCATGCGCGACGAGTGCCGCTTCAGTCCTGCTCGGCGGCCGCCGGATGAGCGCCGCCGCCACGTCGGGCCGCGGCCCCGGCAGATGGCGTGCACCGCTTGAACTCATGACGCTGACCAGGCTCGCCATCCGTTGCGGCGCACTGGCGGCCAGTCTCTGCGCGATCATCCCGCCCATCGAAACGCCGACCACGTGAGCGCGACGGATGTTCAACGCGTCCATCACACCCAAAGCGTCCTCCGCCATGTCTTGCAAGGTATAGGGCGAACGCACAGGCAAGCCCATCCGCTGCCGCATGCTTTGCCAGATGAGGTTACTGGTGCCCGCTTCATCGAAACTCTGGCTCAGGCCGATGTCGCGGTTGTCATGGCGCACCACGCGAAAGCCGGCATCGACCAGCGCCTGGACGAATTCGGTCGGCCAGGCGATCAATTGCATGCCGAGGCCCATGATGAGAAGGATCACCGGGCGGCCTTCCCCGCCGCTGTCCTCGACCTCGATCTGGATACCGTTGGCAATAATCTTCATGGGGATTCCGGACGGATGGGATTCACGTGAATTCGCGCTCGCGAAGCCACTTCGTCGCGACCCACTTCTCGCCCGCCAGCACGGGTGCGCCGCCATGCAGTGTGCGCGTCGCAGGATCGGGCCGGTCGTAGCTGAAAAACACGCCCGTTCCTCTCTTGGGCGCGACTTCGAGCCCGACATCCGGGAAGGTGGTCCCTCCACCTTGCTCGGGCTCCTGAAGGTACATCACGAGCGTCGCGACGCGTTGGCCGCCGCGACGCAGGATGGTCGGCGTGCCCGGCTCTCCGGGGTCGAAGTAATCGTAGTGCGGTCGATACTGGGCGCCTGGCGAATAGCGCAGGATCTGCAACCCTTCGCCGAATTCGAGCGGCCATTGCAGGAGGGTCGCCAAGCGCCGCTCCAGGCGCGCGACGACCGGGTTTTCGCCGCGTTCGAAAAACATGCCGTCGCTGGTGCGATCGACATTGAGGGCCTCTCCCCCCGTCTGCGTCTCGACCGTGAGAGAGCGTGCAAGTCGCAGGCGCGCAGCAGCGATCAGCGCCTCGCATTCCTCGTCCGAGACAAGATCACCGAAGACGATCACGCGCGGGTGCCGCATCGTCTGAAGCACCTGCACGCGCCGATCGCCCACATCGATATAGAGCGGCGCGGCCGACAGGTCCGGACCCGGCATGGTCCTTTGCGGCTCTGTCACGGCGGCGATGCCGGCTGCCTTGGCCTCGATTTCGGCCAGGGCGGCGTCGGCCACGTTGTCGTGCCAGCCGGCCGCGCGCATCGATGCGCGCAAGCTCGGCACCGAGTGGCCGGCCGCGAGCTGGGCCACGACCCACTCGCGCAATTCGGGACTGATTTCCTGACCCAGACTCATGCGGATCTCCGTCGAAATACGAGGCGCTCCGGCTTCGACGCGCCCGCATCGAACCTGTAGCCCTCGAGGTCAAACTTTTCCAGCGCCTTGGGCGTGGCGGCCTTGTGCAGCACGGCCCAGCGCGCCATCAGACCGCGCGCCCGCTTGGCAAAGAAGCTCACGATCTTGTAGCTGCCGGCATCGCCCTTGGCGCCCGCGCCGCCCTTCCATTCCTGGAAGACGCATTCGACCACCCGGGCCTTGAGCACCGACTGGTCGACCGACTTGAAGTATTCCTGCGAGGCCAGATTGATGACCACGGGCGTCCGATCGGCGGCGAGCCGATCGTTGAGATGCTCCGCGATGCGCGGCCCCCAGAATGCATACAGGTCCTTGCCATGGCGATTGGCGAGTTGCGTTCCCATCTCGAGACGATAAGGCTGCAGGAGGTCGAGCGGCCGCAACAGACCGTAAAGCCCACTCAGGATGCAGACGTGATCCTGCGCCCACGCCATTTGCGCCGTGCTCAGCGTCCTGGCATCGAGACCTCCATAGACGTCGCCGTCGAATGCCAGGGCGGCCTGCCTGGCATTTCTTTCCGTTCCTTTCGAGGCCCAGGCGGCATAGCGTGCCACGTTAAGTGCTGCAAGCTTGTCCGACAGATGCATGAGTTCGGCGATCTGCTGGGGTGATTTCTCGCGCAGGATCTTGATCAGTTCGACAGAAGGGCCCCTCGGGCTCTCGAAGTGGGGACGCGTGGCGGGCACCTTTTCGGGCACCTCGGTGTCGTAGTCGAGCGACTTGGCAGGTGAAAGCAGAAAGAGCATCGTCGAATTATCTGCGGCGGGGCGTCCGGGCCAGCGAGCTGGGCGCGGCCCACCGCAGTCGAATAAAATCATTGCCACCTCCACCCCCCAAGCGGCATCCTGCGGGATGCCGTTCGTCTTTGTACCGCCATGAGCGACACCCTGTCCCAACCCGGCCTCGAAAGCCTTTCCAAATCCTTCGAACCCGTCGCCATCGAGGCGCATTGGGGGCCCGAATGGGAGCGGCGGGGCTATTCGGCCGCCGGCTTCCGCGGCACGCAGAAGGCCAAGGACGGTGCGCCCTCGTTCGCGATCCAGTTGCCGCCACCGAATGTGACCGGCACGCTGCACATGGGCCACGCGTTCAACCAGACCATCATGGACAGCCTCGCGCGCTACCACCGAATGGCGGGCGACAACACCCTCTGGGTTCCAGGCACCGACCACGCAGGCATCGCGACGCAGATCGTCGTCGAACGACAGTTGCAGGAACAGAAGACCAGCCGGCACGACCTGGGCCGCAAGAATTTCGTCGCCCGCGTCTGGGAATGGAAGGAAAAGTCGGGCAACACCATCACCAACCAGATGCGCCGCATGGGCGACACGGTTGATTGGAGCCGCGAATACTTCACCATGGACGAAAAGCTCTCGAAGGTCGTCACCCAGACCTTCGTGCAGCTCTACGACGAGGGTCTGATCTATCGCGGCAAGCGACTGGTGAACTGGGACCCGGTGCTGAAGACCGCCGTGAGCGACCTCGAAGTCGAGAGCGAGGAGGAAGACGGCTTCCTCTGGCACATCGCCTACCCGCTCGAAGACGGCTCGGGTTCGCTGACGGTGGCCACCACCCGGCCCGAGACGATGCTGGGCGACGTCGCAGTGATGGTGCATCCCGAAGACGAGCGCTACAGGCACCTGGTCGGCCACCGCGTGAAGCTGCCGCTGGTCGACCGGCTGATCCCGGTGATCGCCGACGACTATGTCGACAAGGAATTCGGCACCGGCGTGGTCAAGGTCACGCCGGCGCACGACCACAACGACTATGCCGTGGGTCTTCGCCACGGCCTGCAGGTCATCGGCGTGCTGACGCTCGATGCCACCATCAACGACAACGCACCCGAAAAGTACCGCGGTCTCGACCGCTTCGTGGCGCGCAAGGCGGTCGTGGCCGATCTCGAGGCGCTCGGCCTGCTCGTCGAGACCAAGAAGCACAAGCTCATGGTGCCGCGATGCGCGCGCACGGGCGCCGTCGTCGAACCGATGCTCACCGACCAATGGTTCGTCGCCATGAGCAAGCCGGATGCCAACGGCCAGTCGATCGCACAGAAGGCCATTGACGCGGTGCGCTCCGGCGAAGTGAGCTTCGTCCCCGAGAACTGGGTGAACACCTACAACCACTGGATGGAGAACATCCAGGACTGGACCATCTCCCGCCAGCTCTGGTGGGGCCACCAGATCCCTGCGTGGTACGACGAAGAAGGCAAGGTCTACGTCGCGCAGACCGAAGCGGAAGCCCAGGCACAGGCGCCGGGCAAGACGCTCCGGCGTGACGAGGACGTGCTCGACACCTGGTACTCGTCGGCGCTCGTGCCCTTCTCGTCCCTGGGCTGGCCCGAGAAAACACAGGATCTCGACCTCTACCTGCCCTCGAGCGTATTGGTGACCGGCTACGACATCATCTTCTTCTGGGTCGCCCGGATGATCATGATGACCAAGCATTTCACCGGCAAGGTGCCCTTCAAGCATGTGTACATCCACGGCCTGGTACGGGATTCGCATGGCAAGAAGATGAGCAAATCCGAAGGCAACGTGCTCGACCCGGTCGACCTGATCGACGGCATCGCGTTGCCCGAACTGCTCGACAAGCGCACCCAGGGCCTTCGCCGCCCCGAAACCGCGCCGGTCGTGCGCAAGAACACGCAGAAGGAATTTCCGGAGGGCATTCCCGCCTTTGGTGCGGATGCCTTGCGTTTCACCTTCGCGTCGCTCGCTTCGCTGGGCCGCAGCATCAACTTCGACCCCAAGCGCTGCGAGGGGTACCGCAATTTCTGCAACAAGCTGTGGAACGCCACCCGCTTCGTGCTGATGAACTGCGAAGGCCAGGACTGTGGCCTGCGGGAACACACGAAGGAAGAATGCGCCGTCGGCGGACCGGCCCATGGCTACCTGCAGTTCAGCCAGGCCGACCGGTGGATCGTCTCGCAACTGCAGCGCGTCGAGGCCGAGGTGACGAAGGGCTTCGAGGAATACCGGCTCGACAATGTCGCCAATGCCGTCTACCAGTTTGCCTGGGACGAGTTCTGCGACTGGTACCTCGAGATTGCCAAGGTCCAGATCCAGCAGGGCGACGACGCGCAGAAGCGCGCCACGCGCCGCACGCTGATTCGCACCCTCGAAACCCTGCTGCGGCTGGCGCACCCGGTCATCCCGTTTATCACCGAAGAACTCTGGCAGAAGGTCGCGCCCGTCGCGGGTCGCGAAGGCGAGTCGGTAATGGTCGCGGCTTATCCGAAGAGTCAACCCGAAAAGATCGACGAAGCCGCGGAGGCGCACGTCGCGCGCCTCAAATCGCTAGTCGATGCCTGCCGCACGTTGCGCGGCGAGATGAACGTCTCGCCCGCGACGCGCCTCCCGCTCTACGCAGTTGCCGACGATGCGGCGAGCAGCGCCTTCCTGCGCGATGCCGCACCTGTGCTTCAGGCGCTGGCCAAGCTCAAGGAGGTCAAGGTCTTCGACGACGAGGCCGCATGGTCCGCCGCCGCCGAAGCGGCGCCTGTGGCCGTAGTCGGCGACGTCCGCATCTGTCTGCACATGGAAATCGACAAGGCAGCCGAAAAGGTCCGCATCGGCAAGGAACTCGCGCGCGTGGAAGGCGAAATCGTCAAGGTCAACGGCAAACTGGGCAACGAGGCCTTCGTCGCAAAGGCTCCGCCGGCAGTGATCGAGCAGGAGCGCAAGCGTCTGGCGGAGTTCAGCGCCACCGTCGAGCGGCTGCGCGACCAGCTTGTGAGGCTCGGCTGACAGACGGGGGACCCGGTGGCCTTTAGTATGCGGAGTTTGGCGCCCGGTTCGCCGCCCCCTTCCGATTCACTTCCTTCGATCTGACGAAAAGCCCATGTCCACTTCCCCGACGCGCATTCGCAAGGCCGTGTTCCCCGTTGCCGGCTTTGGCACCCGTTTTCTGCCTGCCACCAAGGCACAGCCCAAGGAAATGCTCCCGGTGGTGGACAAGCCCCTGATCCAGTACGCCGTCGAGGAAGCCTATGCGGCGGGCATCCGCGACATGATCTTCGTGACCGGACGCAACAAGCGTGCAATCGAGGACCACTACGACACCGCCTACGAGCTCGAAATGCAGCTCGAGGCCAGCGGCAAGCGCGAACTGCTCAGCATTGCCCGGTCGGTCATGCCCGAGGACATGACCTGCTCCTACGTGCGTCAGCCCCGCATGCTCGGCCTGGGCCATGCCGTGCTTTGCGCGGAGCATCTCGTCGGCAACGAACCCTTTGCGGTGCTGCTGGCCGACGACCTGATGGTCGGTCCGGACGGCGGCGAGCCGATCCTCGCGCAGATGACGCGCGCCTTCGCCAAGCTGGGCAGTTCCTTGCTGGCCGTGCAGGAAGTTCCGCTGGAACACGTCAAGCGCTACGGTATCGTGGCCGGCGACGTCGTCGAGGACGGACTGGTGAAAGTGACTCGCATGGTCGAGAAGCCGAAGCCCGAAGACGCGCCCTCCCGCCTGGGGGTCGCGGGCCGCTACATCCTCACGCCCGGCGTGTTCAGCGAGATCCGGAATCAGCCCAAGGGCGCCGGCGGCGAAATCCAGCTGACCGACGGCATCGCCGCGCTGATGAAGAAGGAATCGGTCTACGCCTATTCCTACAAGGGCATCCGCTACGACTGCGGCAGCAAGGAAGGCTTCCTGCAGGCCACCGTCGAACTGGCGCTGGCCCACCCCGAGGTCGGCGGGCAATTCCGCGACTACCTCAAGAGCCTGGAGTTGTAGGCGTGTCGACCAGCGGATTGAGGAAGCGAAGGAGTTCCTCGTCGCTGATCGGTGTCAGCGGCAGGCCGAACGCATCCTTCAGGTAGGCGATCAGCGACTGGGTCCACAAGGCGTTGACAACGACGCCCAGGTGGTGATCGCCCAGGAACAGATTGCCGGGCTCGTCCCCGGCGGCGTTCGTGATGCGAAGCTTCGGCCCGACGGCGAAGGTCCTGTAGGCAGGCTCGCCAGACGCATCGCGTGAGCCAAATCGGCTCTCGAACCAGCCGAGGTCATCGAAGAACGCCATTCGCGGATTGCCGGCGGCAATCTCGCGAATCGCCGAGTTGAACTTCAGAAGCGCCGCCCGGATGTTGGCCGTGTCCCTGGCAGATCGCCAGCGATTGAAATTGGCCGGATCGTCCGCTTCGTTGGCAATGCCCACCAGCAGGATGCGCGTCGTCGGGTGCGAGGCATGGATCAGTTCGACAGCCTTGCGAATCTCGCCCGTGCAAAACGCGAGGGTCTGGAGCACTTCTGGCGCCGACGGATCATTCGCCTGCATATCCAGCTGCCCACCCCAGTTGTTCGCGCCAATTCGAATCACCACGACGCCGCGGCTCCACCGCTCGGGATCCTCGTTCATCAGTTCGACAAGACGCGGGCCCTGGCGGAATCGACCGCCCATGAGGTTCTTGCAGGCGGCGCCTGAATTCGCGAAGTTGTAGAGGTAGTCCTCTTTTCGGGGAGCGCGACCGCCACGCAGCCCCAGCCATTCACGCGCACGAGCCACGACGCCGGCGCGGCCCCAGCGAACCCAGGGCCCCAGATCCAGCTCCTGGCCTCTCAGGCGGGCCAGCACCTCCGTCCATTGGAAGGTGTGTGCACGCCGAAGGCCGCCGCGTTCATTGGACGTAGCCGGAAACCAGTTGTAGTCCTGGTAGGACTGGCTGTTGGAGTCCCCCAGCACCGCGATCGGGATTGAAGCCGACGGCGGCCTGGGATTTTTCGGGGTCGAACCCATTCCATCGCTCCAGATCGTCAAGGCGAAAACCACGCACGTCGCGGCCAGCACGACGGCCAGGGCGGCAGTGCGGCTGCGTCGTTTCACGACTGCAAATCGTCAACGGCGGCGAAGGACGTGGATGAAATCGCTGCCGATGGTCTGCTGCTCCACCAGATCGTTGCCGGTCTGTCGCGCGAAGGCCTGGAAATCGCGGACCGACCCCGCATCCGTGGACACCACCTTCAGCAATTCACCGCTCTGCATCTCATTGAGCGACTTCTTGGCCTTCAGGATGGGCAGCGGGCAATTCAGGCCACGCGTGTCGATTTCTTTGTGGATGTGCATCGCATGTTCCTTCGCGGCAAGAATTCTAGGTTGCAGCCGCGTCGGGCATGGGCGCGGCCGGGCGCGGCCACTCCATGAACTGGGGCTCGTGGCCGCGCGTGCGCAGCCAGTCGGCCAGGGCATAACCGGTGCCGGCCGGCCAGCACCGGAGCGCTTGGAGGTCGTAGAGCCGATAGTCGACGAGTTCGGGCGAGAGTTTCACCTCGCCGTCGGCGACCGCATGGTAGGCAATGATCACCTGGTTCATGCGCTGGAAGTCGTAGACGCCGACAAGATTCAAGGCGCTCGCATCGAGGTTCGTTTCCTCCTTGATCTCGCGCGCGATGCCCTCCTGCGGTGTTTCCCCGGCCTCCATGAAGCCGGTGATCAGCGCGTACATCTTGTGCGGCCATGCGGCATTGCGTGCCAGCAGCACCTGGCCCCGGTATTCGATGATCGCCGCCAGCACAGGCGTCGGATTGTTCCAGTGCGTCCAGCCGCAGGAAGGGCAGCGCAGGCGCGACTTCGGGCCGCCGTCTTCCTGCAGTTCGATGTGGGTCAGCGACGTCGCGCAGGTTGGGCAGAACTTGTAGGCGTTCATGGTGATCAGGCGGGGAACACGCCGGTCGACAGGTAACGGTCGCCGCGGTCGCACACGACGAAGACGATGGTCGCGTTCTCGACGGTCTTGGCAATCTCCAGCGCGACCCACAACGCGCCCGCCGCGGAAATGCCGCCGAAGATGCCTTCTTCGCGGGCAAGCCTGCGGCACATTTCCTCGGCGTTGTCCTGGCTGACATTCACGACCTGGTCGACCCGGCTGGGGTCGTAGATCTTGGGCAGGTATTCCTGCGGCCACTTCCGGATGCCCGGTATGCGCGACCCTTCGTCCGGCTGCGCGCCGACGATGCGCACCGAAGGATTCTTTTCCTTGAGGAAGCGTGAAACGCCGGTAATGGTTCCTGTCGTGCCCATGGCACTGACGAAATGCGTGATCCGCCCCTGCGTATCGGCCCAGATTTCGGGACCGGTGGTTTCGTAGTGGATGCGGGGGTTGTCGGGGTTGGCGAACTGGTCGAGCACGCGGCCCTTGCCCTGCTGCACCATCTGCTCGGCCAGGTCGCGGGCGTATTCCATGCCGCCACTCTTGGGCGTGAGCACCAGTTCGGCACCGAAGGCCTTCATCGTCTGCGCACGCTCGACCGAGAGGTCCTCCGGCATGATCAGCACCATGCGGTAGCCCTTGATGGCCGCGGCCATCGCGAGGGCGATGCCCGTGTTGCCCGAAGTCGCCTCGATCAGGGTGTCGCCGGGCTTGATCTCGCCGCGCTCCTCGGCGCGCTTGATCATCGAAAGGGCCGGACGGTCCTTGACCGACCCTGCGGGATTGTTGCCTTCGAGCTTGCCAAGAATCACGTTGCCGCGCTTCGCGTTGGCGGTCGCGTCGATGCGCTGCAGCGCGACAAGGGGCGTCTTGCCAATCGCGTCTTCTATCGTCGGGTATTGCATGGTCCCACTGTGCCATAATTTTGGGCTGCCTTCCTTCCGTGCCCGGGTGGTGAAATTGGTAGACGCAGGGGACTCAAAATCCCCCGCCGCAAGGCGTGCCGGTTCGATTCCGGCCCCGGGCACCACGGCTCCCATGTTGTGGATTCACGGAAGCACGCGATGACGACGCCTCTTGCGTCGCGCGACCAATCTCCAAACTTCCGATGGTTTTTCACGATCCCGATTACGCGCCGGACGCGTTCGAAGTCAAGATTTCCGAACTGCTGGTGGCGACGCCCGAAGGCAGCGACGCATTGATCGACGCGTCGGTCTCCGAAGTCCTGCGTCTGCTGCGCGAGCACCTCAAGATGGACGTCGTATTCGTGTCCGAGTTCGTCGACGGGCGACGCGTATTCCGCCGCGTGGATGCGGGCCCGGAGGCCCAGGTGATTGCGCCGGGCCAGTCCTCGTCCCTGGAAGAATCCTTCTGCCAACGCGTGATCGACGGACGCCTGCCGCGACTGGTGCGGGATGTCGGAGCGTTGCCGACGTTCGCAGAACTCCCGCCGACCGACTTTCCCATCGGTGCGCATATGAGCACCCCCATCGTCCTCAATGACGGCCGGGTCTACGGCACGCTGTGCTGCTTCAGTTTTGCGCCCAACGAGCAGTTGGCGCAGCGGGACCTGAAGAAGCTGGAGATGTCCGCCCAGCTCACGGCCAAGAAGATCAACGAGCGCCGTGCCCGCGATGCGGAGAAAGCCATCGCGGACTGGTCGCTGCAACCCCAGGACCGTTCCGCTCGCAAGAGCTGATTTGTCCGCCTAGGCAAGGTCCGGGCGCGACGAAGCATCGGACCGAAGCCCCGTCTCCACCGTCGGATGGCGCAGGCGCACGCGCAGTTCGCGCTTCAGCCGGGTGTTGTCCAGCCGCCGCGATTCACCCATGAAGCTCAAGAGCGATAGCGGAAGCTGCGCCTGCGCCTCCTCGCGCGCGATGCGTGGCGGCAGTGGGAGGCCATACAGGCGTGCGGCAAGGTCGACATAGTCGCCCATCTTGAGTTCGCTGTCGTCGCTCGCGTGGAACACGCGCTGCGGGCCGCCGCGCCACAAGGCCGTCACGCAGGCTCGTGCGAGATCGTCGGCGTGAATGTGATTGGTATAGACGTCGTCCTCCGCGCGAAGCACCGGCGTCCCCTTCCTGAGCCGCTCGCGCGGCGTGCCCCCTTCGCGATCGGGCGCGTAGATGCCGGGAATTCGCAGGATGCGGGCGGACACGCCGGCGCGACCGAGCCAGCGGACGGTTCGCTCCGCGTCGACGCGGCGATGGGCGCGAGGCGTGTCGGGGCGCAGGACACGTGTTTCGCTGATCAGGTCGCCGCCGCAGTCGCCGTACACGCCGCTGGTCGAGCCATAGACCAACGCGGAAGGCAGAGAGCGCAAGCGCAGTGCTCGCGCCAGAGCCAGCGTACGCGCATCTCGCCACCAACGTGCGCCTTCCACGCGAGCAGGTGGCGCAAGGTACAGCACGCGGGTCGCGATGCCCGAGAGGCGCCGCAGCGTCTCCGGCACGTCGAGGTCCGCCACGATCGGCGTGGCGCCCGCCTGACGCAACGAGGGTGCACGTGCCGGGGAGGAGGTCACAGCCATGAGGCGCACGTTGTCGCGAAGCAGTCGAGTAGCCCGCAGACCGACGTCACCGCAGCCCACGATGAGCACGCGCTCCCGCCGGAAGCGCGAGGGCCTCGCACCGAGAGGGCTGTTGATTGAGGGCAAAATCCATCTCCCTTTTGAAGCAGACTTGAAGAATAACCATGACGAGCGCAGCGGCGGGCGAAGCCGGCTTTCACATCACGGTAGAGCCCAGCGGGCGCCATTTCAGCGCGCACACGGACGAAACCATCCTCGCGGCAGGCATTCGCCAGGGCATCGGCCTGCCATACGGCTGCAAGGACGGCGCCTGCGGCTCCTGCAAATGCAGGAAGCTGTCGGGCACCGTGACGCTCGGCCTGCACCAGAGCAAGGCGCTGAGCGCCGATGAAGAGCTGGCAGGCTACATCCTCACCTGCTGCGCACGTGCCGAGAGCGACGTGGTGCTGGAGTCGCGCCAGGTCACCGAAGCCGGCGCCTTTCCGATCCGCAAGATGCCGGTGCGCGTGCTGGCCCTGACGCGGCAGTCGCACGACGTCGTGATGCTGCGCCTGCAACTTCCGGCGGGCGAGCCGCTGCAGTTTCATGCGGGGCAGTACATCGAGTTCATTCTTCGCGACGGCACACGTCGCAGTTACTCGATGGCGAACGCGCCGCACACGCTGCTTGAGCCCGGCACGGGCATCGAGTTGCACATCCGGCATCTCCCCGGCGGCAAGTTCACCGACCATGTCTTCGGCGCGATGAAGGAAAAGGAAATCCTCCGCGTCGAAGGCCCCTACGGCAGCTTCTTCCTGCGCGAGGAGTCCGACAAGCCACTGATCCTGCTGGCTTCGGGCACGGGCTTCGCGCCGATCAAGGCCGTGCTGGAGCATATGAAGCTCAAGGGCATCGAGCGGCCCGCAACCTTGTACTGGGGCGGTCGGCGCCCCGAAGACATCTACATGGACGACTGGGTGCGCGGACAACTGACGGAATTGCCGAACCTGCGCTATGTGCCGGTGGTCTCGAACGCCGTGCCGGAAGACAACTGGCGCGGACGAACCGGCTTCGTCCATCGTGCGGTGATGGAGGATTTCGCGGATCTCTCGGGCCATCAGGTCTACGCCTGCGGCGCACCCATCGTGGTCGATTCCGCCAAGCGGGACTACATCGAGGAGCGCGGCCTGCCCGAGGAAGAGTTCTTCGCCGATGCGTTCACGACGGAAGCGGACAAGGCCCTGCCCTGATGACGCGCGCGCTCAGGGATACCCATCGGCACAGTGCCGAACCGCAGCCAGCACAATTGGAAACATGAACGCCAGACACTTCCTCCTCAGTCTTCTCTCCACGGCCACAGTGCTCGTCGCCGCGCCGGCGGCCGCACAGCAGCGCCCCATCCGCCTCATCGTTCCGTACGCGGCGGGCGGCCCCATCGATGTCACGGCCCGCGTCCTGGCCGAGCGGGTGAAGGATTCGCTGGGCACGGTCATCATCGACAACAAGCCCGGCGCAGGCGGCAACATCGGCGCGGATGCCGTGGCCAAGGCGGCGCCGGACGGACTGACGATCGGCATCGCCGCGACGGCGACGAACGCGGTCAACCCATGGCTCTACGCCAAGATGCCTTTCAATGCCGCGACGGATTTCGCGCCGATCACGCAAATGGTCCGCGTGCCCAACGTGCTGGTGATGAACGCGGAGACCGCACAGCGCCTTAAGATCAACATCCTGCCCGACCTGATCGCCTACGCCAAGGCCAATCCGGCCAAGCTCAACTACGGCAGTGGCGGCAATGGCAGCGCGGGGCATCTTGCGGGTGAACTCTTCAAGAAGGAAGCGGGCATCTTTGCCGTGCACATTCCGTACAACGGCGGCAACCCCGCGCAGCTCGCGCTGCTGTCCGGTCAGGTCGACTTCAACTTCGACAACCTCGCCACCGCGGCGCCCAACATCCGCGCAGGCAAGCTCAAGGCCATCGCCGTGACCACCGCGGAGCGCAGCAGCACCCTGCCCGACGTACCGACAGTCGCGGCAACGCTGAAGGGTTTCTCGATCGATACGTGGTGGGGCCTGGTGGCGCCGGCCGGAACGCCGCCGGACGTCGTGGCGAAGCTGAATCACGCCTTCGTTGCTGCGCTGAACGCGCCGGAAACGAAGACCAAGTTCGCATCGCTTCTGGCCGAGCCGGTCGCCAGCACGCCGGAGCAATTCGGCGCGTTCATGAAGAGCGAACTCGCCAAGTACGAGAAGGTCGTCAAGGCCACCGGAGCAAGGGTGGACTAACCCCCAGGCTTGCTCGCTTCGCGTAGCCGCCAACCCCCTTTCAGGGGGCAATGCCTGCGGCCCGGCGAAGCCGGTTCCGCGGCATTCCTGAACTCACTCGCCCAGGTAGGCGGCGCGCACCTTGGGGTCGCTCAACATCACCTTGGCGTCGCCGCTCATGGTGATCAGGCCCGACTCCATCACGTAGCCGCGATCGGCCAGTTGCAGCGCACGGCTGGCGTTCTGCTCGACGAGGAGCACGGTGACGCCCTGGTCGTAGACCTGCTTCACGACTTCGAAGATCTTGTCGACCATGATCGGCGACAGGCCCATCGACGGTTCGTCGAGCAATAGCACCTTGGGGCGTGCCATCAGCGCGCGGCCCATGGCGAGCATCTGCTGCTCGCCGCCGGACATGGTGCCGGCGAGCTGCGTCGCACGTTCCTTCAGGCGCGGAAAGGTCGCGAAGACGCGTTCGATGTCCTTCGCGATCTCGGCCTTGTCCTTGCGGATGTAGGCGCCGATCTGCAGGTTCTCGGTGATCGTCATGCGCGTGAAGACGCCACGGCCTTCGGGCACCATCACCAGGCCTTCGCCGACCAGATCCCAGGCGCCGCGGCCCTTGATGCTCTTGCCGAGAAATTCGATGTTGCCGCCCAGGAAGGGCTGCGTGCCGGTGATGGCCTTCATCGTCGTGGTCTTGCCGGCGCCGTTGGAGCCGATCAGCGACACGAGTTCGCCCTCGTGCACCTCGAAGTCGACGCCCTTGACGGCCTGGATGCCACCGTAGGCCACCTTCAGTCCGGTGACTTTCAAAAGAGTTTGCGCCATTTCAGTGTCCTCCCGTGCCGAGGTAGGCCTCGATCACCTTTTCATTTCTCTGCACGTCGGCGGGCGTTCCCTCCGCGATCTGCTTGCCGTAGTCCAGGACCGTCACGCGGTCGCACAGGCCCATCACGAGCTTCACGTCGTGCTCGATCAGCAGGATCGTGCGGTCGTCCTTGCGGATCCGGTCGATCAGTTCGCGCAGGAGGACTTTCTCGGTGGCGTTCATGCCGGCCGCGGGCTCGTCAAGCGCGATGAGTTGCGGATCGGTCGCCAGCGCGCGGGCGATCTCGAGGCGGCGCTGGTCGCCGTAGCTCAGCGTGCGTGCCTTGTAGTCGGCGAACTTGCCGATGCCGACATAGTCGAGCAACTGGTGCGCACGATCGGCAATCGCCGCCTCCTCGGCCTTGAAGCCGCCGGTGCGGAAGATGGCGCCGAAGACACCCGAATGCGTGCGGATGTGGCGTCCGACCATCACGTTCTCGAGCGCGGTCATCTCCGAAAAGAGGCGGATGTTCTGGAATGTGCGTGCGATGCCAGCCTTGGCGACTTCATGCACCGCCGTCGGCTGGTAGGGCTTGCCAGCCAGTTCGAACGTGCCGCTGTCGGGCGTGTAGAGGCCCGTGATGACGTTGAAGAAGGTGGTCTTGCCGGCGCCGTTGGGGCCAATCAGTCCGTAGACCTGGCCGCGCTGGATCTTGATGCCGACATCGGAGAGCGCCTGCAGGCCGCCGAAGCGCTTGGAGATGCCGTGAACGTTGAGGATGGTTTCAGTCATTGTCGTGCTCCCGTCGCTCACGGATTGATCGACATGGGTCGCGACGCGGCACCCGGCACTTCATCGGCCGGTGCCTCGATGCCGGGCGCTGCCGCCGGCATGCCGGACGCGGGGGCAGTCCCCTTCCGCGCCAGCGATTTCCCATGCTCCGGAGACGGCCACAGGCCGCGCGGGCGCACCAGCATGATGATGATCATCGCCAGCGCGATGAACAGTTGGCGCAGGATCGACGCGTCCAGGCGGCCATCGGTCATCGCCTGCAGCGGGCCGGCGACATAGCGCAGCACTTCGGGCAGCGCAGCCAGCAGGACCGCGCCGAGGATCACGCCCGGGAGGTGCCCGATGCCGCCCAGCACCACCATCGCCACGATCATCACCGACTCCATCAGGCTGAAGGATTCGGGCGACACGAAGCCCTGGAACGACGCAAACATCGCACCGGACACGCCGCCGAAACTCGCGCCCATGCCAAAGGCCAGCAGCTTCATGTTGCGGGTGTTGATGCCCATGGCCTTGGCCGCGATCTCGTCCTCGCGGATCGCCATCCACGCGCGGCCGATGCGCGACACCTGCAAGCGGTGCGAGATGACGATGGTGAAGACCACGAGCGCCAGGAACAGGTAGTAGTACAGCGTCACCGACGAAATGGTGAAGCCGTCGAACTTCAGGGGCTTGCCCAGGTTGAGTCCCCAGAAATGGACCGGGTCGATCGCGGTGATGCCCTTCGGCCCGTTGGTGAGGTTGATCGGGTGATCCAGGTTGTTCAGGAACACGCGGATGATTTCACCGAAGCCGAGCGTCACGATCGCCAGGTAGTCGCCGCGCAGCTTGAGCGTGGGCGCGCCCAGCAAGGCACCGAACAGCGCCGCCAAGCCCAGCGCCGCCGGGATCACCAGCAGCAGCGAACTGTGCAGTCCGTTCGGGAACATGGCCTTGACCGCGGGGAAGGTGTCGGTCAGGTGAGGCGACGCCAGCAATGCATACAGGTACGCACCGATGGCGAAGAAGGCGACATAGCCGAGATCGAGCAGGCCGGCGTAGCCCACCACGATATTCAGGCCCAGCGCCAGCATGACGTAGAGCAGTGCGATGTCGGCGATGCGAACCCAGGCGTTGCCCTGGCTCTGCAGCAGCAGCGGCAGTACCAGCAGGCCGACGGCCGCGATGACGAAATAGACGATGGACTTGCTGTTCTTCATGGTGCGCTCCTCAAGCCCGGTCCGCCACACGCTCGCCGAGCAGGCCGGACGGCCGCAGCGTGAGCATGATGATCAGCACGATGAACGCGAAGATGTCGCTGTAGTGGCTGCCCAGCACATCGCCGGTGAGCGCACCGATGTAGCCCGAGCCGATGGCTTCGATCAGCCCCAGCAGGATGCCGCCGACCACCGCGCCGGCGAGATTGCCGATGCCGCCGAACACGGCCGCCGTGAAGGCCTTGAGGCCCGGAATGAAGCCCATCGCGTGCTGCGCGATGCCGTAGTTGGACGCATACATCACGCCGGCCACGGCGGCGAGCACGGCACCGATGATGAACGTTGCCGAGATGACCATGTCGGGGCGGATGCCCATCAGCGCCGCGACGCGCGGGTTCTCGGCGGTGGCGCGCATCGCGCGGCCGAGCTTCGTGTAGTTGACCAACCAGGTCAGGATGGCCAGGCAGATCGCCGTGACGCTCAGGATCATGACCTGCGTCGGCGAGATCACCGCGCCGCCCACATGGATGGGCGTCGTCGACAGCAGGTTGGGATAGGCCTTGTTGGTGGGCTTCCAGATGATCATCGCGAGCGTCTGGAGCAGGATCGACATGCCGATCGCGGTGATCAGCGGCGCCAGCTTAGGGCTGTTGCGCAGCGGCCGATAGGCCACCTTTTCGATGACGAAGTTGAGTGTCGCGGCGACGACGCAGGCAATGAGCAGCGCAATGATCAGGATGATCCAGCCCGGCGTGCCCGGCATCGACTCCTGCATGAGGCCGATGATCGTCCAGCTCGTGAGCGCTCCGACCATGAGCACTTCACCGTGCGCGAAATTGATGAGGTTGATGATGCCGTACACCATGGTATAGCCCAAGGCTATCAAGGCGTACATGCTGCCGAGAACCAGACCGTTGATGATCTGCTGCAGCAAGATGTCCATATCGAGAGTTCCCTAATTTTGTGGCGGCACCCTTGAGAGGTGCCTCAGCTGACCGGGCGTACCGGATTGACGCCTGGTTTCACTTAGCAAAAAACCCGCCAGCATGTGTCGACGGCGGGTTTGTGGGCGGGATTGTAGTCACGCGCGGGCGCCAATTCGGTGCGTTTCCGACGGGGGTTTTCCCGCTGGCGTGCGAGGGAAGGCGGGCGTGAAGTTTCTGGTTTTCAGCGGGAAGCGTCGCGATTTCGATTGCGTAGCTCGCGCAGCTTTTCCGCGATGCGGATTTCGAGTCCACGCTCCACCGGGCGGTAGAACGGCGGGGGGTCGAGGCCCTCCGGCATGTACGTCTCGCCGGCCGCGAAGCCGCCCTCCTCGTCATGGGCGTATCGATAGCCTTTGCCGTAGTCGAGCTGCTTCATGAGCCGAGTCGGTGCGTTGCGCAGATGCATCGGCACCGGACGGGTGCCATCCGACTTGATCAGGGCGCGCACCTCGTTGTAGGCCTTGTAGACGGCGTTGGACTTGGGCGCGACCGCGAGATAGACCACGCATTCGGCCAATGCCAGCTCACCTTCGGGTGAGCCCAGACGCTCGTAGACCTCGGCGGCATCGAGTGCGAGACGCAATGCGCGCGGGTCGGCCAGTCCGATGTCTTCGCTGGCCATGCGAACCAGGCGACGCGCCATGTAGCGCGGATCGGCGCCACCGTCGAGCATGCGCACGAACCAGTAGAGGGAAGCGTCCGGATCGCTGCCGCGTACAGATTTGTGCAGCGCGGAGATCGTGTCGTAGAACTGCTCCCCGCCCTTGTCGTAGCGCCGCATGCGCTCGCCCAGCACGCGCAGAAGCCAGTCGTCGGTGATGTTTTCGAGTTTCTCCGCGCCAGCAGCGACGGACAAAGTCTCCAGGGTGTTGAGGAGCCGGCGGGCATCCCCGTCGGCGTAGGCCACGAGGCGGTCCACGGCCTTGGCCTCGATGGCCGGCACGGCCCGGATGCCTTGTGCGCGCGTGACGATCTGCTTGAGGTCGTCTTCGCCGAGCGGCTGCAGCACGTAGACCGCCGCCCGGGACAGCAGTGCCGAGTTGACCTCGAAGGAAGGGTTCTCGGTGGTCGCGCCGATGAAGGTGAAAAGGCCCGACTCCACGTGCGGCAGGAAGGCATCCTGCTGGCTCTTGTTGAACCGGTGGACCTCGTCGACGAAAACGATGGTGCGTCGCTGCTCGAGACCGTCGCGTGCCGCAGTGGCGCGCTCCACCGCATCCCGGATGTCCTTCACGCCGCCGAGCACGGCGCTGATGCTCAGGAACTGCGCGTCGAACGCATCGGCCATGAGCCGCGCGATGGTGGTCTTGCCCACGCCGGGCGGCCCCCAGAGGATGCACGAGTGCGGCTGGCCCGATTCGAAGGCAATGCGCAGCGGCATGCCGGGGCCCAGCAGATGCTGTTGGCCGATCACCTCGCCGAGGTTCGTGGGTCGCAGGCGTTCAGCAAGAGGCTGATGAGTGGTGGCAGCCATCGGAAGCAGGTAGTGTCGCCCGGCATCCTAAGCTGCCCGCGTGATCAGCCTATTGCCGGACGACGTCTGCGCCTGCGGGCGTCTTGAAGGCGAAGGTGCCTGCAGGAAGCGCGGGATTGACTTCGACCTTGTCGAACTTCAGCACCGAGCGCTGGCCAAAACTGTCGAGGATCTCGAGCGCTGCCAGCGCCTCGCCCTGGAAACCGATCTGCACGTTCTGCAGTTGCCCGTCCTTGTTCTTCGGGCTCGCCTTGACCCACTGCAGCCCATCGCGATCCGGCGCGGCTTCCAGCGCGAAGTCGGTCTGCAGGGCCCGCAGATCCGGCGCTGCCGCGATCAGCGCCGCCGGCGTCGAACCCAGCGCCTGCGCCTGCTTGCGCTGGGTGACCTGATTCAGGTCCGCGTCATAGAGCCACAGCGTTTCCCCATCGGCGACGATGGTCTGGACGAACGGCCTCTTGTAGTCGAACCTGAATTTGCCCGGCCGCTGGAACTCGAAGGTCCCCGTGGACACCTTCGCGCGCGACGCCTGCCCATCTTTGGGCGGCGAGGTCACGGTTTGCGTGAACTCCGCACGGCCAGACTTCACCGATTTCACAAAGGCCTCCAGGCTTTCCATCCCCCCGGCAAAAGCGCCACTCGCCGACGCAACGAGCCAGGCACCAACGATCAGTCTCTTCATAACCATCTCAATTCTCCAAGGCAGCCAGGCCCGTCCGTGAAACACCGCGGAACCGGCTCCGCCGGTCCGCCGGTGTTGCCCTCTGCAGGGGGTGGGCGGCCACACGAAGTGGGCAAGCCTGGGGGTTAGTCCGATTTAGGCACCAGGATTTCGCGTTGTCCGCTGCCACTCATGGCACTGACCAGACCTGCGTTCTCCATGTCCTCGACCAGGCGCGCGGCGCGGTTGTATCCGATCTTCAGGTGACGCTGCACCAGTGAAATGCTGGCCTTGCGGTTCTTGAGCACGACTTCGACCGCCTGGTCGTACATCGGATCCTTCTCGCCGCCCTCGCCGCCGCCCTCGCCCAGCAAGTCGCCTTCGCCGTCGACGGTACCGCCTTCGAGCACCCCTTCGATGTAGTCCGGTTCCCCTTGTGACTTGAGGTAGGCCACCACCCGATGCACTTCCTCGTCGCTGACAAACGCGCCGTGGACACGGACCGGCAGCCCGGTGCCGCTCGGCATGTAGAGCATGTCACCCATGCCCAGCAGCGCCTCGGCGCCCATCTGGTCGAGGATGGTGCGCGAGTCGATCTTGCTCGACACCTGGAAGGCAATGCGGGTCGGGATGTTCGCCTTGATGAGACCGGTGATCACATCCACGCTGGGCCGCTGCGTTGCCAGGATGAGGTGAATGCCGGCCGCACGCGCCTTCTGGGCCAGCCGGGCGATCAGTTCTTCGATCTTCTTGCCGACAACCATCATCAGGTCGGCGAGTTCGTCGATGACGACGACGATGTGCGGCTCGCGCGCGAGCGGCTCGGGACTGTCGGGCGTGAGGCTGAAGGGGTTGTAGATGAACTCCTCGCGCGCCTTTGCCTCGTCGATCTTGGTGTTGTAGCCCGCCAGGTTGCGCACGCCCAGCTTGCTCATGAGCTTGTAGCGGCGCTCCATCTCGGCCACGCACCAGTTGAGGCCGTGGGCCGCCTGCCGCATGTCCGTCACCACGGGCGCCAGCAAATGCGGGATGCCCTCGTACACCGACATTTCGAGCATCTTCGGGTCGATCATCAGCAAGCGGACATCGCGCGCCTCGGCCTTGTAGAGCAGGCTCAGGATCATGGCGTTGATGCCGACCGATTTGCCCGAACCGGTCGTACCCGCCACCAGCACGTGCGGCATCTTGGCCAGGTCGGCCACCACGGGATTGCCGACGATGTCCTTGCCGAGGCCCATCGTGAGCATCGACTTGCCTTCGTTGTAGACCTGCGAACCCAGGATTTCGCTGAGCTTGATCGACTGCCGCTTGGCGTTCGGCAATTCGAGCGCCATGTAGTTCTTGCCGGGAATCGTCTCGACCACCCGGATCGACACCAGCGACAGCGAGCGCGCCAGGTCCTTCGCGAGGTTGACGATCTGCGAACCCTTCACGCCGGTGGCCGGCTCGATCTCGTAACGGGTGATAACCGGGCCCGGCGAAGCCAGCACAACGCGCACTTCGACGCCGAAATCCTTCAGCTTCTTCTCGATCAGGCGCGACGTCATCTCCAGCGTGTCGGCCGAGACCGTTTCCTGCCGCGCCTGCGCCGCGTCGAGCAGGTCGACCTGCGGCAGCTTGCTGTCGGGCAGCTCGCGAAACAGCGGCTTCTGGCGCTCCTTGGCCACGCGGTCGCTGCGTGGCACTTCGGCAAGGGCGGGTTCGATCTGCACCGGCGGGGACGGCGCCTTGCGCTTGGGGCGCGGGACGATGCGCAGTTCCTCGTCGGGTGCATCGAGTTCCGGCTCCTGATCGGTCGACGCCAGCTCTTCGCGTTCGCGCACTGCCTGCTTGCCCATCGCGATGTCCTGGGCGATCTCGCGCTTTTCTCGGCGCGATTCGAACAGCGAGTAGAGACGCGAGCCGATGCGTTCCGCGATCTGGCCCCACGAAAATCGGAACACGAGTGCCGAGCCAACCACCCCGGCCGCGATGGCGATCAGCGCGGAGCCGGTGAATCCCATCCACTTCACGCTCGCCGGACCGACCAGATAGCCCAGGATGCCGCCGCCATGGCCCGGCAACCGGAACTCGAGTCGATAGAGACGCGACCATTCGAGCATGGCGCTGGCGCACAGAAGCAGGATCAAGCCGAACCAGAAAGCCAGCCGGCTGCGATTGAACGGGCCGCGCGGGGGTTGATCGCCCGAGCCAGCGTCTCCGCCCCGCATCCATCCGGCCAGTGAGGACAGCCAGACGCGCAGACCCGCCGCCAGGCACCACCAGACCGAGTACCCGGCCAGGAAATAGCTCGCATCCGCCAGCCACGCGCCGATGCGGCCGCCCCAGTTCTTGATTTCACCGCCCGTTCCGGACGTCGACCAGGCGGCGTCGGAAGGCGTGAAGCTCAGCATCGACAACAGCCAGAACAAAAGTGCGACGAAACCCGCGATCAGGGTGATCTCGTGCGCAAATCGCATCGCGCGGAGGCGCGCCGGTTGCGCCTCGTTCGACGAAGACGATTGAAGGGTGTTGAGCGAATAGGTCATGAACGGCACAGCCACCGGTCCGCAGTGGCGGTCCGGTAGCCCAGAGAAACTACAACGAAAACGATCGCGGCCGCGTTGTCAGGGCCGGCGACGTGGGGGCCACTGCGCGGCTGCGCGCGCGGCCAGACGGTCAGGTGAGCGATGAGAGTCGTTCCTTGACGATCATCGAGCCGTCCGGCTGGGTCTGCACGAACCCGCGCTCCTCCAAGTCCTTCATGACGCGGCTCACCATTTCGCGCGAAGCGCCGACCATCTTGGCCAGGTCCTGCCGCGAAATCTTGTCCTTCACCTTCAGGTTGCCCTGGCCGTCGTCGACCGCGAATTCGAGCAGCGAGCGCGCAACGCGGCCATAGACGTCCATCAGCGCCAGGGACTCGATCTTGCGGTCCGCATGCCGCAGACGCGCGACCAGCCCCCGCATGATGTTGTACGACATCGAGGAGTTCTCGGGCAGGCAGCGCGCGAATGCTTCACGGCCGAGCATCAGCACGTCGGTCTGGATCTCGGTGCGCACCGTCGCGGAGTGCGGCTCATCGTCGATCATGCTCATCTCGCCGATGTAGTCACCGGGTTGGAGCGTCGCGAGGATGACCTCGCGGCCCCGGCTGTCGGTGCTCATGACCCGGGCGCGCCCCGTCAGGATGATGTAGAGCGCATCGGACTTCTTGCCCTGTTCGACCACGACCTCGGCGCGCTTGAAACGCTTTTTGACGATCGCATCGGCGATGCTCGCGGACTGCGTGGGTGTCAGCGCAGCGAACAACGGCACGCGGCGAAGCAATTCAAGATTGGACAGCATCGACATTCATCAATCCCCGGATTCAGCGCGATGTTCAAATCGATGGATTAATACAATCGCGCGCATTGAAAACAGCCCCCGCCCGGTCTTGAACCGTACGGTGATACTCCATATCTATCACCCTGAAAATGTACACGCTGCCGCAGCGCCAATCCTAGGTTTTCTACTCATGTCCTCCCCACGCCACGCCAAGGTTCTTATTCTGGGCTCCGGCCCCGCCGGCTATACGGCCGCAGTCTACGCGGCTCGCGCCAACCTCCAACCCATGCTGATCACTGGCATCGCCCAGGGCGGTCAACTC
This sequence comes from Variovorax glacialis, assembly GCF_051216375.1. Taxonomy (NCBI): domain Bacteria; kingdom Pseudomonadati; phylum Pseudomonadota; class Betaproteobacteria; order Burkholderiales; family Comamonadaceae; genus Variovorax; species Variovorax glacialis. The sequence continues at coordinate 161,563 of NZ_JBPJZT010000011.1, read as the reverse complement.
ATGACCACGACCGAGGTCGACAACTGGCCGGCCGACGTCCACGGCGTGCAGGGGCCTGATCTCATGCAGCGCTTCCTGGAACACGCAGAGCGCTTCAAGACCGAGATCGTCTTCGATCACATCAACAAGGTCGACCTGAGCAAGCGCCCCTTCACGCTGACAGGCGACAGTGGCGTCTACACCTGCGACGCATTGGTGATCGCCACCGGCGCCTCTGCGAAGTACCTCGGCCTCGACTCCGAACAGCACTTCATGGGCCGCGGCGTCTCGGGCTGCGCGACTTGCGACGGCTTCTTCTATCGCGACCAGGAGGTCTGCGTGATCGGCGGCGGCAACACGGCCGTCGAAGAGGCGTTGTACCTTTCGAACATTGCCAGCAAGGTCACGCTGGTGCACCGCCGGGACAAGTTCCGGGCCGAGCCCATCCTGATCGACAAGCTCCACGAGAAGGTCAAGGAAGGCAAGATCGAACTCAAGGTGCACAACACGCTGGATGAAGTGGTCGGCGACGACTCCGGTGTCACCGGCATCCGCCTGAAGAACACGCAGACGGGAGCGACCGAGCAGCTGGATCTCAAGGGCTGCTTCATCGCGATCGGACACCATCCCAACACGGATATCTTCCAGGGCCAGGTCGAGATGAAGGACGGCTACATCGTGACGCGCTCCGGGTTGCAGGGGTTCGCGACCATGACGAGCGTGCCGGGCGTGTTCGCCGCAGGGGACGTGCAGGATCACATCTATCGCCAGGCGATTACCAGCGCCGGAACGGGTTGCATGGCCGCACTAGACGCGCAGCGCTTTCTGGAGCAGGACGGAACGCTCTGACCGCCGGCTCGGGCGAAAGGCTATAATCCAAGGCTTTGCCGAATCTGCCACTCCTTTCGGAGCCTGGCTCATACGACAAGCCGGGGTACCGCCACCCGTTTCTGGCGAGGTCAAGCTGCAAACCACCTCGCAATCCGATTGCGTCCAGGTGCCAGCTGTTCAAGAAAGAGTGTCCACATGGCACGCGTATGCGAAGTAACGGGCAAAGGCCCGATGGTCGGGAACAACGTTTCCCACGCCAACAACAAAACCAAGCGCCGGTTCCTGCCGAACCTGCAATACCGTCGTTTCTGGGTCGAAACGGAAAACCGTTGGGTTCGCCTGCGTGTTTCGAGCGCTGCCCTGCGCCTGATCGACAAGAACGGCATCGATGCCGTGCTCGCAGACCTGCGTGCACGCGGCCAAGCTTAAGGAGCTGAATCATGGCAACGAGCAAAGGCGGACGCGAAAAGATCAAGCTGGAATCCACCGCGGGTACCGGCCACTTCTATACCACCAGCAAGAACAAGAAGACGATGCCTGAAAAGATGTCGATCATGAAGTTCGACCCGAAGGCGCGCAAGCACGTCGAGTACAAGGAAATCAAGCTGAAGTAATTCAGCTCGGAACCACAAAAAACCCGCTGCGAACCAGCGGGTTTTTTGTTGTCTGCCTTATTGAGACTGCGGCGAGCGAATGAATCCTTCGGACACTAAAAAGCCGGCGCGAGCCGGCTTTTTAATTGAGCAGACCGATCGCGTCAGGCACGTGCCGCGCGCAAGCGCGTCGAGAACTCGCGCAGACCTGCAATACCGCTTGCTTCCGCACGGTGGCACCAGGCAGCAAGATCCGCGGCAAGCTGCTCACGCGACTGGGAAGTGTTGAGCCAGAGCTGGCGCAGCTCTTCTCGCATCGTCACCATCTTGTCGAGGACAGGATGCGCAGCACGGGCCTGCACCAGGTGCGAGCGCGCGGCGGCGGGCACCTTGTCGTCGTCACGGTGCAACCAGCGCTTTGACGCCTTGAGAACGGAAAGGTCCGCACCCTTGGCCTTCAGTTGCGCGAGCTCGTCGCGGGTCGCGCGGCGCATTTCGCGCGCATAACCCGCCATCACTTCGTACCGATTGGCGATCAGGGCCTCGAGCGTCTTCTCGTTGGCGACGGGGACAACATCACCCATCTGCATCTTCGGCGGCACCTTCTTGACCTTGGCCCAGCCGATCTTCTGCATCAGGCTGATGTAGACCCAGCCAATGTCGAACTCGTACTTCTTGACCGAGAACTTGGCCGAAGTCGGGTAGGTGTGGTGGTTGTTATGCAATTCTTCGCCGCCGATGATGATGCCCCACGGAATCAGGTTCGTGCTGGCATCGGTCGCCTCGAAATTGCGATAGCCCCAGAAGTGGCCGATGCCATTGACGACGCCGGCAGCCCAGAACGGAATCCACAGCATCTGTACGGCCCAGACAGTCAAGCCCAACCCGCCGAACAAGGCAACGTTCAGGATGAGCATCAAGCCGACGCCTTGCCAGCTGAAGCGCGAATACAGGTTGCGCTCGAGCCAGTCGTTGGGCGTGCCGTGCCCGAAACGCTCCATCGTTTCCTTGTTCTTCGATTCCTTGCGGTACAGCTCGGCGCCGCGCCACATGACTTCGTCGATGCCCTTGACCTGCGGGCTGTGCGGGTCTTCCTCGGTTTCGCACTTCGCGTGGTGCTTGCGGTGGATGGCGACCCATTCCTTCGTCACCATGCCGGTGCCGAGCCAGAGCCAGAAGCGGAAGAAATGCGACGGGATCGGGCCCAGGTCCATGGCCCGGTGCGTTTGCGTCCGGTGCAGGAAGATCGTGACGGCTGCAATCGTGATGTGCGTCGTGACGAGCGTGTACAGCACGACTTGCCACCACGTGAGGTCCCACAAGCCGTTTCCGAGCCAGTCGATGGCCGCGCTCAGTACGGCAGAGTCAGGAAGCAACATTGAATTCGGTACTCCATGGCCACACGAAGGTGCAGCCTCCAGGTAACCGGCAATTTTAAAGGTTCGGCCCCCAAAAGGGGGTTAAATCCTTGATACATCGCAAGTTTTCCCCTTCTTTGGAGCTTTGCACCTACTTGCGGTTCCACACCGCAGCGAAGAAGCCGTCGGTGGCATGGCGATGTGGCCAAAGTCGGAGGTAGCGCTTGCCGTTCTCTCCGCCAGCGCACAGGGATTCAGCCCCGGGGACCTTCAGGGCGTCAAGCACCTCCGCTGCATCGAGCGCCTGAAAATCGGGATTGGCCGCGCTAAACGCCTCCGCAATGGCTTCGTTTTCCTCGGGAAGCACGCTGCACGTGGCGTAGATCAGGCGGCCGCCTGACTTGACCAGGCGCGCCGCACTCTGAAGGATCGCCGCCTGCTTGACCGTGAGTTCCTGCACCGACTGCGGTGATTGACGCCATTTCAGGTCCGGATTGCGCCTCAGGGTGCCAAGGCCCGAGCAAGGAGCGTCCACCAGGACGCGGTCGATCTTGCCTGCGAGCCGCTTGATCCGATCGTCGCGCTCATGGGCGATCGCGGCGGGATGCACATTCGAAAGCTTGCTGCGTGCAAGCCGCGGCTTGAGCGCGTCCAGGCGGTGCGCCGACGTATCGAATGCATAAAGGCGACCCGTATTGCGCATCGTGGCGCCGATCGCGAGCGTCTTTCCCCCCGCGCCAGCGCAGAAATCGACGACCATCTCACCCCGCTTGGCGTCGAGCAGCAAGGCCAGCAACTGGGAGCCTTCATCCTGCACCTCGACCGCGCCGCGCGCGAATGCGTCGAGCTTGGTGAGCGCTGGCTTCCCGTCGACGCGAAGTCCCCAGGGCGAAAACGGGGTCGGAACTGCCTTGATCGAGGCGAGCGACAGCTCCTTTTGCACTTCGGGCCGCTTGTCCGTGAGGGCATTGACCCGCAAGTCCAGCGGCGCAGGCTGCTGCAAGCTCTCGACCAATGGCCAGAACTGGTCGCCGAGCTGCGCCTTCAGCGGCGAAACCAGCCATTCGGGCAGGTTGTGCCGATGCCGTTCGAGCAGGTCGTCCTGCTTGACGGCGTCGCAGTTGTCGAGCCAGCGCTTTTCCGTGTCGTTGAGCGCACTTTTAAGAAAGTCGCGCGGGCCATGGAAACCCAGGATCGCCATGCGCCGCTCCTTCGGGCCGCTGCCTGAAGGCGAAAGGTGATCGAAGAGCAGCTTCTTCCGCAACACGGTGTAGACCGTCTCGGCCAGCGTGGCGCGCTCGCGCGGCCCCAGTTCGCGATGGTCCCGGAAAAAGCGGGAAACGACCTGATCGGCCGGGTGATCGAATTTCAGGACGAGGCCGACCAGATCGGCGCTGGCCTCAAGAAGGGCTTTGGGGTGCATCCCCCATTGTCTCAGTCGCCAGCCGACCTAGATGGTGCTGCGCGCCCAGACCTGCCCGAATGCCAGCCGCTCGATCTCCGCGAGCGTCGGCGAATGCCCTGCCCAAAGCACCAGCGCAGCGCCCGGCAGACTCAGGGTGTGCTCGAGCTGCCTGCAGAGGTTCCAGCGCTCTTCGTCGGAAAGCATGGGAAGCTCGAGGAAAACCACATAGGCACGCCGCCAAGGGAATTCGCGGAGGTTCTTGCGAACCACCCACGCCCGGGAGATCGCGCTGCAGCGCACGAGGTCGGCGCGCAGTTCGCCCAGTTCAAACTCGCTCAGGTCGTGACGAGTGATCTGGCTGAAGTAGGGCGTCTCGGTGATCTCTTCCCACGCACGTTGCTCGGCCTCTTCCGCCGTCTTCGCCCTGTCACGCCAGAGCTTGAGCGCCCGCTCGTCGTGAGCGCCAGTGTCGGGATCCTCGAGCAGCGACACCGCCGTCTTGGCCGCCCACCACCGGCTGGCCGCGCTCGATTCGTGCAGCTTCTCGAGCACCTCGAGGCGCGCCGGCCGATCTTTGGCCGGCAGCATCTGGGCGAGTCCGCGCAATGCACCGGGGTGATTCGCGGTCATCTGCAGTGCGCGTTCGTAGATGCCACGCACGTCGGCAGTCGCGTCGACCCGGCGCGAGCAGTCGGCCCATTCGACCATCTCGTCGGCGTTATTGCGCCCGGCGCTGGCCGCCAGCGCAGCGACCCGCTCGCGCACACGCACGAGGTAGGCGTGGTGCTGGGTCCAGTCATTGGCATGAGCCCGGCACCATTCCTCGTCGAAATGTGCGGTCCATTTCTCCGGGTCGCCCAGCAACGCGAGCGCAGATTTCGCTGACCAGGATGGCAGCGCCGCCTTTTCGTCCAGCGCTTCCAGCCGGTCGCGGAGCACGGGATGGGTGTCATCGACATCGCTGACGCTACGGAGCGCACTGCGCAAGGCCGTGCGCGCGAACTCGTCGTCGACAGGCGCGCAAAGCTTCTGCGCCATGGCCGAGAACGGTCCGGCCGGCATCGGCTCGTCGACCGCGCGCGACCAGTGCGACGGCCAGAATTCATCCGCATACCAGGAGCCCTTGACCGCGATCTCCGTCAGGGCGCCCGCAACGACGCGCGTGCCCAGCAGACGCGCGGCGACGCGATCGGCTTCGTACTCGTCCTGCCGCGCCAGCGCAAAGGTCTTGGCGGCAAAGCGCGGGAAGTACCAGCGAAAGAAGGCCTGCGATGCAAAAGCCATCACGCCGTCGTCGCGCTGGAAACTCGCGTCCAGCTTGAGCCAGGACAGCCGGGTCCGGTAGATCCAGGCGCTCAGCTTCCCATGGTTGCCACGCAGATGGCCGTACTCGTGGGCCAGCACCGAGAAGAGACGGCGCCGGTCGAGCGCCATCAGGAGCGGCAGCCCGACGCTGAGATAGTTCACCGCGCCGCCAAAGAGTCCGAAGCGCGGCAACTGCCGGATGCTCGCGTTGAAATCGCGGTCGAGGTAGACGCGATGGACAGGTGGACCGTCGATCTTGTTTCGGATCCGATCGAGCGCCTCGAACAGGGCCGGCGCATCCTCGCGTTCCAGCGCGACGCCCTCGGGTTCGTCGAAGCGCACCCAGAGTGCGCGCAAGGTGGCCCACAGTAGGCCCAGCGCGAACAGCAGGAGCCATCCCCGGGTCACGCTGAAACGCGATCCCTGGCTGGTCGAGGAAATGATCCAGGAGATGATCCCGACGGCAAGGGCGAGGCAGGCAAACACCCAGAGATAGCCCAATGCGGCAAATGCAGCGACGCCGCGGCGATAGCCGGTGCTGTCGTCAGCGCTGGCATGCTCGCTCAATCGAACGAGATGAACAAAATCAGCCCGATCCATCCCGACCTTTCACCCTTTTGAAGGAAACACCCAGCGTGACCGACAACGACCTTCCGCCCCTGATCGAGACCCCGCCCGGCCGCTACCGCCACTACAAAGGCGGCGACTACGAGGTTCTTGGCACGGTCCGACACAGCGAAACACTGGAGCCGATGACCCTCTATCGCGCGCTGTACGGTCAGCGCGGCCTTTGGGTACGACCCGCGGCGATGTTCGGGGAGACCGTGGAGATCGGCGGCTCGTCACAGTTGCGCTTCGTCAAACTCGACTAGAGATTCGAAGCGCAGATTGTGTCAGTTTGTTTCTACAAACCACGCCGCAATGGCGCGCGGGTAAACCCTATGTTCTTGCGCTAATACACGGGCGGCGAGAGTTTCTTCGGTGTCGCCCGGCATCACGGGCACTGCCGCTTGCGCCAGGATTGGTCCGTGGTCGAGTTCGACCGTCACTTCGTGCACGGTCACGCCGGCCACCCGGCAACCCGCCTCGATGGCGCGGCGATGGGTGCGCAGCCCTGGAAATGCAGGCAGCAGCGAAGGATGAATGTTGAGCAGCCGCCGCTCGTAGCGGGTCACGAAGCCGGGCGTCAGGATGCGCATGAAACCCGCAAGAACCACCAGCGCCGGCGAATACTGGTCGATGGCGTCGGCCAGCGCCGAATCGAAGTCTTCGCGCGTCGGGAAGTCCGTGTGCGAAACCACGGCGGTCGGAATGCCGTGCTCACGCGCCACGGCCAGTCCCTGTGCGTCCGCCCTGTTGCTGACGACCGCCGCAACGCGTGCGCCGAAACGCGTGGCCCATCGCTCTTTCTCGGCAGCGCGAACGATGGCGGCCATGTTCGAGCCACTGCCCGAGATCAGGATCACAATGTTTTTCATGGGACGCGGGATTATCTGTGCTCGTTTCCCCGAGTCCCGGTTTGTCGCGACGCGGACACCTTGGACTAGCACGACCGTGCTAAAACTGCCGATTCCCTAGAGACGCCGCGCCCGCGGCGGTCGATCAACACAGCGAGGCACGCATGGATTTGAGCTTCACGCCCGAAGAACAGAAGTTCCGCGAAGAGATTCGCGCCTGGGTCAAAGAGAACCTTCCCGCAGAGATTTCCCATAAGGTGCACAACGCGCTCGAACTCACGCGCGACGACCTTCAGCGCTGGGCGAAGATCCTCGGCAAGAAAGGCTGGCTGGGCTACGGCTGGCCCAAGGAATTCGGCGGCCCTGGCTGGACCGCGATCGAGAAGCACCTCTTCGAGGAAGAGGCCGCCCTCGCCGGCGCGCCGCGCATCATCCCCTTCGGCCCGGTGATGGTCGCCCCGGTGATCATGGCCTACGGAAACCCCGAACAGCAGAAGCGCTTCCTGCCAGGCATCGCGAGCGGCGAAGTCTGGTGGAGCCAGGGCTACAGCGAACCGGGTTCCGGCTCCGACCTCGCCTCCGTCAAGACCAAGGCCGAGCGCAAGGGCGACAAGTACATCGTCAACGGCCAGAAGACCTGGACCACGCTCGGCCAGTACGGCGAATGGATCTTTTGCCTGGTGCGCACCAGCAACGAAGGCAAGCCGCAGACCGGCATCAGTTTCATCCTGATCGACATGAAGTCGCCCGGCGTCACGGTTCGGCCGATCAAGCTTCTCGACGGCGGCCATGAGGTCAACGAAGTCTGGTTCGACAACGTCGAAGTGCCGGCCGAGAACCTCATCGGCGAAGAGAACAAGGGCTGGACCTACGCCAAGCACCTGCTCTCGCACGAACGCACCAACATCGCCGACGTGAACCGCGCCAAGCGCGAACTGGAGCGCGTGAAGCGCATCGCGAAGAGCGAAGGCGTGTGGGAAGACCAGCGCTTCCGCGACGAGATCGCGAAGCTCGAGGTCGACGTCGTCGCGCTCGAGATGCTCGTGCTGCGGGTGCTGTCCGCCGCGACCTCGGGCAAGAATTCGCTCGACATCGCGGGCCTGCTCAAGATCAAGGGCAGCGAGATCCAGCAGCGCTACTCCGAACTGATGATGCTCGCCGGCGGCCCCTTCTCGCTGCCGCTCGTCCGCGAGGCCATGGAAGCCGGCTGGCAAGGCAACTTCCCGGGCGGCAATCCGCAACTGGCCCCCCTGTCCTCGACCTACTTCAACATGCGCAAGACCACCATCTACGGCGGCAGCAACGAAGTCCAACGCAACATCGTCGCCCAGACGGTCTTGGGCTGAGCGCAGCAAACAAGGATCAAGCAATGGACTTCAATTTCAGCGACGACCAGCAACAACTTCGCGACGCGGTCGCCAAGTGGGTCGAAAAAGGCTACGGCTTCGAGCGCCGCCAGGCGACCGAGTCGGCAGGCGGCTTCTCTCGTGAAGCATGGGACGAACTCGGCGAACTCGGCCTGGGCGGGCTGTACATCCCCGAGGACGAAGGCGGCCTGGGCATGGGCCCGGTCGAGGGCATGGTCGTGATGGAGGAACTCGGCCGCGGCATCGTGCTGGAGCCGCTGGCGCAATCCTTCATCGCGGGTGCGATGCTGGCCGGCCACGCCGACGAGGACACCAAGGACAACTGGCTGCCGCGCATCGCGGGCGGACAGGCCATGGTCGTGCTCGCCTACCAGGAGAAGAAGGCACGCTACCGCCTCGACGTGTGCGAGGCGAAGGCCGTCAAGGCGGGCGACGGCTGGGCCCTGAGCGGCACCAAGAGCCTCGTGCCGGCCGGCGACGAGGCGGACGCCTTCATCGTTCCTGCCCAGGTCGACGGCAAGATTGCCCTCTTCCTCGTGGAACGCGCTGCCGATGGCGTCGCCGCACGGGGCTACGGCACGCAGGACGGCAGCCGCGCGGCCGAGGTCGTGTTCGACAAGGCCGCCGCCACCCTTATCACCCAGGACGGCCTGCCGGCGCTCGAACATGCGGTCGACATCGGCATTGCAGCCACCTGCGCCGAAGCCGTCGGCGTGATGGACAAGACGCTCGCGATCACCGTCGAGTACATGAACACGCGCAAGCAGTTCGGCGTGCCGATCGCCACCTTCCAGGCGCTCCGCCACCGTGTCGCGGACATGAAGATGCAGCTCGAACTCGCCCGCTCCATGAGCTACTACGCGAGCCTCAAGCTCAATGCACCGGCCGCCGAGCGTCGCCAGGCGATGGCCCGCGCGAAATACCAGCTGGGTGTGTCCATGCGCTTCGTCAGCCAGCAGGCGGTGCAGTTGCACGGCGGCATCGGCGTGACGGACGAGTACATCGTGAGCCACTACTTCAAGAAGCTGACGCAGTTGGAGATGACCTTCGGCGACACCCTCCATCATTTGGGCGAGGTGTCGGCGCGCATGCAGGACACGGCGGGGGTCTTCGCCTGAGCCTGCCCTGCCGTCGCTTCCGATAGCGCAAGGCGCCCGCCGGCTTCACGCTGGCGGGCGTTTTTCTTGAAATGGAATCTGCCATGCCCACGCGCCGCGACCTATTGGCCTTCGGCCTCGCCACCACCACGCTCGCCGCCTGCACCAGCGCGCCACTGGGCCACGAGCGTCCGCCCATCGTCTTCGTGCACGGCAACGGAGACTCTGCAGCACTGTGGCAGACGACGATCTGGCGCTTCGAGTCCAACGGCTGGCCCCGTGACCGCCTCATCGCGATCGACCAGCCCTACCCCCTCGCGCGCGACGACGACACCGTTGCCCAGCCGGGGCGCAGTTCGACCGCGGAGTCGATGGCCTTCCTGGGGGCGGAAGTCGATCGCGTGCTCAAGGCCACAGGCGCAAGCCAGGTCATCCTGATCGGCAATTCACGAGGCGGCAACACGATCCGCAACTACGTACAGAACGGCGGTGGCGACAAGGTCGTGAGCCACGTGGTGCTGGGCGGGAATCCCGCGCACGGCATCTGGGCCGTGAAGGGGCTGCGCGAACGCAATGAGTTCTCCGGCCTGAGCCCATTCATGCAGCAACTCAATGCGCCCAAGAATGGCAACGGCGACGAGGTCACGCCCGGCGTGAGATGGCTGACCCTGCGTTCGGACAACAACGACAAGTATGCGCAGCCCGACGGCATCTGGATCGGCTCGAAAGGCACGCCGACGAACATCGGCTTCGACGGACCGGCGCTCAAAGGTGCGACCAACCTGGTGCTGCCACTTGTCGACCACCGGGAGACGTCGTTCTCACCGGCGGCCTTCGATGCCACCTGGCGCTTCCTGACTGGCGAAGCCCCGCGCGCGCTGCAGCCCACGCCGGAAGCGCAGGTCGCGCTGTCGGGCAAGGTCACGGGCCTCGGACTGGATTCGCTCGATCCGGCCAGTGGAGCATTCGCCAACAACCTGGCCCTGCGCGGCGCGCGCCTCGTCATCTTCCCGATCGACGCCACGACCGGTGCACGGCGCGGTCCGGCGGCATGGGAGCAGACCATCGCGCAGGACGGGCGCTGGGGCCCGTTCATGGCCCGACCGGACACCGCCTATGAGTTCGTCCTGACCGCACCGGGCTACGCCACCACGCACATCTATCGCAGCCCGTTTCCGCGCTCCAGCAGCGTGGTCCAGCTTCGGCCGGAACGCATCGCCGATGCCGATCGCGACGCCCGGGCGGTGGTGATCTTCACCCGGCCGCGCGGCTACTTCGACGCCGAGCGCGACACCATGCGTTTCGACGGACAGAGCGCGCTACCGGGCGTGCCGCCGAAAGGGTCGGGCGTGTCGAGTTCGAAGCTCAAGCTGGCCAGCGACACGGCCCGCACCGTGACGTCGGAATTCAATGAAGAACGCCTGGTCGGCCAGACCTGGCCCGCCGCGCAGGGCGAAGTCAGCGTGCTCGAACTGACCTACTGAGCCGCCGCTACCCGTGCAGCCGGGAGCTCTGCGGCAGGTGCGCCATCAGGAACTCCATCTGGTCTGCCAGGATCCGGCGATTGCGCAGGATGAAGTCTTCCCACAGGCTGGGCACGTAAGGCGCGTACAAAAGAGGCATCCCGGCCTGCTCGGGCGTGCGGCTGCTCTTTCGGTGGTTGCAGGGCCGACAGGCCGTGACCACGTTCATCCAGGTATCGACGCCCTTCTGCGCGAAAGGGATGATGTGCTCCCGCGTGAGCTCTTCCTCGTGGAAGTGGCCGCCGCAATAGGCGCAGACATTACGGTCGCGCGCGAACAGCTTGCTGTTGGTCAGCCCGGGCCGCTGCGTGAAGGGATTGATCCGTGGCACGCCCTTGGTGCCGATGATGCTGTTGATGGCGATCTGCGACTGCTGTCCGGTGACGGCGTTGTGCCCACCCCGGAACACCGCGACCTGTGCGCCCACCTCCCAGCGAACCTCGTCGGAGGCGTAGTGGATCACCGCTTGTTCGAGCGAAATCCACGATTGGGGCAGCCCTTGGGCCGACAGCTTCAAGACCTTCACCACACGCCTCCTCGAGAAAAGAGAACCACGGAAAGACCAGGACATGATGCTCGCCCGACGGGCTTGCACCTGACGCACTGCGTCACAATATACCGGCTTTATGACAAATCGCCCCGACATGCCCATTCCGTGGGCACGAAGTGCTATCAAAAAGATACCAACCCATGCAGGTCTTTAGGGGATTTCGGCATCCGGGCGTGGCTCCGGCCTGCGCCCTGACCATCGGCAACTTCGACGGTGTCCATCGCGGCCACCAGGCCATGCTGGGGCTGCTCAACACCGAGGCGCGCCTGCGCGGACTCCCGAGTTGTGTCCTGACCTTCGAGCCGCATCCTCGCGACTATTTCGCGGCGCTGACCAAACGCCCTGAACTGGCGCCTGCGCGCATCGGCACCTTGCGCGACAAGCTCAGCGAACTCGCGGGAAGCGGCGTGGCGCAGACGATCGTCCTGCCTTTCGACGGACGGCTGGCATCCCAGACCCCCGAGGAATTCATCCGGCACGTTCTGATCGAAGGCCTCGGGGCGCGCTACGTGCTGGTGGGCGACGATTTCCGCTTCGGCGCCAAGCGCGCCGGCGACTACGCGATGCTCGACCGCGCGGGCGATGCGCACGGCTTCGACGTGGCACGGATGAACAGCTACGAAGTCCACGGCCTGCGCGTATCGAGCTCCGCGGTCCGCGAGGCGCTGGCCGAGGGCCGGATGAACGATGTGCAGGCGCTGCTCGGCCGGCCCTATGCGATATCCGGCCATGTGGTCCACGGCCGAAAGCTGGGCCGCGCCCTGGGCGCTTCGTCCCCGGGCCGCGACGACGGCTTCCGCACGCTCAACCTGCGCTTCAAGCACTGGAAGCCCGCCGCCAGCGGCATCTTCGCGGTGCTGGTGCACGGCCTGGCCGACACCCCGCTGCACGGCGTCGCCAACCTCGGCGTGCGCCCGTCACTCGACGCCAACGACGTCAATGCCGGCCGGGTGCTGCTGGAAACCCATTGCCTCGATTGGCCCGATCACCTCGGCGCCGAAGGGGCCTACGGTAAAATCGTCCGCGTGGAACTGCTGCACAAACTGCACGACGAATTGCGCTACACCAGCCTCGAGGCCCTGACTGCGGGCATCGCCAAGGACGGTCGCGACGCGCGTGCGTTCTTTGCCTCCACCCACGCCGAGACCCATCGCCAGACCACGCGCGACCGAATTTAGAGCGGAACCTTCGCTTTCCGCCGCGTCCGGCCGCACCTTGCCTGCAAGGGCCGCACGCCTCATCGATCCCTCGAGCGTTGCAAGGCAGCGCAGATTTCTGGAACTTCCATGGCTGACAACAAGACTGACGGCGGCACCGACTACCGCGCCACGCTGAACCTGCCCGACACCCCCTTCCCGATGCGGGGCGACCTGCCCAAGCGCGAGCCCGGCTGGGTCAAGGAATGGAACGACGAAGGCCGCTACCACCGCCTCCGCGATGCGCGCCACGGCGCGCCCAAGTTCATCCTGCACGACGGCCCGCCCTACGCCAACGGGCAGATCCACATGGGTCACGCGGTCAACAAGATCCTGAAGGACATGATCACCAAGGCGCGCCAGCTCGAAGGCTACGACGCGCTCTACGTGCCCGGCTGGGACTGCCACGGCCTGCCGATCGAGAACGCGATCGAGAAGAAATACGGCCGCAACCTCAGCCGCGACGAGATGCAGGCCAAGAGCCGCGCCTACGCGACCGAGCAGATCGCCCAGCAGATGAGCGACTTCCAGCGCCTGGGCGTCCTGGGCGAATGGGACCATCCCTACAAGACCATGGATTTCGCCAACGAGGCCGGCGAGATCCGCGCCTTCAAGCGCGTGATCGAGCGCGGCTTCGTCTACCGCGGCCTGAAGCCGGTGTACTGGTGCTTCGACTGCGGCTCTTCGCTGGCCGAATTCGAAATCGAGTACGCCGACAAGAAGTCGCAGACGCTGGACGTCGCCTTCAAGGCGCACGACCCCGCCAAACTCGCGGCCGCCTTTGGCCTGCCCGCGCTGACCAAGGACGCCTTCGCGGTCATCTGGACCACGACCGCGTGGACCATCCCCGCGAACCAGGCGATCAACCTGAACCCCGAACTCGACTATGCACTGGTCGATACCGACCGCGGCCTGCTGGTGCTCGCCGCCTCGCTGGTCGAGATGTGCATGAACCGCTATGCGCTGGACGGCAAGGTTCTGGCCACCGTCAAGGGCGAGAAGCTGGGCGGCCTGGAGTTCGAACACCCGCTGTACGACGTCGACGCAGGCTACCGTCGGCTCTCGCCGGTCTACCTGGCCGACTACGCGACGGCCGACGACGGCACCGGCCTGGTCCACTCCTCGCCGGCCTACGGCCTGGACGACTTCAACTCCTGCGTGGCGCACGGCCTGTCTATCGACGACATCCTCAACCCGGTGCAGGGCAACGGCTCGTACGCGCCCGACTTTCCGCTCTTCGGCGGCAAGAACATCTGGAAGGCCGTGCCGGTCATCATCGAGGCGCTGCGCGATGCCGGCCGCCTGATGACGACCGAGACGATCACCCACAGCTACCCGCACTGCTGGCGCCACAAGACGCCGGTGATCTACCGCGCCGCCGCCCAGTGGTTCATCCGCATGGACGAGGGCGAAGGCGTGTTCACCAAGGACAAGGCGCCGCAGACCCTACGCCAGACCGCGCTGCAGGCCATCGAGCAGACGAGCTTCTATCCGGAAAACGGCAAGGCGCGCCTGCACGACATGATCGCCAACCGGCCCGACTGGTGCATCAGCCGCCAGCGCAGCTGGGGCGTGCCCATCCCCTTCTTCCTGCACAGGGATTCGGGCGAACTGCATCCGCGCACGATGGAGATCCTGGACCTGGCCGCCGACATCGTCGAGAAGGGCGGCATCGAGGCCTGGAGCCGCGTCACCACCGAGGAAATCCTCGGCGATGCCGACGCACCGCACTACACGAAGAGCACCGATATCCTCGAAGTGTGGTTCGACTCCGGCTCGACCTTCTTCCACGTGCTGCGCGGCACGCATCCCAACGTGCACCACGAGACCGGCCCAGAGGCCGATCTCTACCTCGAAGGCCACGACCAGCACCGCGGATGGTTCCATTCATCCCTGCTGATCGCCGCCGCGCTGGAAGGCCGCGCGCCCTACCGCGGCCTGCTCACGCACGGCTTCACCGTCGACAGCCAGGGCCGCAAGATGAGCAAGTCGCTCGGCAACGGCATCGACCCACAGGAGGTCAACAAGAAGCTCGGCGCCGAGATCACGCGCCTCTGGGTGGCGGCGAGCGACTACTCCGGCGACATCGCGGGCGACGACAAGATCCTCGCCCGCGTGGTGGATGCCTATCGCCGCATCCGCAACACGCTGCGCTTCCTGCTCGCCAACACCAGCGACTTCGACATCGCGAAAGATGCGGTGCCGCTCGACCAGTTGCTCGAGATCGACCGCTACGCGCTGAGCCGCGCCGCGCAGTTCCAGGCCGAGGTGCTGGCGCACTACAAGGTCTACGAGTTCCACCCGGTGGTGGCCAAGCTGCAGGTGTATTGCTCTGAAGACCTGGGCGCCTTCTACCTCGACGTGCTGAAGGACCGCCTCTACACGACCGCGCCGGGCTCTCTCGCACGCCGCAGCGCCCAAACCGCGCTCTGGCACATCACGCAAGCCATGCTGCGCTGGATGGCGCCGTTCCTGAGCTTCACGGCCGAAGAGGCCTGGAAGTTCTGCGGCGACGGCCAGTCGATCTTCGTGCAGACCTACAGCGATCTCGGCACGCCCGACGAGGCGCTCCTCGGCAAGTGGACCCGCATCCGCGAGATCCGCGACGCGGTGAACAAGGAGATCGAGACGGTGCGCACAGCCGGCCAGGTGGGCTCGTCGCTGCAGGCCAACGTGACGCTGAGCGCACCCGCCGAAGACCACGCACTCCTGGCATCGCTCGGCGACGACCTCAAGTTCGTGTTCATCACGTCGGCCGTCGAACTCGTCGGCGGCGATGAACTGAAGGCGCTTGTGTCGGCCAGCACGGCAAAGAAGTGCGAGCGCTGCTGGCACTGGCGCGACGATGTGGGCCACGACGCCGCCCATCCGGCCATCTGCGGCCGCTGCACCAGCAACCTCTACGGTGCGGGCGAACCGAGGACCGTCGCCTGATGGCCCGCCGTTCCCCCACCTCGGGCCTCGGCATCTGGCCCTGGCTCGGCCTCGCACTCGTGATCGTCATCATCGACCAGTTCACCAAGACGCTGATCCTCGGCTACTACAAGCTCGGCGACGCGACCTACGTCACGAGCTTCTTCAACGTCGTGCGGGCCCACAACACCGGTGCGGCCTTTTCCTTCCTGGCCGATGCGGCGGGATGGCAGCGCTGGTTCTTCATGGCCATCGGCATCGCCGCGGCGGTCTTCATCATCTGGATGCTCAAGTCGCATGCGGGGCAGAAGCTGTTCTGCTTCTCGATGGCGGCCATCCTCGGCGGCGCGATCGGCAACGTGATCGACCGGATGATGCATGGCTACGTGGTGGACTTCCTGGACTTCCACCTGGCCGGCCGGCACTTCCCGGCCTTCAACGTGGCCGACAGCGCGATCACCATCGGGGCGATCTGTCTCATCCTGGACGAACTCCGGCGCGTGAAAAGAGGGAAGTAGAGCTGACCCCCAGCCTCGCCCACTGCGTGTGGCTCGGGCACCCCCTTCCAGGGGCAACACCTTCGGACCGGCTGAGCCGGATCCGTGGTGTTTCTGGAATCAGTCTTGGGGCGCGCCGGTGCTGTTCTATAGTGCTTCTTCTTCATGAAGCACTTGTTGAATCTGCTGGCGGCCATCGCGCTGCTGGTATGGGGCACCCATCTCGTTCGCACGGGCGTCCTGCGCGTCTTCGGTGCCAACCTGCGCAGGATCCTCGTGCACAGCATGCGCAACCGGTTCACGTCGGCCCTGTCGGGGATCGGCGTGACGGCACTGGTGCAGTCGAGCACGGCCACGTCGCTGATGACTTCGTCCTTCGTCGGCCAGGGCCTGGTGACCCTGCCGGCGGCGCTGGCGGTGATGCGCGGGGCGGACATCGGTACCGCGCTGATGTCGGTGCTGTTCTCCGCCGATCTTTCGTGGCTCTCGCCGCTCTTCATCTTCGTGGGCGTGGTGCTCTTCATCACGCGGCCATCCAGCGCGGCCGGCCGCGTCGGACGGGTTCTGATCGGGCTGGGGCTGATGCTGCTTGCGCTTCAGCTCGTCGTCGAGGCCACCGGCCCGTTGTTCGAAAGCGCGGCCATGCGCGCGGTGCTTGCGTCGCTCAACAGCGACGTGCTGCTCGAAATCACCATCGGCGCCGGACTTGCGATCCTGGCGTATTCGAGTCTTGCCGTCGTGCTGCTGGTCGCTGCCATGGCGAGTTCCAACGTGGTGCCGCTCGATGTCGCCCTGGGCCTGGTGCTCGGCGCCAATCTCGGCAGCGGCTTGCTTGCGGTATTGACCACGGCGAAATCAACCGTGCCGGTGCGGCAGGTGACCCTCGGCAACCTCGTCTTCAAGCTGCTCGGTGTCGCCATCGCGGCGCCGTTCGTCGGCCTGGTCCTGCGCGAGATCAGGCCCTACATCTCGGATGCCACGCAGCTGGTGGTGCTCTATCACCTGGCCTTCAACGTGGTCGTGAGCATCGGCTTCATCGGCCTTACCAACACGGTCGCGCGAATGGTCACGCGACTGCTGCCGGTGCCTCAGGAATCGGCGGCTACCCAACGGCCCCACCACCTGGACCCCTCGGCGCTGTCGACTCCCACGCTCGCCATCTCGAACGCCGCGCGCGAGGCGCTGCACCAGGCGGACATCGTGGAGACCATGCTCATCGGCATGCTCAACGTGATCCGCAACAACGACCTCCGTCTGGCGCAGGAGCTGCGCAACCTCGACGACACGGTCGACGAGCTGTATTCGGCCATCAAGTACTACCTCACCAAGATCTCCCGCGAGGCCCTGGGCGAGGAGGAGAGCCGTCGCTGGACCGACATCATCAGCTTCACCATCAACATGGAGCAGATCGGCGACATCATCGAGCGGGTGATCATCGACATCGAGGACAAGAAGATCAGGCCGCAGCGCAATTTCTCGGACGCCGGCATGCGCGAGATCGTCGAGCTCCACGAGCGGCTGGTGGCGAACCTGCGGCTCAGCATGAGCGTGTTCCTCAACGGCAACGTGCGCGACGCCCAGAAGCTGCTGCAGGAGAAGGCACGCTTCCGCGACCTGGAGCATGCGTACGCGAACACCCATCTCGAACGGCTGACAGAGCAGACGACGTTGAGCATCGAGACCAGCTCGCTGCACATCGACCTGATCAGCGAACTGAAGCGCATCAATTCGCACATCTGCTCGATCGCCTATCCGATCCTCGAATCGGCCGGCGCGCTGGCACCCACGCGCATGCGCGAATCTCGGCTCGGGCCGTTGTAGGCTCGCCCCCAGGCTTCGCGCACTTCGTGTCGCTTCGCCTACTCCCTACCGGGGCAATACCTGCGGCCCGGCCAAGCCGGCTCCGCGGTATTTCTGGGCTATAGGGTGAGGATGGTGCAACCGGTTGTCTTGCGTGCTTCTAGGTCGCGGTGGGCCTGTTGCACGTCGGCCAGGGCGTAGCGCTGGTCGATCGGGATCTTCACCGCGCCGCTCAGTACGACCGCGAACAGGTCATCGGCCATTGCCTGCGTGCTTTCGCGGCTCGAGATGTGGGAGAACAAGGTCGGGCGCGTCACGTAGCACGAGCCCTTGGCCAGCATGCCGAGGTTGAAGGCGTGCACCGGGCCGGAGCCGTTGCCGAAGACGGCGAGCAGGCCGAAGGGCCGCAGGCAGGCCAGAGAGCCTTCGAAGGTGTCCTTCCCGACGGAGTCGTAGGCCACCTTCACGCCCTTGCCGCCGGTGATCTCCTTCACGCGCTCGGCGAAGTTCTCGGTGCTGTAGTTGATGGCATGCGCGGCACCGTGGGCGAGGGCCAGCTTGCACTTGGCGTCGGAGCCGGCGGTGCCGATGAGCTGGAGTCCCAGCGCCTTGGCCCATTGGCACGCGATCAGCCCCACGCCGCCCGCTGCGGCATGGAAGAGGACGAAGTCGCCGGGCTGCAGGCCTTCGGCCGGCAAGGTCTTCTTCAGGAGGTATTGCGCGGTCAGGCCCTTGAGCATCATGGCGGCGCCGGTCTCGAAGGAGATCGCGTCGGGGAGCTTGCAGACGAACTTCGCCGGCATCACGCGCACTTCGCAGTACGCGCCCGGCGGCTGGCTTGCATAGGCCGCGCGGTCGCCGGCTTTCAGGTGGGTGACGCCCTCGCCCACTGCCTCGACGACGCCGGACGCTTCCATGCCGAGTTGCAGCGGCATGGGGAAGGGGTAGAGCCCGCTGCGCTGGTAGGTGTCGATGAAGTTGAGGCCCACCGCCTTGTGTCGAATGCGGATCTCGCCGGGGCCCGGATCGCCGACCTCGACTTCGACGATCTTCAGTTCCTCGGGACCGCCATTGCGGTCGATGCGGACGGCTTTGCTCATGGCTCGTGACTCCTTCTGTTGATTGGGCGACTCGTTCTGGATCGAATCGGGGGCGCCTATGCTGCCACGGACTGCCGCTTCATGACTTGCGTGCCACGGAATGCGGCGCGCGCACCGGTACAGTTCAGGCCCATGCAGCAGCGACTTACCCCGGGCACCGCCCTCCTTCTCACGGTGCCTCCCCTGCTGTGGGCCGGCAATGCGGTCGTCGGCCGCGTCGTGCGCGATCTGGTCTCGCCGATGTCGCTGAACTTCATCCGCTGGCTGCTGGCCTTCATCGTGCTGCTCCCCTTCGCGATGACGGTACTGCGTCGCGGCAGCCCGCTGTGGCTGCACTGGAAGCGATTCGCCGTGCTCGGGCTGCTCGGCATCGGCTGCTACAACGCGTTCCAGTACCTGGCGCTGCAGACCTCGACACCCATCAACGTCACGCTTGTGGGTTCGAGCATGCCGTTGTGGATGCTGGCGACGGGCGCCATGTTCTTCGGTGCGCGGGTCACGGGCCGCGAATTGATGGGCGCAGCGCTCTCGATGGTCGGCGTGCTCCTGGTGCTCAGTCGCGGCCAGTGGGCGCAGCTGCTCGCGCTGCGGCTGGTGGTCGGCGACATCTACATGATGCTGGCCACGATCTCCTGGGCCTTCTACAGCTGGATGCTCTCGCGCACCCACGAGCCCGCCGAGGTGCGGCGCGACTGGTCCTCGCTGCTGATGGCGCAGATGGTGTTCGGGCTGGCGTGGTCCAGCCTGTTCGCCGCGGGCGAGTGGGCATTGACCGATGCGCACGTGGACTGGGGCTGGCCGCTGGCCGCGGCACTGGTCTTCATCACGATCGGACCGGCGCTGCTCGCCTACCGGTGCTGGGGCGCGGGCGTGCAGCGGGCGGGGCCGCAGACCGCCGGCTTCTTCACCAACCTCACGCCGCTGTTCGCCGCACTGCTGTCAGCGGCATTCCTCGGCGAGCTGCCGCAGTGGTATCACGGTGTGGCGTTCGTGCTGATCGTGGGCGGGATCTGGGTGTCGGCGCGACGCTGACACCGCAGGCGCCGACGGGCTCAGTACGTCCCCGGATAGGCCCCGCCATCCGCCAGCACGTTCTGTCCGGTCAGGTAGGCCGCATGCACGCTGCAGAGGAAGGCGCAGATGGCGCCGAACTCCGCCGCGGTGCCGAAACGCCCCGCGGGAATGCTCTTCTCGCGCGCGGCCCGGACGGCGCCGATGTCCTGCCCGGTCTTCTTTGCGGTGCCGACCATCGTGCCCTTCAGCCGGTCGGTATCGAAGGCCCCCGGCAGCAGGTTGTTGATCGTCACGCCCTTGGCCGCGATGCCCGAACGGGCCACACCGGCGACGAAGCCGGTCAAGCCGCTGCGCGCGCCGTTGCTCAGCCCGAGGATGTCGATCGGCGCCTTCACCGAACTCGACGTGATGTTCACGATGCGGCCGTATCCGCGGGCGGCCATGCCGTCGACCGTGGCCTTGATCAGCTCGATCGGCGTGAGCATGTTGGCGTCCAGCGCCTTGATCCACGCCTCGCGGTCCCACTCGCGGAAGTCGCCGGGGGGCGGCCCGCCCGCATTGGTGACGACGATGTCGAAGTCCTTGTGCAGCGCGAAGGCGGCGGCGCGGCCTTCGGGCGTCGTGATGTCGGCCGCCACGTGCTTCACGAAGGGCCTGGCGCCGCCTGCGCCGGCCGCAGCGGCCTCCAGCGTCTTCGCCGCGGCTTCGAGCGCCGCGGCGCCCCGCGCGACGACCACCACGTTCACGCCCTCGCGAACGAGCGCTTCCGCGCAACCGTAGCCCAAGCCCTTGCTCGCGCCGCACACCAGGGCCGTCTTGCCCGAAATCCCCAGATCCATGTTGGTCCCCCAGGGCCTCAGCGCCCCATGCGTGTGAATACGAAGATGCCGGTGATGACCAGCGCCGTCCCGGCCGCGATCCACGCGGTGAAGGGCTCGCCGAGGATCACCACACCCATCAGGATGGTCGACATCGGCCCGACCATACCCGTTTGCGCCGCCATCGCGGGCCCGATGCGTTCAATTGCCATCATCACGGCAAGGACGGGCACCGCGGTACACAGCGTGGCATTGAGGATCGACAGCCAGATGACCGGCGGCGCCACGTCGAAGGCGCTGCCCATCGGGCGCAGCAGCAGGAACTGCACGATGCACAACACGCAGGCCACGCTGGTCGCCAATCCCACCAGCCGCAGCGAGCCGAGGCGCTTGACGAACTCGCCGCTCGCGACCATGTACATGGCGTAGCTCACCGCGCTCAGGAAGACCAGGAAGGTGCCCCACACGGCGGAGGCGCTCTGTCCCAGTTGCACCTCGTGGCCGAAGACCAGCAGCACGCCGACGTAGCTGATGGTCATGCCGGCGAACTGCCATCGCGTGATGCGTCGTCGGTAGACGATCCAGCCGAACAGCAGCACCAGCGTCGGGTTGAGATACAGGATGAGCCGCTCCAGGCCGGCAGTGATATAGGCCAGCCCGGCGAAGTCGAGAAAGCTCGCGAGGTAGTAGCCCGAGAAGCCCAACCCGACCACGCCGACCCAGTCGCGCCGCGTAAGCGCCGGCTTGCCGCGCCCGGCCCACCAGGCCATGCCGGCAAACAGCGGCAGCGCGAACAGCATGCGCAGCATGATGAGCGTGACCGCGTCCACGCCATGCCGGTAGGCCAGCTTGACGATGATCGCCTTGCCGCTGAACGCGATGGCGCCCAGCGTGGCAAGGATGAGGCCCGGCGCGAGACTCTTGCGAGCGGCGTGCTCCGACGTGGCCTGCAACTGCATCGAGCGGATCAGAACCCGGCAGCGAGGCCGTCGCGGCGGGCATCGCTGGCCGCCACGTAGCCTTCGATCGCCGGATCGCCCGCGCGCCAGATGAACTGGCCCGCACCGAAGTCCTGGTAGGAATCATTGATGACGTCCACCTTGTGGCCGAGTTCGGTCAGGCCTTGGACCGTCTTCGGGTCCATGGCCGCCTCGACGTTGATCTCCAGCCCGGAATTGAAGCGCCAGCGCGGCGCGTCGCAGGCGGCCTGCGGGTTCTGCTTGTAGTCGAGCATGCGCACCAGGGTCTGCATGTGGCCTTGCGGCTGCATGTTGCCGCCCATCACGCCGAAGCTCATCACCGGCGCACCGTCCTTCGTGAGGAAGGCCGGGATGATGGTGTGGAAGGGGCGCTTGCGCGGCTCGACCACGTTCGGGCTCCTGGCGTCGAGGCTGAAGCCGTGCCCGCGATTCTGCAGGCTGATGCCGAACTCGGGCTCCACGCAACCCGAGCCGAAGCCCATGTAGTTGCTCTGGATGAAGCTCACCATCATGCCGCTCTCGTCGGCGGCCGTGAGGTAGATGGTGCCGCCCTTGACCGGGTTGCCCGCCTTGAAGTCCTGCGCCTTTTTCACGTCGATGAGTTTGGCACGCGATGCGAGGTAGGCGCCATCGAGCATCTGCAGGGGCGTCACCTCCATCGACGATGGATCGGACACATAGCGGTAGGTGTCGGCGAAGGCGAGCTTCATCGCTTCGATCTGCAGATGCTGCGAGGCGACCGAGTCGACCGGGATCGAGCCGATGTCGAAGTGCTCGAGGATGCCCAGCGCGATCAGCGCCGCGATGCCCTGGCCATTGGGCGGGATCTCGTGCAGCGTGTGGTCGCGGTAGTTCTGCGCGATGGGCTCGACCCACTCGGGCCGCCAGTTGGCGAGGTCGCGCACCTTGAGGCTGCCGCCGTTGGCATTGGAGAACTTCTCGAGCGCCTCCGCGATCTCGCCGCTGTAGAACGCATCGCCCTTGGTCGCGCCGATGGCCTTCAGCGCGCGCGCCGCGGCCTGGAAGCGGAAAAGTTCGCCGACCTCGGGCGCGCGGCCCCACGGCAGGAAGCCCTGAGCGAAGCCCGGCTGCGATTGCAGGATGGGCATGGCGGCGGCCCACTTCTGCTGCACCACCGGCGGCATCAGGTAGCCGCGCTCGGCGATCTCGATGGCCGGCGCCATGAGGTCCTCGAAGGGCAGCTTGCCGAAGTGCTCGGACATCGCCACCCAGGTGCCGACCGCGCCCGGCACCGTGACCGAATCGATGCCGCGCTGCGGCGGCGTGCGCGCGTCAGTGCCGTACTTCCGCCGAAAGTACTCCGGCGACCAGGCCTCCGGCGCGCAACCCGAGCCGTTCAGCCCATGCAGCTTCTCGCCGTCCCACAGGATGCAGAACGCATCGCTTCCCAGCCCGTTGCTGACCGGCTCCAGCACCGTCATCGCCGCCGCGGTAGCGATCGCAGCATCCACAGCATTCCCGCCCTGGTAGAGGATGCGAAGCCCAGCCTGCGCAGCCTGCGGATGCGAGGTGGAAACAACATTGCGCGCAAACACCGGTATGCGGGTCGACGTATAGGGGTTCGCGTAGTCAAATTTCATAGTTGCATCCAATTCAGAGAACGGGTCTCCCGATTTCAGAAACACCGCGGAACCGGCTCCGCCGGTCCGCCGGTGTTGCCCCCGGCAGGGGGTAGGCGAAGCGACACGAAGTGCGCGCAGCCTGGGGGCGAGCTACTGGTCCCCGGTGATCTTGCGGTCCGTGATGATCTTCTTCCACTTGGCAGCGTCTTCCGCCACCATGCTCGAGAGTTGCGCGGGCGTGCTCGTCGTCGGCGAAATGCCGAGCCGCGCCAGCTTGTCCTTCACTTCCGGATCGGCCAGCGCCTGGTTGGCGGCCGTGTTGATGCGCGTCACCATGTCCGCCGGAAGACCCTTGGGACCATAGAGCCCGAACCAGGTGTTGGACTCGAAGCCCGGCAGCGTGTCGGCAATGGGCGGGAGTTCGGGCGCCAGCGGGCTGCGCTTGAGCGTCGTCACACCCAGCGCGCGCAGCCGGCCGTCGCGCACGTGCGGCATGCCGGTCGGCAGCGAGTCGAACAGCACGTCGACCTTGCCGCTGATCAGGTCCGGGATCGCGAGCGCCGTGCCCTTGTACGGGATGTGCGTGACGAAGACGTCGGCCTGCGACTTGAAGAGCTCCGCCGTGAGCTGGACGATGGTGCCGTTGCCGCTCGATGCGTAGTTGAGCTTGCCCGGGTTCTTCTTCGCGTAGTCGATCCATTCGCGCACGGTCTTGGCCGGCGAGCTGTTGGGCACCAGCATGATGCTGGGCGCGTCCCCGACGTGGGCGATCGGCGTGAAGTCGCGCACCGTGTCGTAAGGCAGCTTGGGCGTGATCGCCGGGCCGATCGAATGCGTGCTGGTCGTGGCCAACAGCAGCGTGTAGCCGTCCGCCGGCGCCTTGGCCGCCATGTCGGAGCCTATCGCGCCGCCCGCGCCGGGCTTGTTGTCGATGACCAGCGTGGTACCGAGCTTCTCGCCCATCTTCTGCGACAAGGTGCGCGCGAACAGGTCCGTCGCGCCGCCGGCCGGAAACGGCACGATGAGCCGGATCGGCTTGGTCGGGTAGCCGCCTTGCGCCAGGGCGGCGCTGGTCGCGGCCATGCAGAGCGTGGCGGCGATGGCTTGGAGGAACTGGATTCGTTTCATGGTGCTGGATTGTCCCCGTGGAGGAATTCGAATGCTATGCAGCGAGGGCGCATCGAGCCAGATAATCCAGCTTATCCAACTATGAGCATTTCTTATGCCCAAGACCGGCACGGAAGAGATCTCCCTCCAGCAACTCCGGGCCCTGGCAGCGGTCGCCGAATCGGGCAGCTTCACCCTGGCCGCGGAGGCCCTGCAGCTCACGCAGCCTGCCATCAGCCACCTCGTCAAGCGCATGGAGCACGAACTCGGACAGCCGCTCGTCGTGCGCGGCCGCCGCATCCGCATGACCAATGCGGGCGAGATGATGGTCGACACCGCGGTGCGTGCGCTCCGGCTGATCGATGAATCCGTCGACGCCTGCCGCTCTCAGTCCCAGCTACGCGAGGGCCGGGTGGTGCTGGCGGTGGGCCATCTGACGGCCGGTGCGCTGATGCCGCCCCTGCTGAGCCGCTTCTCGCGGCAGCACCCCTCGCTGGCGACGGCGCTGCTCGACAGCACGGCCGAGCAGATGATCTCGCGGATCCTCTCGCAGGAGGCCGACCTCGGCTTCGGCTCGGACATCGGGCAGAAGCATTCGGAGCTCGCGACCGAGCCGATCTTCAGCGAGCGCATGAGCCTCTTCGTGCGCGAAGACCATCCGCTGGCCAAGCGAGTGGTGATCGATGCGAAGCACCTGGATGCGCTGCCCTTCATCCACGTCAATCCGGACGCCAACGTCTGGCGCTCCGTCAGCCGCCAGTTGTCGAGCGTGGCCAATGTCTATCCGAGGGTGGTGCATCACGTGTCGATGCTGTCGACGGCCTTCGGGCTGATCCAGTCCGGTGCGGGTGTCGCGTTGCTGCCGCGCTATGTGGAGGTGCTGATGCCCGCGAACCTGCGCGCTGTGGCCGTGACACGGCCAACGCTCGAATACCCGGTCGTCGCCGTGCGACTGGCCAAGCATCCGCTCAGTCCCGCGGCCATGGCTTTCCTTTCGATGGCGCGGCAACATATGAAGGGCTGACCCCCCAGCCTCGCCCACTGCGTGTGGCTCTGCACCCCCTCCGGGGGCAATCCCTGCGGCCCGGCGGAGCCGGTTCCGCGGGATTTCTGGATCGGAAGAAGAAACGGCACCCGAAGGTGCCGTTTGAGAGAAGCGCCATTGCCCGATCAGGCTTCTTCCTCTTGGAAGGCTTCCTCGCGTTTCGACTTCACGGCCGGCAGCAGCACGATCACCAGCAGCAGCAGCGCAGCGGCGAGCAGGCCGGCGGAGATCGGGCGCGTGACGAAGACGATCCAGTCACCGCGCGAGAGCAGCAGCGCGCGGCGCAGGTTCTCTTCCATCATCGGCCCCAGGATGAAGCCCAGCAGCAGCGGCGCCGGTTCGCATCCGAGCTTGAAGAAGGCGTAGCCGATGAAACCGAAGATCGCCACCATCCAGATGTCGAAGGTGTTGTTGTTGGTCGAGTACACCCCGATCGCGCAGAACAGCACGATGGCCGGGAACAGGTACTTGTAGGGCACCGACAGCAGCTTGATCCACATGCCGATCAGCGGCAGGTTCAGGATGATGAGCATCGCATTGCCGATCCACATCGAGGCGATCAGGCCCCAGAAGAGTTCGGGGTTGCTGGTCATCACCTGCGGGCCGGGCTGGATGTTGTGGATGGTCATCGCGCCCACCATCAGCGCCATCACGGCGTTGGGGGGGATGCCCAGCGTGAGCAGCGGGATGAAGGAGGTCTGCGCACCGGCGTTGTTGGCCGATTCCGGCGCCGCGACGCCGCGGATGTTGCCCTTGCCGAAGGGCACCTCGCCCGGATGCAGCTTGGTCTTCTTCTCAATGGTGTAGGCCGCGAAGGCGGCCAGCAGCGCGCCGCCGCCCGGCAGGATGCCGAGCGCCGCGCCCAGCGTGGTGCCGCGCAGCACGGCCGGGGTCATGCGCTTGAAGTCTTCCTTGGTCGGGAACAGGCCGGACACCTTGGCGGTGAACACCTCGCGCTCATGCTCGGGCCGCGACAGGTTGGCAATGATTTCGCCGTAGCCGAACACGCCCATGGCGATGGTCACGAAGCCGATGCCGTCGGTAAGTTCGGGGATGTCGAAGCTGAAGCGGGCGACACCCGAGTTCACGTCGGTACCGACCAGCCCCATCAGCAGGCCCAGCACGATCATCGCGATGGCCTTGAGCAGCGAACCCGAAGCCAGCACCACGGCGCCGATCAGGCCGAGCACCATCAGCGAGAAGTATTCGGCTGGGCCGAACTTGAAGGCCAACTCGGTCAGCGGCGGTGCGAAGGCAGCCAGGATCAGCGTACCGACACAACCCGCGAAGAACGAGCCCAGGCCGGCGGCCGCCAGTGCGGGACCAGCCCGCCCCTTGCGCGCCATCTGGTAGCCGTCGATGACGGTCACCACGGAAGACGATTCGCCGGGCAGGTTGACCAGGATGGCGGTGGTGGAGCCGCCGTACTGCGCGCCGTAGTAGATGCCGGCCAGCATGATCAGCGCCGACACGGGCGGCAGCGCGTAGGTGGCGGGCAACAGCATCGCGATGGTCGCGACGGGGCCGATGCCCGGCAGCACGCCGATCAGCGTGCCCAGGATGCAGCCGACCAGGCAATAGAGCAGGTTGGTGAAGGTAAAGGCGACGCCGAAGCCCAGCGAGAGATTTGCTACGAGATCCATGTTGTCGTCCTCAACCCGTGATGAAGGTGGGCCACACCTGGATCTGCAGCTTCAGCGCCCAGATGAAGGCGATGTAGCTGCCGACGGCCAGCACCGTCGCGAGGATCAGCACTTTGCGGAGATCGAATTCGCTGCCCGCCAGGCTCGCGATGATCACGAGCGCGTAGATGGCGATGATCATTCCCATGGCCGGCACGCCGATGCTCGGCAGGCCGCCGAGCAGCAGGCCGAAGGCGAGGTTGGCGCCGATGATGTAGACCACCTGCTTCCAGGCCCACTTGCCGATGATCTCGCCGTCCTCGGTCTCGACCGTGAGGCCGGTGAACATGATGGCGAGGCCGATGACGGCCATCAGGATGCCGAGCATGAGGGGAAAGTAGCCGGGCCCCATGCGGGCGCCGCTGCCGACGTTGTAGGTGGTCGCGCCCCAGGCGAAGGCAACCCCGACGACGGCAAACATCACCCCCGAGAAAAAGTCTTTCTGACTCTTGATCTTCACGAATGGTCTCCACGAAAAATTTCGATCGGAGATTGTGTGGTCAGGTAGAAGTCAGGTGGATGTGGATTCCACTAACGGGGGCCCCAGGGAATACCCTGGGGCTCATGCTCGCCCCCAGGCTTACTCACTTCGTGTAGACGCCCACCCCCTACCGGGGGCAACACCGGCGGCCCGGCAAAGCCGGCTCCTCGGGTGTTGCTCGCCCCCAGGCTTACTCACTTCGTGTAGACGCCTACCCCCCTACCGGGGGCAACACCGGCGGCCCGGCAAAGCCGGTTCCTCGAGTGTTGCTCGCCCCCAGGCTTACTCACTTCGTGTAGACGCCTACCCCCCTACCGGGGGCAACACCGGCGGCCCGGCAAAGCCGGTTCCGCGGTGTTTCACGAACGGGCCTGGCGATGCCGGCCTATTCCAGGGGAGGGGTTGCGCTGAGGACTTCCTCGATGGTTGTGACGCCTTCCGCGACACGCAGGGCACCGGCCAAGCGCAGCGGGCGCATGCCGTCGGCGACGGCCTGGCGTCGCAGGGAGGTCATGTTGGGCTCCTTGGTGATCTCGCTCTTGAATGCCTCGGTGATGCTGAGCAGTTCGTAGAGGCCCATGCGGCCCATGTAGCCGGTCATGCGGCAGTCGACGCAGCCGACGGGCTTGTAGGCGCGCACCGAGCCGTTGATCTGCCAGGGCGAGACGAACTCGGCGAGTTTTTCGCGGGTCACCGATTCGTCAGGCTCCTTGCAATTCGGGCACAGCGTGCGCACCAGGCGCTGGGCGAGCACGCCGAGCATCACCGCGTTGATCAGGTAGGAGGGCACGCCCAGTTCCATCATCCGCGTGATCGCGCTCGGCGCATCGTTGGTGTGCAGCGTGCTGAAGACGAGGTGGCCCGTCAGCGCGGACTGCACGGCCATCTCGGCCGTTGCGAGGTCGCGGATTTCGCCGACCATGATGATGTCCGGGTCCTGGCGCATCAGAGCGCGCAGGCCTTCGGTGAATCCGAAGTCGAGCTGGTGCTGCACCTGCGTCTGGTTGAAGGAGGGCTCGATCATTTCGATCGGGTCCTCGATCGTGCTCACGTTGACCTCTTCGGTCGCGACGCGCTTCAGCGTCGAATACAAGGTGGTGGTCTTGCCCGAGCCCGTCGGGCCGGTGACCAGGATGATGCCGTGCGGCCGCGTCACGAGTTGCTCCCACCGCCGCGCGTCGTGCTGCGCGAAGCCGAGCGCATCGAGGTCCTTGACCGCCGTGTCGGGGTCGAAGATCCGCATCACCATCTTCTCGCCGAAGGCCGTCGGCAGTGTCGAGAGCCGCATTTCAACTTCGTCGCCGCGGATGTTGCGGGTCTTGATGCGGCCGTCGAGCGGCCTGCGCTTCTCGACCACGTCCATGCGACCGAGCAGCTTGATGCGCGCGACCATCGCGTTCATCACGCCCATCGGCATCTGGTAGGCAGGATGCAGCACGCCGTCGATGCGGAAGCGGATCACGCCCTGGTCGCGGCGCGGCTCCAGGTGGATGTCGCTCGCGCGCTGGTCGAAGGCGTACTGCCAGAGCCAGTCGACCACCTGCACGACGCTCTGGTCGTTGGCGTCGAGCTGCTTGTTGCTCTTGCCGAGCTCGACGAGCTGTTCGAAGCTCGCGCCGCCGGTGTTGCCGCCGGCCTTCTGCGCCGCCCGCACCGACTTCGCCAGCGCGAAGAACTCGGCTGTGTAGCGCTGGATGTCGGTCGGGTTCGCGACCACGCGCCGCACCGACCGGCGCGCCTGGCGTTCGACCTCGGCGATCCAGTCGGTGAGAAAGGGCTCGGCCGTGGCAACCACCACCTCGCTCGGCGTCACCTGCACCGGCAGCACCTTGTGCCGCTCGGCGTAGGCCGCGCTCATGGTGTCCGCCACCTTGCCCACGTCGACCTTGAGCGGGTCGATGCGCAGGTAGGTGAGTCCTGCACGGCCGGCGAGCCACTGCGTGAGCATTTCCAGGTCGAGCGGCTTCCCGTCGCTCTCGCGCGTCATCGCCACGTTGGCCAGGCGCACCAGCGGCGCCTGGCGGCTTTCCGCCTGCGCGCAGCGCGCCAGCGTGCGCTTGGCTTCCACAGGCGAGATGACGCCGTCCTTCGCCAGCCATTCGATCAGGTGACGCAGATCGAGCGGACCTTCGTGGCTGGAAGAGGCAGGTAGCGACACAGCAGCATTCATATCAGCACAACGTTCGTTCAAGAAACACCGCGGAACCGGCTCCGCCGGGCCGCCGGTGTTGCCCCCTGCAAGGGGGTGGGCGGCCACGCGAAGCGGGCAAGCCTGGGGGTGTGCTCATCCTTGCGGTTTGAACACGCGCAGCCACTTGGGCGCGGGCAGGCCCCATCGAGTCTGGATGGTTTGGGCGCGGTCGGCAAGCGCGGGGCGCTTGGGCCGGGTGGCGTTGCGCTGGGCGACCACGACGGTGTTGCCCTCGCGCGTCGGCTTGAAAGCCCAGACCGCGTCCTGGCCGAATGCGGCGGAGATCTTCTCCAGGCTGCGCTCGTAGCTGGACGACCGGCCGAACAGGTTGACGGTCATGCAGCCGTCGTCGGTCAGCAAGGCGCGGCAGTCGGCATAGAAATCCTCGCTGTCGAGCACGGGCGCGGCGGCTTCGTGGTCGTAGAGGTCGACCTGGAGCGCATCGACCGTGCCTGCCCACTGCGGCTTGCGGATCTCGACGGCCGCGTCGGCGACGACCACCTGCAGCTTGCCGTCGTCGGCCGGCAGCTTGAACCATCCCCGGCATGCCGCGACGACCTGCGGGTTGAGTTCGATGGCGGTGGTGCGCATGCGCAGCGTCTTGCGGCAGAACTTGGTGAGGCTCGCCGCACCCAGCCCCAGTTGCATCGCATGGCGCTTCTGCACGCTGGCCGCATCGACGAAGAGCAGCCACGCCATCATGCGCTGCACGTATTCGAGCTCGATCTCGAAGGGCGCGTCGAGCTTCATCGACCCCTGGACCCACTCGGTGCCCAGATGCAGGTAGCGCACGTCTCCCCAATCGGAGAAGTTGACCTCGGGAAGGGAGACCTTCATGGAATGACCAGATACCTTTCAAACACCTCGCGCCACGCCTGCACCTTGCGCTCGAAGCTCCACGACGCGTTGGCCGGGCTAGACGAGGGCAGCCGATGGACCGGCACACCCAGCGCGCGCGTGTGCCGCGCATGCTTGAAGCTCTCGCCGCCGTTGTGGGCGATCGCCGCGAGTTTCGGCAGCCGCAGGCTCGCGATGTCGTTGACGACCGCGTCGCGAATCGCCGAATCGAGACTGCCCTCGCGCTCGCAACTGGCGTACACGTCCCACACGCCCAGGCCGCGCTCCAGCAACCATCCGCTACGTTTTTGATAGCTGTCTTCGCCCACTGGAAGCGGGTTTCCGGGCCACAGGGCCTGCAAAATTTTCCAGAAGTGATTCTGCGGGTGCGCATAATACCGCTGCTGCGCGATCGACCGGGCTCCTGGAAAGCTGCCGAGTATCAACAAGGCGGTGTTGCCAGAAACGATAGGCGCAAGCCCCGTGAGCACAGCCTTCACGTCGCCTGGGCGCAAGGTTGGCTCATCCATAACGCTTGCCGGATTGCAGAAGCGCCGGCACCTGTGAGGAGAAGAGCATGAATACGGAAGCGATCTGGATTTTCCTGACGACGCAGGGGGTGGATTTTGGCCTGAAAGTGATCGGCGCCCTGATCGCCTGGGCCGTCGGCCGATGGCTCATCGGCCTCGCGCAGCGGCTGGTCGGCAAGGCGCTCGAGCGGGGCAAGCGCATCGACCCGACGCTGAGTCACTATCTGGTCTCGATCCTCGGCGTGGTGCTCAACATCGTCCTGATCCTCGCGATCCTGGACATGTTCGGCGTCCGGACGACCTCCTTTGCCGTGCTGCTGGCAGGCGCCGGCCTGGCGATCGGCACGGCTTGGGGCGGGCTGCTCACGCACTTTGCGGCCGGGGTGTTTCTCCAGGTGCTTCGACCCTACAAGGTCGGCGACTACGTCACCGTCGGCGGCGGCGTCAACGGAACGGTCAAGGAACTGGGCCTGTTCGGCACGACGCTGGTCACGCCCGACAACGTCATCGCCACGATAGGCAACAACAAGGTGCTGTCGGAGACGATCCAGAACTTCAGCCACCTGCCCTGGCGCCGTGTGGACACCACCGCGAAGGTCGCCAACGGCGTGGACGTGAACCAGGCCATCGAACTGTTGAGGGCCGAGGTGAGCAACATCCCGAACGTCTCGAAGGAACAGCCGCCGGACATCGAGATCCTCCAATTCACGCCCGAGGGTCCGCTGCTCGCGGTGCGGCCGTACACGCACACCGACCACTACTGGCAGGTGTACTTCGACACGCATCGTGCGGTCGTTAAGACTTTTGGCGCGGCAGGCTATCCGACGCCCGAGACACCGCTCGTGCGTCGCGCCATTGGGCCGGCGACCGCCTGAAGAAAAAAACCCGCCGGCGGCGGGTTTCTTCATTCGCAAGCCGTGAAGCTCAGGGCTTCGCGCCCTGCTTGACGGCCTCGTTCTGGGCCGTGCCCGGAATCTTCTCGCCGATCTTGTTGCCGACCTTGCGCGTGCCCGAGGCAGCGTCGTCAGCCACGTTGTCGATCGCCTTGCCCGTCGCCTTGGCGCCGTGCTCGGTCGCCTTCGCGGCCTTCTTGGTGCCGCTCTTGGTGGCATCCCAGGCCTTCTCGGTGCCGCTCTTGGTCGCGTCCCAGGCTTTTTCGGTGCCGTTCTTGGTTGCGTCCCAGGCCTTCTCGCCGGCGTTCTCGGTCTTCTGGGTGGTGCTCTGCGCAAATGCCGACCCGCCGATGCAGGCGAGGGCCACGGCCATGGAGGCCGAAAGAGTGCGAACGTTGATGGATGGGGTCATGGAAAAGCTCCTTGTATGAGTTGGAGTGACTGGCTCGCCACATGGATGCAACGAGTGCACAGGATTCAAGGATGACACCGAAAACTGAGCCGGCACTTGCTCGAACGCAAGTCGGGCGGTCTTCCTACGTGGCACCCGGGCGGTCGACCGACACGCCGATCAGCGAAGACAGACGAGGCAGGGCCGCAATGGCATTGCGAGTGGTCGCTTCGGCCAGCGCGGCCGGCTCGATCCCCCGCAGCCCCGCCACCACCTCGGCAATTCGCGGCAGCTCGCCGGGCTCGTTGCGCCCCTGCGGCTCGCCCGCGTCCCGTTGCGCCTGCGTGCGATAGAGCCAGTGCGGCTGGATGTCGGGCGCATCGGTTTCCATCACGATCGCATCCAGGGGCAGGGTCGCCGCGAGCCGCCGCAGTTGCAGCGCGCGGTCGAAGGTCACCGCGCCACCGAAGCCCAACTTGAGCCCGAGGTCGATACAGGCCTGCGCCTGCTGCTCGCTGCCGTTGAAGGCATGCGCGATGCCGTGCCACTTCTGCCCGGGGGCCACCTGCCGCAAATGCTTGAGAACCTTGTCCACCGAGCGCCGGACATGGATGATCACCGGCAGTTCGTGCTTTCGCGCGAGTTGCAACTGAGTGTGAAAAAAGCGCTCCTGCTTCTCGGGGTCCAGCCCATTGACGAAATAGTCGAGGCCGATCTCCCCGACGGCGACAAGCCGGGCGTCGTCCCGCTGCAGGGTGAGTTCGGCATCCAGCAGCGCGAGGTGCTCGTCCAGGGCCTTGTTCGTGCACAAGGGATGGATGCCGAGCGCATAAGCATCGCCCTGAAGTCGGGCCAGCTCCCGGACCGTGCTGAAGTTGAACGCCGCCACCGCGGGAATCACGCAAAGCGCCACGCCCCGACTCGATGCGCGGGCCCGTATCCGGGGCATTTCCGTTCCGAATTCGGGCGCGTCGAGGTGGCAGTGGGTGTCGACGTAGGAGACCATCGGGCGATGATGCCCGAATGGATGCACGGCCGCGGAAAGCGTGCTACCGTGCCTCCTCAAGCGTTCTCTTTTGCCGGAGGTGCCCGATGCGCAGGCCTGCTTTCTACAGCCGCTCGCCCCGAGGGCCGCAGGGTGCGGCCGAACCCGGTGCGCCCGACGCTTCCGGCGCGCCGGACGGGCCCGCCGCCCCCCCGGCAGTGGCCGCACAGCGCTGGCAACCCGGTCGGCGAAGCTTCGGCGCCTTGCTGGCCCTGGTCGTCGCCATGGGCGCCACCGGCATCGCGATGTGGCCGCATCAGGGCAACCGCACGCTCACCCAGAAAGACATCGACTCGGCCGTCCTGCGCACCTTGCAGACGGCCACCCTGCCCTCGCCCGCGGCAAAGGCCGCCGAGATCATCCGCCCGTCCGTGGTGCGCGTCGTCGGCTACGGCACCGAGAAGACCACGCCCGAAGCCAAGACCGAGAAGCGCGGGCGCAACCTCGCCAAGGGCAAACCGCCCGAAGCACCGCCGGAACAGACCGGTCCCGGGCAGTTGGTGGAGCGCGGCGTCGGCACCGGCGTGGTGATCGTCGACAAGGGCGTCATCCTGACCAACCTGCATGTCGTCGCCGGCGCGGAAAGCATCAAGGTCACTTTCGCCGACGGCCTCGAGGCGCCCGCCACGGTAACCGGCGTCCAGCCCGAGAACGACCTCGCGGTGCTGCAGGCCCAGAAGCTGCCTGACGACCTCATCCCCGCGACCATGCGTTCGACGGCCGACCTGATGCCGGGCGACCAGGTGGTGGCGGTCGGCTTTCCGTTCGGCATCGGCCCCTCGGTGTCCGCTGGCGTGGTGTCCGGCCTCAAGCGCTCGTTCCGCTCGCCGGAAGGCAAGCAGGAGCTGGGCAACCTGATCCAGTTCGACGCCGCCGCCAACCCCGGCAATTCGGGCGGTCCCCTCATCAACATGAATGGCGAAGTGCTCGGCATCGTGACCGCCATCCTCAACCCGACCCAGCAACGCACCTTCATCGGCATCGGATTCGCCGTGCCGATCGAGAACGCCGCCAGCGCAGCCGGCTCACCGCCGTTCTGATTCCGACGATCCCAACGAAAGCACTTCGCATGAGCACAGAGACCGAATCGCCCGGCGCCGCCACTGCCACTGCCGAACTGATGGAGCAGATCCTCTACCAGGTGAAGCGGGTCGTCGTCGGCCAGGACCGCTTTCTCGAAAGAGTGATGGTCGCCATGCTGGCGGGCGGCCACCTGCTGGTCGAGGGCGTGCCCGGTCTGGCCAAGACGCTGACGGTGAGGACGCTGGCCGACACGGTGCGCGGGCAATTCAAGCGCATCCAGTTCACGCCCGACCTGGTGCCGGCGGACCTGGTCGGCACGCGCATCTACAACCAGAAGACCGGCGACTTCAGCACCTCGCTGGGCCCCGTCTTCGCCAACCTGCTGCTGGCCGACGAAATCAACCGCGCGCCCGCCAAGGTGCAGAGCGCGCTGCTCGAAGTGATGCAGGAGCGCCAGGTCACGATCGCCGGCGAGACGCACAAGGTGCCCCGCCCGTTCCTCGTGATGGCGACGCAGAACCCCATCGAGACGGAAGGCACCTACCCGCTGCCCGAGGCCCAGGTCGACCGCTTCATGATGAAAGTGCTGGTGGACTACCCGAGCGACGAGGAAGAGTTCGTGATCGTCGAACGCGTGATCGGTCCGCCGGTCGAGGCCGCGGCGGTGGCGACCACCGACCAGCTCGCCGCCCTGCAGGCCGAGGCCCGCCGCGTCTATGTCGATCCGTCGCTGATCCAGTACGCGGTGAAGCTCGTGTCGGCGACACGCACGCCGGAGAAGCACGGCCTGAAGGACATGCGCCGCTTCATCACCTTCGGCGCCAGTCCGCGCGCCAGCATCAACCTGACCGAGGGCGCGCGCGCGCTCGCGCTGCTGCGTGGCCGCAGCTATGCGCTGCCCGAGGACATGACCGCGCTGGTGCCCGACGTGCTGCGCCATCGAGTGACGCTCTCGTACGAAGGACTCTCGGAGGGGCTCACGCCGGACAGCCTGGTCGACAAGATCATGCGCGCCGTGCCTGCCCCGCCCAAGCCGCTCGAACATGAAAAGCTGGTGGCCTAGACGCGCGAAGGCAGCGAACGACGAACAACTCGCCGCGGTCGAAGCCGCGGCGAGCGGCGTGGAGCGCGCCCTGCGTCGCCTCGAGTGGACGGTGGTCCGCCGCCTCGACGGCCTGCTGCAGGGCGACTACCGCACGCTGATGCGCGGCACCGGCCTCGACCTGGCCGACCTGCGCGAATACCAGCACCACGACGACGTTCGCCACATCGACTGGAATGTCACGGCGCGCCTGCAGACGCCGCACGTTCGCGTCTTCACCGAAGACCGCGAGATGGCGGCGTGGTTCGTTCTCGACCTGAGCCGCTCCGTCGATTTCGGTTCCGGCACCCGGGCCAAGCGCGAGATCTCCGCCGGCTTCGTCGGCGTCATCGCGCGCCTGCTGACGCGTCACGGCAACCGCGTGGGCGCGATGGTCTACGGCAATGACGTGGAGGCCGTGATTCCGCCGCGCAGCGGCCGCCGGCACGTGCTGCATCTCCTGCATGCGATGGAGCGACGCGCGGACCAGGCCGCACCCAACCAGAAGGGCATGACCCGGCTGGCCGACCTGCTGAAGTCGGCCGCGATGCTGATGCCGCGCCGCTCGACCGTGTTCGTGGTGTCCGACTTCATGAGCGAACCGGGCTGGGAGCGCCCGCTGGCGCACATCGTGCAGCGACACGACGTAGTGGCGGTTCGCCTCTTCGATCCGCTTGAACTCGAACTCCCCGACCTGGGCCTGGTCCCGCTGCGCGATGCCGAGACTGGCGAGCAGCTCTGGGTCGACACCCACGACGCGGGCTTCAGGAAGCGCTTCGCGCGCATCGCCGCGGAACGCGAAGCCACCTTGCGCGAGACGCTGGCGAAGATCGGCGTCGACGCGCTCGAACTCTCCACAGACGACGACCTGGTGGAGGCCATCGTGCGCTTTGCCGACATGCGCAAGCGCCGCGTGCGCGCCGGGTCGGCGAACCCCAAGGCGGCAGCATGACGTTTCTCTGGCCCCAATTCCTCTGGCTCCTGCTGGCGATTCCGCTGCTGGTGCTGCTGTATGTCTGGCTCATGCGCCGCAAGAAGAAGCTCGCGCTGCGCTACGCCAGCCTCTCGATCGTGCGCGAGGCGATGGGCGCCGGCCAGACCGTGCGGCGCCACATTCCGCCCCTCCTGTTCATGCTCGCGCTGGTCGCGATGCTGATCGCCGCCGCCCGGCCGATGGCCGTGGTCGTGCTGCCATCGAACCAGCAGACCATCATCCTCGCGATGGACGTGTCCGGCAGCATGCGTGCGGCCGACGTGCAGCCCAACCGGCTCGTCGCGGCCCAGGACGCGGCCAAGAGCTTCATCAAGGAACTGCCGCGCACAGTGAAGGTCGGCATCGTCGCCTTCGCGGGAAGCGCGCAGGTGGCGCAACTGCCGACCACCAATCGCGAGGACCTGATCACCGCCATCGACTCCTTCCAGCTGCAGCGCGCGACCGCGACCGGCAACGCGATCGTCGTCTCGCTCGCCACTCTGTTCCCGGATGCCGGCATCGACATCTCCGACTTCGGCCCGCAGAGCCGCGAGCGCGGCGTGTCGATCGACCGCGTCGGCAAGCCGCCACCGAAGGAGTTCACGCCTGTCACGCCCGGCTCGTACACCTCGGCCGCGATCATCATGCTGACCGACGGGCAGCGCACCACCGGTGTCGACCCGCTGGATGCGGCCAAGGTGGCCGCGGACCGCGGCGTGCGCGTCTACACGGTGGGTATCGGCACGGTCGACGGCGAGACCATCGGCTTCGAGGGCTGGTCGATGCGCGTGCGGCTCGACGAGGAAACGCTCAAGGCCATCGCCAACAAGACGCAGGCCGAGTACTTCTACGCGGGCACCGCGACCGACCTCAAGAAGGTCTACAACACGCTGAGTTCGCGCCTCACGGTCGAGAAGAAGGAGACCGAGATTTCGGCCCTCTTCGCGATGGGCGCCGCGGCGCTGGCACTGCTCTCGGCCGGCCTGTCGCTGCTCTGGTTCAACCGCATCCTGTAGCTGTCCGCCGCGTCGTTCTTGCACCTTGGTGCAGCGAAGGCTGCCCCATGGACAGGTAGGCGGCGCCCCCTGGCCTCGCAATAATTTCCTGCGGTGCTCCGGCAATCCGTGCCGAGGCCGAGGAGCCACGGCCGCTGGCATGGCAGGCAAAGGGGGATCAGCCAGGTGACCACCGAAATTGTCGAAATTCTGCGGACGCACCCGGAAATTGCGCTCTTCCTGGTGCTCGCCCTCGGCTATGCCTTCGGCCAGATCCGCTTCGGCCCCATCCAGCTGGGCGGCGTCTGCGGCACCCTGATCGTCGCGCTGCTCGTCGGCCAGTTGGGAATCACCCTGGCCGACAGCGTGAAGAACACCTTCTTCATGCTCTTCATCTTCGCCCTCGGCTATGCCGGCGGTCCGCAATTCTTCGCCAACCTGGACGCAAAGGGCCTTCGCATGGGGCTGCTCTGCGGGGTCGAGGTCGTCACCGTGATCGCGCTGGTGGTCGGCGCCACGAGCGTGTTCGGCTTCGACCAGGGAACGGCCGCAGGCCTGATGGCGGGCGCGGCGACCGAATCCGCGGTGGTGGGCACCGCGACCGACGCGATCTCCAAGCTGGCCTTGCCCGCCGCCGGGATCCAGCAGTTGCAGGCCAACGTGGTGACGGCCTATTCGATCACCTACGTGTTCGGCCTGATCGCGATCGTGGTGTTGACGAGCCAGATCTTTCCCCTCCTGCTGCGCATCAACCTCCGCGATGAGGCCGACAAGCTCTGGCGATCGATGGGAGGCAGCGACGACGACGGCGCTTCCGCATCGGCGACGCCCGAAATGGTCGGCCGTGTTTTCGAGGTCACCAGGGGACAGGGCCGCACGGTGGCCGAACTGATGGGCCCGCTCGACCGGCATGCCGGCATCGAGCGCGTCAGGCGCAACGGGCAGGACCTGGCGATCACGGCGGCGCTTCGCCTCGAAGCGGGCGACCAGGTGCTGGTGATCGGCCAGCGCAGCGCCCTGGTGAAGCTCGGCGATGAACTCGGCCGCGAGTTCGCGGACACCGCCGCGTTCGACGTGGTGGTCGAGACGGCCGAGGTGGTGCTCAGCAAGCCCGAATGGTTCGACTGCGAACTGCGCGATCTGAAAACGCCCCGCGCCGGCAGCACGCTCACGCGGCTTCCGCAGAACGTCCATGTGGTCGGCGTGATCCGCGACGGCAACGCGATGCCGCTGCTGCCGGACCTCCGGCTCAAGAAGCGGGATGTGCTCAAGCTCTTCGGTCCCGTCGCGGACATGACGAAGGTGGTGCCGCGCTTCGGCGTTCGCGTCGTGCGCTCGGCACGCAGCAACATCAGCTACATGGCCGCCGGCATCCTGCTCGGCGTCTTCATCGGCGGCTTCAGCATCAAGCTGGGCGGCATCCCGTTCTCGCTCGGGACCGGCGGCGGTGCGCTGCTGACGGGCCTGGCCTTTGGCTGGTACCAGGCGCGCAATCCGCACCGACTCAGCATCCCCGACGACGCGCTGGCGCTGATGAAGGACATCGGCCTCGCCACCTTCATCGCCTGTGTCGGCCTCGCCTCGGGGCCGCAGGCGCTGACGCTGATCCGCAAGTTCGGCATCGCGCTGCCCTTGCTGGGCGTCGCGATCGCGGTGATCCCGGCCTGCATCTCGCTGGTGGTCGGCCGCCACCTGCTGAAGCTGCCGACGCCGGTGCTGCTGGGCGCCATCGCCGGGCAGCAGTGCAGCACGCCGGCGCTGAGCGCGGTCCAGAACGTGGCGGGCAACACCACCCCGCTGCTGGGCTACACGATCACCTACGCCATCTCGAACGTCGTGCTTCCGCTGATGGGTCCGCTGATCGTGGGCATCGTCGGCGCGATGCAGGCGAAATGAGAGCGCCACGCTGAATCACCGGAAAGGACGCGAACCATGGAATGGTTGCACGATCTCTTCAAGCGATCGCCGGAGATGGCGCTCTTTCTTTCGCTGTCCGTCGGCTATGCCATCGGCAAGATCAAGTTCGGCAAGTTCCAGCTCGGCGGCGTGGCCGGTTCGTTGCTGGTGGCGGTGGTGGTCAGCCAGGTCGGTGTGAAGGTCGACGACGGCGTGAAGGCCGTGCTGTTCGCGCTCTTCATCTATGCGGTCGGCTTCGAGAGCGGGCCACAGTTCTTCAATTCGCTCGGCAAGCGCTCGCTGAAGGAGATCGTGCTGGCCGCCTTCATGGCGGCGACGGGCCTTGCGACGGTGGTCATCATGGCCAAGCTGTGCGGGCTCGACAAAGGCCTTGCGGCCGGCGTGGCGGCGGGCGGCTTGACGCAGTCCGCCATCATCGGCACGGCTGGCGATGCGATCGCCAAGCTCGGCCTCGCCGCGGACGAAACGGCGCGGATGCAGGGCAATGTCGCGATCGGCTACGCGGTGACCTATGTCTTCGGCTCCTTCGGCGCGATCATCGTGTGCGTCAACATCCTGCCGAAGCTCATGGGCCGCTCGATCCGCGACGATGCGATCGCCGCGGAAACCGCGATGCTGGCCGGTGCCGCCGCGCTGGGCCCCGACCAGCAGGCCGCGGCGCCCGCACTGGTCGGCCGCATCTACCAGCTGACCAGCGACCCGCGACGGACGGTCGCCGACATCGAATACGCGAACCCGGCGACCACCATCACCATCGAGCGCGTGAAGCGCGACGGCAAGTTCATCGAAGTCGGCCCGGAGCTGAAGCTGCAACAGGGCGACATCGTCCTCGTGGTCGGCCGGCGCGAGGCGGTGGTGAGCAGCGCACCGCTGATGGGCAAGGAACTCTACGGCGTCGACGGCATGGAACTCACTATGCAGAAGCGCGAGATCGTCCTGACGAACAAGGACTTCGATCGCAAGTCGATCGGGCAGATCCGCGAGGAGACCGCGGGCGGCGCGCGGCACGGTGTCTTCGTGGTCGGGATCAGCCGCATGGGCAAGGACCTGCCCATGAACCCCGACACCGTGGTACAGGTCGGCGACCTCGTCTCGATCTTCGGCGCGGAGCAGGATGTCAAGCGGGTCTCGACGCGCATCGGCGAAACCATCGTGCAGAGTTCGAAGACGGATTTCGTCTATCTCGGTGCCGGGCTGGTGGTGGGCTTGCTGATCGGGCTGCTGAGCGTCAAGCTGGGCGGTATTCCATTGACGCTGGGCAGCGGCGGTGGCGCGCTGCTGTCGGGCCTGCTGTTCGGCTGGTACCGCGCGAAGAAACAGACCTTCGGGGCGCTGCCTCCGGGCGCGGTGCAACTCCTCAAGGACCTCGGGCTCGCGGGCTTCGTGGTGGTGGTCGGGCTGTCTTCCGGGCTGCAGGCGGTCGAGACCATCAAGCAGCTCGGGCTGACGATCTTCGGCGTCGGTGTGGTGGTCACCATCGTGCCGATGATCGTGACGATGCTCTTCGGGCGCTACGTGCTGCACTACGACAACACGGCCGCCTTCGCAGGCGCGTTGTCCGGCTCGCGCAGCGCCAACCCGGCTTTCGGCGAAGTGCTCGACAAGGCCGAGAACTCGATCCCGACCGTGCCCTTTGCCATCACCTATGCACTGGCCAACGTGTTCCTCACGCTGCTCGGGCCGTTGATCGTCGCACTCGTGTGACCGACGTTCCGAGCGCAATCGCCTCATCCAAACCAAGGAGCAAGCCATGGACTTCAGCGACGTCGAAAAACTGGGCAATCTGAGCCCGTTCGAACTCAAGGATGCATTGATCAAGGTGGCATCGCAGGGCGACCGGCTCATGCTCAACGCCGGACGCGGCAACCCGAACTTCCTCGCGACCACGCCGCGCCACGGCTTCTTCCAGTTCGGCCTGTTCGCGACGAGCGAGGCCGAACGCTCCTACGTCTACATGGACGACGTCGGCGGCTTCCCGCAGCGCGAGGGCATCGAGGCGCGCTTCGAGATCTTCGTGAACCGGCACCGCAATGTGCCCGGCGTCCGCTTCATCGAGGCCGCCGTCTCGTACGTTCGCGACCAGCTCGGCCTGTCGGCGGGCGACTTCATCTACGAGATGTGCGAGGCGATCCTCGGCTGCAACTATCCGGTACCCGACCGCATGCTTCGCCTGTCGGAAATCATCGTCGGCCACTACATCCACCGCGAGATGATCGGCACGCACCCGTTCGTGGGCAAGTTCGACATGTACGCGGTCGAGGGCGGCACCGCGGCGATGACCTATCTCTTCAACAGCATGCGCGAGAACCATCTGATCTCGCCCGGCGACACCATTGCGCTCGGGATGCCGATCTTCACGCCCTACATCGAGATCCCGCACCTCAACGACTACCGGCTGGTCGAGATGAACATCGAATGCGGCCCCGAGACCAACTGGCAGTACACGAAGAAGGAACTCCAGAAGCTGCTCGACCCCAAGGTGAAGGCCTTCTTCCTCTGCAACCCGAGCAACCCGCCTTCGGTGAGGATGAGCGCCGAAGTGCTCGACAACATCGTGGAGATCGTCAAGAAGCGGCCCGACCTCATCATCCTGACCGACGACGTGTACGGCACCTTCGCGGACGACTTCACCTCGCTCTTCGCGATGTGCCCGCAGAACACGATCCTGGTGTATTCGTTCTCGAAGTACTTCGGCGCGACCGGCTGGCGGATGGGTGTGGTCGCCACGCACCAGGACAACGTCCTCGACCGCCGGATCGCGGCACTGCCCGAAGCCACGCGCAGGGAGCTCGACGAGCGCTACTGCTCCATCACCACCGACCCGCGCGGCCTCAAGTTCATCGACCGGCTGGTGGCCGACAGCCGCACCGTGGCGCTGAACCACACGGCCGGCCTCTCGACGCCGGTTCAGGCGCAGATGGTGATGTTCTCGCTGTTCTCGCTCATGGACGAGCCGCAGGCGTACAAGGCCGCCATGAAGCGCATCGTGCTCCGGCGCAAGCAGGCGCTCTACAAGGAGCTGGGCATCCCGATGGTGTTCGACCCGAACTCGGTACGCTACTACCTCCTGCTCGACATGAAGGACATCATCACGCAGATGTATGGCGCGGACTTCGCGGACTGGGCGCTCAAGCAGTTCAGGCCCAACGAAGCGCTCTTCCGGCTGGCGCAGGACACCGGCGTCGTGCTGCTGCCGGGCAAGGGCTTCGGCACGCAGAATGCATCGGGGCGCGTGTCCCTGGCGAATCTCAACGAATACGACTATGCCAACATCGGCAAGTCCATTCGCAACCTGATCGACGAGTACTACGCGGTCTTCAAGAACAAGGGCAGCGGGCAGAGTACCGGACCCAAGGGAGCGAAGAAGGGCAGGAAGTAACGAAGCCAAGGATCTCCATCGATGTTCAATCTCACGGGCAAGGTTGCGCTGGTCACGGGCGGCAACGGCGGCATCGGTCTCGGCATGGCGAAGGGCCTGGCCCAGGCCGGAGCGCGCGTCGTCGTCGCGGCGCGCAATCCGCAGAAATCGGCCGCGGCGGTCGCTGCGCTCAAGGCGCTGGGCAGCGACAGCTTCGCCCTGGCCGCCGATGTGACTGACGAGCGCGCAGTGACGGCACTGTTCGACGAGTTGGCCGCGCGTTGCGGCCGGCTCGACATCCTGGTCAACAACGCCGGCACCACGGTGCGCAAGCCCGTCGACCAGCTCACGCTGGCCGAGTGGCACCAGGTGATGGACACCAACCTCACCAGCGCCTTTCTCTGCTGCCGTGCCGCGCATCCGCACCTCAAGGCCGCGGGCGGCGGAAAGATCATCAACATCGGCTCGATGATGTCGATCTTCGGTGCGCCCTACTCGCCAGCCTACGGCGCGAGCAAGGGCGGCATCGTGCAGCTGACCCGGTCGATGGCCACCTCGTGGGCGGCCGATGGCATCCAGGTCAACGCGGTGCTGCCGGGCTGGATCCAGACCGAGCTGACTGACGGAGCGCGCGCCCAGGTGCCCGGCCTCAACGAACGCGTGGTCGCCCGCACTGCCGCGGGACGCTGGGGCCAGCCGGAAGACCTGGCCGGCATCGCGGTGTTCCTCGCCAGCGCGGCCTCGGACTTCGTGACGGGCACGGCCATCCCGGTCGACGGCGGCTACTCGATCGCGGGCTGACCGGGCCTTCAGCCCATCTGCAGGAGGATGTCGCGCAGGCGGTCGAGGGACGGATCGATGTCCTCGGTCTCGATGGCGCCATAGCCCATCATCAGGCCTTGCCGCGCCGGGCTGAAGTGATAGAAGCCATCGAGCGTGTAGAGGCCGACGTCCACGCGCCGCGCGAGCCGCAGGAGCATGTCCATGTCGAGGTCGCGCCTGCACAGTGCCGCCAGGTGGAAGCCCGCGGTGGCCGGCACCAGTTCGAACCAGGGCGACAGGTCGCCCTCGAAGCGGCGCGTGATGCGCTCGCGCCGCTCGGCGTAGACCGCATGGCAGCGCCGGATGTGCTTGAGCAGATCGCCATCGACCATGAACTTCGCAAGCGCCCATTGCGTCGGCGTGGAGGTGTGCCAGTCGCTCAGGTGCTTGGCGACGCCCACCGCCTGCACGATCGCCTGCGGCGCGATCAGGTAGCCGAGGCGCAAATCCGGCGACATCGTCTTCGAGAAGGTGCCGACATAGGCCACGCTGCCCTGCGTGTCCATGCTCTGCAGCGAATCGGTGGGCCGGCCCTCGTAGCGGAACTCGCTGTCGTAGTCGTCTTCGATGATGATCGCGCCCAGCGCGTGGGCGCGCGCCAGCAGCGCCTCGCGGCGGGACGCGCTCATCGGC
Organism: Variovorax glacialis; assembly: GCF_051216375.1. Lineage (NCBI taxonomy): Bacteria > Pseudomonadati > Pseudomonadota > Betaproteobacteria > Burkholderiales > Comamonadaceae > Variovorax > Variovorax glacialis. The sequence goes on along the minus strand of NZ_JBPJZT010000011.1, from coordinate 117,193 downwards.
ATGCCCAGCGGAAACTGATGCGCGGGCGTGACGTAGATAAGCCGCGTGCCGTCGGGGATCCGCTCGACCATCATTCCTTCGGCATCGACCGGTATGCCCACCACGTTCGCGCCCTGTGCGCTGAACAACAGCTTCGCAGGCGGGTAGCCCGGCTCCTCGATGGCCGCGGTGCTGCCCGGCTCGACCAGCACGCGGGCCACCAGGTCCAATGCCTGCTGCGCGCCGTTGGTGACGATGATGTCGTCCACGCCGCAGCGCACGCCGCGCGAGAAAGCCACATGGCGGGCGATCGCATCGCGCAGCACCGGAAGGCCTTCCGTCGGTCCGTACAGGCCGCGCGACCGGGCCGCTTCGCGCAGCGCATGCAGCACGCAGCGCCGCCAGTCCGCATGCGGAAAGAGGCTGCGGGCCGGGGCGCCGCCGATGTACTCGTAGCGTGAGTTGCCTTCCGGGGCAGGGTGGCGCAATGGCGTGTCCATGCTGCGCCATCGCTCGGCCGTTGCCGCGCCGGCAAAGCGGGGGGCGGGACTTGGCAAGGCCCTGGGCCGGACATCGCCAGCGACGAAGGTGCCGCTGCCGACACGCCCGACGAGGAGCTTGTCGTAGGTGAGTCGCGCGTAGGCCTCGCCGACGGTCTTGCGCGAGAGCCCCAGTCGCTCCGCCAGCAGGCGCGAGGGCGGCAGCTTCTCGCCCGCCGCCAGCCGGCCGGCGCGGATGGCTTCCCTCAACTGCCGGTAGAGCTGGCCGGTCAGGTCCTTGTCACCTTCGATGACGACGTGCAGCTCCATCGGATTGGACTCCTGCGAATGGCTGGAATTGGCCGCCTTGGAAGGGGCCGCTGGTTTTTAGCATTGACGCACCCTCAACCGATACGGAGCAACACCATGGAACAAAGGATCGATTTTTACAAAGCCTCGCCAGACGCCCTGAAGGCCTTGATTGCGCTGGAAGTCGCCGTCGGGAAGCTCGGGCTGGAGCCGGCCCTGCTCGACCTGATCAAGCTGCGTGCATCGCAGATCAACGGCTGCGCATTCTGCGTGGACCTGCATTCGAGCGACCTGCGCAAGAAGGGCGAGACCGAACGTCGCGTCCACACGGTGTCGGTCTGGCGCGAGACGCCGTTCTTCACGCCGCGCGAACGTGCCGCGCTGGCCTGGACCGAAGCCGTCACCCTCATCGCGGACGGACATGCGCCCGATGAGGACTACGAGGCGCTGCGTGCGCACTTCAGCGAGGCGGAGATGGTCAATCTCACGCTCGCGATCGGCGTGATCAACACCTGGAACCGGCTCTCGATCGGTTTCCGCAAGACGCTTACCGCCTGAAGAGCCTCCCATGAAGTCGCAGGCGCTCGCCGTCTCGTCCCTGGCGCAGAAGCTGCCGTTGTACCTGCTGATCGCCGCGCTGCCTTTCAGCGACTTCCTGCAGACCGGCATCGTGGCCTTCAACGCCGGACCGGTGATGGGCGACATCGGCGCCAGTCCGGAGGAATACAGCCTCGTCGCCACGCTCTACGCCGCGGTGGCCATCGGGGCGATCACGATGCACCGGTGGCTGATCGAGCGGCTCGGCTGCCGGCGGGTGATGCTGGGCGCCAGCGCGTTCTTCGCGATCGGCGCCCTGGCCTGCGGCCTGAGCGGCGACCTGCTGCAGTTCAGCCTGGGGCGCGTGCTGATGGCACTCGGGTGCTCTTCCTTCATGACGGCCGGCCGGGTGCTGGTGAACCACATTCCGCCGTCGCCGCGTCGCTTCACCGGCGTCAAGTTCTTTGCCTCGGGCGTGGCGTGGGGCGTGGTCGCGGGGCCCGTCGTGGCGTCCACGGCGCTGGCGCTCCACGGCTGGCGTGCTTCCTTTCTCGTGCTGCTGTTCCCGGCCGCCTTGCTGGCTGCGCTCGCCGCGTGGACCCTGGACGATGGCCGCGTCGATGGCGAATCCCTCTCGAAGCCGCACCTGACTGGCCTTCTGGTCTTGTTGAGCGGCAGTTTCTTGCTCCTGCATGCGCTGCAGCGCTCGGGCTTCGATTTCTTCGTGGAACCCGCCATGCTGGGCGTGGCGGCGGTCCTCGCGGCCGCGGCCCTGTGGTTCTTCATCAACGTCGATGGCCAGCGCAGCCGGCCGTTGTTCCGACTCGGCGACCTCGCGCAACGGCGCTATCTCGCGGGGCTGGGCGTGTTTGCCTTCAGCTACATCGTGCTGGGCGCGAACAACATGGTGCTGCCGGTCCTCCTGCAGCGGGCGCTCGGCCTGCCCCTGGAGCTGATCGGCCGCTACCTGGGCACGGGTGCGCTCGCCGGCGTCGCGAGCTGGATCGTGCTCTCGCGGTTGTTGCCTCGCAGCCCAGGGCCGACGCGCTACTACGTCGTGGGGTTCTCGGCCCTGCTGCTGTGCGGCTGGCAACTCTCGCACCTGAGCGAATCGGCCAACCCGCTGCACAGCGTGGTCCCGGCGCTGCTGTGCAACGGCGCCTTCGTGATCGTGGTGCTGGCGACCACGGCCATGCAGACCTTCCAGACGCTGCAGCGCGACGACACGACCTTTTCGCATGCCAACCAGGTGAAGAACATCCTCGCCCAGTTCGGCGTGGCGGCCGGCACCGCCCTCGCGACGCTGTGCATGCAATGGCGAAGCACCGTGCGCTACACCCGGCTCGGTGAAAGCCTGTCGCCGTCGAATCCGGCGGTGCAACAGACGCTGGACCTGCTGACGCGCCATTTCGCAGCCACGCACGATGCGACGGAAGCGTCCCGGCTCGCGCTCGCCCAACTCGGATGGCAGACGGCGCAGGAAGCAACCTTCATGGCCGCGCTCGACTACTTCCACATGGTGATGCTGGTCGCCGCGGCCTGCCTCGCGCTCGTTCTCCTGGTCAAGGTCGTGCGCAAGCCCTGACCGCGCGCCGCCTCAGGACTTGAGGGTGTTCTTGTGGATCTTGCCGTCCTTCATGACGATCACAAGGCTGCTGCCAGGATCCGCCAGCAGCGCGATGTTCTCGACCGGGTTGCCGTCCACGAGCAGCAGGTCCGCATAGGCGCCTTCCTCGATGACGCCGAGCTTCCCCGGATAGGGATTGCGCGGACCCGACAGGTTCAGCAACTCCGCGTTGGTGGAAGTCGCCATCGTCAGGATCTCGCTGTTCGAATACCACCGCGTCAGATGCGACAGCATGATGCCCTGGCGCGTCGCCAGCGCCGCATTGAACAGCATGTCCGAACCCCAGGCCGTCTTGATCTTGTACTTCCGGGCGAGCTTGTAGGCGTTGTCGGTTCCCGCGAAGACTTGCAGGGCGGACACGAGACTCCCGCCACTCATCGGGCCGGTGTCTTCCTGCGACAGGAATGGCTGGATGCTGAGCCAGACGCCCTTGTCCGCCAGCATCTTCGCCGTCGTCTCGTCCATCAGATGCGCATGCTCGATGCAGCGTGCGCCCGCAGCGATCGCGCGCTGCACGGTCGTGGGCGCATACGCGTGCACGGTCGCATAGGTGTTCCAGTCCTTCGCAACCTCCACGCCTGCACGCAGCTCCGCCTCCGTCAACGTGGTGAGGTCCAGCGGACTCCGCGGTGAAGACACGCCACCACCGCCCACGAGCTTGACCTGCGACGCGCCTTGCGCCAGCTGCTCGCGCGCGCGCAACCGGATTTCGTCGGGGCTGTCGACGATGAACGCCGCGCCGGACCGTTCCATGAAGCTCGGCGTGCCCGGGTTGCGCGGAAGGTCGGACGGGGGACGCATGTCGGTGTGTCCGCCGCTGCCGGTGATCATCGCGCCGGAGGGGTAGATCCGCGGGCCCGGTATGAGTCCTTCGTCGATCGCCTGCTTGAAGGCGAACGCCGGCCCGCCCATGTCGCGCACCGTCGTGTACCCGCGCAACAGCGTTCGCTCCGCCTCGGCGGCGGCCGCGAGATGGATGTAGCCGAGGTTGCCCTGCAAGAGCATCTGCAGCGGCAAGCCTGCAAAGAGCGCGTGCCAATGGGCGTCGATGAGCCCCGGCATGACGACCCGACCGCCGCAATTGATCGTCTGGGCACCTTCGGGCGCCGCCGGCGCTCCGCTGGCCACCGACTTGATCCGGTTCGCCTCGACGACGAGGTGGAGGCCATCGCGGAGCGTGGCGCCCTTGCCGTCGAAGAGGCGGAAGTTGGTGAGGACGATCGGCCTGGGCGGCGCAGGCTGTGCAGGCTGCGCGCTCACACGGAACGGAAGCCCCAGCGTCGCCACCGAGGCGGCCATGCCGACGACGAAGCCGCGCCGCGAGAGATCGGCGTTGATCCGACGGGTCAGGGCCCCGATTTCAGGTCGATGGCAAAAGCAGACGGCACGACTGACCTCGGAGCCGTCGGCCATGGATTCGCATGCGTACATGAATAACCTCCAGTGCCCGACAGTCTGCCGTCGCCCGCACTGGATGCCAAGGCGAACGAGCGGCCTGCACCCAGCGGCGGATCGGCGAACCCGCCAAGCCGGTCGTGCAACCGGAGCCCGCTCGAAGCGGTCCCGGATCTTGAAACCGTGAAAAACGCCCTTATCATTAGCACTCGTTGAAGTTGAGTGCTAACAACACCGGTCTTCAGACGATGTGGCGCCGGCACCACGCCTGTGCCCGAACAAAACCCCGTTTCTTATCAGGAGATGCAATGAAACTTCGTCCTTTGCACGATCGCGTGATCGTCAAGCGCATTGAAAGCGAAACCAAGACCGCCTCGGGCATCGTGATCCCGGACAACGCGGCAGAAAAGCCCGATCAGGGCGAAGTGCTGGCCGTCGGCCCGGGCAAGAAGAACGACAAGGGCGACCTGATCGCCATGAACATCAAGGTCGGTGACCGCGTCCTGTTCGGTAAGTACAGCGGCCAGACCGTCAAGGTCGACGGCGACGAACTGCTGGTCATGAAGGAAGACGACCTGTTCGCGGTCGTCGACAAGTAATTTCTCGCCCCGTCATCCCCCCATCCAACTGAATCTCGGAGAAATCTCATGGCAGCAAAAGACGTAGTCTTCGGCGGCGAAGCCCGCGCGCGCATGGTCGAGGGTGTGAACATCCTCGCCAACGCAGTCAAAGTGACCCTGGGCCCCAAGGGCCGCAACGTGGTGCTCGAGCGCTCCTTCGGCGCCCCCACCGTGACCAAGGACGGCGTGTCGGTCGCCAAGGAAATCGAACTCAAGGACAAGCTGCAGAACATGGGCGCCCAGCTCGTGAAGGAAGTGGCTTCCAAGACGTCCGACAACGCCGGTGACGGCACCACCACCGCGACCGTGCTGGCCCAGGCCATCGTTCGCGAAGGTTTCAAGCTGGTGGCTGCCGGCATGAACCCGATGGACCTGAAGCGCGGCATCGACAAGGCGGTCACCGCCCTGGTCGCCGAGCTGAAGAAGGCCTCCAAGGCCACGACCACCTCCAAGGAAATCGCGCAAGTCGGCTCGATCTCGGCCAACAGCGACGAAACCATCGGCAAGCTCATCGCTGACGCGATGGACAAGGTCGGCAAGGAAGGCGTGATCACCGTGGAAGACGGCAAGTCGCTCGACAGCGAACTCGACGTCGTCGAAGGCATGCAGTTCGACCGCGGCTACCTTTCGCCCTACTTCATCAACAACCCCGAAAAGCAAAGCGCGATCCTGGACAACCCGTTCGTGCTGCTGTTCGACAAGAAGATCAGCAACATCCGCGACCTGCTGCCCACGCTGGAGCAAGTGGCGAAGGCCGGCCGTCCGCTGCTGATCATCGCGGAAGAAGTCGAAGGCGAAGCCCTGGCAACGCTGGTCGTGAACACGATCCGCGGCATCCTGAAGGTCGTGGCCGTCAAGGCACCTGGCTTCGGCGACCGCCGCAAGGCCATGCTGGAAGACATCGCCATCCTGACGGGCGGCAAGGTCATCGCTGAAGAAGTGGGCCTGACGCTCGAGAAGGTGACGCTGGCCGACCTGGGCCAGGCCAAGCGCATCGAAGTGGGCAAGGAAAACACGATCATCATCGACGGCGCCGGCGCCGCTGGCGACATCGAAGCCCGCGTGAAGCAAGTGCGCGTGCAGATCGAGGAAGCGACCAGCGACTACGACCGCGAAAAGCTGCAAGAGCGCGTGGCCAAGCTGGCCGGCGGTGTTGCAGTGATCAAGGTCGGCGCTGCCACCGAAGTCGAAATGAAGGAAAAGAAGGCACGCGTCGAAGACGCCCTGCACGCCACCCGCGCTGCAGTGGAAGAAGGCGTGGTTGCCGGTGGTGGCGTGGCCCTGCTGCGCGCCAAGCAAGCCGTGGGCGACACGCTCAAGGGCGACAACGCCGACCAGGACGCCGGCATCAAGCTGGTGCTCAAGGCCATCGAAGCGCCCCTGCGCGAGATCGTCAACAACGCCGGCGGCGAAGCATCGGTGGTCGTGAACGCTGTGTTGGCCGGCAAGGGCAACTACGGCTTCAACGCCGCCAACGACACCTATGGCGACATGCTCGAGCTGGGCATCCTGGACCCGACCAAGGTGACCCGCACCGCACTGCAGAACGCCGCTTCGGTGTCCTCGCTGCTGCTGACGACCGAAGCCATGGTCGCCGACGCACCGAAGGACGAAGCTGCCGGCGGCGGCGGCATGCCCGACATGGGCGGCATGGGTGGCATGGGCGGCATGGGCATGTAAATCGCCCCCGGCTTCCAGCCAACTGAAAAACCCCCGAGGCTCGCGCCGCGGGGGTTTTTTTCTTTTGGGGACGAGCCCCGGAGTCAGGCGCCGGCGGGCACCGGCACGGGCGGCGGCCCGTATTCGTTCGACTCCGGCTGGCTCGGCTGCACCGCGAAATACAGGAGCACCAGGCCGCCGATGACCGGGATCAACCCCAGCAGCAGCCACCAGCCGCTCTTGCCGATGTCATGCAGGCGGCGCGCGCCGGCCGCCAGTTGCGGTAGCAGGAAGGCAAGCACCACGATCAGATTGACGTACTCGTGGATGAAGCCGCTGACGAACGCGGCGATGAAATACGCCAGGATGAACCACCAGTACTCGGGACGCGATGCCCGGCCCGAAAAGTCGACGTACTTGCGAAAGCAGGTCTGGACGGCCTGTTGAAAGTTCATGTGCAAACTCCTCTCGTTGATTCCCACGGGAAAACCCCGCGGCCATCATATCGAGCGGCCCGCCGACCTCGAATGCTTCAAACAGGCTGGCGCAAGCGTCCAAGCAGCCCGGCGGTGGACGGATCCAGCCCCTGGGCGTTGCCGGAGGCCAGGCGCGGTTCAATGTCCTTGGCCAGCACCTTGCCGAGTTCGACGCCCCACTGGTCGAAGCTGTTGATGCCCCAGAGCGAGCCGCTGGTGAAAACGCGGTGCTCGTAGAGCGCAAGAAAGGCACCGAGCGATTCCGGCGTCAGCTTTTCCATGACGAAGAAAGTGCTCGGGCGGTTTCCGGGGAAGTTCCGGTGGCCGCCCTCGTCGCTCTTGCCGAGCATCAGCGCCTGGGCCTGCGCGAGCGCATTGGCCAGCAGCTTGGGGTGATGTCCTTCAAGGTCGTGCGCGGCATCACGCACCGCGATGAATTCCATCGGGACCACGTCCGTCCCCTGGTGCAGCATCTGGAAGTAGGCATGCTGCCCGTTGGTGCCCGGTTCGCCCCACAGCACGGGCGAGGTGCCGAAGGTCAGTGTCTTGCCGGCCATGTCCACCTGCTTGCCGTTGCTCTCCATTTCGAGCTGCTGCAGGTAGGCAGGCAGGCGCTTGAGGGCGCTGTGGTACGGCGCGATGCCGCGGCTGGTGAAGCGGTGGAAGTTGCGGTACCAGACGTCGAGCAGGCCCAGCCGCACAGGCAGGTTCTGCGCGAGCGGCGCGGTGCGGAAATGTTCGTCCATCGCATGCGCACCGGCGAGCAGGCTGCGAAAGCCTTCCGCACCGATCGCCAGCGCAATCGGCAGGCCGATGGCGGACCACAGCGAATAGCGGCCGCCGACCCAGTCCCAGAAGCCAAAGGTCGTCTCGATCCCGAAAGCGCGCGCCGCCTCGACGTTGGTCGTGAGCGCGGCGAAATGACGCGCGATGTCCACGCTGCCGGACTGCTCGAACCAGCGCTTGGCCGACTGCGCATTCGCCATCGTCTCGGCCGTGGTGAAGGTCTTCGACGCGATCAGGAACAGCGTGTGTTCGGGCGCCAGCCCGCGCAGCACGCCCGCCAACTCGTGCCCGTCGACATTCGAGACGAAGTGGAATCGCTTGCCGGGCGCCGCGTACTCTTCGAGCGCCAGCCCCGCCATCTGGGGCCCGAGATCGGACCCGCCGATGCCGATGTTGACCACGTCGGTGATCGTGTGGTCGGCGCGGATTTCCTCCGCGTAGGCCAGCATCGCGGTCAGCGTCGACTGCACGTCGCCGAAAGCCCCGGCGAGGTTGGCAGGGACGGATGCAGACGCAGGCTGCCTCAGCAGCGTATGCAGCACCGCGCGGTCTTCGGTCGCGTTGATGTGCTCGCCCGCGAACATCGCGTCCCGATGCGCTTCCAGACCCGATTCGCGCGCGACCGCCATCAACAGCTCTTCGGTCCGCGCGTCGGTCAGGTTCTTCGACAGATCGGCGAAGAGGTACGGCGCCGACTGGCTCAAAGCGTCGAAGCGCTTCGGATCGGCGGCGAAAGCCTTGCGCACATCGAAGCCCAGGCCCGCCTTGTCGTAGTGCAACTGGAGGTCGGCCCATGCGGCCGTGCGATCGCAACGCGTTCTGGTCATGAGGCCCCCATCAGCTTCTCGAGCTTCACCGCATCGGCCGCGAAGGCACGAATGCCCTCGGCCAACTTGTCGGTCGCCATCGCATCCTCGTTCAGCGCATAGCGGAAAGCCGCTTCGTCGAGCGTCACCTTGGGGATGTCGAGGCTCTTCGCGGCGCTGGCGTCCAGCGCGTGCGTCAGGGGCGCGTCGCTGGCGGCCAGTTCGGCCAGCAGGTCGGGGCTGATGGTCAGCAGGTCGCAACCTGCGAGTGCGGCGATCTGTCCGACATTGCGGAAGCTCGCACCCATGACCTCGGTCGCAATGCCGTTCTTCTTGTAGTAGTCGAAGATCTGGCGCACCGACTTCACGCCCGGGTCGTTGGCGCCCGCGCTGGCGGCTTCGTTCCAGTTGCTGCCGGCCGATTTCTTGTACCAGTCGTAGATGCGCCCGACGAAGGGCGAGATCAGCTGCACGCCGGCGGCACCGCAGGCCACCGCCTGCGCGAAGGAGAACAGCAGCGTGAGATTGCAGTGGATGCCCTTTTTCTCGAGCTGGCGCGCCGCCTCGATGCCTTCCCAGGTCGACGCGATCTTGACCAGCAGCCGCTTCTCGACATCGACGCCTTCCGCGCGATAGAGCGCCACGATGCGCTCCGCGCGTGCGATGGTCGCCTTCGTGTCGAAACTCAGCCGGGCGTCGACTTCGGTCGAGACGCGACCGGGGATGATGGAAAGAATCTCGGTCCCGAAACGCACCAGCAGACGATCGATCACCTCGTCGACAGGCAGGCCTTTGTGCTTCGTGATGGCTTCGTCCAGCAGGGGACGGTAGTCCGGCTTCTGGACCGCCTTCAGGATCAGCGACGGATTGGTCGTCGCGTCCCGGGGCTTGAACTGCGCCAGTTGACGGAAATCACCGGTGTCGGCCACGACGGTGGTCCATTGACGGAGGGCATCGAGTTGGTTCATGCGGCCATTATCCCGCCGCAAAACTACAGATCGTGTGGTCCCTGGCTGACGCGCCGACAGGCAAGCGGTAACTAATCTTGCGATTTGATCGACCGTCCCCCGGAGGATTTCCATGCCGTCTCGCACCCAACAGCGCCCGCCGCCCACCGTCGTCTTCGATGACCGCGTCCACAGCGCGTCGATCGGCACACTGGCAACGGCCTTCTGCCTCGGCGGTGCTTTGACTTTGCTGGCACTCATGAGCACGCGCGCGGCGCGGGCATCGACCGTGGCCGGCCCCGCCGACGGCGCACCGCTGATGCGTGCCCCCCTCCAGGTGGTGGCGCCGGTCGACCTGAAGCGCTACGCGGGCCTGTGGCACGAACAGGCCCGCCTGCCCAACCGCTTCCAGAAGCAGTGCACCGGGCCCGTCACGGCCGAGTACACCTTGCTCGACGACGGCACGGTGGAGGTGCGAAATCGCTGCATCCTCCCGGACGGAAACTTCAATGAATCCGTGGGCTCCGCCCACGTCGTTCCCGTGGCGGGGCAACCGGGTGCCGGCCGCCTGGAAGTGCGCTTCGCACCCGAATGGCTCGGCTGGTTGCCACTGGTGTGGGGCGACTACTGGATCCTGAAGCTCGACCGCGACTACCAGGTGGCCCTTGTCGGCACGCCGAACCGCAAGTATCTGTGGGTGCTGTCGCGCGCGCCTCGTCTGGACGAAAGCGCGCTGCAGGCCGAGCTCGACTACGCCCGCACGCTGGGCTTCGATGTCGACCAGGTCGAGTTGACGGGCAGGTAGGCGGCCAGCTGCGCCGGTACGGCGCTGGGCCGTTCGCAATGGATGGCGTGCCAGCCGAGTTCGCGCGCGGCAATCACGTTGGCGAGCGAATCGTCGATGAACACGGTTTCGGACGCGACCAGGTCGTAGCGGCTGGCGAGCAACTCGTAGATTTCCCGTTGCGGCTTGATCATGCGCACGTCTCCCGAGAAGATGCCGCCGTCGAACCACTGGAAGAACGCATGGCGGTACTCCAGCACGCGCGCATAGGGCGAGGGCATGTTGGACAGGTAGTAGAGCCGCAGGTCCTCCCCCGCATCCCGGCGTGCCCGCAGGGAAGCCAGCAGCTCCACCGTGACGGCGATGGGCTCCAGCCGCTCGCCCATCGGCGCCAGCACGTCGCTGAGGCGGTCCGAAGGAAGCGCGAGACGCAGGGCCATGCGGCCGATGGCGTCGTCGAGGCTGTGCGTGCCACGGTCGAAGCCGAGCCAGTCCTCGTGATGGAACATCTGCATCGCCAGCGCATGGGCGGCCTCGGCGGTGGGCGCATGCGGCTCGAAGTTCGATTGCACCAGCGCCACCGGCTCCCAGGTCAGGAGCACGGCGCCAAGATCGAAGACGACATTCATAGTGCGGCGGGAACGACGGAGACGCCGTGGTTGGTGAGGGACAGCGTGGTCTGCGCGCCGGCAGCCAGGGGATGGGCCAAGTCGGTCGACACCACGAACACCGAGCCGAGCGCTGTATCGAAAGCGTACTCGTAAAAGTTGCCCAGAAACGCCGCCTTGCGCAAAGTTGCCTCCAGGCCGACGGCCGCGCCGATGTACCAGGCCTCCGGCCGCACGGCGACCTTGACGATGCCCGGGGCGATCGGGTGGCCCGGCGTCAGCATCAGCGGCCCCATCTGCACCCGCCCGTCCGGATGAGCCAGCGCGGGGAACACCATCGCCTCGCCCATGAAGCCTGCGACGAACTCGCTTTCGGGGTGGCCGTACAACTGCTCGGGCGTTCCGCGCTGGGCGATGACGCCATGGTCCATCACGATGATCTGGTCGCTGACCGCAAGCGCCTCGCTCTGGTCGTGCGTGACGTAGGCGACGGTGAGCTGCAATCGCTGCTGCAGGTTGCGGATCTCCTCCCGCATCTCGCGGCGCAGCCGCGCATCGAGATTCGAGAGCGGCTCGTCGAACAACAGCACCGCCGGCTCCAGCACCAGCGCGCGCGCCAGTGCGACCCGCTGCTGCTGGCCGCCGGACAGTTCGCTCGGCAGCCGCTCGTCGAAGCCGACCAGCCCCACGCCCTTGAGCGCATCGCGTGCACGCGCCGCGGCCTCGGTCTTGCGCGCGCCGCTCATCCGCAGGCCGTAGCCCACGTTCTCGATCACGTTCATGTGCGGGAACAGCGCATAGCTCTGGAACATCATGCTCACGTTGCGCTCGGCCGGCCCCAGCGTGGTGACGTCGCGCCCGTGCATGAGGATCGATCCCGACGTCGGCGACTCCAGGCCCGCGATCATGCGCAGGATGGTGGTCTTGCCGCAACCCGAGGGGCCGAGGATGGTGGTCAGCGTGCCCGCGGGCACCTCGAAGCTCACCCCCTTCACCGCCAGCGGTGCGCGCGCGTCGTTGCCGTAGCGCTTGGTGATGTCGCGAAGCTCGATGCCGTTGCTCATTGTTTCCTTCGTCATCAATGCACCGGTGCCGCGATGGCCGGCATCCCGACCTTCCGCCGCCCCAGTTTGCGCTCGCCGACGAGCAGCTGGACGAGCGCGATCGCGACCGACATCAGGATCATCAGCACCGTGCAGTAGGCCAGCGCGAGGCCGTAGTCTCCGTTGCCCACGCGGCCGATGATGTAGGTCGTCGCCAGTTCGTTCTCCGCCGTGACCAGGAAGATGACGGCGCTCACCGTCGTCATGGCGCGGACGAAACTGTAGACCAGCGCGGCCACCAGCGCCGGCTTGAGCAGCGGCAGGACCACCTTGAACAGCGTCTGCGATGTCGAGGCACGCAGCATCAGCGATGCCTCGTCGAGCGAGCGGTCCAGTTGCTTGAAGGCTGCGGTGCCCGCGCGCACGCCCACCGGCAGATTCCGGAACATGAAGCACAGCACGATGATGAGCCCGGTGCCCGTGAGTTCAAGCGGCGGCACATTGAACGCCAGGATGTAGCTCACGCCGAGCACGGTGCCGGGAATCGCGAAGGCGAGCAACGCCGCGAACTCGAAGGCGCCCTGCCCCTTGAATTCATTGCGCGCCAGCAGCCACGCGATCAGCAGCCCGAAGCCCGCCGTCAGCGGCGCCGAGATGGCGGCGAGCTTCACGGTCGTGATCAGCGAGTTCCACGCCGTGCCCGCCCACACCAGGCCGAACTGGCCCCATTCAAGCGCGAACGCATTGCGGAAGTGGTTGAGCGTGAAGGTGTAGTCGCGCCCCCAGGTCTGCACGAAACCGCCCGCGAAGGCAAAGAGATAGACGACCACCGTGAATGCGATCCAGGGCAGCGCGATGCAGTAGATGGTCCAGCGCACGCCGTCGGGCAAGGCCATGGCGATGCCCGCGTCGCCCTTCCCGCTCACCGTGGTGTAGACCTGCTTGCCGAGCACCCAGCGCTGGATCGCGAACACGCCGAGCGCGAAGATCGTCAGCACCCACGCGAGCGATGCGGCCCGGCCCTGGTCGTACTGCGCGCCGACGATCGCGAAGAAGATGTCCGTGGACAGCACGGAGAACTGCCCGCCGACGACGACGGGATTGCCGAAGTCCGCAATGCTTTCGATGAATCCGACAAGGAATGCATTCGCCAGCCCCGGCTTGATGAGCGGCAAGGTGACGGTGAAGAAGGCGCGCCGGCGGTCGGCGCGCAGCATCTGCGCGGCCTCCTCCAGGCTCGGCGACACGCCTTGCACCACGCCGCGCATGATCATGAAGGCGATCGGCGTGAACGCGAACAGCTGGGCAACCAGCACGCCCGGCATGCCGTAGAACCAGCGCGTCGGCTCGATGCCGAAGGTGCTTTCCAGCAGCTGGTTCACGACTCCGGCGCGACCGAACAGCAGGATGAGGCCGAGCCCGACCACGAAGGGCGGCGTGATGATGGGCAACAGCGCAAGCACGCGCAGCGGCCCCTGCCAGCGCCTGCCGCCGCGCTCGGCCATGAGCGCCATCAGCGTGCCGAGGAAGGTCGTGCCCGCGGCGGTCAGCAGCGCCAGCACCAGCGTGTTCCACGCCACGCCGCACCAAACGCCACCCGCGAGACAGCCCAGCCCCCAGATGCGCTCCGTGCCGATGCGCGCGAAGAATGCAACCAATGACCACCGACCGTCTTCATCGAGAAAAGCCCCCGCAAGCGCCTTGCTCACTGGGTACGCGATGAACAGCGCCATCAGCACGCCGCAACCGATCACCGCCGCGGAAACGAACAGGTCGCCCTTGAAGAAGCCGAGTCGTGCCAAGCCGAAGGCGGCGAGCAGCACCAGCGCCGCTATCGCCACGGCGCCCCCTGCGCCGATGCCGAACTGATTGAGCGGCAACTCGCCCAGATAGCTGTTCAGGAAGGGATAGCTCCACCCGCGAGCGCCGATGAGGAACCCGGTCAGCGCCAATCCGATCGCGCCCACCGCGCCACCGACAAGGAGCAACTGGCCTTGCGTACGCCCGGCGCGCAGCAGACCACCGAGGGCGCACACGACGAGGCCGATCAAGCCGATGTAGAGCCAGCTCCGGCCCTGCAGTGCCGCCTGCATCACGCCATTCGCACCCTCCGCCTGGCCGAAGACCTGCGGCAGCGCCTCGTACCACGAGGTGTCCTGGATCGCATACCAGGGCAGCGCGACGTACCCGGCCACGCCGGCTGCGATGCAGGCCCAGACGGGTGCGTTGGCGTGACGGCTCATTCAGCGGGGCAGCGAGTTGACGTCCTTCTCCCAGCGCGCGATCAGCCGGCGACGCTCGGCGCTCGCGCCGTACTTGGCGTAGTCATAGTCGATCATCTTGATCTTCCTGAAGTCCGGTACGTTGGGGTCCACCGGTGTCGCCTTGTTCGAAGGCAATTGGAACTGCTTGGCGGCGGCGCCGAAGGTCTGCGCCTGGGGCGTGAGCGCCCATTCGTAGAACTTCTTGGCCTGCTCCAGGTTGCGCGCGCCCTTCACGATGCTCATGGAACCGATCTCCGCACCCGTGCCTTCCGAAGGCGTGGAGGTCTCGACCGGGAAGCCCTGCATCTTTTCCTGCGGCGCATCATGCACGAAGCTGATCGACACTGCCGTCTCGCCGCGGGCCACCGCCTTGATCGGGCCGGTGCCGGAGCGGGTGTACTGGCCGACGTTGCGATGCAGTCCCTTGAGGTAGTCGAAGGCCTTGTCCTCGCCCATCAGTTGCACGAGCGTGGCGATCATCGTGTAGGCCGTGCCGCTCGACGCCGGATTCGCCACCTGGATGTCGCCCTTGTATTCGGGCTTCAGCAGATCGGCCCAGCTGCGCGGCACCGGCAGCTTCTTCTTCGCCAGAAGCTCGGTGTTGTAGCCGAAGCCGAGCGGCCCGGAATAGATGCCGACAGTCTTGTAGCCCGACTGCTGCGCCTGTTGTTGCGCCCATGGGTAGAGCTGCGACAGCGTCGGCGACCTGTATTCGAGCGTGAGGCCCGACTCGGCCGCCTGCAGGTGCGGATCGCCGGTGCCGCCGAACCAGACGTCGGTCTTTGGGTTGTCCTTCTCCGCGATCAATTGCGCGAGCGCCTCGCCTGAACCCTTGAGCGCCATGTTGAGCTTGACGCCGGTGGTGCGCGCGTAGACCGTCGCGATCATGTTGCACCAGTCCGCCTGGACCGAGCAGATGACGTTGACGGTCTGGGCCGATGCTGCAGTCGACGCGCCCATCAGCGCGATCAATGCCGTGACACTCAGGAGTTTCTTCATCAGGACCTCGAATCAAAACAAAAAAAGGCCCCGCGGGCCGCCTCGCAGCTTAGCGTCGCGTCATGGACGGCCGGATCGGTACAAGTACCATTCGCTGGCGAGCATGCTCGCTCTTCACTACACAAACGGATGTATCCATGAGTTTCGATCTCGTCCTCTTCGGCGGCACCGGTGATCTCGCATGGCGAAAGCTGATGCCCGCCCTGTTCCAGGCATTCCGTCACGGCAGCCTGCCCGAAGACGGCCGCATCATCGGCGTGGCGCGCGACGACCTGTCCGACGATGCCTACCGCGAATTGATCCAGTCGCGCTTCGAGGCCGTCGAAGGCGCCAAACGGCCATCGCCCGAGGAGTTCAAGAAGTTTGCGTCGATCCTTTACTTCCTGCGCATGGACCTCTCGCAGCCGGCGGACTACCAGAAGCTGGCCGAAAAGCTGAAGGCACGCAATGCCGGCACGGTGGTGATGTACCTGGCGACTGCGCCTGCGCTCTTCACGCAGGTCGTCGAGCAGATCGCCGCGGCCGGCCTCAACGGGCCGCAGACGCGCGTCGTGCTCGAGAAGCCGCTGGGCCACGACCTGGCCTCGAACCGCGCCATCAACAAGGCCGTGTGCAAGGTGCTCGGGGAGCACCAGGTGTTCCGCATCGACCACTACCTCGGCAAGCCCTCGGTGCAGAACCTGTTCGCGATGCGCTTCGGCAATGCGCTCTTCGAGCCGATCTGGCGCCGCGAACACATCGCGAACATCCAGATCACGATCGCCGAGGATCTGGGCGTGGAAAAGCGCGGCAGCTTCTACGACCAGACCGGCGCGCTGCGCGACATGGTCCAGAACCACGCGTTGCAACTCGTCTGCGCGATCGGCATGGAGCCGCCGATCAACGCGCATGCCGATGCAATCCGGGACGAAAAGCTCAAGGTGTTGCGCGCCCTGAAGCCATGGACCGCCGAATCCATCGGCCTGCATGCCATTCGCGGCCAGTACGCCGCGGGCACGGCCTACGGCGAACGCGTGCAGGGCTACCGCGACGAACCGGGCGTCGACCCCGAGAGTCGCACCGAGACCTTCGTGGCGCTGCGCACCGAAATCGCCAACTGGCGCTGGGCCGGCGTGCCGCTCTATATCCGCACAGGCAAGCGCCTGGCCTCGCGCGACGCGCGAATCGAAGTGAACTTCAAGCCGACGCCGCATGCCATCTTCCGCGCGCCGGCCAGTTCGGTGAACAAGCTGGTGATCAACCTGCAGCCCAAGGACGGCCTGGAACTGCACATGCTCGCGCAGGCGCAGGACAACCGCCAGCGCAACGGCAATCGCCATGCGGGTCCGCAACTGGCACCGGTGCAACTCGACCTCGATTTCGACAAGCGATTCGGGTCCGAGCGCGTGGGCGCCTACGAGCGGCTGCTGCTCGATGTGATCGATGGCCGGCTGAACCTGTTCGTGCGCAGCGACGAGCAGGAAGAGGCATGGCGCTGGGTCGAGCCGCTGATCGACAGCTGGGCCTCGGACGGTGTGCCGCGCCCGTATGCGGCCGGTACCTGGGGACCGAGCGCATCGAGCGCCATGATTGCGCGCGACGGCTACGCCTGGGGAGAGGAGCAGTAACACCCCCAGGCTTCGCGCACTTCGTGTCGCTTCGCCTACCCCCTTGCAGGGGGCGCCGCCTTGCGGCCCGGCGGAGCCGGTTCCGTGGCGGCTCCCGGATGGGGGAACCTGTTCAGGCTCTGTTTTCTTCTACTGCGTGGCAGGCGACCTGGACGCCGCGCAGCATCTGGAGCGCGGGGCGCTCTGTCTTGCAGCGCTCGTTGGCCAGGGGGCAGCGGGGATGGAAGGTGCAGCCCGTGGGTGGATTGAGGGGGTTCGGAACCTCGCCTTGCACCGGCGTGCGGCGGCGGCCGGTGTGCTTCATCTGCGGGATCGCATCCAGCAGCATGCGCGTGTAGGGATGCTGCGGTGAATCGAAGAGCGCGTGCTTGTCGGCCACCTCGACCAGGCGGCCCAGGTACATCACGCCGACCTGGTCGGCGACGTGGCGCACCACCGCGAGGTTGTGCGAGATGAAGAGGTAGGTCAGTCCCTGCTCGCGCTGCAGGTCCTTCATGATGTTGAGTACCTGGGCCTGCACGCTGACGTCGAGCGCGGACGTGGGCTCGTCGCACACGAGGAACTCGGGCTCTGTCGCCAGCGCGCGCGCGATGGAAATGCGCTGGCGCTGGCCGCCGGAGAACTGGTGCGGGTACTTCACCATGTCGAGCGGACTGAGGCCGACCGACTTCAGCAGTTCGCCGACGCGCGCCTTGAGTTCGGGGCCCTTGTCCAGGATGCCGTGCTCGCGCAGGGGTTCGCCGACGATGTCCTCGACGATCCATCGCGGGTTGAGGCTGGCATACGGATCCTGGAAGATCATCTGGATGCGGCGACGCAAGGTGCGGCCCTGCGGTGTCTTGAAGGCCGCGTGCGCGTCCTGGCCGTCGAACTGCATGCCGCCCCGCGTGGGTGCGTACAGGCCCACCAGCAGGCGTGCCACGGTGCTCTTGCCGCATCCGGATTCACCCACCAGCGCGAGCGTCTTGCCGCGTTCGATCGAGAAGCTCACGCCATCGACGGCCTTCAGCATCACGCGCGGCTTGCGCTCCAGCACGCGGTTGAGCCAAGGCGGCGAGACGTCGAAGCTCTTCGCGAGATCGTGGGCCTGCACCAGCGTGGTCATGCCAGACCTCCGTAGGCAGGCGAAGCCGTGTGGGCTTCGTGCAGCCAGCATGCGGCCCGGGTCGCGCCGGCGTTGAGCAGGTCCGGGCGCTCGACCAGGCAGTGGTCGAACACGCGCGGACAGCGCGGGTTGTAGGCGCACCCCCTGGGGATGGCATTGAGCCGGGGCATCGCGCCGTCGATCTGGTTGAGGCGTTCGCGGTCCATCGTCATGTCGGGGATGGCGGCCATCAGGCCCGAGGTGTAGGGATGGGCGGGTTGATGGATGACTTCATGCACGGGCCCGATCTCGGCCACGCGGCCCGCGTACATCACGGCCACGCGATCGCAGGTCTCGGCAATCACGCCCATGTCGTGGGTGATCAGCATCACGGCGGCGCCACGCTCCTTGCAGATGCCCTTGAGCAACTGGATGATCTGCGCCTGGATCGACACGTCCAGCGCGGTGGTGGGCTCGTCCGCGACGATCAGCTTCGGCTCGGCCGCGAGCGCCAGCGCAATCACGACGCGCTGGCGCATGCCGCCGGAGAACTGGTGCGGAAAGTGATCGATGCGTTGCGAGGCACCTGGAATGCCGGTGTCCTCCAGCAGGCCGATGGCGCGCCGGCGCGCCTCTTCCTCGGTAACCGGGAGGTGCGTGCGGATGGTTTCGATCAGCTGCCGGCCGATCGTGTAGAGCGGGTTCAGCGACGTCAGCGGATCCTGGAAGATCGCGCCGATCTTGCGTCCGCGGATGTGGCGCATGGCCTCGTGGCCGAGGTTGTCGATGCGCTGGCCTTCGAGCACGATCTGCCCGCCCGCCACGCGACCGGGGGGTTCGAGCAGCCCGATGATCGCGGCGCCCGTGAGGGACTTGCCCGCCCCGGACTCACCCACCACGCCGAGGATCTCGCCCGGCGCGATGTCGAAGGAAATGTCGTCCAGCGCGCGCAGCGCACCGCGGCGGTTCGGGAATTCGACAACGAGGTTGCTGACCTGGAGAAGGCTCATGGACGTGCTTCCTTCGTGGTCAGCGCAGCCGCGGGTTGAGCGCATCGCGCAACCAGTCGCCGAGCAGGTTCACGCTCAGCGAGATGAGCACCAGCATCAGGCCCGGGAAGACGGTGATCCACCATTCGCCGGAGAACAGGTAGTCCCGGCCGGTGTTGATCAGCGTGCCCAGCGACGGCGAGGTCGGCGGCACGCCGACGCCCAGAAAGGAAAGCGTGGCTTCGGTGATGATCGCGGTCGCGACGTGGATGGTCGCGAGCACCATCACCGGCCCCATCACATTGGGGAGCACGTGCCGCAGCATGATGCGCACGGAGGGTACGCCGGTGACGCGCGCGGCCTGCACATATTCCTTCTGGCGCTCCACGAGGGTCGAGCCGCGCACCGTGCGCGCGTACTGCACCCATCCGGTGAGCGCGATCGCGATGATGAGCACGCCGAAGGCAAGCGAGCCATGGGCATCGGGAAAGAGTGCGCGGCCGATGCCTGCGATCAGCAGCGCGACAAGGATCGGCGGGAAGGAGAGCATCACGTCGCACAGGCGCATGAGGAAGGCATCGAGCCAGCCGCCGAAGAAGCCCGCCGCGAGCCCCAGGGACACGCCCACCACCATCGACACCAGCACCGACACCACGCCCACCACGAGCGAGATCCGTGCGCCGTACATGAGCGCCGACAGGATGTCGCGCCCCTGGTCGTCGGTACCGAAAACGAACTTGCGCGTACCCTCCGCGCTCCAGGCTGGCGGCAGCCGTGCATCGCCCAGTTCGAGCGAGGCGAGATTGAACGGATCGTGCGGCGCGACCCAGTTGGCGAAGATGGCGCAGAACACGCAGACGAAGGCGATCACGGCCGCGAGCATTGCGACGGGCGAGGTGCGGAAACTGTGACCGACATCGCTGTCCAGCCAACGGGCAAGGGTTTTGTTCATCGTGGGAGCGACAGCAAGCGAAAACGGGGCCCGCGTGGCGGGCCCCCGCACGGATCATCGGGCCATCAAGGCTGCTGTTGCGGCTTGATGCTCATCCACTTGAAGAACATGAAGTTGTCGGCGAGTTGCGTCAGCTCGACCTTCTTGCTCACGCCCCAGGCCAGCGACTGCTGGTGCAGCGGCAGGTGACCGACGTCGTCCGAATGGATCTTGAAGGCTTCCTTGATCATCTCGTTGCGCTTGTCCTTGTCCGTCTCCGACTGGATTTTCTTGGTGAGCTCATCGAGCTTCGGATTGCAGTAGGCACCGAGGTTGAACTGGCCCGTGCCCTTGTCGTCGGGGCAGGCCATCAGCGAGCTCAGCGCGTTGTGCGAGTCGTAGGTGGTGGGGGTCCAGCCGAGCATGTAGAAGCTGGTGTCGCGGCGCAGCACCTTCGGGAAGTAGCTGCCCTTGGTCTCGGCCACGAGATTGACCTTGACGCCGATGCGCGCGAGGCCGGCGGCGACGCCCTGGCAGATCTGGGCATCGTTCACGTAGCGGTCGTTCGGGCAGTTCATCGACACTTCGAAGCCGTTCGGATAGCCCGCGTCGGCGAGCAGCTTCTTGGCGGCTTCGACGTCGTAGGGCAGGCGCTTGTCCTGGTCGGCCGTCCATCCGTTGATGCCGGGACCGACCATCAGCGCGGTCGGCCGAGAGGCGCCGCGCATCACGGTGCGCTGGATGCCGGCGATGTCGATGGCCTGGTAGAACGCCTGGCGGACACGCTTGTCCTTGAACGGGTTCTTGCCCTTGATGTTGGAGTAGAGCAACTCGTCACGCTTCTGGTCCATGCCCAGGAAGATGGTGCGCAGCTCGGGCCCGGTGATGACGCGCGCATTGGGGCTCGAATTGATGCGTGCGATGTCCTGCACCGGCACCGGCTCCATCACGTCGACTTCGCCGGACACCAGCGCGGCGACGCGCGTGGCCGGATTGGCGATGGGCGTGAAGATGATCTCCTGCGCGTTGCCCTCGATCTTGCCCCAGTAGGTCGGGTTGCGGGTGAAGACGGTGCGCACGTCGGGCTGGCGTTCGCGCACGCGGAACGGGCCGGTGCCGTTGGCCTTGAAGGACGCGGTGTTCTCGACGCCCTTGCGCTTGTCGACCGGCTTGGCGGCACCGTTCTCCTCGCACCACTTCTTGCTCATGATCATGGTGAGCGTGATCACGTCGGGCAGGATCGGGAACGAGCCGTTGGTCTCGATGTCGACGGCGTAGTCGCCCGCCTTGCGCACTTCCTTGATGTCGCTGAGCGTGGCTTTCATGTCGGAGCCATCACCCTTCGCGCGTGCGAAAGTAAACACGACGTCATCGGCTGTGAACGGGGTCCCGTCATGGAACTGCACGCCCTTGCGCAGTTCGAAGCGCCAGACGGTCGGCGAGGTCTGCTTCCAACTCGTCGCCAGTAGCGGCGCGAGGCTCAAATCCTTGTTGCGGCCAACCAACGGCTCGTAGGCGTTGGCGGTCACGCTGAGCTGGAGCGACTCGTTGAGCGAATGGGGATCGAGCGAGAGTGCGTCTCCCTGGTTCGCGATGCGGATGGTTTGCGCACCGGCCATCAAGCTCGCCGTCGCCAGGATGGACAAGACTGCCGCGGCGACGATGTTTTTTTTCAGACTCATGAGAGCACTCCTCGGGGTTGGAAAATCTTCAAGTGGCCGCAGAGGCCATCTCGCTTCGGGATGCCCCGGCCGCGGCGGCCAATGGCATGCCTTGTTCGACCAGGCCCGCGTGCAAGGCAGCACCAAGCGGCAGGATCTCGTCGTTGAAGTCGTAGCGGCTGTTGTGAAGGAAGGCGCCGCCGCGCGCGTCCTGCCCGATGCGCAGATAGGCGCCCGCCTTTTTCTGCAGCATGAACGAAAAATCTTCCGCACCCATGCTCGGCTCCATGTTGCGCTCGACGTTGTGCGCGCCGACGAGCGACTGCGCGACGTCGCCGGCAAACTGGGCCTCCGGCGCGGTGTTGATGGTGGCGGGATAGATGCGCTCGAAGCTCACGCGCGCCGTGGCACCGAAGCCGGTGGCAACTGCGGCACAGAGCTCGGACAGGCGACGCTCCACCTGCTCCTGCACCCGCGAGCTGAAGGTGCGCACCGTGCCCACCAGCGTGGCCTTGCCCGGCACGACGCTCATCGCGCCGAGGTCGCCGGCATTGACCGCGCAGATGCTGATCACCGCCGCATCAATCGGCCTCACATTGCGCGACACGATGCTCTGCACGGCAGTGATGATGTGCGCCGACACCAGCACCGGGTCGACCGTCAGGTAGGCGTGAGCGCCGTGTCCACCCTTGCCGGTGACTTCGATGGTGATGCGATCGGCCGCAGCCATCATCGCGCCGCGGTTGATGCCGACAGTGCCGGCCGGCATGCCCGGCCAGTTGTGCATCGCAAACACTGAGTTGACGGGGAAGCGATCGAAAAGGCCGTCCTCGATCATCACGCGCGCACCGGCAAAGCCCTCTTCGCCGGGCTGGAAGATCAGGACGGCCGTGCCATCGAAGTTGCGCGTCTCCGCAAGATAGCGCGCCGCGCCGACCAGCATTGCCGTGTGACCGTCATGGCCGCAGCCGTGCATGAGGCCCTGTTTGGCGGAGCGCCAGGAGAAATCGTTGTCCTCGCACATCGGCAAGGCATCCATGTCCGCCCGCAGGCCCAGCATGCGGCCGCTGGCCGTCGATGCGCCTCGGATCACTCCCACCACGCCGGTCTTGCCGATGCCTGTATGGATTTCGTCGACCCCGCAGGCCTTCAATGCTTCTTTCACACGGCCGGATGTGTAGACCTCTTCGAAACCCAGTTCCGGATGCGCATGCAGGTCGCGGCGAAACGCGGTGATCTCGGGGTAGAAGCGGGAGATGTGGGCGAAGGCCCGCCCCGATGCCTGCAGGCGCTGCTGCGTCATTAGTGACCTCCTGCGTTGCCGATCCGCAACCGGGGATCGACAACGAAATAAAGCAAATCGACCACGAGATTGATGACGACGAATATCAATGCAATCAGGCAGAGATAGGCAGCCATGACCGGAATATCGGCATAGGTGACGGACTGGATGAACAGCAGGCCCATGCCGGGCCACTGGAATACCGATTCCGTGATGATCGAGAAGGCGATCAGACCACCGAGTTGAAGCCCGGTAATGGTCATGACAGGCACCAATGTGTTCTTCAATGCATGTCCAAAATGGATCGCACGGTCGGAAAGGCCGCGTGCGCGAGCGAACTTGATGTAGTCGGTGCGCAGCACTTCGAGCATCTCGGCGCGCACGAGCCGCATGATCAACGTGAGTTGGAAGATGGCGAGTGTGACCGCGGGCAACACGATGTGCATCCAGCCATCGGTCCTCAGCAGGCCTGTGCTCCACCAGCCGAGCCGCACGGTGTCGCCGCGCCCGAAGCTCGGGAACCAGCCGAGCAGCACGGCGAAGACGAGGATCAGCAGGATGCCGATCAGGAAGGTGGGCAACGACACGCCGAGCAGGGAAATCGTCATGAACACCTGGCTCATGAAGGTGCCGCGGCGCAATGCCGTGTAGACGCCCATCGGGATGCCGATGGCCAATGCAAGGACGGCAGCGACGAGTGCCAACTCCAGCGTGGCGGGAAAGCGTTCGCCGATCAGGCGCGACACCTTCGCGCCCTGACGCAGGCTGAGACCGAACTCGCCTTGCGCGGCATTGACCAGGAAATGCCAGAACTGCACGAAGAAGGGCTTGTCGAGACCGAGGCCTTCGCGGAGTTCGCGAATCTGCTCGGGCTTGGCGTCCTGCCCCAGCAGGAACACGACCGGGTCACCGACGTACTGGAAGAGAAGGAAGGCGATGAAGGCGACCGCGACCATCACGATCACGGCCTGGATCAGGCGGCGCAGTACGAAAGCGATCATTCAACGGACGAAGTTTTCAATCATGCTAGCAGAGCAAAGTACGTGCCCATGCGGGGGTTCCCCGGGGGTGCGATGCATGGCTCGCCGCAACGAAAAAAGCCATCCGACTTTCGTCGGATGGCTTTCAAGAACTTCCCTTGATGCTGGCTTGCGCCAGCGTCAGATCAGAAAGCGTGACGGATACCGAAGTCGTAACCCATCGAGCTCTTCGGGGTCACCGGGCCGGTCAAGGCAGAGGGCTGGACGAATTGCGGGCCGCCGGTCACGAGGTCAGCGCCATCCTTGTTGTTGACGTAAGCAGCCGTTGCGTACAGAGCCGTGCGCTTCGACAGGTTGTGCACGTAGCCAACAGCAATCTTGTCAGCCTTCGGATCGGCGAACACACCGAAAACCTGGTTCAGAGGTTGGCGGGTGTTGTCGTACTTGACGGCCGAGTAGGCGATGCGGATCAGGCCAGGACCGACCGGCACGGTCGCACCCAGCAGCCAGCCCTTGGCACGCGGGTCAGAGAAGCCGAACGAATTGAACACCGTAATGGTGGAATTGTCGGTCTTCAGCTTGGCGTCCGAGTATTCGCCGAACAGCTTGACAACGCCGAAGTCGTACGAAGCGCCGATGTTGGCGGTATCGAGGTTCTGCGTGGTACCTGCGTAGAAGTTGCTGGCCACGGTGGATTCACCGTAGGCGATAGCAACGTCGAGCGGGCCGTTGGCGTAGCCGACGCGACCACCGACATAGCGACCGGCACGTGCGTTGTTGCCAACGGCAGCGAGTGCCGGATTGGCGATGATTGCGGCAGTGGTCGGAGGCGTCAGGTTGCCCGGATCGTAGCTCACGTTCTCGTTGAACGCATACATCAACTGACCGTAGAAGCCACCCAGGTTCGGCGGCAGGAAGTAGCCGACCGAGTTGCTGGCGCGCACGTACTGGTTGTTAGCGGTGAAACCGTTGGTGAGCTGGCCGCTGGAGCTAAAGCCGTTCGCCGTCGAGATCAGGTTGGTACCAACGCCGTTGGTGCCGAACGGATCGAACACGGTGTCGTTCCAGAACGTCGGGGTGTAGTCGCGACCGATGCGGACTTCACCGAATGCACCCGACAAGCTCACCGTCGAACGACGGTTGAAGTTCAGGCCACCGCCAGTGACGAACGGAGCATTGCTGCCACCTGCGCCGGTGTCGTTGTTCAGACCGGCTTCCAGCCAGAAGCTGGCTGCCAGGCCACCACCGAGGTCTTCCGTGCCACGGAAGCCCAGACGGCTGGAGTTGTAGCCCGAGGTGGATTGCGCCCACTGGCTCGTCTTGAACTGCTGGCCGAAAGCGTTTTCGGTCTTTTGTTCGTAGTAGCTGACGCCAGCGTCAACCACACCGAAGAGGGTGACAGACGACTGAGCCGAGGCAACACCGGCAACAGCCAGAGCAGCCAGGGCAACTAGAGATTTTTTCATTGCAAGTTTCTCCAAGGTTAAACATAGGGCTCCGGTGCGAAGGGCTCACCGTGACTGGCACTTTCGTGCTCCCACCGGACCCCGGGCCAACCTCCTTTTGGGAAGTTGTCGCTATTGCACCAGAGCCGCTTCATCAGGGCAAAACAATTCGCCCGAAAACATGGGCGCTCCGGGCGTTTCGTTGCAGCAGTGCAACAAAGGTTCTGAGGCATTTGCGACACCACCATGCGGAAGGAATCCATCCCGCAGTTGTGTCTTTTTGTGTTTGGGGTCCAATCCGTTCATGACCCCATCCCTCGACTCCGCCCTGACAGTGGCAGACGCGGCGCTGCGCACACTTTTTGCCAAGCCTCATGCCACCCGGGAAGCCCCCGCGCCGGCAAGCCCCGAAGGCACGCTGACCGAATCCGAGCGACGTGAAGCCGGGGCCTTGATGCGCGTCAACCACGTGGGAGAAGTCTGCGCGCAGGCGCTCTATACAGCGCAAGCGGCCGTGACCAGGGATGCAGGGTTGCGGATGCACTTCAGCGAGGCGGCGCGCGAAGAAACCGACCACCTCGCCTGGACCCAGCAACGGCTCGATGAACTCGGCGCCCATCGCTCGGCGCTGAATCCGTTGTGGTACCTCGGCGCATTCGGCCTCGGCCTTGTTGCCGGGCGGCTCGGCGATTCGCTGAGCCTGGGCTTCGTGGCCGAAACCGAGCGCCAGGTGGAAGCTCACCTCGACGGGCACCTCGACCGCCTGCCCGCGGGCGATACGGCATCGCGCGCGGTCATCAACCAGATGAAACTCGATGAAGCGCGGCACGCGGCGCAAGCCTGGAGCGCGGGCGCCACGGAACTCCCTGCACCGGCCAAGGCCATGATGCGCCTGGCCTCGAAGGTCATGACCACCGTCGCTCACCGCATCTGAGCGACGGCTCCTGCGCCGGCGCTCAGGTTTCGAGCAGATCGAAACTGGTCGTGATCTCCGCGGTCTTGGCCAGCATGACGCTGGCAGAGCAATAGGTGTCGTGACTCAGGGCAATCGCCCGTTCCACGGCGGCCGACGGAATGCCTTTGCCCGCGACGGTGAAATGCATGTGGATCTTCGTGAAGACTTTGGGATCCTTTTCGGCGCGTTCGCTGGTCAGCTTGACGCTGCATCGCTCGACCTGATGACGTCCACGCTTGAGGATGAGCACCACGTCGTAGGCCGTGCATCCGCCGGTCCCGGCAAGCAACGTCTCCATGGGGCGCGGCGCGAGGTTCTGCCCGCCGTTTTCGGGCTTCGCGGCATCGGGCGCGCCATCCATCATGAGGACGTGGCCCGTGCCGGTCTCGGCGACGAAGCCCATCGCCGACCGCGTTCCGGCATTGCCGGTCCAACTCACTGTGCATTCCATCTTTGCTGACTCCGGGACGCGCAACGAGGCCAGGGCGCCCTCGTCGGCGAGATTAGTGTTCGAAAAGCGCAACTCGCTTGTTGCAATGCAACAAACAGTCGATATACTTTATTTCATTGCACACCGACGCGTGTGCGCAGGTTGTCTCCTCCACCCTCCCAATTGGTGGATTTAGCCCCGAGCCGCAAGGCCCGGGGCTTTTTTCTTGGGGCTCCGATCCCCGGCGTCCGCGGGCCTATGATCGCGGCCCTATGTCCACGCCGACCCCGCCTCTCACCCCCGCCGACTACCTCAAGAAAATCCTCAACGCGCGCGTCTACGACGTCGCGGTGGAGTCGGCCCTGGAGCCCGCGCGCGCGCTGAGCGCAAGGCTCGGCAACACCGTCCTGCTCAAGCGTGAAGACCAGCAGCCGGTGTTCAGCTTCAAGCTGCGCGGCGCATACAACAAGATGGCGCATCTCAGCGCGGAGCAGCTCGCCAAGGGCGTGATCTGCGCTTCGGCCGGCAATCACGCGCAGGGCGTGGCCCTCGGCGCCCACAGACTCGGCGCCCGCGCGGTCGTCGTCATGCCGGTGACCACGCCCCAGCTCAAGGTCGATGCCGTTCGGGCGCTCGGCGGGGAGGTGCATCTGCACGGCGACAGCTACTCCGACGCCTATGTTTACGCGCTCGAGCAGCAGAAGCAGCAGGGACTGACCTTCGTCCACCCCTTCGACGATCCGGACGTCATCGCCGGACAAGGCACGATCGCGATGGAGATCCTTCGCCAGCACCAGTCGCCGCTGGACGCCGTGTTCGTCGCCATCGGCGGCGGCGGGCTGATCTCGGGCGTCGCCAACTACATCAAGGCCGTGCGTCCCGAGATCAAGGTCATCGGCGTGCAGATGAGCGATTCGGACGCGATGATGCAATCGGTCGCGGCGCATGAGCGCGTGACGCTGTCCGACGTCGGTCTCTTTTCCGACGGCACCGCGGTCAAGCTGGTTGGCGAGGAGACCTTCCGCGTCGCCAGCCAGTTGGTGGACGAGTTCATCACCGTCGACACCGACGCCGTCTGCGCCGCCATCAAGGACGTGTTCATCGACACGCGCAGCATCGTCGAGCCCGCGGGCGCGCTCGCGGTGGCGGCGATCAAGCAGTACGTCGAGGCCCGCGGCACGCGCGGCGAAACCTACGCGGCCATCCTCTGCGGCGCGAACATGAACTTCGACCGACTCCGCTTCGTCGCGGAGCGCGCCGAAGTGGGCGAGGAGCGCGAGGGCCTCTTCGCCGTGACCATTCCCGAGGAGCGCGGCAGCTTCCGGCGTTTCTGCGAGCTGGTCGGCCAGTTGCCGGGTGCCTCCCGCAACGTGACGGAGTTCAACTACCGGATCAGCGATTCGAAAGAGGCCCACGTCTTCGTCGGCCTGACGACCACGACGCGCGGGGAATCGAAGACGATCGCCGACACCTTCGTTGCGCACGGCTTCGGCGCCATCGACCTCACGCACGACGAACTCGCCAAGGAACACATCCGGCACCTGGTCGGTGGCCGCACCGGCCTGGCCCACGACGAGCGACTGCTGCGCTTCGTCTTCCCGGAACGCCCCGGCGCGTTGCTGAAGTTCCTGAGCCTGCTGCGGCCGAACTGGAACATCAGCCTCTTCCACTACCGGAACCAGGGTGCCGACTACGGACGCATCCTCGTCGGCCTGCAGGTGCCCAGCGCGGACAACGCAGCCTTCGACGAGTTCCTGCAGGCGTTGGGCTACCCCTTCGTCGAGGAAACCGCCAACCCCGCCTATCGACTGTTCCTGCAGGCCTGAGCGGCTAGCGCGGCGCACCCGGCGCGACGACCGGAGCCACCGTCGGCACGGGCGGCGGCGACATGACGGCCAGCGGCCGCGTAGGCAACTGGAGCGTGAATGCCACCGCCGAATTCGCGCTGGCGCCGAAAGACGCGGCGCGCGTGGTGACCGACTGCAGCACGTATCCGTCTGCAACCTTCGCACCAACACGAAACGGTTTCGGCGGCTTGCCATCGACCACGAGGAGCGCCGCGCCCTGCCCGTCGCTGTCCGCGATGACGCCGAGCAGCGAGAAGCGGCTGGCGGCCTCCGGCGTGGCCACCACCGTGGCCTGGCTCGGCACGGCGCCCAGCAATTGCGCCACTGCGGCGGGATCCGCGACCGCCTGGGGCGCGGCCACCGCGGGCGGCGCAATGGCATCGGAAGGCGCAGCCAGCCTCAGTCCCCAGAACACGATGCTCGCAGCGGCAAGCGCCCAGAGACCGGTCGTTGCAGTGGCTACAGGCCAGCGGGCAGGGGCATAGGGAACTGACATGGGGCCGGATTATCATTCAGCGAACGAGGCACGTGCTGCCTTCCTACCCTCTCACCCATCTTTCATGTTCCCTTCTCATCGTTCTCTTTCGCGCAGGCTTCAGCGCGGCTTCACCCTGATCGAACTGATGGTCGTCCTGGTCATCATCGGCGTGCTCGCCGCGCTGATCGTGCCCAACGTCATCGAACGCGCCGACGACGCGCGCGTGACGGCGGCCAAGACCGACGTCAACAACATCATGCAGGCGCTCAAGCTCTACCGGCTCGACAACCAGCGCTATCCCACGGCCGAGCAGGGACTGCAGGCCCTGCTCACCCGCCCCACGAATGGCCCCGCAGCGCCCAACTGGAAGCCCTACGTGGAGAAGCTGCCCAACGACCCGTGGGGCCATCCCTACCAGTACCTGAATCCGGGCATCAAGGGCGAGATCGACGTGTTTTCGCTCGGCGCCGACGGCCAGCCCGGCGGCGAAGGCAAGAATGCCGACATCGGCAGCTGGCAGTAACACGCGCTGCCGCTCACCCGAAAACGCTCGCCGCGGGAACGGCGGCTTCACGCTGTTCGAACTACTCGTGGTGATCGCAATCATCGCGCTGGCCACGGCCGGCGTCGGGATGGCGATGCGGGATTCGGGCCAGGCCACGCTGGATCGCGAAGCGGAGCGGCTTGCCGCCCTGCTCGAAGCCGCGCGCGCGCAATCGCGTGCCGCGGGCGTGGCGGTGCGCTGGCGCCCGACGCCCGACGGGCCGGGCAACTTCAGCTTCGATGGGCTGCCATCCAATTCGCTGCCCACGGGCTGGCTCTCCGACGGGATCACGGCCCAGCCGATGACCGCAGATGGCGTCGCAGCACCGGCACTGCAGCTGGGTCCCGATCCGATCATCGCCGCGCAACAGGTGCTGATCACGTCCGACGGTCCGCCGAGCCGCAGCTTGCGCATCGGCACCGACGGCCTGCGTCCCTTCGCCCTGGTGTCGCCATGATCCGGCAACGTCGCCACCGCATGCTCGGCTTCACCCTCATCGAGGTGCTGGTCGCGCTCGGCATCGTCGCCATCGCGCTCATGGCGGGCACGCAGGCGACGATGGCACTCACGCGCAACGCACAGCGCCAGTCCGACGTGATGCTGGCCCAGATGTGCGCCGAGAACGAGCTGATCAAAGCGCGCCTCGCGCGGCAGCTTCCCGCGGTCGGCGACGCGGGCCTGGTCTGCACCCAGGCGAACGTCAACTTCGGCGTCACGGTCTCGACCACGCCGACGCTGAATCCCAACTTCCGCCGCGTCGACGTCTCGGTGCGCGACGCCGACGAGGCACCGGTGCTGCGCCTTTCCACCGTGGTGGGGCGCTACTGATGCGGAAGACGCGCGGCTTCACGCTGATCGAACTCCTGGTCGCGATCTCGGTCATGGCGCTGCTCGCGCTCATGAGCTGGCGCGGTCTCGACGGCATGGCGCGTTCCCAGGCCCTGAACCGCGAACGCGGCGATGCCGTGCTGACGCTGCAGACCACCCTGTCGCAATGGGGTGCCGACCTCGACGCCACCGTGGCGCTGTCGCAGATTCGCGCGATGGACTGGAACGGCCGCGTGCTTCGCCTCACCCGGCGCAGCACCGGCGGCGCCGCGCAGGTCTACGTGGTGGGCTGGACGCTGAGCGCGGACGCAGCGGGAAACGGTCACTGGCGCCGCTGGCAGTCGCCGGGCTTCACGACGCGCGCCGAGTGGCAGCTGGCCTGGGACCGCGCCGCCGCCTGGGCGGAAAACGGCAGCAACGAGGCGCGCGATGCGCAGGTCGACCTGATGCCGGCCGTCGACTGGCAGATCTACTACTTCCGCAACGACAGCTGGTCGCCCGCGGTCAGCGCCGAGGCACTGGGCACCAACACGCCCCTGCCGGACGGTGTGCGCCTGGTCCTGAGCCTCCCGCCCGGCCCCGCGCTGTCAGGCCTGATCACCCGCGACTGGGTGCGTCCTTCGGTCACGGTGCCCAAGACATGAAGCGCGGCCAACACGTTCCGGCGGCGAGGCGTCAACGGGGCGCGGCATTGCTGACGGCCATGCTCACCGTCACGCTGGTCGCGACCTTCGCGACAGCGGCGCTCTGGCAGCAATGGCGCGCAACCGAGATCGAAGGCGCCGAGCGCGCACGCGTGCAATCGGGCTGGATCCTGCTCGGCGCGCTCGACTGGTCACGGCTGATCCTGCGCGAGGACGCGCGCGCCAACGCCGCGACCGGCGGGGCCGACCACCTCGCCGAGCCGTGGGCCATTCCGCTGGAGGAGGCCAAGCTGACCAGCTTCCTGGCTGCGGACAAGAACATCGCCAGCGATGCGCTCGAAGGCCTGCCCGATGCCTTTCTCTCGGGGCGCATCATCGACGCGCAGTCCAAGCTCAACGTGCGGAACCTGGTGGAAGGCGGCAAGCCGGTCGAGTCGTCCGTCAAGGCCTTCACCAAGCTGTTCCAGCTGCTCGATTTGCCGCCCCAGGAGCTCACGTTGATGGTCAGCAACCTGCAGCGGGCCCTCCCGGTCTCCGTGCCTGCCCCGGCCGCCACGGGCACCACCGGAACGACGGCTACCACCGGCACCGCGGCCGCCACCGGCTCGACGCCGGCAGCCACGACGCCGACGACAACCACAACGACGGAAACGGAATCCTCCACATCCGCCACCGGCCCGCTGATGCCGCAGCGCACCTCGCAACTGGTCTGGCTGGGCCTGTCCCCCACCACCGCGGCGGCGCTTGAGCCCTACGTCACCGTGCTGCCGGTCTCCACGCCACTCAACATCAACACGGCCAGCGCGGAAGCCCTTTTCGCCAGCGTGCCGACGCTCGATCTGGCAGGCGCCAAGCGACTGGTCGAACAGCGCGCGCGCGGCTATTTCCGCAGCCTCGCGGACGCCAACAAGCTGGTTCAGCAGACTTCGTCGCAGTTCAACGAAAGCCAGCACAGCATCGGGACCATGTTCTTCGAGGTCCACGCCCGCCTGCGCCTTGAAAGCGCATGGGTCGACGAACAAACGCTGCTCCGGCGTGACGGCATCGAGGTGCGAATCGTCTGGCGAGAACGTGGCGCGGGCGCCACGGTGGCACCGCCCAAATCCTGAACCCGAGACCCCTGCCGCCCCGATTGGATAAAAAATTAGCGCAGCGCCCGTAGCATCTGATTCAGACGCTATCAATTCTGTAGCATCTGTAACGTCCCCACTTCTACAATAGCGACCCTTTCGTCTTATCCATGGCTTTGCTGCTTGTAACCATTCCTAACACGCCCGGATCGGCTGCCGCTGAATACGGCTGGGCGCTGTGGTCAAGCGATGGTCGCAAGTTGCGTTCGCAGGGCAGCGCCCCCGCAGCACTCCTGCCCACGAGCGACGAAATCATCGTGGGCGTTCCCGCCGCGGCGATCTCGTGGCACCAGGTCACCTTGCCGCAGGGCAGCATGAGCGGCGCGGTGCGTCTGCGCTCGGTGCTCGCCGGGCTCCTCGAAGACCGCCTGCTGGACGATCCCGAATCCCTTCACTTCGCGCTCGAACCCGGCGCCCGCGCGGGTGTGCCCGTGTGGGTGGCGGCATGCGATCGCATCTGGCTGCGCAGCGCCGTGCAGGCGCTCGAAGCCGCAGGCCGCCGCGTCACGCGGATCATTCCGGAGTTCGCACCGCGACCGGCCGGATCGCCTTCGATGGTCTTCGCCATTGGCGAGCCGGGCACCGCCCTGTGCGTGGTTTGCGGCGCCGACGGCGTCGCCATGCTGCCGCTCGATGGTGCCGCCCTCGCGCTCGCGGGCCCCCTGCCCCAGGGCTCGACCGCGCTGGCCGAGCCGGCGGTCGCCGAACTGGCCGAAAGCGTGCTCGGCCAACGCATACCGATCGTCAAGCCCGCGGCACGATGGCTTCAGGCCAGCGAATTGCCCTGGGACCTGGCGCAGTTCGACCTCGCGTCCACCGGCCGCGCCCGTGCGAGCAAGAAGTTCGTCGCCATCGCGCGGGCGCTCTGGCGCGGGCCGCAGTGGCGCGCCGCCCGCTGGGGCGTCGTGGTGCTGCTACTCGCACAACTCGTCGGCCTCAACGCATGGGCCTGGAAAGAGCGCAATGCGCTCGATGCCAAGCGCAGCGCGGTACGCAACATCCTGACCCAGACTTTTCCCGCGGTGCAACTCGTGGTCGACGCGCCGGTGCAGATGCAGCGCGAAGTCGCCGCATTGCAGCAGGCGACGGGCGGTGTCACCGCCAGCGACTTCGAGCCCATGCTCGGTGCGGTGGCCGCAAGCCTCCCGCAAGGGCGCGCGCCCACTGCCATCGACTTCAGCGCCGGCCAGCTTCGGCTGCGCGGTCTCGGGCTGCAGGCCGGCGAACTCGGCAACGTGACGGCCGCCCTGTCCTCGCGCGGCTACAACGCCCGCAGCGAAGGCGACCTGCTGCTCGTGCAGGCGGAGGCCACACGATGAAATGGCTCGAAGCCCTGGAAGCGCGCTGGCAGGCCTGGTGGCCCGAGCTCGAAGCGCGGGAGCAACGCATGATCATCATCGCGGCCTCGCTGGTCGCGCTGGCCTTGCTGTGGTGGGTCGCGCTGGCGCCCGCGCTGCGCACGCTGTCGTCGGCGCCGGCCGAGCACGCGCAGATCGACGTGCAGTTGCAGCGTATGACACAGCTGCAAACCCAGGCCAAGGCCTTGCAGTCACAGCCGCGCGCGAGCCGCGACGACGCCATGCGCGGCCTCGAAACCTCGGTGCGCCAGAACCTCGGCCCCAACGCCCAGATGCAACCCGGCGGTGCCGGCGAAGGCGTGACCATCGCACTGCGCGCCGCGCCGGCCGATGCCCTCGCCCAGTGGTTTGCCCAGGCGCGCAGCAACGCACGCGCCGTCCCGCGCGAAGTGCACCTGACACGTAGCGCCCAGAGCAATCCGCCTGCTTCATCCCCGTCCCCCTCTTCGTCCGCTGCCGCCGCGGCAGCCGATGCGTCGCGCGTCCGATGGGACGGCACGATGGTCATGAGCCTGCCGGCCCGCTGATCCCATGGCGACCCGTCCATCCAGCCCCGACGCGCCCGCCAGGACCGGCTGGCGCTGGGCCGTGCTTGGCATGCTGATCGGCGCCTCGCTGGCTCTCGCGCTGTACGCACCGGCCCGCTGGCTCGCCGCGGGCCTGGCCCGATGGAGCAATGGCCACCTGCAACTGGTCAATGCACGCGGCACGGTCTGGACCGGCACGGCCGGCGTCGTGTTCTCGAGCGGCGCCGGCGGCGCCGAGTCGATCTCGCTGCCCGGCACGCTCGCCTGGACCCTGAGGCCGCGCTGGGATGGCGTGACGGCCGCACTCGATCTCCCCTGCTGCGCAGCCAAGCCGCTGGCGTTCAGGGCGCGTCCGCGGGCGAGCGGGCTCGAGCTCGAATGGAGCGACGGCCAATCGCGCTGGCCCGCCGCCATGCTGGCCGGCTTCGGCGCGCCTTGGAACACGCTCAAGCTCGAAGGCATGCTGGACATCTCCACGCAGGCCTTCGTCGTGCGCTCGAACGGTCCGCAGCTCGCGTTCGAAGGCCGCGCATCGCTCGACGCGACCGACATTTCCTCCAGCCTGTCGACCCTGAAACCCATGGGCAGCTACCGGGTTGCCCTGGAGGGCGGCCCGACGCCGACCCTCCTGCTGACCACACGCGACGGCAGCCTGCAACTCAGCGGCAGTGGCCGATGGAACGGCACCGCCTTTCGATTCGACGGCGAAGCCAGCGCAGCGCCGGGCCGGGAAGACGCGCTTTCGAATCTCTTGAACATCATCGGGCGACGCGAAGGCGCGCGCTCGCTCATCACACTGGGTTGACCATGAAGCAAAAGACTTCGTACGGCATCCGCATCGGAACCATCGCGCTCGCTGCGCAGATGCTGATCGCGGCCTGCATTCCCTCGGCGTTCGCGCAGGAGGCACCCCCACCGCAACGCGGCGAACCGATCACGCTGAACTTCACCAATGCCGAGATCGAATCCGTGGCACGCACGATGGCCGTGGTGACCGGCCGCGACGTGGTGGTCGACCCGCGCGTCAAGGGAACGGTCACGCTGCAGACCGATCGCCCGATCTCCCCGAACGCGGCCTTCAACCAGTTCGCCGCGGCGCTGCGCCTGCAAGGCTTCGCGGTCGTGCAATCCGAAGGGCTCTACAAGGTCGTGCCCGAAGCCGATGCCAAGCTGCAGAGCAGCACGGTGACCACTTCCACGCCCACCACGTCGAGCGTCAACGGCAACCAGATCGTCACGCAGATCTTCAAGCTCAACTACGAGTCGGCCAACAACCTGCTGCCGGTGCTGCGTCCGCTGATCGCGCCCAACAACACGATCAACGTGAACCCGGGCAACAACTCGCTGGTCATCACCGACTACGCCGAGAACATGCGCCGCCTCGCACGCATCGTCGCCGCGCTGGACGTGCCGAACGCGTCCGACATCGAGGTGATCCCGCTCAAGCATTCGATCGCCACCGACATGGTGCCGCTGCTCACGCGGCTGCTCGAAGGCGGCGGCACGACCACCGCGGGCGCCGCCACGCCGGGCTCGGTCGACTCCTCGTTCCGCACCACCCTGCTGGCCGAGCCGCGCGGGAACGCGATCATCCTGCGCGCGGCCAATCCGGCGCGCGCCCAGCTGGTCCGCACGCTGGTCGACAAGCTCGACCGTGCGCCTATCGACAGCGGCAACGGTGCCGCCGGCAACGTCTATGTGGTCTACCTGAAGAATGCCGACGCGGTGAAGCTCGCGACCACGCTGCGCGCGGCGATGTCGGCCGGCACCGGCGCCCTCGGCGCGGGCGCCAGCGGCCAGACCGGCACCGCCAACCAGCCCGTTGCGCAGCAACTGAACACGGCACAAGGCGGCCTGACCAGCGCGGCGGCAACCACGCCGCTCAACAACGCCAACCAGCCTTCGACCGGCGGCCAGGTGCAGGCCGACCCGTCGACCAACTCCCTGATCATCACCGCGCCCGAGCCGCAGTACCGGCAGTTGCGCGCCGTGATCGATCGCCTCGACGGCAAGCGCGCCCAGGTCCTGGTCGAAAGCCTGATCGTCGAAGTCAACGCCGACAAGGCGGCCCAGTTCGGCATCCAGTGGCAGACCGGCCTCGGCAACAGCGGGGACCGGAACGTCGGCTTCCTCGGCACCAACTCCAGCACGCCGGGGCCGAACATCATCGACCTCGCGATCGGCCTGGCGACCGGCAACACCGCGACCCGGCCGGCGCAGGGCTTCAACTTCGGCATCGGCAGCAAGTACGGCGGCCAGTACATCCTGAGCTTCATCGCCAACTTCCTGCAGACCAGCGGCGAGGGCAATGTGCTTTCCACGCCGACGCTGCTGACGCTCGACAACGAGGAAGCCAAGATCGTGATCGGCCAGAACGTGCCCTTCCTGACCGGCCAATTCACCAACACCGGTGCGGCCAACGGCTCGGTGAACCCGTTCCAGACCATCGAGCGCAAGGACGTCGGCCTGACCCTGCGCGTGCGACCGACGATCAACGAGGACAACGTCGTCAAGCTGCAGATCTACCAGGAGGTCTCGACCATCCAGGCCTCGACCGTCAACAACGTGAACGGCCCGACCACCAACAAGCGCAGCATCGAGTCGAACGTGGTGGTGGGCGACGGCAGCATCATCGTGCTCGGCGGCCTGCTGCAGGACGACTACTCCAACAGCACCGACAAGATCCCGCTCGCCGGCGACATCCCCATCCTCGGCAACCTCTTCAAGAGCGAGACGCGCACGCGCAACAAGACCAACCTGATGGTGTTCATGCGGCCGGTGGTGGTGCGCGACAGCGCCGTCAGCGACCAGCTCGCCAGCGACCGCTACGAGACGATCCGCGGCATCCAGCAGGCCGCGCAGCCCGAGAAGAACGTGATGCTGAACAGCGTGGACGAGTCCAACATCCTGCCGCCGCTGCCGCAGCTGCCGGCCGGCATGAATGCAAATCGCCGCGTCGAGGGCACCCGCCTGGTGCCGCCGCCGCTCACGCCGAGCGACACGTCGGCGCTGCGGCCCAGTCCCATGAAGGGCGCATTGCCTCCCACGGCCGACCCGGCGACGGCGCGCGAATTGCCCTAGAGTCCGGTCGTGCGTTATCCCCTCCCCTACGCCTTCGCCCGGGGCCAGCAGCTGTTGCTGGAACAGACGGACGAAGGCAACTACACGCTCTGGATGCCCAAGGTGCCGCCGCGCAGCGCGCTGGGCGAAGTGCTGCGCAAGTACCCGGTCAAGACCTTCGAACCGCTGGCCTCCGAGCAACTGGCGCAGCGCATCAGCGCGGCCTACGCGCAGGGCGAATCGAACGCCGCCGCGGTGGTGAGCGAAGTGCAGGGCGATGCCGACCTCTCGCGCATGATGCAGGAACTGCCCGCGGTCGAGGACTTGCTCGAATCGGCCGGCGACGCGCCGATCATCCGGATGCTCAACGCACTGCTCACGCAGGCCGCGCGCGACGGCGCCAGCGACATCCACATCGAGCCTTACGAGCGCACATCGTCGGTGCGATTCCGCATCGACGGCACCTTGCGCGAGGTGGTCCAGCCCAACCGCGCGCTGCACGCCGCGCTGATCTCGCGCCTGAAGATCATGGCGGACCTCGACATCTCGGAGAAGCGCCTGCCGCAGGACGGTCGCATCAGCCTGCGCATCGGCACCCGCGCCGTCGACGTGCGGGTATCGACCTTGCCGTCGGCGCATGGCGAACGCGCCGTGCTGCGTCTGCTCGACAAGTCCGAAAGCAAGCTGACGCTCGAATCGGTCGGCATGCAGGGCGACACGCTCGCGCGCTTCGAGCACCTCATCGGCCAGCCGCACGGCATCATCCTGGTGACCGGCCCGACCGGCTCCGGCAAGACCACCACGCTCTATGCCGCGCTCAGCCGTCTCGATGCGAGCAGCAGCAACATCATGACGGTCGAAGACCCGATCGAGTACGAACTGCCCGGCGTCGGCCAGACGCAGGTCAACGCCAAGATCGAACTGACCTTCGCCAAGGCCCTGCGCGCGATCCTGCGGCAGGACCCGGACGTCATCATGATCGGCGAAATCCGCGACTTCGAGACCGCGCAGATCGCCATCCAGGCATCGCTCACCGGCCACCTGGTGCTGGCGACGCTGCACACCAACGACTCCGTCAGCGCCGTGACCCGCCTGACCGACATGGGCGTCGAACCCTTCCTGCTCAGTTCGTCGCTGCTCGGCGTGCTCGCCCAGCGCCTCGTCCGCAAGCTGTGCCCCGTGTGCTCCATCCCAGCGCCCGGCACCGAAGGCCAACCCGTCGGCTGCGACGCCTGCGGCCAAACCGGCTACCAGGGACGCACCGGCATCTTCGAACTGCTCGTCGCCGACGACACCGTGCAATCCCTCATCCACAACCGCGCCCCCGAAAGCCAGCTCTTCGTCGCCGCCGAACGCGGCGGCCTGCGCTCCATGCGCGAAGACGGCGAACGCCTCCTCAAGGCCGGCGTCACATCGAGAGCCGAACTCCTGAGAGTCACCAGAGACTAGGCCAGCCGGCGCCCCACCCGCCGCTGCCGCCTTCGCAGGTTGCCGCGGATCCGGCTCCGCCGGTCCGCCAGCAACGCCCCCGGCAGGGGGTGGGCGGCCACACGAAGTGGGCAAGCCTTGGGGGCGAGCAACAGTTTTTGGGGAGAATGAGTGATGCCCGCCTATTCGTTTGACGCCATCGACCAGCAAGGCCAGCCCCGAAAGGGCGTGCTCGAAGCCGATACCGCCCGCAGCGCACGCG
Organism: Variovorax glacialis; assembly: GCF_051216375.1. Lineage (NCBI taxonomy): Bacteria > Pseudomonadati > Pseudomonadota > Betaproteobacteria > Burkholderiales > Comamonadaceae > Variovorax > Variovorax glacialis. Next base: position 78,405 of record NZ_JBPJZT010000011.1, on the reverse strand, counting down.
GCATGCTGCGCGCGCAGGCGCTGATTCCCCTCACGGTCACGCCGGTCGGCAGTGTCGAGAGCGGCGTACCCGCGACCGGCGGCTGGCGCCGGATGTACGGCGGCGGCCGCATCTTCAATTCGACGACCCTCGCGGTCTGGACGCGGCAGATCGCCGGCCTCGTCTCCTCCGGCCTTCCGCTCGAACGCGCATTGACCGCCCTGACCGACGAAGCCGAGAGCGAAGCGCAGCGGAACCTGGTCGCCTCGCTGCGCGCCGAGGTCAACGCAGGCTCCCCCTTCGGCCGCGCGCTGGCGCAGCATCCACGCGAGTTTTCGCCGATCTATACCGCCGTGATCGGCGCCGGCGAGCAGAGCGGCAACCTCGGCCTCGTGCTGGAGCGCCTGGCCGACGACCTGGAACAACGACAGGCCCTGCAGCAGAAGCTCGTCGGCGCGGCTTTGTACCCGGCGATCGTCACGCTGGTCGCGATCGTCATCGTGATCTTCCTCGTCAGCTACGTCGTGCCGCAGGTCGCCAATGTGTTCGCGGGCACCAAGCGCGCGCTGCCGATCCTCACGGTGGCGATGCTGGCGCTCAGCGACTTCGTGCGCAACTACGGCTGGCTGATGCTGGGGGTGCTCGTCGTCGGCGGCTTCGCCGCCCGCATGGCGCTGGCCCGCGAGGCATTGCGCGAGAGGTTCGACGCGGCCTGGCTCAATCTGCCGCTGGTCGGCAAGCTGTCACGTGGCTACAACGCGGCGCGCTTCGCGAGCACGCTGGCGATGCTGGCGACGGCGGGCGTGCCCATTCTCCGCGCCTTGCAGGCTGCCTCCGAGACGCTCGGCAACCGGGCCATGCGTGCCGATGCGCTCGACGCGCTCGTGCTCGTGCGCGAGGGCGCGCCGCTGGCGTCGGCACTCGCGCAGAAGAAGCGCTTTCCGGGCATCGTGTCGATGTTCGCCCGGCTCGGCGAGCAGACCGGCACCTTGCCGCTGATGCTGCAGCGAGCGGCCAACCAGCTCGGCGCCGAAGTGCAACGCCGGGCGATGCATCTGGCGACGATCCTGGAGCCCCTGCTGATCGTCGCGATGGGTGCTGTGGTGATGTTGATCGTGCTCGCCGTCCTCATGCCGATCATCCAACTCAACCAGTTCGTCAAATGAAGACCACCCCCAGGCTTGCCCACTTCGTGTGGCCGCCCACCCCCTTCGAGGGGGCGCCGCCTGCGGCCCGGCGGAGCCGGATCCGCGGCGGCTCTCGGATGGTGCTTGCTGGCGGGGAGGGGCCGTGGTAACTCTTGACGACAAGCTGGTGGTGGCGATCTCGTCGCGCGCGCTCTTCAACCTCGAGGAGGAGAACCGCATCTTCGAATCGGGGGACGACGCGGGCTACATGAAGCTGCAGCTCGAACGGCTCGATGTGCCGGCCCAGCCGGGCATCGCCTACTCGCTGGTGCGCAAGCTGATGCGCTTCAACGACGACGGCAAGCAGAGGGTCGAGGTCGTGATCCTGTCGCGCAACGATCCGGTGTCGGGGATGCGGGTGTTCCGCTCCGGCGTGGCCAACGGCATCTCGTTGCAGCGCGGGGTGTTCACGCAAGGGCGGCCGCCGTTCGGCTACCTGCGGCCGTTGCGCGCGCACCTGTTTCTCTCGGTCAACGCAGAAGACGTGCGGGAAGCGCTCGTTGCCGGCTTCCCGGCCGCGCGCGTGCTCGTCGAATCGGTGCGAGCGAGCGACGCCTATCCGAACGAGGTGCGCATCGCATTCGACGGCGATGCCGTGCTGTTCAGCGACGAGGCCGAGCGCGTGTTCCAGGCCGAGGGCCTCGATGCCTTCCAGTTGCACGAATCACGCAAGGCCGAACTGCCGCTGCCCGAAGGTCCGTTCAAGCCGCTGCTCGCGGCATTGCACCGGCTGCAACAGGCGAGCAGTCCGGCCATGCGCATCCGCACGGCACTGGTCACGGCACGCAGCGCGCCGGCCCACGAGCGCGCCATCCGCACGCTGATGAACTGGAACATCAAGGTCGACGAGGCGATGTTCCTCGGCGGGCTTCCCAAGGGCGAGTTCCTGCGCGAGTTCGAACCGGACTTTTTCTTCGACGACCAGACCGGTCACGTCGATGCGGCCGCGCGCCATGTACCTTCCGGCCACGTCTCGAGCGGCATCAGCAATCCGCGCTGAGCCGCGCGGTGCCGACGATCAGGCGAGCGTTGCCGGCCGTTCGCCGCGCGCCAGCCTCGCTTCGATCTGGTCGAGCACCGGGAGCAGGTCGGCCACGCTGTCGATCACATAGTCGGCCTTCGCCTCGCGCAGCAGCGCGGTCGCCTTGGCGCGTCGGGCAGTCTGCTCGCCGGCATCGAGCGCTTTCCACTCGGCCTGCGTGAGCCCGAGCGCATTGCCGCTGATCGCCACGCCCACGGTCCACGTGCCGGCGTTCACGCCTTCGGCCACGCCCACGGCGGTGTCGTCGACTTTCACCACCGTGCATGGCGGCCAGACGCCGAGGTCGGCGAAGCTCCGGTACATCATCAGCGGCGACGGTCGGCCGGCCGCGAGGTCACCCGCGCAGACCAGGTTGTCGGGCGTGTAGCCGGCAGCCGCCGCGATCGGCGTCACGACGTCCATGATCGGGCGGTTGTAGCCGGTGGTCGAGCCGATCTTGAGGCCGCGAGCGCGCACCGCAGAGACTGTCTCCAGCGCACCGGGAATGAAGTCCATGTGATCGCGCACGCTGGCGGCGTTCATGGGTGTGAACACCTCGTACAGCCGGTCGACATTCGCATCGACGAAGGGCTTGCCATGGCGTTCCTGCCACTGGGCAGCCACGGCGGGCAAGGTGCCGACGGCCTTGATGTGGTCCCATTTGGCCATGCCCATCGGGCCGCGCGCCTGCTCGATCGTGATCTCGACGCCGAACTGCTCGAAGAGCCTCACGAAGGCGCCCATGGGTGCGCAGGAACCGAAATCGACGATAGTGCCCGCCCAGTCGAAGACGACGGCTTGCAGAGTTCTGGATTGAGCGTTCATTGGAGTTTCAGTGGGAGGCGAAGTCACCAGGCCTGGAAGACGTCGTGTGCGATGCCGAATCCCGTGCTTGCACCCGTGCCGCTCGTGACCAGGACCACGCGCGTGGCGTCGTCGGGGGCATCGATCACGCAAGGCATGTCGGGGGACGAGGGGTAGACGCCCGTCCAGCGCTCGGTCACCTGCGCCTGTTCGAGGTCGAGGGTGGAACGAAGATGACGGAGGATGAGCTTGTCCACTTCCTCCATCGCGAAGGGCTCGGGCGCCGCGCTGTAGTGGTGCGAATCGCCGACCACGAGCGAGCCGTCGGCACTCTGCACGACGATCAGGTGAATGCCATGCGCGAGCGACGCGGCTTCCTCGCTGGCGAGGCGTGCGCGCAACGCGGCGGCCTCCGGCAGCGTGCTGTAGCCCTCGTAGCGCACGAGACTCAGGTCCATCATCACCGAGCCGGGGAGGCGGAAGCCGGGCTCAGGCTGCACGCGCAGCATCTGCAATCGGCACAGGCGAAGCTGGTGCGCCGCGATTCGCTCGGCGAAGAGTCCGTGGAGATCGGTGTTGGTGCACACGACGACGCGCTCCGCATGCAAGGTCCGCCGCGCGGTGCGCACGCGTGGCGTCTCGACTTCGAGCACCGCTTCGCCGAAGCGGAACACCACGCCGTGGACTTCCGACAGCCAGCGCGTAAGAAGGCCGATGGCGGTGCGGGATTCCACCCGCAGTTCGTGCGGACTGAAGAGCACCGAGCGCGCCTCCTCGAGGCGCAGCGCAGGCGCCCTGGCCTGGGCCTCGCGCGCATCGATCAGCTCACAGGCCTCGCCCATCGGCGTGCGAAGGAAGGCTTCGAGCACGGCATGCGCTTCGGGCCGGTAGGCAGCCAGCCACAGGTGGCGGTGGACGATGTCGATGCCGGCTTCAGGCGCGATGGCCGCCCACACGCCGCGCGAGTGCATGGCACGGCGCCAGGTATCGCCGGGCCCTTGGCCGGTCACGGTAATGAACCCGAAATTGCGGATCGACGCGCCGATGCAGGCCGCATCGCGTTCCACCACACAGACCCTCAGGCCGCGCGTGGCCGCCGTGTACGCATGGGCCAGGCCGACGATGCCGGCCCCCACCACGATCACATCGAACCGGTCGTCCGGCAAACTCATCGATTCCTCCATGCCTGGGTCCTGGCGAGCGCCGAACGGCCCGCCAGCGCGAAGATGCCACGCCCGATGGCGGCGGTGAGCATGATGAGCGACGCCATCGCCGCTGCCGGCGCCACGTCGCCCGCATCGTCCATGTTCAGCACCGCGATCGCGGCCAGCGTCGTCTGCGGTGAATACAGGAAGACGACCGCCGACACCGTCGTCATCGCGTTGACGAAGAAGTAGCCCGCGACGTTGAGCACGGTCGGAAGGGCCACTGGCACGTGCACGCGCCACAGCGTGCGCCAGAAGGGCACGCCCATCGACTCCGACACCAGTTCGTACTCGCGGTCCAACTGGCGCAGCGCGGTGAGCGAAGTCAGGTGCGCGACCGAGAAGAAGTGCACCACCGTGCAGATGACGAGGATCGCCATGCCGCCGTAGAGCCCCCGCAGCGGATTCGACGGCGAGTTGAAGAAGAAGATATAGCCCACGCCGAGCACCAGGCCCGGCACGGCCAGCGGCAGGTTCGCCAGCAGGTTCAGCGCCTCTCGCCACAGGCCGAAGTGGCGCGGCTTCTCGACCAGGTAGGCCGAAATGAACGTGGCGATCGCACCCGCCACGGCGGCAAACACCGCAAGCCGCAATGAGTTGAAATAGCTGCCCCAGCCGCCGCCGTCCATGTTGCTGAAGTCGTAGTTCTTGAGCGAGGGCGTGAGCTTGTAGGGCCAGTAGGTCGCCAGCGACGCGAACACCGCCATGCCGATCATCACGACGATGCAGAAGGCGATCAGGAGACACGCGGCCAGCAGCGCGCGGTCGCGAACCGGCACCGGCTCCGGCGCGTAGGGCGTGGCGCGCGCCGACAAGGCCGCGGCCTGCCGGCTGCGCACCCGGCGCTCGACCAGGAAGGACAGCACGGCGGGGATCAGCAGGACGAAGCCGACCACCGCGCCCATCTGGAAGTTCTGCTGGCCCACCACCTGCTTGTAGATGTCGGTCGCGAGCACGCCGGTCTGGCCGCCGACCACCTTCGGCACGCCGAAGTCGGTGATGACCAGCACGAACACGACCATGCCGGCCACGATGAGCCCGTAGCGGGATGCCGGCAAGGTCACGGTGCGGAAGATGCGCCAGCGCGATGCGCCGAGCGTCTGCGCCGCCTCGTAGAGCCGGCCGTCGGACGTGGCCATCGCAGTCGTGAGGATCAGGAGCGCATGCGGCAAGGTCCAGAACACCGAACCCAGCACGATCCCCAGCGGGCCGTAGATCGACACATCGCCGAGCCAGCCCTTGAACACCCCCTGGTTCCCGAACAGGTACACCAGGCTGATGGCCGGCAGCAGCGACGGCGCGAGCAGCGGCATCAATGCAATGGCGCGCAGCAGGCCCTTGCCGCGCATGCAGGAGAGCGTGAGGCCGTAGGCGTACACGTAGGCGATGCCCGTGCACAGCGCGGCGCTCACGACGGCGAGCCAGACGCTGTTGAACGCCGACTGCACGAGCGCGGGATTGTCGACGTAGCGTGCGAAGTTCGAGAGACCGACGAACGCACCCGCGCGATCGAAGAAGCTCTGGCCGACCAACGCGCCCACCGGCAGTGCAACGATCACGATCAGCAGGGCCACCGCCAGCAGCACGCCGGCGCCGGTCAGCCACCGATCACGATCGAAAGCGCTGCGTCGACGCGGCAAGTCGCTCGACGGGGCAACGATCGTCGACACGGCCACGGGATCGACGTGGGTCGTGGCGCTCAACGCGCCAGCACCGACAAGGCGTGCTGCGGCAGGTGGATATGCACCATGCTGCTGGGCACGAGCGGATCCACGGCGCGATGGTCGGCCGGCAGGTCGGCCTCGATCTCGATGCCGAGCGGTTCGCAGACCAGGCGCGCGGCGGTCCGGTTGCCGTAGAACTCCGTGTCCAGTAGCCGCGCGGCAAAGCTGTTGATGCCATGGTCGTCGCCGAAGCGCCGCACCACCACATCCTCCGGCCGGATGCCGATGGTGGCCTGGGCGCCGACGCCGATATCGCCCGGCGCGCAGACGAGTTCGCTGTCGCGCACGCGCATCCGGCCGTCGGGCAGCACCGTCGCGGGCAGCATGTTCATGCGGCCGACGAAGCTCGCGACGAAGCGCGTGCGCGGCCGGTGGTAGAGCTCATCGGGCGTGCCGGCCTGCTCGATGCGGCCGTTGTGCATGAGCACCACGCGGTCCGCCATCGAGAGGGCTTCTTCCTGGTCGTGCGTGACCATGATCGTCACGACGCCGAGGCGCTTCTGCAACGCGCGGATCTCGCTGCGCAGGCTGGTGCGCACCTGTGCATCGAGCGCGGACAGGGGCTCGTCCAGCAGCAACAGGCGTGGATTGGGCGCCAGGGCCCGCGCCAACGCCACGCGCTGCTGCTGGCCGCCGGAGAGCTGCACCGGGTATTTGTCGGCGTGGGCGGCCAGGCCGACGAGGTCGAGCATCTCGCGCGAACGCTTGGCGATCTCCCGTGCCAGCGCGCCGGTCGGTTGCAGGCCATAGGCGATGTTCTGCGCCGCCGTCAGGTTAGGAAAGAGCGCGTACGACTGGAACACGACCCCGAAGCCGCGCGCCGCGGGCGGCAGGCCCGCGATGTCCTGGCCGCTCAGCAGCAGTTGGCCCTGGTCCGCGCGTTCGATGCCGCACACGATGCGCAGCAAGGTCGTCTTCCCGCAGCCGGAGGGACCGAGGAGACACACGAACTCGCCGGGCTCGATATCGAGGTCGATCCCGTCGAGCACCCGCGAATTGCCGAACGACTTGCCGATGCCGCGCAGGGAGAGAAAGCTCGTCATTCGCAACCCGTCACTGCGGCGCCTTCTTCTCCGACTTCGATTCGTAGCGCTTGGACCATTCAGCCAGGATGCGCTCGCGGTTGGCGGCCGCCCAGTCGAAGTCGTTCTTGGCGAGCAGTTTCTCGACGTCGCCCGGCACGAATTCCAGCTTCTCCTGGATGCCCGGCAGCGCGAGCACCGCGAAGTTCTTGGCGTAGAGCTCGTTCGCCTGCTTCGTCACGGCCCAGTCGGCCAATGCCTTGGCGGCCTCGGGCTTCTTGGTCGTCTTCATGATGCCGGTGGCTTCCATGTCCCAGCCGAGCCCTTCCTTGGGCAGCACGATGTCGATGGGTGCGCCGTCGCGCTTGGTCTTGTTGGCGCGGTACTCGAAGGACATGCCGACCGCGAACTCGCCGGCGCCCGCCTGGCGGCAGGGCTTGCTGCCGGACTGGCTGTAGATGCCGATGTTCTGGTGCAGGGCGTCCATGTACTGCCATGCCTTCTGCTCGCCCATCATCTGGATCCAGCCCGAGACCATCAGGTAGCCCGTGCCGGAAGCCGCCGGGTTCGGCATGGTGATCTGGCCCTTGTAGACGGGGTTTGTCAGGTCGGCCCAGCTCGTGGGCTTGGGCAGGTTCTTCTTCTGCGCCTCGGCAGTGTTGAAGCACAGCGCCGACGACCACACGTCCATGCCCACCCACTTGGGCGGGTTCGCGCTGTCGCGCATTGTGGGCTTGATGGCCTCCAGGCCCTTCGGCGCGTAAGGCTGCAGCATGCCTTCCTTGTCGAGCAGCATCAGCGAGGTGGCGGCCAGGCCCCACACGACGTCGGCCTGCGGATTGGCCTTTTCGGCGAGCAGCTTGGCCGTGACGATGCCGGTGGAATCGCGCACGAACTTCAACTCGATGGTGGGGTTGTCCTTCTCGAATGCCGCCTTGTAGGCCTGCACCTGGTCGGCCTCGAGCGCGGTATAGACCAGCAGTTCGGTACGGCCTTGGGCGCCGGCGCCGACGGCGATGGTCAGCAGGACAGCGGGCAGGGCCCATTGGAAAGTGCGACGCAGCATGAGGATCCTCTTTTTGGGGGGCAAAACCTCCGGATCATCGGGAGGCTTTGTGACAGGCATTTGTCAAATCCCCGCTGCCGTGACGCCGTGTCACGGCCTTGTCATGCGGCCGGGACCCCTTTCAGCACGGTTTAAGGATGCGGCGCATCCGGGGCGCTAGGATGAAAGCAACGCGCCGTTCCGGCGTGAACCCTCGCTCACGCCATGACAACCCTGACACGCACCAAGAACCTGTTGTCGATCCTGCGCAACATCGGGACCCTCGCGGCGCCGTACTTCCGGTCCGAGGAAAAATGGAAGGCACGCGGCCTGCTGATCGCCGTGGTTGCCCTGAACCTCGGCTCGGTCTACGTCACCGTCCTGCTCAACGACTGGAGCCGTGTCTTCTATGACGCGCTCGAAGCCCGCAACCAGCCCGTCTTCTGGACCCAGCTGCTGCGGTTCACGTACATCGCCATGGCGGGGATCAGCGTCGCCATCTTCAAGTTCTACCTGACCCAACTCCTGCAAGTGCGCTGGCGCGCATGGATGACCCGCAGCTACATGAGTCGCTGGCTCGCCAACCGCACCTTCTACCGCCTCGAACTGGCGCGCTATGCCCGCCAGCCGAACAGCGCCGGCGGCGCCCAGGCCAACCCGGACAACCCGGACCAGCGCATCCAGGAAGACATGCAGCTCTTCACCGACTACACGGTGACGCTGTCGATGGGCATCCTCAACTCGGTGGTCACGCTGGCCAGCTTCATCGGCATTCTCTGGGGGCTCTCCGGCCCGTTCTCCTTCGCCCTGGGCGGGCATGAGGTCTCGGTGCCGGGCCTCATGGTGTGGGTGGCGCTTGTCTACTGCGGCATCGGTACCGTCATCACGCACTACATCGGGCGGCCGCTGATCGGCCTCAACTACCAGCAGCAGCGCTACGAAGCCGACTTCCGGCATCACCTGGTGCGGGTGCGCGAATACAGCGAGGCCATCGCGCTGGACCGTGGCGAGCAGGTCGAGCATGCACAGCTCGACACCCGCTTCTCCAGCGTGTTGCGCAACTACCTGGCCCTGATCAAGCAGCAGAAGAACCTCGTGGCCTTCACGTCCCTGTTCGGGCAGCTCGCCGTTGTGTTCCCCTTCTTCCTGGTGGCGCCACGCTTCTTCAGCGGCGCCATCCAGTTCGGCCAGGTCATGCAGATCGCCCGCGCATTCAACACGGTGCAGGACGCGCTGTCCTGGTTCGTCGACAACTACGATCGCGTCGCGGTCTGGCGCGCCACCTCGGACCGTCTCACTTCCTTCGATGCCGCCATGCGGACGCACGAAGTGACCGACGGCGCCGTCGAGCGCGACAGCGGCGCGTCGCTGCATACCGCCGACCTCGATGTCGCGCTGCCGGACGGAAGCCAACTGCTGACCGGTGCCGCCCTGGCGGTACAACCCGGCGAGAACGTGCTGCTGCAGGGCCCTTCAGGCAGCGGCAAGTCGACACTGTTCCGATCCTTCGCCGGGATCTGGCCGTTCGCGGACGGCAAGGTCACGATGCCCGCCAACGCGATGTTCATTCCGCAACGTCCCTATGTGCCTGATGGCCGCCTGCGCGATGCGCTGGCCTACCCCGATCCTGCAAGCAAGTACACCGACGCGCAACTCGTCCAGGCCCTCGACGATGCCTTGCTGCCCGACCTCGCCCGCCGGCTCGACGACAGCGATGCCTGGAGCCAGAAGCTCTCCGGCGGCGAGCAGCAGCGCCTGGCCATTGCGCGCGTGCTGCTGCGCAAGCCCGCATGGCTGTTCGCGGACGAGGCGACCAGCGCCCTGGACGCCGAGGCGGAGGAAACCCTGTACAAGCGCCTATCCGCGGGGGTCCGTGCCGCCGGCGGCGCCATGGTGTCGATCGCGCACCGTGCCTCGGTCGGCGCCTTCCACGACAAGCGCTGGACGCTGGTGCCCGAATCCGGCGGTGCAGCGGCGCGCTACAGGGTCGAGGCCACGTAGCGCTCCCAGCCCCGCGCGCGCAACTCGCAGGCGGGGCAGTTGCCGCAGCCGTAGCCCCAGGCGTGGCGCTTGTCGCGATCGCCGAGGTAGCAGGTATGGGTGTCCTCGACGATCAGGTCGATCAAGGGTTCGCCGCCAAGGCGATGCGCCATGGCCCAGGTCGCCGCCTTGTCGATCCACATCAGCGGCGTCTCGATCACGAGGCGCCGGTCCATGCCCAACGAGAGCGCAAGCTGCATCGCCTTCATGGTGTCGTCGCGGCAATCCGGGTAGCCGGAAAAATCCGTCTCGCACACGCCGGTGACGATCACGTCGAGCCCGCGCCGATAGGCCAGCGCACCCGCCAGGGTCAGGAACAGCAGGTTGCGCCCCGGCACGAAGGTATTGGGCAGTCCATTGGCCTGCATCTCGAAGGCGATGTCCTGCGTGAGCGACGAGGCGCTGACCTGGCCCAGCACATCGACCGACAGCATGTGATCCTCGCCCAGCCGCGGCGCCCAGTGCGGAAAGCGTTCGCGCAGATGCGCCAGCACGATGGTCCGCGCGTCTAGCTCGACGCGATGGCGCTGGCCATAGTCGAAACCGATGGTTTCGACGCGCTCGTACTGGTCGAGCGCATCGGCGAGGCAGGTGGTGGAGTCCTGGCCACCGGAGAAGAGGACGAGTGCGGTGGAGTGCATGGGAAGCACTTTAGAGGAAGCGCTCCAGCAGCTTCCGCGACGCACGGTCCAGCGCCTTCACGTCGGGAATTCGGAACTGCACGCCATGCGCGCTGGCGATCAGCAACTCGCCGCCTTCGAGGCGCCGGATGTCTTCCTCGGCCTTGAGCACGAAGCTGCTCTCGCCGCGGTCGGTGCTCACGCGCCAGGTGCTGGGCACGCCGAAACTCGACACGCCGTGCAGCTTCAGCAGCGTCGGGGCGAAGTCGCGCGCGCGGAGGTCCTCGTCGAGCAGTTGGCGCAAGGGCTCGGGCAATGCGTCCAGGCGGTCGATCCACACGAGTTCGCGCCCATCGCTGCCCACCAGCGAGATGCCGTCGTCCGGCGCAGTTAACGGAAACGCGCGCACCGGCACTACGCCGGGATGGCGCACGCCCTCCGCATCGGTCAGCACGAGGCGGCCAAATGCATCGCGCGCCAGTTCGAGTCGGTCGTTCATGCTTCCCCCGCCGGATGGGCCGCGTGGCCGCCAAGCGCCAGCGCCACGGCGGCGCGTTCGTCGGCCGCGCCTGCGCTTTCCTCGTCGGCCTGTCGCAGCTGCGCCTGGTAGAGCCGCCAGTAGGCGCCCTGCTTTTCCATCAGCTCGTCGTGCGGCCCCACCTCGACGATCTCGCCGCGGTCCATCACCACCAGCCGATCGGCCTTGCGCAGCGTCGAGAGACGGTGGGCGATCGCGATCGTCGTGCGCCCCTGCACCAGGTTGTCGAGCGCCTTCTGGATTTCCTTCTCGGTTTCCGTGTCGACCGCCGACGTGGCCTCGTCGAGGATGAGGATGCGCGGGTCGATCAGCAGTGCGCGCGCGATGCTGATGCGCTGGCGCTCCCCGCCCGAAAGCCCCTGCCCGCGCTCGCCCACCAGCGAGTCGTAGCCGTGCGCCAGCCGCAGGATGAAGTCGTGCGCATGCGCGGCGCGCGCTGCGGCGACGATCTCCTCGCGGGTGGCATCGGGCTTGCCGTAGGCGATGTTCTGCGCGATGGTGCCGAAGAACAGGAAGGGCTCCTGCAGCACCAGCCCCACGTGGCGCCGGTAGTCGGCGACCGCGAAGCGGCGGATGTCGGTGCCGTCGACCTTGATCGCGCCGTCCGTCACGTCGTAGAAGCGGCAGATCAGGTTGACCAGCGTGCTCTTGCCCGATCCGCTGTGGCCCACGAGGCCGATCATCTCGCCCGGTTCGATGACGAGGTCCAGGTCGCGGATCACCGCGCGGCTGCCATAGCGGAAACCCACGTCGGCCATCTGGATGCGACCCTCGACGTGCCCGAGCTTCACCGGATTGACCGGCTCGGGCACATTGCTCACGTGGTCGAGGATGTCGAAGATGCGCTTGGCGCCGGCCGCCGCCTTCTGCGTGACCGAGACGATGCGGCTCATCGAATCGAGCCGCGTGTAGAAGCGGCCGATGTACGCGATGAAGGCCGTGAGCACACCGACCGTGATGCGCCCGCGCGCCACCTGCCAGATGCCGAAGCCCCAGACCACGAGCAGGCCGATTTCCGTCAGCAGCGACACGCTCGGCGTGAACAGCGACCAGGTCTTGTTGAGCTTGTCGTTGACCTGCAGGTTGTAGGCGTTGGCGGCATGGAAGCGGCGCGCTTCCCGCTTTTCCTGCGCGAAGGCCTTGACCACGCGGATGCCGGGGATCGTGTCGGCCAGCACGTTGGTCACCTCGCTCCACACGCGGTCGATCTTCTCGAAGCCGGTGCGCAGCCGGTCGCGGACGACATGGATCATCCAGGCGATGAAGGGCAGCGGCACGAGGGTGACGATCGCCAGCAGCGGATTGATCGAGATCAGGATGACCGCCGTCATGACGATCATCAGCACGTCCGTCAGGAAGTCGAGCGCGTGCAGGGACAGGAAGACGTTGATCCGGTCCGTCTCCGAGCCGATGCGCGCCATCAGGTCGCCCGTCCGCTTGCCGCCGAAGTAATCCAGGGGCAACGTGAGCAAGTGTTCGTAAGTGGTGGTGCGCAGGTCGGCGCCAATGCGTTCGGACACGAGCGCCAGCAGGTAGGTGCGCGCCCAGCCCAATGCCCAGCCCACCAGCGCGGCCGTAAGCAGCGCACCGAGAAACATGACGACCTTGGCGACCGCGATCTTCTGGCCGTTCTGGAACGGGATCAGGATGTCGTCCATCAGCGGGATGGTCAGGTAGGGCGGCACCAGCGTGGCGGCGGTCGAGGCCAGCGTCAGCAGAAACCCGATGATCAATTGCTTGCGATACGGCTTGGCAAAGCGGCCCAGCCGCAGCAGCACCCAGGTGGAAGGCGGCGTCTGCAACTCGGTTTCCGCAAGCGGCGCTTCGTCGCTGTCGGACCCCGGGGGTGTCGCCTGCGCGACTCCCTCCGCCTGTTGCTCGAACAGTTTCAGGAGCCGCAATGCTGCAGGTTGGTGCGCGAGGGTGTAACGCCAGCGCGCCAGTCGGCCCTTGTCGTCGACCAGATCCAGCGTCCCGACCCCTGCGTGATCGGCCAGTTGGAGCTCCAGCCCGGGCGCCAGTGGCCACTCTGCCCAGGTGCCGTCCGGCGCGCGGGCCAGGAGCCGGCAATCCGTCAGTGCCAGGAGGCCGGAGGCAAACCGAAGCTGACCGTCGAGGTCAACCGGCAGGGTCGCCAGAACGTTTTCAGCGCCTGTGAGCCGGCTTTTCAGAGCGTCTGAGGCCTCCTCCGTTTCGCCCCCCGGGGTGCCAACTGGATCGTGATGTTGCATTGTGTTTCTGTATCTCTGGCCCGCCAACGGACCCTTCATGGCGCTCGCCGGGCGCCGATTCTGACCGATGACCATGGGCGCGCTTGAAGGTGCCGTGGTGCTCGGTCAAAGCACATCGAACGTTTTCATGACCCGTTTCGACGACATACGCCTGCTGCGCATCAACTATTTGCGCGGCCCCAACCTCTGGACCTACCGGCCCGTGCTGGAAGTCTGGCTCGACCTTGGCGCGCTCGAGGACTATCCCTCCAACAAGATCGACGGCTTCACCGACCGCCTGACGACCCTGCTGCCGGCGCTGATCGAGCACCATTGCGGCGTCGGCGAGCGCGGCGGCTTCATCCAGCGCCTGAACGAAGGCACCTGGGCCGGCCACGTGCTGGAGCATGTCGTGATCGAGCTGCTCAACCTGGCCGGCATGCCGACCGGCTTCGGCCAGACGCGCAGCACCTCGCAGCATGGCGTCTACCGGATGGTGTTCCGCGCCCGCGACGAGCAGGTCGCCCGCGTGGCGCTGGCCGAAGGCCACCAGCTGCTGATGGCGGCCATCAACAACGATCCCTTCGACGCGGCCGACGTGCAGCGCGCGGTCGACGCGGTCAAGGCCAAGGTGGAGGACTGCTACCTCGGCCCGAGCACCGCCTGCATCGTCGGCGCCGCCACCGACCGCGGCATCCCGCACATGCGCCTGAACAGCGGCAACCTGGTCCAGCTCGGCTACGGCGCCAACCAGCAACGCATCTGGACGGCCGAGACCGACTACACCAGCGCCATCGGCGAATCCATCGCCAGCGACAAGGAGCTGACCAAGTCGCTGCTCGCCAGCTGCGGCGTGCCGGTGCCTGAGGGCCAGGTCGTCGCCAATGCCGAGGAAGCCTGGGAAGCCGCCGAGGACATCGGCCTGCCGGTGGCCGTCAAGCCGTCGGATGCCAACCACGGCCGCGGCGTCTCGCTCGAACTCCACACCCGCGAGGAAGTCATCGCCGCCTTCGCCGTCGCGGAGCCCGAAGGCAGCGACGTGATGGTCGAGCGCTTCATCCGCGGATCGGAACACCGGCTGCTGGTGGTCGGCGGACAGGTCGTCGCCGCTGCGCGCGGCGAGATCATCACCGTGACGGGCGACGGAACGTCGACCGTGGCGCAGCTGATCGAAAGCCAACTCAACAGCGACCCGCGTCGCGGCGCGGAAGAGGAATTCCCGCTGGACGTGATCGTCCTCGAGACCGACGCCAAGCTGCAACTCGAACTCAAGCGCCAGGACCTCGAAGGCCATTCGGTGCCCGCGTCCGGCCGGGTCGTCACGATCCAGCGCAACGGCAACATGGCCATCGACTGCACCGACCAGGTTCACCCCGAAGTCGCGCACGCGGCCGTGCTCGCCGCCCGCGTGGTCGGGCTGGACATCGCCGGCGTCGACCTCGTGGCGCTGGACATCTCGCGACCGCTCGCGGCGCAGGGCGGCGCCATCGTCGAAGTCAATGCCGGCCCCGGACTGCTGATGCATCTGAAGCCCGCCGTCGGTTCGCCGCGTCCGGTCGGCCGCGCGATCTGCGACCACCTCTTCCCGGACGATGCACCGGGCCGCATTCCCGTGGTCGGCGTCGCCGGCTCGCGCGACACGGCCGTGCTGTCGCGCTTGGTCGCCTGGCTGATCGGCCTCGGTGGACGCCATACCGGCCTGGCCTGCCGCGACGGTTTGTTCCTCGAACGCCGTCGCGTCGACGCACGCGACAGCGCCAACTGGGCGGCGGGCCATCGCCTGCTGGTCAACCGCGCCGTGCAGGCCGTGGTGATCGAGAACGGCGCCGAGACCATCCTGCGCGACGGCCTCGCCTACGACCGCTGTGAAGTCGGCATCGTGACCGACCTCGACGGCTCCGAAACGCTGGCCGAGTTCGACATCACCGAGAGCGACCAGATGGTGCGCGTGCTTCGCACCCAGGTCGACGTCGTGCTGCCCGAAGGCACCGCCGTCCTCAACGCCGCCGACCAGCGCGTGGCCGGACTGGCGCCCTTGTGCGACGGCGGCGTGATCCTCTATTCCGCCGATCCGCAGGCCGAGGCACTGGGCAAACACCAGTCCGCCGGCGGCAAGGCCGTCCTCGTCCGCCAGGACCGCGTGGTGCTGGCCAACGGCAGCAGCGAATCCTTCCTGCCCGGACTCGGCCGCCTGACGATCTGGCGCGCCACGCATGCGGGCGTCAGCCTGGAAAGCCTCCTTGCCGCTGTCGCGGCAGCCTGGGCGATGGGCATTCCGCTGAACCTGATCGGCGCCGGCGTCGAAGCCTTCGAAGCCGACCTGCAGGCAGCGCTGGCCTCGCTCCAGTTGTCGCAGACCCTGGTCTCACCCGAACATCAATTCGCCTGATTAATGCACACCCCCAGGCTCGCGCACTTCGTGTCGCTCTCCCCCTTGCAGGGGGCAATACCTGCGGCCCGGCCAAGCCGGTTTCGCGGTATTCCACGGATTGCGTTGGCGGGGGGGAGATAAGAACATGGAAGTCACTAGAACTCGCGCCTTGCGCGGTCCCAATTTGTGGAGCCGCCACACTTGCATCGAGGCCATCGTCACCTGCAAGGATGATGAAAATGCCATCGGGCGTCTTGCCGGCTTCGAAGCCCGCCTGCGCGCACTGTTCCCGAACATCGGCGAACTGCACCCGATCGTCCTCGGCCAGCCGCTGGCCCTCGCCCACGTGCTCGAAAACGCCGCCGTGGCGCTGCAGGCCCAGGCGGGCTGCGCGGTGAACTTCGGCCATACCTCCCGCACGATCGAGGAAGGCGTCTACCAGGTCACCTTCCAGTACAGCGAAGAGGCCGTCGGCCGCCGTGCGCTCGAACTGGCGAAGGCGCTCATCGATGCCGCACAGAACGGCACCGAGTTCGACGCCACCGCGGCCATTACCGAGCTTCGCGACCTCGACGAATCCGAACGGCTGGGCCCGAGCACCGGCTCGATCGTCGATGCGGCCGTCGCGCGCGGCATTCCCTATCGGCGCCTCACCTCCGGCAGCCTCGTGCAGTTCGGCTGGGGCTCGAAGCAGCGCCGCATCCAGGCGGCCGAAGTCGACAGCACCAGCGGCGTGGCCGAAGCGATCGCGCAGGACAAGGAACTGACCAAGCAACTGCTTAACGCAGCCGGCGTGCCGGTGCCGCTGGGCCGGCCCGTCACCGATGCCGACGATGGCTGGGCCGCGGCGCAGGAAGTCGGCCTGCCGGTGGTGGTCAAGCCGCAGGACGGCAACCAGGGCAAAGGCGTGACCGTCAACATCACGACGCGCGAGCAGCTCATTGCCGCCTACGACTCGGCCGCCGTCTACGGTGAAGTCATGGTCGAGAAATTCCTGCCCGGCTTCGACTTCCGCCTGCTGGTCGTGGGCGACCGCCTCGTGGCCGCCGCCCGTCGCGATCCGCCGCAGGTGATCGGCGACGGCACGAAGACGATCCGCGAGCTGGTCGACGTGGTCAACCAGGACCCGCGCCGCGGCGAAGGCCATGCAACCTCGCTGACCAAGATCCGGCTCGACGACATCGCCGTCGGCCGCCTGGACGCGCAGGGCCTCACGCCCGACAGCGTGCCCGCGCTCGGCCAGCGCGTGGTGCTGCGCAACAACGCGAACCTCTCGACCGGCGGCACCGCCACCGACGTGACCGACACGGTGCATCCCGAAGTGGCGGCACGCGCCGTCGATGCGGCCCAGATGGTCGGCCTGCACATCTGCGGCGTCGACATGGTGTGCGAGAACGTCCTGCGCCCGCTCGAAGAGCAGCACGGCGGCGTGGTCGAAGTCAACGCAGCGCCCGGCTTGCGCATGCACATCTCGCCGTCCTTCGGCCGCGGCCGCGCGGTCGGCGAGGCAGTGATGGACACCCTGTTCGCGCACGGCGACGATGGCCGCATCCCCGTGGTGGCCGTGACCGGCACCAACGGCAAGACCACCACCGCGCGCCTCATCAACCACATGCTCGCCAGCAGCGGCCTGCGCACCGGCATGACCAACACCGACGGCGTCTACGTCGACGGCCGGCAGACCGACAGCGGCGACTGCAGCGGCCCCAAGAGCGCGCGCAACGTGCTGCTGCACCCCGACGTCGATGCGGCCGTGTTCGAAGTGGCGCGTGGCGGCATCCTGCGCGAAGGCCTCGGCTTCGACCGCTGCCAGGTGGCGGTGGTGACCAACATCGGCAGCGGCGACCACCTCGGGCTCAACTACATCACGACGGTCGAAGACCTCGCGGTGCTCAAGCGAGTCATCGTGCGCAACGTCGCGCCCAACGGCTACGCGGTGCTCAACGCCGCGGACCCGAACGTGTCGGCCATGGCCACGACCTGCCCCGGCAGCGTGATCTTCTTCGCCGCCGACCGGCAGCACCCGGTCATGGCCACGCATCGCGCCCAGGGCAAGCGCACGGTCTACGTCGACCAGGACACCCTCGTCGCCGCCGAAGGCTCATGGCGCGAGCGCATCCCGCTGCGCGACGTGCAGATCACGCGCAACGGCACCATCGGCTTCCAGGTCGACAACGTCATGGCGTCGGTCGCGGCCGCGTGGGCGGTCGGCCTCGACTGGGACACCATCCGCAGCGGCCTCGCCAGCTTCAAGAACGATGCGGCCGGCGTGCCCGGCCGCTTCAACGTGATGGACTACCGCGGCGCGACGGTGATCGCCGACTACGGCCACAACACCGATGCGATGCGTGCGCTGGTTGCCGCGGTCGACACCATGCCGGCCAGGAAGCGCTCGGTGGTCATCAGCGGCGCCGGCGACCGCCGCGACTGCGACATCGTGGACCAGACGGCGATCCTCGGCCAAGCCTTCGACGATGTGATCCTCTACCAGGACGCCGCCCAGCGTGGCCGTGCGGATGGCGAGGTCATGGCCTTGCTTCGGCAGGGCCTCGTCGGTGCGCAGCGCACGCGCTTCATCGACGAGATCCGCGGCGAGTTCATCGCGATCGACAGCGCACTCGAGCGCCTGCAGCCAGGCGACCTCTCGCTGATCCTGGTCGACCAGGTCGAGGAAGCGCTCGCTCACATCGCGAAGCGCATCGCGGCCGGCTGATCCATCTCGCGAAGCCCGCCGCCGGCTTGGCGGGCTTCTGCGAGCCTTCTGCCCGTCCGACTGCGGGATTTGTCCGACAAGAACGCGCGCCTGCGGGGACTGGCCGACGGCTGCCATCTCCCACACACTCCTGACTTTCCGGGGCTGAAACTCGGCACCCATGGCGGTGCAATTCCGCGGCCCCAATCAAAAGGAGTGATTCATGTCCAACGCCCTTCGTTCGTGCCTCGCGGTTCTTGTCGCCGCCGGCGGTCTTGTCGGTGCCTCGTCGGCACTCGCCCAGGGTTCCGTTTCCGGATCCCTCGTGTGCGACGGCGTCCAGCAGAACAAGCAGGCGTGCCTGCGCGAGAAAGGTGCGGCGCAACAGGCAGCGCGGCAAGGCGGACTCTCCAACCCCGACGTTGCGACCCTCCAGGCGAACGCCCTGGCGCGCTGCAACAGGCAACCTCCTGAAGACCGGGCTGCCTGCGAATCACGCGTGATGGGCACCGGACAGACCAATGTCACCGGCAGCGTGCTGGGCGGCGGCGTGATTCGCACGACGGTGGTGCCCGTCCCGGCACGATAGTCAGGTCCGCCGCATCGCCGGCGGGTAGGTCCTATGTTCTACTCCGTCATGCGGCTGTCACAAACGGCGATCGGGCGCTGGCTATAGTCGAGAGCTTGTCTCACGAGGAAAGTCCCCCATGAACGCCATCAAGGTCGCTCGCCGGTTCATTGAAACGGACCCGGCCAACGAGTCGGCAAAGATCCTCGCCAGACTGGTTCTGGCGCTGGAATCGGAGCACAGCTTCGAACTGGTCACGCTGTATGAACTCGACTACAAGAGCTTCCAGTTGGCGATGGACATCCTCAAGGAATGGCGCCTCGACCGCTACTACGCCAGCAAGTCCAAGCTGTTCGACCTGTCGATGCAGGTCAATGAACTGCAGCAGAACTGATCCCGGCGCGCTCGCGCGGGCACCCGCGCCGTGACCGAGTTCGAACTCAAATTCCAGATCGACCCTGCACACCAGGCCGCGGTCGAAACCGCGGTCGCAAGAGGACGCTCCTACCGCACCCGGCTGCGCGCGCGCTACTTCGACACTGCGGATGGCGCCCTGGCGGCGCATCGCATCGTGCTGCGGCTTCGCAAGGAAGGCGGCCAATGGGTGCAGACGGCCAAGGCGCCGACAAGCGGTCCGCTCGAACGTCACGAACACAACTTCGATCTGCCTGCCATGGGTGCTCGCGAAGTGCCCTTGCCGCGCATCGAGCGTCACGAGGGCACGCCCGTCGGCGAACTGATCACGAAGGTCTTGCGCGAGGCGGGACATGACCCGGCGATGGTCGCGCTTGTCGCGCTCTACGGCACCGACGTGTGGCGCACCACGCGCGAGATGCGAACCGGCGACGCACTGGTCGAACTCGCCTTCGACCGCGGCGAAGTGCGCGCGGGCGCCAACGCGAGGGCGCTGTGCGAGCTGGAGATCGAGCTGAAGCACGGCAGTCCACAGTCGATGCTCGAACTCGCGCAGCGCTGGCGCAACCGCTACGGGCTCTGGCTCGACACGGTGTCGAAGTCCGCGCGCGGCGAGCGGCTCGCGAAAGGCATTCAGCACGGTTCGCCCACCAAGGCGCAGCGGCCGGCGCTGGCAGACGATCTCACCGGCGCGCAGATCTTCCGGGCGGTGCTGAACAGCTGCCTGGCGCAGATCCTTCCCAACGCGAGTGAAGTCGCCGCGGGCAGCACCGACGCGGAGCACGTGCATCAGTTGCGGGTGGGCATCCGTCGCCTGCGGACCGCCCTGCGGGAGATGGCCGACCTCGCGCCGAGCATCGATCCGGCCTGGGAGCCGGCGCTGGTCGACGCATTTCGCGCACTCGGTGCCCAGCGCGATCGCGAGCATCTGCTGCAGACGTACCAGCCGCTAATCGAGGCCGTCGGCGGGCCACCCGTCGTGTGGCCGGCGCCCTCCGCCGGCATGCCCGAACCCGCAGAGGTCGCGAGCGGCGCGGCCTTCCAGACGGTCTTGATGCAACTGGTCGCGGCATCCCTTCCCGAAGAAGGCGCGGACGATGACGCCGAAGAAGGCGCCTCCCCCAGCGCGGTGCTGCGGAAGCGGCTTTCCGACCTGCATCGCAAGGTGGTGCGCGACGGCCGACGCTTCGAAGCGCTGGAGCCTACCGCGCAGCATCGCGTGCGCAAGCGCCTCAAGCGCCTGCGCTATCTCGGCGAGTTCGTCGCGCCGCTGTTCGGCGAACGGCAGGCCAGCCGCTACCTGAAGGGGCTGGAGCCGGCACAGGACGCACTCGGCAAGCACAACGACGACGCGGTGGCGATCGCCGCCTACCGTGACGCCGCCCCGCACGACGGGCGGGCGTGGTTCGCTGTCGGCTGGCTCAGCGCGAGGCAACCGGCCGATGCGGTGGAATGCCGCAAGGCACTCGACAAGATCGCCGAAGCCAAGCCTTTCTGGACGAAGCGCTAGCGCCCCCAGCGCAGCACCAGCGGATCGAGCCGCCGCGCCGTCTCGATCAGGCCGGCCCGCGTGTCCGGATGCATGGCCGGCAGCGGATGGCGCGGCGCCTCGCAGTCGATGACCCCGCCCTCCTTCATGAGCGCCTTGCAGGCCAGCAGGCCCGCCTGCCGGTTCTCGTAGTTGATCAGGGGTAGCCACCGCTGGTAGCGCTCGAAGGCCTGCTCCCGCCGCCCGGAGAGGTGGTCCATGATGATCGGCCGGATACCGTCGGGGTACCCGCCGCCCGTCATCGACCCCGTCGCGCCCGCGTCGAGGTCCGGCATCAGCGTGATGGCTTCCTCGCCGTCCCATGGCCCTTCGATCGCATCGCCGCCGAGCCGGATCAATTCGCGCAGCTTGGCCGCGGCGCCGGCGGTCTCGATCTTGAAGTACGCGACGTGTTCGATCTCCTTCGCCATGCACGCAAGGAATGGGGCCGAAAGCACGGTCCCGCTGGCCGGTGCGTCCTGGACCATGATGGGGATGTCGACCGCATCGGACAGGCGTGCATAGAACGCGTGGATCTGCGGCTCCGGCACGCGGAAGGTCGCGCCGTGGTACGGCGGCATCACCATGAGCATGGCCGCGCCCATCTCCTGCGCGCGACGGCTGCGCTCGGCACACACCTTGGTGCTGAAATGCGTGGTCGTGACGATCACCGGCACGCGACCCGCCACGTGTTCGAGGATGGTGCGCGTCAACACTTCGCGCTCCTCGTCCGACAGCACGAACTGCTCGGAGAAATTGGCGAGGATGCAGAGGCCGTCGGAGCCCGCGTCGATCATGAAGTCGACGCAGCGCTTCTGGCTCGCGAGGTCGAGTTCGCCCGATTCGGTGAAGGTGGTCGGCACGACCGGGAAGATGCCCTGGTAGCGGCGCTTCGTCGATGAGGTCATGGGGATGGTCTCCGGTTCAATGCGAATGGCGTGGCACGGCGGCGCCGCGGCAGCCGACGAGAAAGTCGAAATCGCAGCCTTCGTCCGCCTGCAGCACGTGCTCGACGTAGAGGCGCTGGTAGCCGCCGCCCTTGAGCGGCGCCACGTCGGCGGCGATCGCCTCCAGACGCGCGGCCAGTTCGGCATCGCTGATGTCGAGGTGCAGCCGGCCTGCGTGGCAGTCGAGCTCGATCCAGTCGCCGTCTCGCACCGCGGCAAGCGGCCCGCCGTCGGCCGCCTCGGGCGCGACGTGCAGCACGACGGTGCCGTAGGCGGTGCCGCTCATGCGTGCATCGGAGATGCGCACCATGTCCTTGATGCCCTGGCGCAGCAGCTTGGGCGGCAAGCCCATGTTGCCGACCTCGGCCATGCCGGGGTAGCCCTTGGGCCCGCAGTGCTTCATCACCAGCACCGAGTCGGCATCGACGTCGAGTTCCTCGTCGACGATGCGCTCCTTGTAGTGCTCCAGGTTCTCGAACACCACCGCGCGGCCACGGTGCTTGAGCAGTTCCGGCGATGCGGCCGACGGCTTCAGCACAGCGCCACGTGGCGACAGGTTGCCGCGCAGGATGCAGATGCCGCCGTCGTCGATGAGCGGCCGATCGAGCGGGCGGATCACCTCGTCGTTGTGGCTCGGCGCGTCGCGCACGTTGTCCCACAGCGACTTGCCGTTGACAGTGAGCGCATCCGGATGCGGCAGCAGGCCATGCTCGCCGAGCCGGCGCAGCACCGCCGGCAAGCCACCCGCGTAATAGAACTCCTCCATGAGGAAGCGGCCCGAGGGCATCAGGTCGACCAGCGTGGGCGTTCCTCGCCCGATGCGCGTCCAGTCCTCCAGTTCCAGCGGCACGCCGATGCGCCCCGCGATCGCCTTCAGGTGGATCACCGCGTTGGTGGAGCCGCCGATCGCCGCATTGGTGCGGATGGCATTTTCGAAAGCCTCGCGCGTGAGGATCTTCGACAGCGTCAGCCCTTCCCGCGCCATCTCGACCGCGCGCATGCCCGACATCTGCGCCAGCACGTAGCGCCGCGCATCGACCGCCGGAATCGCCGCGTTGTGCGGGAGCGAAGCGCCCAGCGCCTCGGCCATGCAGGCCATGGTCGAGGCCGTGCCCATGGTGTTGCAGGTGCCCGCCGAGCGCGACATGCCCGCCTCCGCCGAGAGGAACTGGTGCACGTTGATCTCGCCCGCCTTCATCGCCTCGTGCAACTGCCAGACCGCCGTGCCGGAGCCGATGTCGCGGCCTTCGAGCTTGCCGTTGAGCATCGGCCCTCCCGTGACGACGATGGCCGGGATGTCGCAGCTCGCCGCGCCCATCATCAGCGCGGGCGTCGTCTTGTCGCAGCCGGTGAGCAGCACGACGGCATCGATGGGGTTGCCGCGGATCGCCTCCTCCACATCCATGCTCGCGAGATTGCGCGTGAGCATCGCCGTCGGTCGCAGGTTCGATTCACCATTGGAGAACACCGGAAACTCCACCGGGAAGCCGCCCGCCTCCGAGATGCCACGCTTCACGTGCTCCGCGATCTTGCGGAAGTGCGCATTGCAAGGCGTCAGCTCCGACCAGGTGTTGCAGATGCCGATGATGGGCCGCCCGTCGAACTCGTGTTCGGGGATGCCCTGGTTCTTCATCCAGCTCCGGTACATGAAGCCGTTCTTGTCGGCCGTGCCGAACCATTCGGACGAGCGCAGTTTTCTCGGGGAGTCGGACATGCGATGGAATTCCGTAAAGGGGGAGGAGGCGTCGTCAGCGACGCTCCGCGGCACGCGCGGAGAACAGGCGTTGCAACAGGCAGAAGACGAAGAGCAGCACGCCGACCACGATGCGCGTCCACCAGGAGCTCAGCGTGCCGTCGAAGGAAATGAGCGTCTGGATGATGCCCAGCATCAGCACGCCGAACAGGGTGCCGACCACGTAGCCGACCCCGCCCGTGAGCAGCGTGCCGCCGATCACCACGGCCGCGATGGCGTCCAGTTCGAGGCCCACCGCGTGCAACCCGTAGCCCGAGAGCATGTAGAAGGTGAACACCACGCCACCCAGCGCGGAACAGAAGCCCGAGAGCGTGTAGACGCCGATCACCGTGGAGCGCACCGGCAGGCCCATCAGCAGCGCCGATTGCTCGTTGCCGCCGATGGCGTAAACGGTGCGCCCGAATGGCGTGTAGTGCGCCACGAACACCGCGAGCGCCACCATCGCCAACGCGATCAGCCCGCTGATCGTGATCGATGCGCCGCCCCACACCGGCAGGCGCCACTGCGACACTTCCGAATAGAACTCGTTGGTGATGCTGATCGAGTCGATGCTGATCAGGTAGCAGAGCCCGCGCGCGAGGAACATGCCGGCGAGCGTGACGATGAAGGGCTGCAGGCGGAAGCGCTCGATCAACAGCCCCATGAAGGCGCCGAACAGGGTGCCCATCACCAGCACCAGCGGAATCACGATGCCCGGGCTCCAGCCGTGCTTCTCGACCAGCGAGGCCGACACCATCGTGGTCAGCGCGATCACCGAACCGACCGAGAGGTCGATCCCGCCCGACAGGATCACGAAGGTCATGCCGACCGCGACGATGCAGAGGAAGGCGTTGTCGATCAGCAGGTTCAGGAACACCTGTGGCGAAAAGAAGCCGTCGTAGAAGACCGATCCCAGCGTCGCCATCAGCACGAAGAGCGAGATGGTCGCGGCCAGCGGCAGGTACTTCGGATTGAGCCGCGTGCGCGGGCGCTGCGCCGGCGCCGGGGGCTGCGGCGAACGTGCGGTGGATTCCGGCACGACGGCACTCATCGCACCATCTCCCCGCGCGGCGGCCGCTGCACCAGATGCCGAAGACTCGCGCGGAACTCGGCGGACTGCAGCAGCATCACGACGAACACCACCGCCGCCTTGACGACCAGGTTGATCTCCGGCGGCACGCCGAGCGAATAGATCCCGTAGGTCAGCGTCTGGATGATGAGCGCACCGATCACGCTGCCAACGAGGCTGAAGCGACCGCCCGTGAGCGCCGTGCCGCCCAGCGTGACGGCCAGGATCGCATCGAGCTCCAGCAGCTGGCCCGCGTTGTTCCCATCCGCGCTCTTGACGTTCGAGCTGATCAGCAGCCCGGCCACCCCCGCGCAGAAGCCGCAGAACATGTACGCGCCCACGATGATCCGCCGCGCGCGCACGCCGGCCACGCGCGCTGCATTCGGATTGATCCCCACCGACTGGATGAACAGCCCCAGCGCGCTGCGCGTGATCGCGAGGTACAGCACCGCGAACACCACCGCCGCGATGTAGACAGAAAACGGCAATCCGAACAGATAACCGCTCCCGATGAAGAAGAACGGCGCGTAGTAGATCGTGATGATCTGCCCGCCCGTGATCAGCTGCGCGATCCCGCGCCCCGCGACCATCAGGATCAGCGTCGCAATGATCGGCTGCATCCCCACGCGCGCCACCAGCAGCCCGTTCCACAACCCACAGACCGCCGCAACAGCCAGTGCCGTCACGATGGCCAGCCACATCGGAAAGCGACTGACCTCGGCGGCCGCGCCGTTGTTCACCACCAGCGACCCGCCGATCATCCAGGCCGCCAGCGCCGCCGCGATCGCCACCACGGCCCCCACGGAAATGTCGATGCCCCGCGTCGCGATGACCAGCGTCATCCCCAGCGAAACCAGCACCAGCGGCGCCGCGCGATTGAGAATGTCGATCAGGCTCCCGTACAAGTGCCCGCTCCGCACCTCGATGTGCAGGAAGCTGGCGTTGAACGCCGCATTGATCGCCAGCAGGATCAGCAAGGTAATCAAAGGCCACGCCAGCCGATGCCGAAAGATCCGCCCAACGATGGACATCGAGTCCGTACTCATGGCACCTCCACCATGCAGCAGAAACCAGAAACACCGCGGAACCGGCTCCGCCGGGCCGCCGGTGTTGCCCCCGGTAGGGGGTGGAGAGCGACACGAAGTGCGCGAGCCTGGGGGCGAGCAACAGCCACCACACGAAGTGCGCGAGCCTGGGGGCGAGTCATATTTCAGCGATCAGGTTGTAGACCGCGTCCTCCGTGGTCCCCGCGGGCAATTCGCCCACCTTGCGCCGTTCCCGCAGCACGGCGATGCGGTGCGAGACCCGCACCACCTCGTTCATCTCGGACGAGATGAACAGCACCGCCATCCCGCTGCGCGCAAGACGAAGGATCTCGTCCATGATTTCCTGCTTGGCCGCCACGTCGATGCCACGCGTCGGCTCGTCGAGGATCAGCAGGCGCGGGTCGATCGCCAGCCAGCGCGCCAGCAAGGCCTTCTGCTGGTTGCCGCCGGACAGCAGGCCGATGGGCGTGTCGACGCTGGCCGTCTTGATGCCCAGCGCCTTGACGAAGCGCTCCGCCAGCGCCGTCTGTTCCGCGCGCGACAAGGTGTTGCGCACGCCGAGGCGGGCCTGCAAAGCCAGCGCGATGTTCTCGCGCAGGGACAGGTCGGCCACGATGCCATCGGTCTTCCGCTCTTCGGGGCACAGCGCGAGGCCGTGCTTCACCGCATCCGCAGGGCTCGCGAGATCGACCGCGATGCCATCGATACGCAGGCTGCCCGCATCGGGCTTCGCGAGCCCGAACAGCAGCCGCGCGAGTTCGGTGCGGCCCGAACCCAGCAACCCGGCCAGGCCCACGATCTCGCCTGCGCGGACGGTGAGGTCCACGGGTTGCAATTGCCCGCGCTGGCCCAGCCCATCGGCCTGCAGCACCGCGGGCGCGCCCGCGTCGATGGGCGGGAGCTGCGCATGGCCGGTGGCCTGCGCGGCCAGTTCGCGCCCGACCATCGCGGCGATCAGCGCCTGCGGTCCCAGGTCGCCCGTCGCCCACTCGCCGACCCAGGCGCCGTTGCGCAACACGGTGATGCGGTCCGACACCGCGTAGACCTGGTTCAGGAAATGCGTGACGAACAGGATGGCCAGCCCCTCTCCCCGCAGCCGCCGCAGCACGCCGAACAGGCTCTTCACCTCCTCGTCGTCCAGGCTCGATGTCGGCTCGTCGAGGATCAGCACCTTCGACGACAACCCCAGCGCGCGCGCAATCGCCACCAATTGCTGGACCGCCACCGAGTAGCTGGAGAGCAGCCGCGTGACATCGATGTCCACGTCCAGCCGCGCCAGCAGCGCCCGTGCCTGCCGGTTCACCTCCGCCCAGTCGATACGGTAGCCCTGCGCCAGCCCCCGACGCGGATAGCGCCCCGAAAAGATGTTTTCGGCCACCGAGAGGTTCGGGCAAAGATTCACCTCCTGGTAGACCGTGCTGATGCCCATGCGCTGCGCCTCGAGCGGCGACGCGGGACGAATCGGCTGGCCGGCCAGCAGCATCTCGCCGCTGTCGGCCGCGTACACGCCGGTCAGGACCTTGATGAGCGTCGACTTGCCGGCGCCGTTCTGTCCCATCAGCGCATGGATCTCGCCCGCCCGCAGCCGCAGCGCCACGCCACGCAGCGCCGGCACGCCGTTGAACTGCTTGTCGATGCCGGTGAGCTGCAGCGCCGGTGCATCGGATGTGGAGGCGCTGTTCATTTGTTCTTGTTGTAGACGTCAATGAACACCGCAGCCAGAAGCACCAAACCCTTGATTACCTGTTGGTAATCGATGCCGATGCCCAGGATCGACATGCCGTTGTTCATCACCCCCATCACGAAGGCGCCGATCACCGCGCCCATGACCTTGCCCACGCCACCCGAAGCCGACGCACCGCCGATGAAGCACGCCGCGATCACGTCCAGCTCGAAGCCCAGGCCCGCCTTGGGCGTGGCCGTGTTGAGCCGCGCCGCGAACACCAGCCCCGCCAGCGCCGCCAGCACGCCCATGTTGACGAAGGTCAGGAAGGCCAGCCGCTGCGTCTTGACGCCCGACAGCCGCGCCGCCTTTTCGTTGCCGCCGAGCGCGTAGATGCGGCGGCCGACGGTGGTGCGGTTGGTGACGAAGTCGTAGGCCACGATCAGCACCGCCATCACGATCAGCACGTTGGGCAGTCCCTTGTAGGTCGCCAGCAGGTAGCTCAGAAGCAGGATGACGGCCGCGAAGAACAGATTCCTGGCGAGGAAGAAGGCATACGGTTCCTGCGCCATGCCGTGCTGCGCAAGCTTCGCGCGCCCGCGCAGCTTGAAGAACACCAGCGCGGCCGCAGCGAGCGCGCCGAGCAGCAGGGAAGTGGTGCGCAGGCTCTCGCCGCCAAACACATCGGGCACGAAGCCCGAGCTCAGTTTCTGGAAAGCCTCGGGAAACGGCCCCACCGACTGCCCCGCGAGCAGTGCCAGCGTGAGCCCCTTGAACACCAGCATGCCCGCCAGCGTGACGATGAAGGACGGGATCCTGAAGAAGGCCACGAACCAGCCCTGCGCCGCGCCAATCACGCCGCCGGCGATGAGGCACACGATGAAGGTCGGCACGAAGTGCCACTCGTACTCCACCATCAGCACCGCCGCGAGCGCGCCGATGAACCCGCACACGGAGCCCACCGACAGGTCGATGTGCCCGGCCACGATCACCAGCAGCATGCCGAGCGCCATGATCACGATGTAGCTGTTCTGCAGCAGCAGGTTGGTGAGATTCAGCGGCCGCATCAGCGTGCCGTCGGTCAGCACCTGGAACAGCACCATGATCGCGACCAGCGAGATCAGCATGCCGTATTCGCGCAGGTTGTTCTTGAGGAAGCCCGGATGCTCGCTCGTCGCACCTGCGTTCGGTTGACCCAGCGACGGAAGCGCTGTGGCGGACTTGTCAGCTTTCATTCGGATGCTCCAAGACCTGCAATGCGAGGCCAGAAACGCCGCGGAACCGGCTCTGCCGGGCCGCAGGGGTTGCCCCCAGAGAGGGGGTGCCCGAGCCACACGAAGTGGGCGAGGCTGGGGGTGAGCCCATGTCATGCATGGACGCTGCTCCCGGAGGCGACGATGACGCGCATTATTTTTTCCTGGCTGGCCTCGGCGGCAGGAAATTCGGCGACGAAGCGCCCTTCGTTCATCACATAGATGCGGTCGCACATGCCGAGCAACTCAGGCAATTCGGAAGAGATCATGAGAATGCCTTTGCCCTCGCTCGCGAGCTGGTCGATGATGGTGTAGATCTCGTACTTGGCGCCGACGTCGATGCCGCGCGTCGGTTCGTCGAGGATCAGCAATTCCGGCTTGGCGAAGAGCCACTTGCTCAGCACCACCTTCTGCTGGTTGCCACCCGAGAGGTTGACCACGCGCTGGTCCACGCCCGCGCAGCGGATGTTGAGCGCACGGCGATAGTCGTTCGCCACCTTGAACTCGCGGCCCTCGTCGATCACGCCGCGCTCCGACACGGCCGCGAGGTTCGCGAGACTCACGTTCTTGCGAATGTCCTCCTCCAGCACCAGGCCCGCGCTCTTGCGGTCCTCGGTGACGTAGGCGATGCCGTGGTCAATGGCCTTGCGGATCGTGCCGACGTCGACCTCCTTGCCGTGCATGTGGACCGAGCCGCTGATGCGCTGCCCGTAGGAGCGCCCGAACACGCTCATCGCGAACTCGGTGCGGCCCGCGCCCATCAGGCCCGCGATGCCGACGATCTCGCCGCGACGCACATGCAGGTCGACGCCCTTGATCTGCTCGCGGTCGGCATGCAGCGCATGGTGCACGCGCCAGTCGCGCACCTCGAAGATGGTCTCGCCGATCTTCGGCGTGCGGTCCGGGTAGCGGTGCGCCATGTCGCGCCCCACCATGCCGCGGATGATGCGGTCCTCGCTGATCGGCGCCGCGCGGCATTCCATCGTCTCGACCGTCGCGCCGTCGCGCAGCACCGTGATCGCGTCTGCGACCTTCGCGATCTCGTTGAGCTTGTGCGAGATGAGGATGGATGCGATGCCCTGCGCCTTGAGTTCCAGCAGCAGGTTGAGCAGCGCGTCGCTGTCGCTCTCGTTCAGGCTCGCGGTCGGCTCGTCGAGGATCAGCAGCTTGACCTCCTTCGACAGCGCCTTCGCGATCTCGACCAGTTGCTGCTTGCCGACGCCCAGGTTGGTGATGAGCGCGGTCGGCTGTTCCTTGAGCCCCACCTTGTCCAGCAGCTCCCGCGTGCGGGCGTAGGCCTCGAACCAGTCGATGACGCCGCCGCGCGCGATCTCGTTGCCGAGGAAGATGTTCTCCGCGATGGACAGCAGCGGCACCAGCGCCAGTTCCTGGTGAATGATGATGATGCCGAGCTTCTCGCTGTCGGCGATGTCCCTGAAGCGGCGCAGCTCGCCCTCGAAATGGATCTCGCCTTCGTACGAGTCGCAGGGGTACACGCCGCTGAGCACCTTCATCAGCGTGGACTTTCCCGCGCCGTTCTCGCCGACCACCGCATGGATCTCGCCGGCGCGTACCGCGAGGTTGACGTTGTCCAGCGCGTTCACCCCCGGAAAGGTCTTGGTGATGCCGCGCATCTCCAGAATCACTTCGTTCACCCTGTCTCCTTCGAGCCTGCGGGGCCGGACGGCCCCGCATCGCATGCCGCGGCTACTTGATCTGGCTCTCCTTGTAGTAGCCGCTGTCGACCAGTGTCTGCTTCCAGTTCGATGCATCGACGCTCACCGGCTTCAGCAGGTACGAAGGCACGACCTTCACGCCGTTGTTGTAGGTCTTGGTGTCGTTCACCTCCGGCTGCTTGCCTGCGAGCATCGCGTCCACCATGCCCACCGTGACCTTGGCCAGTTCGCGCGTGTCCTTGAACACGGTGGAAGTCTGCTCCTTCTTGAGGATCGACTTCACCGAGGGCACTTCGGCGTCCTGCCCCGTCACCACCGGCATGGGCTGCTGCGCCGTGCCGTAGCCCACGCCCTTGAGCGAGGAGATGATGCCGATCGACAGGCCGTCATAGGGCGAGAGCACCGCGTCCACGCGGTCCTTGGTGTAGTAGGCCGACAGCAGGTTGTCCATGCGCGCCTGCGCCACCGCGCCGTCCCAGCGCAGGGTCGAGACCTTGTCCATGCCCATCTGCTTGCTGCGCACCACCAGCTTGCCGCTGTCGATGTAGGGCTTCAGCACCGACATCGCGCCGTTGTAGAAGAAGAAGGCGTTGTTGTCGTCCGGCGACCCGCCGAAGAGCTCGATGTTGTAGGGCCCCTTGCCCTCCTTGAGCTTCAGCGCCTGCTCGATGTAGCTGGCCTGCAGCACGCCCACCTGGTAGTTGTCGAAGGTGGCGTAGTAGTCGACATTCTTCGAGCCCTTGATGAGCCGGTCGTACGCGATGACCTTCACCCCCTTGTCCGCCGCCTTCTGCAGCACATCCGACAGCGTGGTCCCGTCGATCGCCGCGATCACCAGCACCTTCGCGCCCTTCGTCACCATGTTTTCGACCTGCGCGAGCTGGTTCGGAATGTCGTCGTCCGCGTACTGCAGATCCGTCTTGTACCCCTTCTCGTTGAAGTACTTGACCATGTTCGACCCATCGGCAATCCACCGCGCCGACGACTTGGTAGGCATCGAGATCGCCACCAGCCCCTTGTCCTGCGCATGCACCAGCGGCGCCACGCCAACGATCAAGGTCGCCGCAGCACCCGCAAGCAGTGTCTTCAAGAAATTCCGCTTCATATCAAAGTCTCCTATGTGTAAATGATCCACTGCCTTGGAACCCACGCGGCCGCGAAGCGCGCCGCCCTTCGCAGGCTGCCGCG
This sequence comes from Variovorax glacialis, assembly GCF_051216375.1. NCBI lineage: Bacteria > Pseudomonadati > Pseudomonadota > Betaproteobacteria > Burkholderiales > Comamonadaceae > Variovorax > Variovorax glacialis. Next base: position 46,863 of record NZ_JBPJZT010000011.1, on the reverse strand, counting down.
GAACCGGCTTCGCCGGGCCGCAGGCAGCGCCCCCTGAAAGGGGGGAGGCGGCCACACGAAGTGGGCAAGCAACGGGGGTCAGTACTTCCTATTCGGAAATTCGGCCTTCGCCACCTCCATCGGGAAGATCCCTTCCTTCGTCAGAATGCGCTTCGGAATCGGCTTGCCCGCCTTGATGTCCTTCACCGCGCTCATCAGTTGCGGGCCAAGCAGCGGGCTGCATTCGACCGACACGTTGAGCTTCCCGGCCATCATGGCTTCGAACGCGCCCTTCACCGCATCGATCGAGATGATGATGATGTCCTGCGCCGGCTTCATGCCCGCTTCCTCGATGGCCTGGATCGCGCCGATGGCCATGTCGTCGTTGTGCGCGTAGAGCACGTTGATCTTCTTGCCTTCCGCCTTCAGGAAGGCTTCCATCACTTCCTTGCCCTTCGCGCGGGTGAAGTCGCCGGTCTGCGAGCGGATGATCTTGAACTTCGGATCCTTGCCGATGATTTCCTCGAAGCCCTTCTTGCGGTCGATCGCCGGCGCCGAGCCCACCGTGCCCTGCAGCTCGACGATGTTGATCGGGCCCGCATTGCCCTTCTCCTTCTCGACCAGCCAGCGGCCGGCCTTGCGGCCTTCCTCGACGAAGTCCGAGCCCATGAAGGTGACGTAGAGCGAATCGTCCTTGGTGTTGACGGAGCGGTCGGTCAGCACCACCGGGATGTTGGCGGCCTTGGCTTCCTTCAGCACGGTTTCCCAGCCCGACTCGACCACCGGCGAGAAGGCGATGACGTCGACCTTCTGCGCGATGTACGAGCGGATCGCCTTGATCTGGTTCTCCTGCTTCTGCTGCGCGTCGGAGAACTTGAGATCGATGTCGGACTCCTTCGCGGCCGACTTGATCGACTCGGTGTTGGCGGTGCGCCATTCGCTTTCCGCGCCCACCTGGGCAAAGCCCAGGACGACCTTCTTCTGCGCGAACGCCGTGGCGGGCAGCAGCGAGGACAGGGACGCGCTGGCGAGCGCGATGTTGAGCGTGCGACGGTTCAGTTTCATGTTGTCTCCTGGTTGACGTGGTGAAAGAAACTCTTCTTCTCTTTTTCTCTGGTCGCTCAGGCCAGCACGTAGCCGGTCTTGACGGTCGTGTAGAACTCCGCGGCGTGGCGGCCCTGCTCGCGCGGTCCGTAGCTCGATGCCTTGCGACCGCCGAAGGGCACGTGGTAGTCGACGCCGGCGGTCGGCAGGTTGACCATGGTCATGCCGACCTTCGCATGGCGCTTGAAGTGCATCGCCCTCGCGAGTGATGTCGTGCAGATGCCGGCGCACAGGCCGAAGGGCGTGTCGTTGGCGAGCGCCAGCGCGTGCTCGTAGTCGTCGGCGCGCAGCACGCAGGCCACGGGCCCGAAGATCTCCTCGCGCGCCACGGTGTGCTCCGGCCGCGCGAGGAACAGCGCCGGATTCATGTAGTAGCCCGGCGTCGCGCGGTTCACGCGTTCGCCGCCGCCCACGAGTTCGGCGCCTTCCGCGGTCGCGCTCTCGATGGCGGCGAGGTTCCGCTCCAGTTGCTGCCTGTCGACGACCGGCCCGATGTCGGTGCCCTGCGTCAGCGCGTGTCCGATCTTGAGCGCCGCGAGCCGGTGGCGAACGCGCGCCACGAAGGCATCGTGCACCGGCGCCTCGACGATCAGGCGGCTCGACGCCGTGCAGCGCTGCCCGGTCGAGAAGTAGGCGCCCTGGACGGCGCAGTCGACGGCCCGGTCGAGGTCCGCATCGGCCAGCACCACGAGCGGATTCTTGCCGCCCATCTCCAGCTGCACCTTGGCATGGCGGCGCGTGGCCGCCTGCAGGATGTGCTCGCCGGTCGCCACCGAGCCGGTGAAGCTGATCGCATCCACCAGCGGGCTGTCCACGATGGTCTGCCCCACTTCACGCCCGCTGCCCATCACCAGGTTGAAAGTCCCGGCCGGCAGCGCTGCGCGGCTGATGATCTCGGCCAGAGCCCAGCCGCAGGCCGGCACCAGTTCGGCCGGCTTGAACACGACGCTGTTGCCGTAGGCCAGCGCCGGCGCGATCTTCCAGGCCGGGATGGCGAGCGGAAAATTCCACGGCGCGATGAGTCCGACGATGCCCACCGGCTCGCGCGTGATGTCGACCTGCACGCCGGGTCGCACGGAAGCCACAGTCTGCGCGTCGCCGCGCAAAGCCTCGCCGGCGAAGAACTTGAAGATGTGCCCCGCCCTCGCCGCTTCACCAATGGCCTCGGGCAGTGTCTTGCCCTCTTCGCGGGCGAGGAGTGCGCCGAGTTCTTCGCGGCGAGCGAGGATTTCGCTGCCGATCTGGTCGAGCACATCGGCCCGCCGCTGCGGCGTGGTCAGGCTCCAGTGAGGAAACGCATCGGCTGCGGCGCGGATCGCCAGCTCGGTCTGGTTGCGGTCGGCACGCGCGTATTCGGCGACCACCTCGCGGGTGTCGGACGGGTTTTCGCTGATGCCCGTGGTGACGCCCGTCTCCCAGCGGCCGTTGATGAACTGCCGTGCGTTCTGTTGGAGATCACTGCGCTTCAAAGTGGGGCGAGTGTAGGAATCGCACCAATATCTTTCCAATCAATATTTGGATGGAATAGATATCAGAAGCAGCATTCAGGTAAACCCCACATGACCAACTACACGCACTGGTTCATCCGTGCGCGACTCAAGACTCGGCAACTCCTGCTGCTGGTGGCACTGGCCGAGGAAGGCAACATCCATCGCGCGGCCCAGGTGCTGAACATGACCCAGCCCGGCGCCTCGAAGCTCCTGAAGGATCTGGAGGACGTACTCGAAGTCCCGTTGTTCGATCGCCTGCCGCGCGGCATGCGGCCGACCTGGTATGGCGAGACGATGATCCGCCATGCCCGCATCGCACTCGCGAGCCTGAACCAGGCGCACGACGAACTCACGGCCCTGAAGGCGGGCAGTGCCGGGCAGGTGAACATCGGCGCGATCACGGCGCCGGGCCTGGTGCTGTTGCCGCCGGCGGTCGCGGCAGTGAAGCGCGAGCATCCGAACCTCCGCGTGTCGCTGGAGATCGAGACCAGCCCGGTGCTGCTGGAACGACTCGAGCAGGGCAAGCTGGATCTGCTGGTGGCACGGCTTTTCGCGGAGCACGACAAGACGAACCTGCGCTACGAGGCACTCACTGAAGAGCCGGTCTGCGCGCTGGTGCGACCGGGGCATCCGCTGCTGGGCATGACGGGCCTCGGGTTGCGCGACCTGGTATCGGCGGGCTGGATCGTGCCACCTGCAGGCAGCGTGCTGCGCCATCGCTTCGAACTCATGTTCCAGGAGGAAGGACTCGCGCCGCCCATCAACATCATCGAAACGGCGGCGCTGCTCTTCATCACGCGCATGCTGCAGCAGAGCGACATGGTGGCCGTGCTTGCGACCGATGTGGCGCGCTATTACGCGGCGCACGGCATCGTTGCGCTGCTGCCTGTCGAGATGCCTTGCCACATGGATGCGTTCGGGATCATCACGCGTACCGACCGGCTGATGTCGCCTGCGGCCAAGGTGATGATGAAGGCTTTGAAGATTCAGAGCTTCAGTGCTTATGGGAGGCGGCTGGAGGTTGATTGAATTTGCGGTTTTTATCGTTGGGGTGGCGTCGTCGGGCGGTGTGCCCTGGGCTGGCCGACGTCACCGGCCGCTTCGCGGCTGCCCTGCGCTGCTCACGGTACGCGGGGTCCGCGCAAACTCACTCCACTTCGTTCCGTTCAAACACGCGCGGCCCTTTTTCCGCGCACCGCTGCGCTGCTCGGCGGTGCCTCAACGGCCATCCCAGGGCACACCGCCCGACGACGCTGGACGTGATGGTTGAACTGTCCGCATCACACTGCGTGATCACACGCAGGCCGGCGACGTTGGAGACGCACGCAATCGTCGCGCCCCCCCCCGGAGCCCGGCAGGCGGTGCGCCCTGGACGACCCCTCTGCGCCGCTGAGGAGCGCAGCTTCAGGCGGATCAGGGCCGCGCGTGTTTGAGCCGCAGGCGAGTTTGCGCGGACCCCGCCTGAAGCGAGCACCGGAAGGGAGCCCGAAGGGCCGGCGCAGCGGGGTCGCCCAGGGCGCACCGCCTGCCGGGCGCCCGCCCCAACGCATTCATACTTCCCATCCCCCAAAGAAAAGCACACAGTTGCGGCCTTCATCGCAGCGCACGCCACCACCAAAAATAGGAGACAGCCCTTGAACACAACCCAATCGACCGCCTGCCCCCGAACCCCGGCCATCCTGGAAGCCCCCCGCTGCATCTGGCCCGCCGCCGCGACATTGGGCGAAGGCACCCTGTGGTCGCAGAAAGAGCAGGCGCTCTACTGGGTCGACATCCTCGAACGCAAGCTGTACCGATTCGACCCGGCCACCAACGGCCAGACAAGCTGGAGCTTCGACGAGGAAATCTCCGCCGTCGCCGAGCGTGCCCATGCACCCGGCCTCATCGTCACCTTGCGCCGCGGCTTCGCACTCTTCGACCCCGCCACCGCAGACGTTCCACCCAAGTACCTGCACCAGCCCGAACCCGAACTCACGGCCAACCGCTTCAACGACGGCAAATGCGATCCCCAGGGCCGCTTCTGGGGCGGCACCATGGACGCAGCATGCGAGGCCCCGACCGGCTCCCTCTACCGCTTCGACCCCGACGGCCGCTGTACCCGCCACGACCAGGGCTTTGCCGTCACCAACGGACCGACCTGGTCGCTCGATGGCCGCACCCTGTACTTCAACGACACCGTCACCAGTCGCATCTACGCCTACGACTTCGATACCGATTCCGGCAACCTGTCCAACAAGCGCCAATGGCACCGCTTTGCACGCGGCGATGGATTCCCGGATGGCATGACCACGGACGCCGCCGGACGCCTCTGGATCGCCCACTGGGGCGGTGCATCCGTGAGCTGCCACGATCCGGTCAGCGCCAACGAGATCTGCCGCATCGCACTGCCGACCAGCCACATCACCAATTGCGCATTCGGTGGGCCCGATCTGCGCACGCTCTATATCACCAGCGCTACCAGCGGCCTCACACCCGAACAACGCCAGGCCGAACCCGACGCGGGCGGACTCTTCGCCGTGCAACTCGACGTCCCCGGCCTGCCCGCACCGCTGTTCGGCGGCTGAGCGCGGCTCACGCGCGCAGTCGAACGTCCTCCGCCGCCGGGCGCCTGCGCCGGGCCGCACCCGGCGACACACCCATGTAGCGCTTGAAGGACCGGCTGAACGCCGCCTCCGACTGATACCCGAAACGGCTCGCCAGATCGCAGAGCCGCGCATCCTTCTCCTGCAGCGAGTTGAGCGCGAGGTGCATCCGCCAGCGCGCCACGTAGCGCATCGCCGGCTCACCCACCAGCGCCGTGAAACGCGCGGCAAAAGCCGAACGCGACATCGCCACCTCCCGCGCCAGCGCCGCCACCGTCCAGGCCCGCGCGGCGTCCCGGTGGATCAGCGCAATCGCACGCCCGATCTGCCGATCTTGCAAGGCGCCGAGCCAGCCGGTCTGCGCGGCCGGGTCCTTCGCCATCCAGGCGCGGATCGCCTGCACCACCAGGATGTCGGCCAGCCGCGTGATGACCGTCTCGCCGCCCGGTTGCAGCGCCTGCGCCTCGATCGCCATCAGGCGAAGCAGGCTGCCGACCCAGTCGAAGTCGCGCGAGCCCGGGGCGTCGATGCGGATCACTGGGGGCAGCAGCTTCACGAGCTGGTGCGCGGCCGGGTGATCGAAGCGCACCGCGCCACAAACCAGCTGCGTCGGCGATCCGCCGGCGCCATGCCGCAGGATCTCGTAGCGCTCGCTGACCTGCTCGCGCGGCAGGTCGAACAGCTTCGCGGTGGCGGCGCCGGGCTCGCTCGTGAGACAGTGGCCTTCGCCGTGCGGCACGAGCGCGAACTCGCCCGGCTGAAGCAATTGAGGCTCGGCCCCGCCCACCTCCAGCCAGCACTGGCCGGACGTCACGACATGGAACATCAGGCTGTCCCCCATGGGCGGCAGCGCCAGGCCCCAGGGCGCAGTGAACTCCGACCGGCAATAGAAGATGCCGCTCATCCGCAGGAAGTGCAGGGCCTCGCCGAGCGGATCGACTGGGGCCAGGGCGTCCTTGAGGTTCATGCGGCGCAAGTATGCGCAGCGCGCACCCCATCGTCCAGCGCGCCCGGACGCAAGAACATGAATCGCGGACCATTCGACATTGATGCGCCGGCCTTCGGACACGATAGTGGACTTCATGCAAACCACCCTTCAGGAGCAAGCAGCATGAACATCACTGTCATGGGCGCCACCGGCCTCACCGGATCGAAGATCACCCACCTGTTGTTGAAAGCGGGCGTCCATGTTCGCGCGCTGGGCCGAAGCGAGGAAAAGCTCGCGGCGCTGCAGCATGCGGGCGCCGATGCGCGGGCTGGCGATGTCGGCGATGCCGGCTTCCTGTCCGAGGCCTTTCACGGCGCGGATGCCGTCTACACCTTGCTGGCGACGGATCGCCATGCGCCGGACTACGCCGCCCGCCAGGCGCGCGAGGGTGAAGCCATCGCCCGCGCCATCCGCGACAGCGGCGTCACCCGCGTCGTCGCGCTCAGCAGCCTCGGCGCGGACCTGCCCGGAGCGACCGGCGTGATCGCAAGCCTCCGCGCCCAGGAAGAACGACTGCGGCGCATCGCCGGGCTGGACCTGTTCCTGCTTCGCGCCGCGTCCTTCTTCGAGAACTTCATCGAGACCCTGGAATGGGTCCGGCAAACGGGCGTCCTGGCCGATGCCGTCGACCCGGACCTCCCCATGCCGATGGTGGCAGCCGACGACATTGCCGCGGCGGCGGCCGAGGCGCTGCTGGCGCCGGATTGGCACGGCGTCGCCGTCAAGGAGCTGCCCGGTCCGCGCGACCTGAGCCACATCGAGATCGCCCGCATCCTCGGCAAGCGCATTGGCGAGCCCGAACTGCCTTACGTCCGGCTTTCCGATTCCGACATGGCCGACGCACTTGTCGGCGCGGGCCTCTCGGCCGATTTCGCCGGTCTCTATCTCGAAATGACACGCGCCTTTAACGCAAGGATGATCCACTCGGACCCTGGTCCGACCGACCGGAGCAGCACGCCCACGGACTTCGAGGACTTCGCCGCCGGGCTCGCCGCCGCGTACGAAGCTTTACCTTCGCCCCCATCGATCAGTAAGACAAAGTAGCTACATTTTCAAGCCCCATTGGGGGCTCTTACACCAAAGGGCAGGTTGTCATGCACCTTGGGTCCGTGTTCAATGCTCCTCGAATCCTCGCTGTATCAGCGCCAACCTTGAAGGGCCGTCGCGTCGGGACGGGCCCGGGAGACGTGGAATGAGTGAACAGACGGCTTTGAGTCCAGCGGAGGTGGAAACACCCATCATTCGATTGATCGATGACGATGCGTCCTTCCGGCGCGCGGTCCAGAGGCTGCTCCGGACGGCCGGGTATCGCGTCGCGGAGTACGGATCCGTGGGCGAAATGCTGCTCGAAGGCATCGGGAGTGCACCGGGCTGCCTGGTGCTGGACATCCACATGCCCGGCCCCAGCGGGCTGGACCTGCAGGAAATGATCGCCACCCAACCGGAGCCGCTGCCGGTGATCTTCGTGACAGCCGAGGCGACGGTGCACGAAACGCTGCGCGCCATGAAGGCCGGGGCGGCAGACTTTCTTTTCAAGCCCGTGGATGGCGAGGCCTTGCTGTCCGTCGTGAACAAGGCCGTGCAGGAAGACGCCGTCCGTCGCCAGGCGCACCGCCGGCTGTCGGCCTTGCAGACGCGCTACTCGCGGCTGAGCCCGCGCGAGCGCCAGGTGCTCGACATGGTCGTCAACGGCGCGCTCAACAAGCAGATCAGCGCCGAGCTCGGCGCGGCGGAGCGCACCGTCAAGGCCCATCGCGCGCACGTCATGGAAAAGATGGAGGTCAGCTCGCTGGCCGATCTGGTCCGGGCAGTGGGGCAATTGGGCGTGGCGTCCGAGTCCTACGGCCGCGTCAGCGCCTGAGCGCCATCCTGCGCGGCAGGCGCTCGCCCGAATGGGCGGCTGGTCCCAGGCCGGCCACCCGGATTGCGTCGACCCGAGGTTCGCCGCTCGTCGGCGCCTCGCTTCCCTCTCGCCTGCCCCAAAGTGCAGGCGGTGTTGCCCGCAAGGCCGATGGGCAATGCACACTGACGCCTCCATCATCGATTCAATGAGACTGGCGATCCATCATGACGACTGAGCTGAAGAGCGCAACGCGGACCGAAGGCATGGTCTGGATTCCCGACGGCAATTTCCTGATGGGGTCCGACAAGCACTATCCCGAAGAGGCTCCGACCCACAAGGTGGCGGTGAAGGGTTTCTGGATCGACACGCACACGGTGACCAACACCGAGTTCAAGCGCTTCGTGGAGGCGACCGGCCACGTCACACTGGCCGAGCGTCCGGCGCGCGCGGAGGACTATCCCGGCGCCGACCCTGCGCTGCTCGCGCCCTCCTCCGTCGTGTTCCGCAAGACCCCGGGGCCGGTGGACATGGGCAATCCCTACAACTGGTGGACCTACCAGCGCGGCGCCGACTGGCGTCACCCGCGCGGACCCGGCAGTTCGCTGCAGGGGCTGTGGAAACATCCGGTGGTGCACGTCGCCTTCGAGGATGCCGAGGCCTATGCGAAGTGGGCCGGCAAGGAACTCCCGACGGAAGCCGAATGGGAGTACGCCGCACGCGGCGGCCTCGAGGGCGCCGAATACACCTGGGGCGACGAGTTCAGCCCCCGCGGCAAGATGATGGCCAACACCTGGCAGGGCGAATTTCCCTGGCAGAACCTGCTGCAGGACGGCTACGAGTGGACCGCGCCGGTCGGCTCGTTCCCGCCCAACGCGTACGGCCTCTACGACATGGCCGGCAACGTCTGGGAATGGACCACCGACTGGTACCAGGAGCACGGCAAGATCGCCCATGCATGCTGCACGCTCGACAACCCGCGCGGAGCCAGGATCGAAGACAGCTTCGACCCGCGAACGCCGGACGTCCGCATCCCGCGCCGGGTGATGAAGGGCGGCTCCCACCTGTGCGCACCCAACTACTGCCATCGCTATCGGCCCGCGGCCCGGATGGCGCAGCCGATCGACACCGCAACCTGCCACCTGGGCTTCCGCTGCATCGTGCGAAAGGACCCGCCGTCCCCATGAAGGAAAGAACAATGACGAAGCCCTTGCTGCGGCACGCCCTGTGGCCGGCCATGATGATGGCCTCCTTCGGTGCGGCAGCGACCGAGGGCGGCATCGGACGCCCCATCACCGCCCAGCAGGTCTATTCCGATGCCGGGATCGTGCCGCCGACGCCGGGCTTCGCGTTGTCACTGGCCAGCATCTACTTCAGCGGCGACCTCGACGCCTCGCGCCAGGTGTCGCTGGGCCGCACCCTCGGCGTCGGGCTGGACGCGACGGCGGTGTACAACATCGCGAACCTCACCTACGTCTGGAACACGGGGCCGGGCCGCTGGAACTTCGCGTCGGCCATCGGGCTGCCGGTGCAGTACACCAAGGCCGAGATCGGCATCGCCGGGCCCCTGCGCGGCGTCACGGTCAGCGACAGCAACACGCACTTCGCCGACATGCTGTTCAACCCGCTGATCGCGGGCTATCACTTCAGCGAGACCGAGCACATCGCGTTCTCGATCCCCTTCTATGCGCCGACCGGTTCGTACGACCCGGACCGCCTCGCCAACGCCGGCCAGAACACCTGGACCTTCTCGCCGACAGTCGCCTACACCATGCTGCTGAAGAACGGCGGCGAGTTCACCGCGCTGGCGGCCTTCGACTTCTACACGCGCAACAACGACACCGACTACAAGAACGGGGCCGTATTCCGCATCGACGCGATGTGGACCACGACCGTGGCACCCCAGTGGCATCTCGGCGTGGTCGGCGGCTGGATCGAGCAGATCCAGGACGACACCGGCCCGACGGCGGACAAACTCAACGGCTTCAAGGGCCGGGCCATAGGCCTCGGTCCCATCCTCACCTGGAGCGGGAAGATCGGCAACCAGCCGGCCGCCTTCTCGGCGCGATGGGTGTACGACGTGGAGGCCAAGAACCGGCCCAAGGGCAATGGCGTGTCGGTGAGTCTCACCCTGCCCTTCATGTAGGCCCGGACGGGCGGCTCAGTCCGCCTTGGCGCCCAGCGACTTCAGAAGGGCCTGGAACTCCGGCGAGCGCCGCAGCACATCGCGGCCGGCTCCGATGAGTTGCGTGACCTCCCAGCCACTGATCGAGAAGGCCGTCGGCGTCTGGAGCAACTGGCTGCGCGTCTCGCCTTCCGGCGCATCGCGCAGGTTGACCGTCACCACGTGGATTTCCGCATCGGCGGCGAAGGCATCGACGCCATCACCGCGATGCGCCTTGAGGTCCGCCCGCCACTGGTGCGTGATGTCGGCCAGGTATTCCTGCGTCTCGATGGTCGCGCGCGAGCCGGTGCCGAAGAGCAGCGCATCGCCGACCTGGGTGAGGCTGGGCACCTTGTCCTCCGCGTCGATGTTGTCGGCGGGGTCCCGCTCCGAATTGACGGAGATCAGCACCAGCTTGCGCACGCTGCCCGGCGGCAGCCCCACCTCGGTCAGGCTCTTGCGGAGACCGCCGCCGACCAGCGCGCGATCGAGCAACCGGCGCACGCCGAGGTTGTCGGCGAGGCCGCCGTCCACCAGGTGGATGTAGGGGCGCCGCTTCGCGTCGAGGTAGCTCTTGGCCTGCGACCGGTACATGCGCGCGCGGTAGTCCATGCCTTCGCCCAGCATCGCCGGCGGCACGATGCCCTTGGCACGGCAATCCGCCGCATAGTTCTTCAGCCCGATCGGGCTCAGCACGATCGGCACCGCCGACGATGCGGCCACCGCGAAGGCCAGGGGCACGCTGCGCAGGTCGGAGCAGATCAACGCGAACTGCTCCGCCGTGAACTCGAAGGCGGTGCCCAGCGACATGTCGGTCGCCGCGATGATCAGTTGGGTGCGTGGCGGGCTGTCCTCGATGTCGCCGTAGGTGCGGCCTTCGTAGAGCTGGTCGAGGCGCTCCGCGAGGATGTTGCTGCGCCCGTACCAGGGCGACGTCAGCTTGTAGAGATGGGTCGGGCGCAGCGTCTGCGTGATGAGGTTGTCCTGGAAGTTCTCGCGCAGGAAGTCGCGCTCGAAATCCGGCAGCTTGTTGGCGCCGAAGGCCGCGTAGTAGGCCGCGAGGATGCTGCCGCCCGAGACGCCGGTGATGACGTCCGTGGACGACAGCAGGTCGGTGTCCCGGCCGTTCCAGTGGAAGCTGGTGCGGTGCAGTTCGCTGAGCACGCCATAGCCGAAGGCGGCCGCCCTCGCACCGCCGCCCGAGAGCGTCACCGCGACGACCAGGCTCGGATCGGGCGATGCCGCGATCGGCGCGGGGCTTGCGTTGGCGGCGACCAGCGGCGCGTTCATCCATGGACGCACCGAGGAGCAGCCCGCCAGGCAGGCGGCGATCAGGACGCCGCCGAGGACCGTGCGCAACGTGGCCAAGTGCTTCAGCTCACGTCGCCCGGTCGATCACGATCACTGCGGCAGGACGCGCGCGCCCTCGCCGGCGCCTTCGATGTAGACGCGCTGCCCGACACGCAGGCCGGGGTTGATCGGCTGGGTCACGGTCACGAGCACGCCGCTCTTGGTGCGGACGATGATCTGCTGGCCGGGCTGCGGACGGTCGTAGCGCTTCGCGACTTCGCCGCCGGCAACGGCACCGCCGACGGTGCCCAGCACCATCGCCACGTCGCGTCCCGTGCCGCCGCCGATCAGGCTGCCGATGCCCAGGCCGGCGAGGCCGCCGACCACCGCGCCCACGCCCGTGTGCGACGGGCTCTGGATGTCCGCCGGCATGATCTGTTCGATCACGCCCTGCCGCACCTCCATCGAGCTGCTGGATTGCGGCGCCGCGCAGGCCGCCAGCACGAGGACCAGGGCAAGGGCCACGATGCGTGAAAAAAATTGGCTCATGATGAGTTCGCTCCTTCGAAGTTATGGGATCGGTCAGGGAAAGAAATCATGGGCGTTTCAGGCGAAAGCCCGTGACGAGGAACGTCAGCCCCAACGCCAGCGCGAAGAGCCCGACGAGCATTCGTCGACCGTCGAGGGTCGAGAATCCGAACATGAGGGCCACGCCGAAGGCCAGCGTGCACGCGCTCGCGATGGCCGCGGCCGTCGCCCCTTCGCGCGGCCCTGCCGGCGAGGCGCCGCGATTCATCATCACGATGATCAGCCCCACGATGCCCAGCGCAATGCACACGGTGATGAGGGTGCCGAAGAACGCCAGGGCGCCCACGATGCGCTCCTCCAGGTTCGGATAGGCGAAGGCGACGACGCCGGCCACGATGCGCACCAGCGCATCGGCCAGCGCCAGGGCGAAGAGCCATCGGGCCGGCGGATACTTGTTCAGCGCGAACGCCAGGGTCACGCCCAGGGCGCCATCGATGATCCCGAAGTAGCCGTTGCGGCTCAGCAGCTGCTCCGGCTGGGCCGCCGGCGGCGCGATCAGCAGGTACAGCGCGAAGAGCACGCCGAACGCGCCACGCAACAGCAGGACCGAGCGCAGGTTCATGGCGGCCTCGATTCAGTTGGCAAGACCCACGACCTTCCAGGGCGTGGCCTTGGCGGTGCGCTTGTCCTGGTTCCTGCAGAGGATGTAGTTGGCCGTGTTCTGGAGGGAGCCGCTGGTGTTCTCGATGCGCGCCATCCGGCATCCGGGACGCCCCTGCGGATCCTTGGCGGGGGTGATCGAGCCGCTGTTGGACGTGCCGGGCCTTTCCCATTTGACGGTGACGCCGTCCGCGCCGCTGTCCATCGCGCGATTGACGGTCTGGGTCATCAGATCGATGTCGGCCTGCTTGAAGTGCGTGATCGGTAGGTCGCGCATTCCGTTGTAGATGTCCAGCGGCCTTGCCATCGCCGGAATCGCCGCCAGCATCGCCACGGCGACCGCCACCCCCCTCATTCCCTCGCTGACTCGCATGTTGGGCTCCTCATTTCGGCAGAATGAAATTGACCTGGAAGCGCACGAACCAATCCGCCGCATTGTCCGGCCGGACGACGTTGTAGCCTGCGCCGGCCACGAAGTTCATCGGCACGAAGCTCTCCGGCTTGACCAGGAGCGAATATGACACGCCGAGCGGCACTGTCCAGCGCTGGCTCGATCGTTTTTCGTTCCAGTCCGACGTGATGATGCCGATGTACCCGATCGATTGCTTCGCGTCCAGCCGGTAGCTGACGATCGGCTGCAGCGAGAAGGCGCTGACGTTGGGCCGGTCGCTGTCGCCCGCGAAGGACCACACCTGGGTGACCAGCGCACCGACGCTCCAGGCGCCGGATTCCTTGAGGCCGACCACGGCGGGACCGAGTGACCACTTGCCTTGGCCCAGCCGATCGTTGCTCGCCGTCGGCATGATCAGGGCCGGGCCCACGCCCCAGATGAGGCCGTTCTCCCCGGGCGGCGGCGCAATGAAGCCCTCGTACGTGATGTCGCCCAGGCCGTTCGTGCGGCCCTGCCCCGGCAGCACGGCCGGGTTCGACAGCAGCGGGACGATGGCCCGGTTGATGAGCGACCAGCCGCCGTCGAGCTTGATGGGATAGACCGGCTGGATGTTGAGCGTGTGCTGCGGCTTGTCGAACGGGCCGGCGCCGAGGTTGGTCGTCCACTGGAACGGCAGCGTCACGATGTCGGCCACCGGATTGACGAGCTGCTTCTGCAGTTCCGAATCGCTCTGCTGGGCCCATGCACTGCAGGCGCCGAGCGACGCCACGGCCGTCGCCACCCGCATGCAGCGCTCCGCTAGGGACATGGCGTCCTCCACGGTGAATACAGCGGTTGGTACATGCACGGAGACCCGGGGCCGGTTCGGCGACGCACCGATCTTGGGGGGAGGTCGTGAAAGCTGCAAATTGGCCCAACGGGCAGATGCACCTGCACCTTGGGGCAATGGCGGGCACGCGACACCGGGTCTCGAAAGGCCCATCCGATCCGCAATAGTTCACATGGCAGATGGCACAACACGTGGGCGCCCCCTTAGGATGAAACGCGCAACAAGCGTTATGACTCAGGGGGTACACATGAAAACGCGCATCGAAATCGGAGCCATCTTCTCGGCATTGGCTGTCACGCTGCCTTTCACGGCGGCAGCGCAGTCGACCGGAAGCATGGGCGCCGTCCTGTCCAGCGAACAGCAGGAGGCCGACTACCGCGTGATCGCCGCGCGATGCGGCACGCCGGGCTACGAGAAGGCCTTCTTCAGGCAGTCGAAGGCGGCCGTCGCCGCGGGACTGGTCTCGAAGCATCGCGATCCGGTGGAAGTCGAGAAGACCATCACGGCCCTGCGGCGCAGCCCCTTCGTGCTGGTCGCCGCACCGGCCGACTGTGCCGAGCAACTGAAGATGCTGGCGGAGGTGCAGAAGAGCCGCAGCAGCCTGATCAAGACCCGGCGCGGCGCTCAGGCGAGGTAGTCGTACTCGACGGTGCCGAGCGCGAGGGTCATGTCGGCGATGTAGTGCACGGCCGATTCGACCTTGCGCACCGGCAGGTCGGCCACCGGTGCCAGTGCATGCGGATGCAGTTCGAGCGATGCCGGCCCCGACCACGCCCCATGCAGCGTGACATCGACCATGTGATAGCGCACCAGCTCGCAGATGCGGGCCGTGCCGTCGACGTGCGGAATGATCTTCAACAGGAAGTTGGGTTGGGCGATGCCCGCAAGGATCGGTGCGTGTTCGAGCGTGCGGTGCTTGAAGCCCATCGTGGCCTTCGCGATGCGCACCTTGCCGTAGTCGAGGGTGCCGACCACGACATCGGTCTCGTAGTCGAGCACGGGTGACGCCAGCTTCTTCGGAAAGCCCCACAGCTCCCGACCACCGGCGATGGGCGGATGGTCGTCGAGGTACATGGCGTGCACGTAGGCGCCCTGCTCCACGCCCTTTTCGGTGCGCAGCTGCACCGGAATGACCTGCCCGGATTCGGTGTAGTCGCCGAAGCCGGTCGAATCGGGCATGCGGATGAATTCGTACTTGACCAGCGGCTCCACCACTTCGAGCGGCTCGGGCACGACGGACTTCAGCGCGTCCATGTCGGTGCGGTACGTGACGATAAGGAACTCGCGCCGCACGAAGCGGTAAGGCCCGGGCGGAAAGGCCGGGTTCGTCAGCGGCATGGCGAAGGCGGTGCGCTTGACGTCTTCAATGTTCATTTCGGGCTTTCTTGAATCAGCGGCCGCTTGACCTGGATGGCATCCGGGTCGCTCAGGTCGTAGGTGGTCACGCCGTTGTTCTGCGCATCGCTGCGCAGCGATTCGGGGTGGTCCAGCGTGGCTTGCATATCGCGTGCCCCGGCCTGCCAGTGCTCGTCGACCGTGGCACGCGAGAACTCGTAGTCCTTCGATTCGCGCTCATAGGGTTTGTCGCGGTAGATCAGGTGGAAGATGTCGATCGGCTCGTGCGAGAGCTGCTCGCGCACCGCCTGCACGCTCGCGTCCTTGCGCAAGGCGGCCGGCAGCTTGGCGAGCAGGTCCGAAATCGCCTGCTGCAGGTTCATGTTGGCCGCCAGCACATCGGTGTTCATGCGGGTGCGGCTCGAATAGGTGATGTCCTTCTGCCGGCCGAGCACGTCCGACAGCGTCGCCGGCAGCGATCCCTGCGCATTGAACAGGTCGACCTGCAGGACGACCAGCGCCTCGCTGCGCGGATGGCTGTCCAGCACGTATTGCAGCGGCGTGTTCGACACCAGTCCGCCGTCCCAGTAGAACTCGCCGTCGACCTCCACCGGTGCGAAGCCCGGCGGCAGCGCGCCGCTGGCCATGACATGCTCGGGCCCGATCTTCTGCACCATGTTGTCGAAGTAGACCGAATTGCCATTGCACACATTGACGGCGCCGACGCTGAAGCGCATCTCGCGCGCGTTGATCCGGTCGAAGTCGACCAGGCGCTCGAGCGTCAGCCGGAGCGGCGCGGTGTCGTAGTAGCTCTGCAGCGGCGCCGCGCCGCCCATCAGCAACGAGGGAGACGCCCGCGGCTGGAAGAATCCGGGAATCCCGAACAGGGTGGCGAGGTTTGCGCTCCACTGGTTGAGCACCGCCCGCTCGGCCATCCAGGACGGAAGCTGCTGCGATGGACTGGAAGAGACGAGTTCCCAGAATTCGCGAAGCCGCTCGACCCGCTTCTCAGGCGCATTGCCGGCGATCAGGGCCGAGTTGATCGCCCCGATCGACACACCGGCGACCCACTGCAGCTTGCCCTTCTGATGGCTCAGCGCTTCGTAGACGCCCGCCTGGTAGGACCCGAGCGCGCCGCCGCCCTGGAGCACCAATGCCTTGCGGCCGGCACGATGCAGCGCCCCCATCAGAGGGCCCTCGCTTCGTGAACACTGCGTGAAATCAGTTCGCCCATGGGCGGCGATTCTGGATCAAAAGGACGCCGCTGTGGTGACCTGAATGTCCGGGTGTAGGTGTGCGGAGGGACCACCGCTGGGCGATTTCCTACGTTTCGCAAAGCGCAGGAAAGGCAAAAGCCTCTGGCGCCAGGCACCTTGCCGGCGCCGACCAGATTCTCAAGAAAGCATCCATGCGCATCTCTTGCGGCGTTGAATCCCGGGCACGGGCATTGGGCCGGCTGGCTTGTCTTTTCCTGGCGGGCGGACTGGCGGCGTGCGGCGGCGGCGGAGGTGGCGGGGGCGGCGCCTTCCCGGTCCTCCCCGCCCAGGCCAAGCTCACCTGCGACGACACGATGAAGACACGCTTCGCCCCGGACGCGTTGACGCAGGTCCTGCTCGTCAAGTCCTTCAAGGCCGGCGATCCGCTGGTTCTCTCGGGCACGCCAACCGCTAGCACGCCGATGGCCACGAGCGACGTGTGCGTCGTGAAACTGCTGGTCCGGCCAGGCAACCCGGGCCCGGCGGATGCGCCATCCACTTCGCAGGGCATCGGCATCGAGGTCTGGCTGCCCAGCGAGAGCAAATGGAACCAGCGCATCCATGTGAAGGGCGGCGGCGGCTGGGCTGGCGGCGTGCAGACTTCACTGACGGCGCTCGCCGGCATCGCGGGCAGCACCTCCGGCGCGCCGGCCACGACCGCGATGGTCGAAGGCGCGGTCTCCGCGAGCACCGACACGGGCCATGCCAACGCGATCAACGGAGGCTCCTTCGCCATGAATCCGGACGGCACCATCAACACGGTGCTCTGGAACGACTTCGCGCAACGCGGCATCCACGAGATGGCCGTGAAGACCAAGGCCCTGACGCAGGCCTACTACGGCGTGGCGGCCAGGCACGCGTACTGGAACGGCTTCTCGACGGGCGGCCGACAGGGCCACATGGAGGCACAGGCCAACCCGGCCGACTTCGACGGCATCCTGGCCGGCGCGCCCGCCATCAACTGGACCAGGTTCATCACCTCGGAGCTCTATCCGCAGATCGTCTACCAGCGCGACCTCGGCGGCGTGCCCTTGAGCACCGGGCAGATCGCGGCGCTGGGCAATGCCGCGATCAATGCCTGCGACACGGTCGGCAACGCGCACCTCGGCTACATCCCGGACCCGCTGGCCTGCCGCTATGACCCGACGCATGACCTGAACGTGCTCTGCGCATCGAGCGGCGGCAACGCGCCCGCGGGCGACTGCGTGACACAGGCCCAGGCCGTGGCGATGAACAAGATCTGGTACGGGCAGACGGCCGACGGCTCGGTGCCCTCGCCTTCGACCGACAACGGAACGGCGCTCGAACCGCAAGGCACGCAGCGCTGGTACGGCCTGACGCGGGGCACCAACATCGGCGCCCTCGGCGGGCCATCGCCCTTCACCATCGCGAGCGACATGGTGGCGCTGGAGCTCCAGAGCCCAGGCATCGCAACGCCCGGTTTCTACAACGCCACCGGCAGCGGCACGGATCGCTGGAAGACCTTGTCGTACCTCGACCTGTCCAACGCGTTCGACAAGGGCGTGTCGCTACAAGCGTCCTTCGCCAACATCAACACGGACAACAGCGACCTGGGGCCGTTCGCGGCGCGCGGCGGCAAGATGCTCGTCTACCACGGGCTGGCCGACACGCTCATCCCGCCGCAAGGCACGCTCAACTACTACAGCCGGCTGACGGCGAAGATGGGCGGGGAGCAGGTGGTCGGCAACTTCTACCGGCTCTTCCTCGTCCCGGGCATGGCGCACGGTTTTGCCAACGGCACGACCAACGCGGCCGCGACGATTCCGATGCCGACCATCGACCAGTTCTACGTGGCGTTGACGACCTGGGTCGAAGAGGGCCAGCCGCCGAGCCGGATCGACATCGTGTCCCAAAAATCGCCGGCCAGCCCCGTTGAGGCCACACGGCCAATCTGCATGTACCCGAAGAAGCCGGTCTTCACCGGCACGGACCCGCTCGCGGCGAGTTCGTACGACTGCGACTGATGGCGCTATAGCGCGCCGTAGATGCTCGCGTCGGGGTCGGCGTGGTCGTGCTTCTTGGCGGCCGTGCGAAGGCTGAGCACCCACAGGCGCGCGTGACGCTGCTCGCGACTCTCGAAATGTTCGGTGAAGCGCCGGATGCCGGGCCGCTCGATGGCGGCGATGGTCATCCAGTCGGTGCCGCCGAAGGAGGCGGAGTCGCTACTTCGGTCCACCAGGGCCGGCCGCAGCGACATCACCCACTCGGTGGGGACGCGCGGGTCGCGGTCCAGCATGCGCAATGCGATCTTCGCGGCCTTGGGGCTCAGGGCCTGTACCTTGTGCAGGTGGAAATCAAGATCCATGGGGCACCGTCCTTTTCAGACACACAAGGATACATGTGTATCGATTTGGAACGCAAGGGTGCTTTCCTAGGAGCCTCCACTCGTCAGGCGCTTGTATTCGTTGCGCTTCATGGTGAGGTAGTCATTCCGGTCTACCTCGTGCAATTGGCGCGCATAGCGCTCGGTGCTGTCGAACCAGGTCGCGAGACGCGCGGGGAGCTGCTTAGGGTCGGGCGCGCCCAGGTAGGCATCGATCGCGAGGTAGTAGCGCATGGTGTTGCGCTCGACGACGCCCCGCACCCCGCCCACGTAGTCCTTCTCGCCGGATGCACTGGTGCCCGTCGAGGTGAAGCCGACCTTGTCGCTGCCGATGGTCGACAGGTAGCCCTGCATGGCGATCCGCGCGGCGGTCCCGTACGCATAGCTGTAGCCGAGATGGATGAAGGTCTTGCCGCCGTCCAGTGGCGTCGCCTCGAGTTCGATGCGGTAGTCGCGGGTGGACAGCGGCCCCTTGTCCGCACTCAGGCGTGCGCTGAAATAGTCCGGCGACACGGTGGCTGGCTGCCACACGAAATCGACCTTCTGCGCCTCCGACAGCGGCTGGTCGAACTTGCGGCCGACCGCGACGGCCACCGTCTTGGCGCCACCCGATTCGCGCACAGCGCAATGCTTGGTGTTGAGGTGCAGCATCAGCACTTCGCACCAGCCGGCCGGCGTGCCCAGGGCGCTGCTCACCTGATCAAAGGGGTAGCTCACCACCGCGAAGATGTTGCCGCTGAGCTGGCCCGAAGCTTCGGTCGATTCGAGCGCCAGCGGGCGGCCGAACACGTTCTGCTCGAGCTGGCTCTTCACCGCGTCGTGCTTGGCATGCATCGCCGCGGCGCTGCCGAGTTGCGTCTGCGCCAGCGCGATGGCCGGTAGCAGAAGCAACCACACCCAGAGCAATGCCCGTCGAATCGTCGTGTGATTCATGATGCTGGGCATTGTCACGCGGTCTCACTCACCTGGCTAGCAAAGGCGGTTTTCCTATCACCGCGGCGGCCGGTGTCCACCTCGTCGATCAAGGCGTCGCGCCTTAATCGGCGGAGTTGCGAGCCGGTGGCCGCGTTCAGAAACTGCGTGCCGTTCCAACTCCAAGAGGCACGCAATGAACCGGATTTACAAGTCGGTCTGGGATGAACTTTCCGGGACCTGCATCGCAGTGAGCGAATGCGTTGCGGCACGCGGCAAGCGCAGCAGCCTGCGCTCCTCGGGCCGAACCGTCGCTGGCGGCATCTTCAGTGCGGTGCTTTCGTTTGCATTAATACCGCACGCTTTCGCTCAATGCTCGGCGTCCGGCGGAACGATCGGCAGCAGTGTTTCGGACGGATGCACGGTGAGCACGCCTGGCAGCACGCTCAGCATCCTGAGCCCGGCCACTTTCACCGGATGGACGATTTTCAGCGGAGCCAACACATCCCTGGTCATCAATTCAGGCGCCGAGTTCAATGGCGACCAAGCCCCTGCCGGGAACACGACCAGCAGTTTCGTTGCCGTCACCGCTGACGGCTGGTCCCTGACGAACAACGGTTCGCTCGCGAACGCAAGCGCCACCGGCTACGACCTGGTCGGGCTCCGCGCTGCCGGAAGCTATTCCATCACCAACAACGGCACCATCAGCGCCGGTTCCACAAGTGCCGGATCGAACGCGATCGAAGCGGTGACCGCCGGAATCACCCTTCACCTCGTGAACACGGGGACCATCAATGACGACGCGAGCGCGGCCATCAATGTCACGGGAGGAGGCGCGACCACGATCGACAACCAGTCCACGGGCCTCATCTCCGCGTTCGGCCGGGCCATCACCGCAGCAGGCGATCTGAATCTCACGAACCGGGGCACCATCCAGACCCGCGATGCGAGCGGCTTTGCGATCGCAAACACCGGGGCTTCCACCGTTCGGAACAGCGGGACGATCTCGGGGGCCGGCGGCGCCGCCCAGGGGGTGATCAGTTTCGGAGGTGCCGCGGACACACTCATCCTGGAGCCGACCTCGGTCATCACCGGCTATGTCGATGCGGGCGGAGGGACAGACACGCTGGTCCTGGGCGGCACGGGGGCCGGGACCTTCGACGTCGGATCGGTCGGGCCGACGCAGCAGTACCGTGCCTTCGAGACCTTCGAAAAGCGAGAGTCTGGCACCTGGACGTTGACCGGAACGAACAGCGCCGCCCAGGCCCAGAACTGGCAGCTTCTCGAAGGAACGCTTCGCCTCGCGAGCGGCGCATCGCTGGCGGCCGGCAGCACCATCGAGAACCCTTCCACGGCCACCGGCCCGGTGACGCTTGAAATCTCCGGCGCACTTCTTGGCGCCGGGGGTGACGGCATCATCATGTCGGGGAACTACGAAAATCACCTGATCCTCGGTGCAGGAGCAACCTTCGGTGGGCGCACGATGTCGCTGAGCGCGCCACGCACCACCTTGACGGGGCCGACACCCTTCCCCAATGGTGTCGCCCTTACCGGTGGAACGCTGGAGGTCGGCGACGGCGGAGCGGGCACCGGCGGCAGCATCACGGGGCCGATCGCCAACAACGGCGGCACACTGCTCTTCCATCACAGCGACGACCTGGTCTACCCCGGTGTGATCAGCGGTTCGGGCACGGTCGGGCAGATCGGCACGGGCACCCTGACTTTCACAGGCGTCAACACCTACACAGGGCCCACCCAGATCAACGCCGGCACCTTGCAGGGCGGCGTCGCCAACGCATTCGCGAACAGCAGCGCGGTCGCCATCGCCAGCGGCGCCACGCTGGACCTGAACAACTTCGACCAGATTGCCAACAACCTGTCCGGCGCAGGCAAGGTGACGCTTGGCACAGCCGCGCTGACAGCCAACAACACCACGGACACTCTGTTCAGCGGCCCGATCAGCGGCGACGGACAGTTGATCAAGACTGGCGCCGCTTCACTGACGCTCACAGGCCCCAGCACCTACAGCGGACCGACCACTGTCCTGGCGGGCACCCTCAAGACCGGCCTCGCCAACGCCTTGAGTCCCAATTCGGCCTACATCGTGGGGACGAGTGGCACGATCGACTCCTCCGGGCTCGACCAGGCCGTCGCAAGCCTGGACAACGCCGGAACCGTCAAACTGCTCAGCAGCACGCCGGGCCGGACTTTCACGGTGACCGGTCCCTATGTCGGCCGCGGCGGCACGCTGCTGATGGGCACGGCGCTCGGGGACAGTGCCAGCGCGAGCGATCGACTCGTGCTCGATGGCCCGGGCGCCAGCGCCAGCGGCACGACCAAGGTGCAGATCACCAATATCGCCGGCCTGGGCGCACTCACGGCCGGCAACGGCATCGAGGTGATCAGCGCGCGCAACGGCGCCACCACGACCGCGCAGACGACCAAGGACGCCTTCGCGCTTGGCGGCGGCGCGACTCTCCCCGGCATAGCAAACGGAAGCGCCGTGATGGCGGCGCCGCACATCGACGTCGGCGCCTATGAATACCGTCTCTACGCCGCCGATGCCAATGGGGCCGGGGAGAACTGGTATCTGCGCTCGACCACCAACGTTGTCGCGCCGCCGGCGCCGCCGACAGTCCCACCGACCACCCCACCGGTGGGCGAAGTGGCACCGCCACCACAACCTCCCGTGGTCGTTCCCACCTACCGTGCCGAGGTCCCGATGGTTTCGGCACTCGCTTCCCAGTCGCGCCAGGGCGACGCGGCCATGCTCGGCAATCTGCACCTCCGCATGGGCGATGACGACGCGACAAGGGCCGCGAGCGGCGTCACGCCCAACCAACTCGACCGGCGCGCGTGGGGCCGTGCCATCTACACCGACGTGGATATCCGCCAGCAAGGCATTGCCCAGTCCCAGAGCAGCGGTTCCCTGAGCGGATTCCAGGCTGGCATGGACTTGTGGTCGGACTCGTCGTGGCGCGCCGGGCTGTACGCCGGCTACCTCGAGGGCGGCGTGGACGTCACGGGCAACGCCCATGGCGAGATCGGGCCCGTCGGCTCCAACCGCCTGAAGTCGCGTTACCTGGGCGGCTATGCGACCTGGACTGACGCGAACGGGTGCTATGCCGACATCGTGCTGCAAGGCGGCAGCCACCGCTACGAACTGCGCCCCGACCTCAACCCCCAGGTCTCGGGCAAGGGCAGCAGCCTGACGGCCTCGATCGAAGTGGGACGGCCCTTCGCCATCGCCGAGGGCTGGACTATCGAGCCGCAGGCGCAACTGGGCTACCAGAAGAGCACCTTCGACGACCTGCAGCTTGGCGGCGCGCTGGTGCAGCAGCAGACCGATGCCGGCTTGATCGGCCGGCTCGGCGTGCGCGTCAAGGGCGACATGATGACGGGCGTGGGACGCCTGCAGCCCTATGGACGCGTCAACCTGTACTACGCGGGCTCCGGCACCGACGTCGCGCGCTTCGTCACGCCGGCGGCGGTCACCGAGATCCCCACCGGCACCGGCCACACCTCGGCCGAGGTGGCCGCGGGCATGACGCTGGCGCTGAACTCGACGACCAGCCTCTACGGCGAAGTCGGGCACATCTTCGACGTCTCGGGCAATGCCCGGGTCCGTTCGTCGGTGCAGGGCAGCCTGGGCGTGCGGGTCCGGTGGGATTGAGGGCCCTGGTGCCCTCGGGCCCTCAGACCGCCATGATCGACACGGCCTTGGTGACCAGGTAGGCCTCCATGGCCTCAGGTCCGCCTTCCGAGCCGTAGCCCGAATCCTTCACCCCGCCGAAGGGCATTTCCGGCGAAGGGGCGGCGGGCTGGTTGATCCACAGCATGCCGACTTCCATCTGCTGCGACAGGATGTGGGCGTTCTTGATCGACTGGGTGAAGGCGTAGCCCGCGAGGCCGAACGGCAGGCGGTTCGATTCCTTGATCGCTTCCTCGAGCGTGTCGAAGCCGCGGATGGCCGCGATCGGGCCGAAGGGTTCGTTGTTGAACACGTCGGCTTCCAGCGAGACATCGGTGAGCACCGTGGGCGCGAAGAAGTTGCCGTCGGTTCCGACGCGCTCGCCGCCGGTGGCGACCTTGGCCCCGGTCGCACGCGCATCGTCGAGCACCTTGGCCATCGCCGTGAGGCGCCGCGAATTGGCCAGCGGGCCGAGCGTCGTGCCTTCCGCGAGGCCGTCACCGAGCTTCAGGCCTTCGGCGTGCTTGACCAGGGCGCGGGCGAACTCGTCACGGATGCTGTTGTGCACGAGGAAGCGCGTGGGCGAGATGCAGACCTGGCCCGCGTTGCGGAATTTCGCGCCACCCGCCGCCTTGGCGGCCAGGGCGACATCGGCGTCGGCAGCGACGATCACGGGGGCATGGCCGCCGAGTTCCATGGTCGCGCGCTTCATGTGCGCGCCGGCCAGTGCGGCGAGCTGCTTGCCCACCGGCGTGGAACCGGTGAACGTCACCTTGCGGATGATCGGATGCGGAATGAGGTAGCTGGAGATTTCGGCCGGGTCGCCGAACACCAGGCCGACGGTGCCCTTCGGCACGCCGGCATCGACGAAGGCCTGCAGCAGCGCGGCGGGCGATGCGGGGGTTTCTTCGGGCGCCTTGACCAGGAACGAGCAGCCGCTGGCCAGCGCGGCACCGAGCTTGCGCACGATCTGGTTGATCGGGAAGTTCCATGGCGTGAAGGCCGCCACGGGGCCCACCGGCTCCTTCATGACGAGTTGCTGCGCCGACAGGTTGCGCGAGGGCACGATCCGACCGTAGACGCGGCGGCCCTCGTCGGCGAACCATTCGATGATGTCGGCGCCGGCCAGCACTTCGCCGCGGGCTTCGACGAAGGGCTTGCCCTGCTCCTGCGTGAGGATGCGGCCGATGTCGGCGGCGCGTTCACGCAGCAGGGCGGCGGCCTTGCGCATGGTCGCCGCGCGCTCGTTGGCCGGGATCTTGCGCCAGGCTTCGAAGCCGCGCTGCGCCGCATCGAGCGCCCGATCCAGGTCGGGGATGCCGGCGTGGGCAACCTTGCCGATCGCCTTGCCGGTCGCGGGATTGATCACGTTCAGCGTCTTGCCGCTGATGGCGTCGGACCATTCGCCGTCGATCAGGAGTCGGGTGTCGGGGTAGCTGGGGCTGGTCATGCGAGATCCTTGAAATACAGGGATGGAGGGAAGGTTCCGGCGATCCTAGCGCCCTTTTCTGACCGGATTCGCGCGTGGGGCTATGTGGGGTTGCGCCTCGTTTCGGCCGCCGATGCCTCGGCGCGCACCCAGTAGAACTGCCGCGGCACCGGCATGGACGGCGCCCGCATCCGCCGCGGCGGCGTGAGCTGGATCGACCCATCCGTCGCGCAGAAGAGCGGTTCGCCCTCTGGCAGGCTGCGGTGCGCGTCGAGCATGGTGCGCAGCGAAATCCGGGCGCTGTCGCACCACGGGTCGACCGAGCGGACCATGAAGAACTCGCGCGTCGCGATCAGCTGGCTCGGGAAGATCGAATCTCCGTCGGTGTCCGGCGAGCCGATGCCCTTCCACGAGGCATCGACGTCGAAGGCCAGCATCACCGCGTCGGGCGTCTCCATGCCATGCAGCGCACCGCTGAGTGCGGCCGCCATCCAGCCGAGCAACTGCGGGGTGAGGTCGAAACGCACGCATGCGGAGGTGCCGGGCACATCCACGTACACGCTTCGCGCTGTGCGCAGCGCAGCCTCGACCTTGAGCGCCGCCTTCCTGCGACGCGATGAGCGCACCTGGGCCACCGCCACCAGGCCGGCCATCGGTCCCGCCACGGCGAGCACCTTGATGGCATCGATGCCATAGCCACCCAAGCTCATGCCGGGCTCCCCGTTCGAATGCCGCCACGGCTGTTTCCGAATCTCACACTCACTCCTCACGGGGCAGGCTCGTCCGACACGACGAGTTGCATGCACGCGATAGGTATATCGGCGGGGTTTCCGGAAACTTGAGCCGCGCCGGTAGGGGCGGGGCACGGCTACGCGCCGCGCGTCACTCCGCGATGAAGGCGACCGGGCGCGGCGTGATCGAATCGGCGATGTCCACCCAGCCACCGCCCATGGCCTGGTAGACATTCACGACCTGCGTGTAGCGGTCGGTCGTCAACGCGACCGACGCGAGCTCGGCCGAGAAGAGTTCGGTCTCGGCCACCAGCACTTCGAGGTAGCCGATCAGGCCGCTCTCGAACTTCAGGCGCGACAGCCGGGCGAATTCGCGCAGGGCCCGCACGCGCTCGCGCTGGAATGCGACGCCCTCGATGGTCTTCTGCGACCCGGTGAGCGCATCGTTCGTGTCGCGGAACGCGTTCAGGACGGTCTGCTGGTAGACGAGCTGCGCCTGCTCCTTCTGCGCCTCGGCCGACTTCACCTGGCCTTCGATCGCGCCGGCAGTGAAGATCGGCCCCGTCAGGCCCGCGGCCACCTGCCACGCGGTGGCCGGCCCCGACAGGAAGTTGCCGGCCGCGGTGCTGGTCGAGCCGAAGGCGCCGGTCAGCGAGATGCTCGGGTAGTAGAGCGCGCGGGCGGCACCGATGCTGGCATTGGCGGCCACGAGGTTCTGCTCGGCCTGCAGGATGTCCGGCCGCCGGCCCAGCAGTGCCGAAGGCAGGTCGGCGGGGATCAGCGGCGCCGCGAGCTGCTCGATGCTCTTGCCGCGCGGGATCGGGCCCGGGTTCCGTCCGAGCAGGATGGAGATCCGGTTCTCGACCGCCGCGATCTGCTGCTCGATCGCCGGAATGGCGGTCTGCGCCTGCTGGTACTGCGAGCGGATCTGGCTGACTTCCGTCTTCGAGACGAGGCCCGACTTGAAGCGCAGGTCGAAGATCCGCGCCGTCTCGCCGAAGTTTGCTGCAGTACCGACGGCGATCTCGCGCTGGCGGTCGACACCGCGCAGTGCAAGGTAGCTGGTCGCCACGCCCGCTACCAGCGTGAGCACGACACCGCGCTGCGCCTGCTCGCTCGCATAGACCTGGGCCTGCGCAGCTTCGCTCTGGCGCCGTACACGACCGAAGAGATCGATCTGCCAGGTGGCGCCGAGGGCCGCCTGGTACAGCGTGAAATAGGGGCTGGCGGGATCGGGAATCGGCGGCTGCCCCTCGCGGCTCGCACGGGTCCGGCTCGCACCGCCGCTGTAGCCGAGTTGCGGATAGGCCTGCGACCCGACGACACCCAGCGTGCCGATGAACTGGTCGATCCTCGCCGCCGCCACGCGCACGTCGAGGTTCTCGCGAAGCGCCGACTCGATCAGCTCGTTCAGCACCGGATCGCCGAACTGTTCCCACCACTTCGTGTTCGCGACCTCTGCGGCCTTGGGATAGTCGATGCGCCAGGCGGTCGGCGCCTGCACCTCGGGGCGGACGTAGTTCGGTCCGACGGTGCAGGCGGTGAAGGAGAAGGCGGCGGCGACCAGCGCTGCGACGGTGAGAGATCTCATAGCGTTTTCCTCGCTGAAGTTGCGATGGTGGCCATGTCAGGCCAGCAACGCCCAGCCGAACAGCAATGACACTGCCAGCAACGCGATGCTGGCCACCGGCCACCGTCGCAAAAAGGTGTCCGTGCGCTCGAAGGCCGAGCCGGTCCCGCCGCACATCCATTTCAGATGGCCCAGGGCGATGCCGAGATCGCCCGCCGGAATGCGCGGCAGAAGGCGAGCGCCGCGGTCCAGCAGGACGGCGAGCACGGAGCCGGCCAGCACCGGCCACAGCTCCGACCAGAGCGCGGCCGGCGCCAGTGCCTTGGGCAAGGCATCGGCCGACAAGGCAAGCCAGAACGCCCACGGCACCAGCACCGATGCCACCGCCATCCCAAGCCACGAGACGATGAGCGGCACGGGCGCGCGTGCATCGGGGTCCGGGGCCGTCTGCGCCATCAGTCGACGGAGGAAGTGGACCATCAGCAGCGATGAAGCCACCGACGACACGACCGCGATGGTGCCGGCCAGCCCATCGCCCAGGATGTCCTTCGCCGCGTACTTCGTCAGCGCCCCGCCCGTCAGCGGCAGGCCCGCCAGCCCCAGCCCGATGAACGCTGCGGGAAGGAGCATCGGCCACAGGCGGCGCCGGCCCGTGAGCATGATCACGCCGACCGCCAGGAACAACGCCCCCTTCACCAGCAGGTGGTGCGCCGCATAGAAGGCCGCGGCGATGGCGGTCGTGGCATCGCCCGCGGCCAGGCCCATGCCGATCACCGCGACGACGAAGCCCATCTGGCTCACGCTGGAGTACGCCAGCACCACCTGGGGTCGCGACTGGGTGATGCCGATCGCAACGCCATAGAGCGCACCGAACATGCCGATGGCCGCGAGCGGCAGACCGAAATCGGGCAGGGCCGCATCGAACGGCAAGAAGCGGATCAGCGCAATGACGCTGGCCTTGACCACGGCGCCGCTCATCACCGCTGCCGCCGGAATCGGCGCGGCGCCGTACGCGAGCGGCATCCAGAAATGCAGGGGCACCAGCCCCGCCTTCATCCCGAGCCCGATGAGCAACAGCACCAGCGTGAGATCGCGCGTGGGGGACGTCGGCAGTGCGGCCGCGGCATCGCGGATCAGCAGGCTGCCATCCGGTGTCGCCTGCGCCAGCAGGATGAGGCCCGCCAGCAGGAACGCCTCGGCCAGCAACGCCAGGCCCAGGTAGAGAGCGCTTGCGCGCCACGCCTCGGGCCCTTCTCCCTGCAGGACGAGCCCGCTCGCGCCGACGCTCAGCACGGCGAGCAGGAAATAGAAGCCGACCATGTCCGCCGCGAGAAACACGCCGATGCTGCCGGTCAAGGTCATGAGCCAGCACACGATGAAGCCATCGGCATCCGGCCGGTCGCGCACGTAGCGCGCGGCGTAGAGGCCCGCGAGGCTCCACAACAGCGACGCCACGCCGAGCAGCATCGCGCCCGGCGCATCGAGCGCGAGCGTCAGCGCATAGCGCGCATTGCCGAGGATCAGCGCCGAGTCGCTGCCTGCGAAGAGCGCGGCCGCGAGGGCGGGCAGCGGCGCGATGACGAAGAGGCTCGACATCGGGCGGCGCAACGTCCGGAACATGCAGGCCAGCAGCATCAGCAGCGGAATGAGCAGGGCCGCAGCCAGCAGCCCCGCGGCGCCGAGCATGATCAGGAGCAGGCTGGCCGATCCGATGATCATCGCGCCCCCGCCAGTGGAATGTAGGAGCGTCCGATCTGTGTCATGTCGATCGGACTCAGCGCGGCCAGGCCGAGCAGGAAAGAGCACAGGGCCAGCGCCAAAACGGCCACCTGCTGGTAGCGCGGGACATTCGCCTTCGGCGTCCAGCCGGGGTCCGCGGGTGTCATCGCGCGGACCACCACCATGAACACATAGGCGCTCGTCAGCAGTCCGCCGGCGAGCATCACCAGCACCCACCACCATTGCGCCGTCGCGATCGCGGCCGTCAGCAACAACCACTTCGCGAGAAAGCCGCCGGAAGGCGGCAGGCCGATCAGCGATGCGCCGCCGAGCGCGAACGCGACCATCGTCATCGGCAATGCCCGACCCACGCCGCGCAGGTCCGCCACGCGATCGTGCCCAAGGGTCGAATAGATGAGGCCTGCCGCCATGAACATCGCGGCCTTCGCCGTCGCGTGCGAGATGGCCTGCAGAATTCCGCCGCTGACGGTCGACGCGCTGTCCAGTTGCGCGGCGTCCATGCCGAAGACCAGCGGGAACATCAGGAAGAGATAGCCGATCTGCGCGACCGTCGAATAGGCGATCAGCAGCTTGAGGCGCACCTGCCGCAGCGCGACGACATTGCCGACGAGGATCGCCGCCGCGCCGAGCGCCGCCAGCAGTTGCGCCGAGGGCCAGGTCACGACGTTGGCGAACACGTCGAGCCACAGGCGCACCACCAGGAACCACGCGCCCTTGATGACCAGTGCGGAAAGCAACGCGCTCGCCGCGGCCGGCGCACCGGCATGCGCGGGCGGCAGCCACAGGTGCAACGGGAACAACGCGGTCTTGGCAAGCAGCCCGGCCGTCATCAACGCTGCCGCGGCCCATGTCACCGGCTCGGGGCGGACATTCGCGGCCAGCAATCCGATGTCGAGCGTGCCGTACGCGCCATACAGCAGGAAGGCGCCCAGCAGGTAGAACATCGACCCCAGCAGCGCGTACACCAGATATCGCAGCGCCGCCTGCAGCGTCTCGCCGCGGCCGTCGAGGCTGACCAGGGGCACGCCCGCGAAGGTGAGGAGTTCGAGCGCGACGTACAGGGTGAACACATCGCCGCTCACGAACACGAGGTTGAGCGATCCCCATACCGCCAGCAGCAGCAGCCAGAACGTGAAAGGCGCCCGCGCCTCGCGCATGCCCTTCGGCGTGCCGAAATCGCCGCACGCATACACGCCGATCACGCTGACCACCACGGCGACGGCGACGAGCATCACGACGGAGAGCCCGTCGGCCCGCAGCGCGACGCCGAGGGGCGGTGTCCAGCCACCAAGCAGGTAGACGAGCGCATCGCCATGCCGCACCAGCGCCCGCGCAATGGCGAAAGCGATGCCGAGCCCGAGCAGCAGCGTGATCATCGCGACGCGCTGCGCATGGCGCCCGCCCATCACGAGTCCGACGAGCACGCCCATGAACGGCACCAGCACCGCCAGCACGAGCAGGAGGCCGCCGGGTGTCGTCAGGTCCATCGACGCGGAGAGCGGCACCTAGACCTCTCCATCGGCAGCTTTCGCCTTGGGTGGCAGGACGCCGGACAAGGTCGCGGAACCGGCTTCCTCGAACAGCCGCAACAGCAGCGCGACGGCAAGCGCGGAAGCGGCGAAGGCCACGACGATGGCGGTGATCAGCAGCGCCTGCGGCACGGGGTCGCCGCTCATCCCGGCGGCCGCGCCCCGCCGCGCGATCACTGCGCACACGATGAAGATGCCGTTGCCGATCAGGTTGAACGCGAGGATCTTGCGCAAGGGCTGCGGGTTGACGATGAGGCCGTACAGCCCGAGGCCGACCAGCACCGCGGCGCACAGCCCGAAGAGGGTCGTCGGGGTCATGGCGGCGCACTCCGTTGCGGCGCGCCGGCCAGCAGCAGGGCCAGGGTCACCGCGAGCGAGGGCATCAGCGCCGCTTCGATGACGACGATCAGCGGCTTGGCGAAGCCCTCCGGATAGCCGAGGAACGCGCCCGCGATGGCAGCGCCGGTGAAGCCGACGGCAATGAACACCGCCGGACCGCCCACGAGCACGGTGCGCAGCCAGGTGCGGCTCACCGGCGGTGCATCGGCCAGGCCGGCCATCATGACCAGCAGCCACATCGCGGCGAGGATCGTCGCGCCCTGGAACTTGCCGCCGGGGTGATCGGCACCGACCCACAGGATGTAGATGGCGACCACGATGCCGATGGGCGGCAGCACGCGCGCGAAGTACGCGAGGATGCCGTTGGGATCGACCGGCTGCCCCGCCCCCGGACGCCCTCCCCAGGCGCGATCGGGCGCCAGCGACCACACGCCGACCAGCGCGAACAGCAGCACGACCGCTTCGAGCAGCGTGTCCATCGCGCGGAACGAGAGCAGCACCGCCGTGATCGGGTTGCCGACGCCGGTCGAAGCGATGTTGGCGGCCACCTGGGGTGCGAGCGTGGGCGCGGGATCGGGCAGCGCGAGCACGCAGAAGGCGATCACTGCCGCCACGGCCATCGCGGCGACGGCGGCCAATAGCCGCGTGAAAAGCCCCGGACGGTCGGCACGGACCGCGGCCTCGGTCCTGCGCAGCCGCGACGCGGCGCCGACCAGCAATGCCCCGGTCAGACCCGCGCCAATGGCCGCTTCGGTCATCGCGACGTCGATCGCCGACAACTGCAGCCACACGAGAGTGAGCATCAAGCCATAGGGGATGAACCCGGCGACCGACGCGAAAGTGTCGCGCGCAAAGACGGTCCAGGTCGCGAGCCCCAGGAACAACAGCGCCAGCGCAATGTTCAGCGTGAGGTTCATGCTTTCGGCCCCTCGCGACGCACCGCGCGCGCAATGAGCTGGGACACGGTCGCCGACCCCAGGAGCACGAGCAGCCAGATCAGCACCAGCTTGCAAGCGGTCGACAGGCTGTCGACCTGCGGGAGCAGACCGATCACCACCAGTCCCAGCCCGAGGTTGTCGGCCTTCGTCAGCGCATGCAGCCGCGTGAAGGTATCGGGAAAGCGCAGCAGCCCCACGCTGCCGGCGAGAAAGAAGAAGGCACCCGCGCAGATGGCGACGACGGTGAAGATGTCGGCAAGCAGGTTCGTCATCATCCGTCGCTCCCGGCCTCGTCCTGCACCGACGCGGCCCCGGCCTTCACGAAGGCGATGGCCGCGAAGGCGGCAAGGATCGACAGCGTCAGCACCACGTCGATGACGGCGTCCATGTCGATCGCGGCGCCCGCCAGCAGCAGCGCCGCGATGCCCCCGGTGCCGAAGAGCTGCACGGCCATCATGCGGTCGACGTTGCCCGGCCCGCGCAACACGCCGATCAGGCCCAGCGCGACCATCGCGAGCACGAAGGCGGTGGCACCGATCAGGAAGCTATTCATGGCCTTCGCCCGCGACCAGCGCCTTGGCCAGCAACTGTTCTTCCTCGGCCATGTGCTGGGCCAGGGGCTCGGTGACGTCGAGGCTGTGGAACACGATGGTGTCCTCGGTCTCCCCGACCGGCACCGAGCCGGGCAGCAGGCTCATGATCGAGGCGAACTCGTTGCGCGCCAGCCCCGGCGGAAAACCCACCGGACACGAGACGAATCCCGGATTCATCGGCATGCGCGGATGAAACGCGCGACGGGCCACGTCGACCCCGGCAAGCACCGATTGCCACAGGAAGTGCGGAATGAACCCGAGCAGCGCGCGGAAGCGTACATGCCCGGCTTCGCGCGGAAGCAGGTGCAGGCTGGTCCAGGTCGCGCCGGCCGCGGCGACGAGTCCGAACGCGAGATCGACCGGCTCCGCACTCGGCATCAGCACAAGCCAGAGCACCATGAACATCACGCCGCGCGTCAGCGCGGTGCCGGCCAGTGATGGGGTGTTCGACATGGAGACCCCCTGCCCCTCACGCCGGATCGGTGACGGGATAGGGCGCCTCGTCGGGCGGCGGCGGCTTCTCCTTGCCGAACACCGCCACGTACACGGTCGGCAGGAACACCAGCGTCAGCAAGGTCGCCACCAGAAGGCCGCCCATGATGGCGAAGGCCATCGAGCCCCAGAACACCGTCGGCGCGATCGGTATCAGGCCCAGCACCGTCGAGATGGAGGTCAGCATCATCGGGCGCATGCGCGACGTGCCCGAGGCCATGACGGCATCGACCACGCTCTGACCCTCGGCGCGATAGGTCTCGATCTGCACGATGAGGATCACCGCGTTCTTCGCGATCATGCCGATCAGCGCGAGGATGCCGAGGATCGCGACGAAGCCCAGCGGCCGGTTGAACAGCAGCAGCGTCAACACCACGCCGATCAGCCCCAGCGGCATGATGCAGACCACCATGGCCAGCCGGCGGAAGCTCACCAGCAGCACCATCATGCTCACCAGCATCAGCACGATCATCAGCGGCACGACCGCGTAGACCGATGCGCTCGACGCGGCGCTTTCCTCGAACAGGCCACCGGTCTCGACCTTGTAGCCCTTGGGCAGCTTGGCATTGAACTCGGCCATCCTCGGTGCGAGCTTCTCGACCACCTCGTCCGGCAGCACGCCGTGGGTGACGTCCGCACGCACCGTCAGCGTCGGCAGGCGATTGCGCCGCCAGATGAGCGGCAGCTCCTGCTCCTCGGTGAAGGTCGCGAACTGGCTCAGCGGCACCATGCGCCCGGTGGGCGTGGGCACCTGCAGCGAACTCAGCGTCTGGAAGGACACGCGCTGTTCGTCGGTGGCGCGCGCCACGACGTTGACGAGGTAGATGTCGTCGCGGACCTGGGTCACCGGCGACCCCGTGACCGCCGCGTTCAGGATGCCCGCCAGCGTGCGCGTGCTCACGCCCAGTTGCCGCGCCTCGTCCTGGTTGATGTGGACCCGGACCTGGCGCGCGGGCTCCATCCAGTCGTAGTTGACATGACGCACGCGGCCGTCGGAGCCGAGGATGTCGGCCACTTCGAGCGCGTACCTGCGCACCACGTTCGCATCGGGCCCGGTCACGCGGTACTGCAAGGGCCAGCCCACCGGCGGCCCGAGTTCGAGCGGAGACACGCGGGCGACCACGTCCGGGAACTGCTCCGCCAGCGCCTTCTCCAGCTTGAGCTGCAGCCTGTCGCGCGCATCGAGGTCCTTGGCCACCACGACGAACTGCGCGAAGAAGGGATTCGCCAACTGCACGTTGAGCGTGAGGATGAAGCGGATCGCGCCGCGCCCGACATAGGTGCTGAAGTGATCCACGTCGGGGTCGTCCTTCAGGAGTACCTCGAAGCGCTCCGCCTGTGTCTGTGTCGCGTGGATCGAGGCGTTCTGCCGCAAGGTCATGTCGATCGTCAGCTCGGGGCGGTCCGACGCCGGGAAGAACTGCCGCGGCACGAATTGCAGCAGGAAGATCGTCGCCACGAACGCGGCGATGGTCAGCCCGATGGTCAGCCATTTCGCGCGGATCGCGCCCCGCAGGAACTTGCCGTAGTACTCGACCACCTTGCTCGGCTTGGGCTGCGCCGCATCGGGCTTGGGCGCCTTGAGGATCGCCTTGCCGACCAGCGGCGAGAAGATGACGGCGCCGAGCCACGACACGAGCAGCGCGATGGCGACGACGGCGAAGATCGAGAAGGTGTATTCGCCCGCGGAACTCCGCGCGAAGCCGATCGGCACGAAGCTCGAGATGGACACCAGCGTGCCGATCAGCATCGGCGCGGCGAGCGTGCGGTAGGCGAAGGTCGCGGCCTGGTCCTTGGTGTCGCCGGCGGCGAGCCTGTTGATCATCGCGTCGACGGTGGTCATCGCGTCGTCCACGAGCAGGGTCAGCGCGATGATCAGCGCGCCGAGCGATACGCGGTGAAGGTCGATGTGCAGCACGTCCATGATGGCGAACACGATCGCCAGCGTGAGGGGGATGGACAGCGCCACCACCGTGCCCGGCCGAACGCCCAGGCTCACGAAGCTGCACACCAGGATGATGATGATGGCCTGCCACAGCGAGGCCATGAAGTCATTGATCGCCACGTCGACCGTGACGGCCTGGTCCGCGACCAGCGTCGGCTGGATGCCGTGCGGCAGGTCGGCCGTGATGTCCGCCATCTCGGCGCGGATGTTGCGGCCGAGCGCGAGGATGTCGCCCGCATCGCGCATCGCGATCGCCAGCCCGATGGCGGGCTTGCCGTTGACGCGGAACATCGGCTGCGGCGGATCGACGAAGCCGCGCCGCACCGTCGCGATATCGCCCAGGCGAATGATGCGGTTGCCCACGACGAGGTTGACCGCCTCGATGTCGCGCTCCGAATCGAAGGCGCCGGTCACGCGCATGAAGACGCGCTCCTGCTCGGTCTGGATGGTGCCGGCCGGCCGCACGATGTTCTGCGCCTGCAGCGCGCCAACGATGGTCGGATAGTCCAGCCGCAGTCCGGCGAGGCGCTCGGTGGAGAACTCGATGAAGATCTGCTCGTCCTGCGCGCCCATCACCTCGATCTTCGAGACATCGGGCACCTGCAGCAGGCGCGAGCGTGCCGCCTCGACGTAGTCGCGCAGTTCGCGGAAGGTGAAGCCGTCGGCCGTGAATGCGTAGATGATCCCGAAGGTGCTGCCGAAGTCGTCGTTGAAGAAGGGCCCGACCACGCCGGCCGGCAGCGTCTGCCGCATGTCGCCGATGTTCCGGCGCACCTGGTACCAGATGTCGGGAACCGCCGCCGCCGGCGTCGACTGCTCGAGGTCGACGAAGATGGTCGTCTGGCCCGCGACCGTGTAGCTGCGCACGCGGTCGAGATGGTTGGTCTCCTGCAGCGTGCGTTCGAGCCGCTCGGTGACCTGCTGCAGGGTCTCGTCGACCGTCGCACCGGGCCAGCCGGCCGCGACGACCATGGTGCGGAAGGTGAAGATCGGATCTTCCGCCCGCCCAAGGCGAATGAAGGACAGCGTCCCCGCGACCACCGCGATGATCATCAGGAAGATCACCAGCGAGCGCTTGGAGAGCGCCCACTCCGACAGGTTCGGCCCGATCACTGCGCGGCCTCGAGCATGCGGACCTTCTGGCCGGGCCGCAGCGCCTGGACGCCCGCGGTCACGACCACATCGCCGGGTGAAAGGCCCGACGTGACCTGCACGCGTGCCGCGTCATAGGCCCGCACCTCGATGGCACGGGCCGAGACAGTCCCGGCCTTCGGATCGACCACCCACACGGACGCGCTCTTGCCCGAACGGTTGAGCGCCGTCGCGGGAATGTCGATGGCCGGCGCGGCATCGAGCTTCATGCGCCCGTTCACCGTCGAGCCCAGCCGCATCGCGGCGGGCGGGTTGACCAGGCGGACCCTGACGCTGAAGGTGCCGGTCAC
This sequence comes from Variovorax glacialis, assembly GCF_051216375.1. Classification (NCBI taxonomy): domain Bacteria; kingdom Pseudomonadati; phylum Pseudomonadota; class Betaproteobacteria; order Burkholderiales; family Comamonadaceae; genus Variovorax; species Variovorax glacialis. The sequence goes on along the minus strand of NZ_JBPJZT010000011.1, from coordinate 10,732 downwards.
CGGGTCGGCACGGGGCGACACCTCGCGCACCTGTCCCTGCGCCGTCACGGCCGGATCGCTGACCAGCGAGACGGTGATGTCGGGATTCGACGGGGCGCTGTTCTTCACCTGCGCGGGCACGTCGAAGACCGCATCGCGCGCACCCTCGCGCGCGACCTGCACGATCATGCGGCCGGCCTGCACCACCTCGCCCGGCTCCGGCCCGCGTGCCGTCACGATGCCGGACACGTCGGCGACCAGGCGGGTGTAGCTCAAGCGGTTCTGCGCAAGCGTCACCAGCGACTGGGCCGACTCGACCTGCGACTGCGCCACTTTCAGCATCGCCTCCGCCTGCTCGAAGGAAGCGCGCGAGACAGCATCTTCCTTGAGCAGGTCGCGCAGACGCGCGTGGCTGGTGCGGGCCTCCAGGGCCTGTGCCTGCGCCGCGGCCAGTTGCGCACGCGCGGACTGCAGGCTGCTCTCCTCGTTGAGCGGGTCGAGCCTCGCGAGCACCTGGCCGGGCTTCACCCTATCGCCGATCTCCACGTTGCGCTCGACCAGCCTGCCGTCGATGCGGAAGGACTGGTTGATCTCGGTCTGTGCCTGCACGGAACCGGTGAGGGTCACCGTGTCGCCGATCGCGCGCTTCTCGATCGTCATCACGCGGACCGGCCGGACCTCCGCCACCGGCGCCTCTTCCGCGCGCTTGCATCCGGACAGGAGAACCAGTGTCACGAGCGCGAAGAGCGCTGTCGTCCTGGGCACATGAGCAACTCGTTGGGCAGCGGTAGTCACTGGCACGGATCGTTGTCCTATCGAAGTCGGCGGCGGGTCTGCCGCCGCGCGGGTCGGGGTCGGTTCAGCTCAGAAGTCCACCGCGTCGCGCACGATCGGGCAGGTCATGCAGTGGCCGCCGCCACGACCGCGTCCGAGTTCGGCGCCCACGATGGTGATCACCTCGATGCCCTGCTTGCGCAGCAGCGTGTTGGTGTAGGTGTTGCGGTCGTACGCATAAACCACGCCCGGCGATGCGCACACCAGGTTGGCGCCGCTGTCCCATTGCGTGCGCTCGCGCTGGTAGTCGCTGCCGCCGGCTTCCACGACGCGCAGCTTCTTGAAGCCCAGCGCCTGCGCCACGACGTCGACGAAGGGCTTGTTCTCGGCATGCAGTTCGACGCCGCTCGGATGGCTGCTCGGACGGTACGAGTACGTCCGCGTCTGATTCATGAAGTCCGGCGCGAGCAGCACGCAGTCGCGGTCGGCGAAGGTGAAGACCGTGTCGAGGTGCATCGCCGCACGGATCTTGGGCATGGCCGCGACGATGACGCGCTCGGCCGCCCCTTTCTTGAACAGCGTGGCCGCCAGCTGGCTGATGGCCTGGCGCGATGTGCGCTCGCTCATGCCGATGAGCACGTTGCCCTTGCCGATGGGCATGACGTCGCCGCCTTCGAGCGTGGCCAGGCCGTGGTCCGCGGTCGGGTCGCCCCACCACACGTTCACCTTGCCGGCGAAGTCGGGATGGAACTTGTAGATCGAGGTCGTGAGGATGGTCTCTTCGTGGCGCGCGGGCCAGTAGAGGGGATTGAGCGTCACGCCGCCGTAGATCCAGCAGGTGGTGTCGCGGGTGTAGAGCGTGTTGGGCAGCGGCGGCAGCAGGTACTCGGTGGCACCGGCGGCCTCGCGCGCGACCTCCAGCGCCTTGCCGCCGTGCGTCTCTGGAAAGTCGTGGGTCGACAGGCCGCCGATCAGCGTCTCGGCCAGCGTGCGGTTGTCGAGCCCTTCGAGGTAGCTGCGCAGTTCGTCGATGAAGCCGAGCCCGACCTGGTTGGGCACCACCTGGTTGTCGAGGATCCATTTCTTGCCCTCGGGCACTGCGACGGTCTCGGCGAGCAGGTTGTGCATCTCCAGCACTTCGACGCCGCGGTCGCGCATCTTCGTGATGAAGTCGAAGTGGTCGCGCTTGGCGTTCTCCACCCACAGCACGTCGTCGAAGAGAAGCTGGTCGCAGTTGCTGGGCGTGAGCCGCGAGTGCGCGAGGCCCGGTGCGCACACCATCACCTTCCGCAGCTGGCCTACTTCGGAGTGAACACCGAATGCGGTGGGCTTTGTCTCTGTTGCCATGACGTTCTCCTGTGTCGGTATCCGGCCGGGATGGCTAGATGGTGATGTAACCGGTCGCCAGCCAGTAGATGCCGATGACGGCACCGATGACCGCAACGATGAAGATGATCCAGTCGATGGGCGTGAACACCTGCTTGCCCTGTTCGCGCCGCGCCCAGATGTAGAGGATGGTCCCGGGCGCGTAGAGCACGGCGGACAGCACGAGGAACTTGAGTCCGCCCGCGTAGATCATGAAGACCGTGTAGATGCAGGCCACCCCCGCCATGATCAGGTCGCGCTGGCGCTCGTTGGGGCGCACCTGGTAGGTCTCGCCACGCTTCGAGATCATGAAGCCGTACGCGGCCACGAAGAGGTACGGAATCAGCGCCATCGCGCTCGTGAGGTTGAGCATCAGCGCGAACGCATCGCGCGACCAGTAGGTCGTGATCACGATCAGTTGCACGATGATGTTCGACAGCCACAGCGCATTGGCGGGCACCTTGTTGGCGTTCTCCCTGGCGAAGAGCGCCGGCATGTCCTTCGTCTTCGCGGCCGTGAACAGCACCTCCGCGCAGATGAGCGACCACGCGAGGTACGCACCCAGCACGGAAATGATGAGGCCGATGCTCACGAAGATCGCCCCCCAGGGTCCGACCACCGCTTCGAGCACCGTCGCCATCGAGGGCTGGCGCATGCCGGCGATGTCGGGCCTGTTCAGCACGGCGTAGGGCAGCATGCTGACCAGGACCATGAGCCCCGTGACTCCGACGAAGCCGAGGATCGTGGCCTTGCCGACGTCGGACCGCTCCTTGGCGAAGCGCGAATACACGCTCGCGCCTTCGATGCCGAGGAACACGAAGACCGTGACGAGCATCGTCGCCCGCACCTGCTCGAAGATGCCGCCTTCCAGTCCGGCGCCATAGAAGTTGGTCCGGAACAGGTCCATCTTGAAGGAGAAGATCAGGATGACGATGAAGACCAGGATCGGGATGATCTTGGCCACCGTGACCACGCTGTTGATGAAGGCCGCCTGTTGCACGCCCTTCAGGATCATGAAGTGGAAGAGCCAGATGCCGATCGACGCCACCACGATCGCGACCACCGTGTTGCCGTCGCCGAAGACCGGGAAGAAAGCACCGAGCGTGGACTTGATCAGTACCCAGTACGAGACGTTGCCGATGCAGCTGCCGATCCAGTAGCCGAAGGCCGAGAGAAAGCCCGGGTAGTCACCGAAGCCGGCCTTGGCATAGGCGAAGACACCGGCGTCGAGATCGGGCTTGCGCTCCGCGAGCGACTGGAAGACGCGCGCGAGCATGTACATGCCCGTGCCGGCGATGAGCCACGCGATGACCGCGCCGAACGGTCCCGTGGCGTTCGCAAAGGTACGCGGCAGGGAAAAGATCCCCGCGCCCACCATGCCGCCCACCACCATCGCGGTGAGCTGCATTCGGGACATCTTCTGCTCGGTCGAAGCCATGGAATCTCCTCGCTTTTTTATGCGTTGATTCGCCTACCGACTCCCTGATTTCCGCTTCGCCTGATGCATTCGAGAATGACTGTTTCCCCTGGGAAACAACAAGACGTCGAGCACTACCCTTTCATGCCATTGGCCCTGTCCGAACGAGCATCAGTGGCTCAACTATCTTTGTCAATAGCACTTATGGGCACACGATGCGAGCCCATTGAACAGAGGCTCAGAAGCCCTTGCGCACGTTGATCCACAAGTCTGTGGAGCTGTAGTTGAATCCGACGGAGTTGCTGTGATCCCTGATCCAGAGTAGCTCCGGGCGCAGCGTCCAAGTGGGCGCGAATTCCCAGACCACGTAGAGGCCGACCTCGTAGAGGTTGTCCTTGCGGCGCAGCACGACCGTGTTGTCGAGTGTGTCCGGATGAAAGTGCACGGCATCCTGGTTGAACGCATTGCGCTCCCACCATGCGAAGGTGCCCCAGCTGAAGCGCTTGTTCACCGTGAAGTCCAGCGCGACCGTGGCACCGAAGACGTTCGAGTCGCCGTCGGGCCGGTTCGTGGCGTAGTTGCGGCCGCCGTGCGCGGTGATCGACAGGCTCCCGTCCCCTTCCATGAGCGAGCGGACCCAGCCCGCGGAAAGGAGTGCGGTGGTGCGGCTCAGGTCGCGCAGGTTGCCGTCCGGATACCTGCGCCGCCGCACATCCACGCCCGTCGTGAACTGGTTGTCGGGGTCGTAGCGCATCCGGTAGTCGGCGAAGATCGACACGTCGTTGCGGTAGTCGCCGTTGCCGCGGTAGCTGGTCCGGCCCCTGAAGCCGGCCGCCAGATTGTTCTCTCCCAATGCCTTGCTTCCTGCAAGCCGCCAGCGCAGGTCGGAATCGTTTCGGCTGTCGGCGTTGTCGTAGTGCCTGAAGCGGTAATCGAGGGTGGTGTCGATCGCATAACCGTTCTGCAGTGCGTAGTTGGCGCCGCCGCCCGTGCGCAGGTTGTAGAAGGTATCGCTCCGGTCGCCGCCGCCGAGCGCCCGGGTGCCGGAGGTCTCGTTGACGCGATAGCGGCCGACGCCGGTTTCCGCATAGCCGAAGCCCGTCAAGGCCCTGCCCTCGTCGAGGGATTGCCGCGCCGCCTGGTCGTAGATCTCCACTTGCGACAGGACGTCGGGCGGCAGGTTGTCGAAGCGCAGCACCGTCTCGAACTCGATCTTCGCTTCGGTGTACTTGCCGAGCGCGAAGTAGGCACGGCCGAGTGCCAGATGGGTCGCGACGGAATCCGGTCGCGCCGCGATGCTGCGCTCGAAGAGCGCCTTGGCCTTCTCGTCGCGGTGGGTGCCCAGTGCGGCACGCCCCAGCAGATAGGTGAAGGTCGCGTCGCCCGCGCTGCTCTCTTCGAACGGCGCGAGCAGGTCATAGGCTTCCTGGTACTTGCCATCGCGCACCAGTTGTTCCGCGCGAGGAAGGTCGGGATCGGCCGCATACGCATTCGTGCCCAGCACGGCCATCGAGATGACGAGTGCCCGCATGGCCGAGCGCCACGACGAACGCGATCGAATACAGCGCGCAAGACGGATCACGTTCATTGTCGATGTCTCCTCTGTCCCGGACCTGCCCGAAAACATTAGACACCCGACAACCGGCCGCACGCAATGCGACCTCGGTACATGGCCCTCAGGGCTTGCCGTCGCGCGAGAGCAGCACCGCGAAAGGCCGCGTGCCCGGAAACTCCGAGAAGATGATCGTGAGCATCGCGGTGATCGGCACCGCCAGGAAGGCACCTGGCACGCCCCACAGCGCCACCCACACCGCCAGGCTCACGAGGATCGCGAAGGGGCTCAGGTTGAGCGAGTTGCCCATGACATACGGATCGAGGAAGTTGCCGATGACGAACTGGATGACGGTCAGCCACAGCAGGATCGGCAGCACATGCGACGCATCGCCGAACTGCGCCATCGCCATGGCGGCGGGGAGCAGCACGCTCAGGAACGAACCGATGTACGGGACGAAGTTGAGCAGCACGATCATCACCGCCCAGAACGGCGCGAACTCAAGACCGAGAAAGCGCATGACCGCATAGCTCAGCACGCCGAGCAGCACGCCGAGGAAGGTCTTGAGCGCGAGATAGGCACCCACGCGCGAATTGATGTCGGCGATCACCTGCCGGATGCGCTGCGCATGCTGCGGGCTCCGGGCGATGGCGGAGATCTTCGCGTCGAGATGGCTGCGCTCGACGAGCAGGAAGCATGCGTAGAGCGCCACGATCACCACGCTGGCGAAGACCGACGACACGGACGACAGCGCGGACCCGACCAGCCTTTGCAGGCTCACCTGCGCGAGGAAATCGCGCCGCAACGTAGTCCACGTGGGCTCCGATTCGATGTGCAGGAACACGGCGATCTGCTGGACCGCGGCAAGCAACGACTCCTGGTAGCGCGGCGCCTGTGCGATCACGCTGTCCTTGTTCGCGAGGACCGTGTAGACCACCATGAAGAGGCCGAACGCGATGATCAGCACCGACAGGATCGAGATGACGAAGGGCGGAAGCTTGGGCCCGAGCAGGGGGATCCGGGCGATGAGCCGGGCCAGGCCGAGGATCACGTACACCACGAAGACGCTGAACATGATCGGGACGAACACATCCCTTCCGATGAAGAAGATCCAACCGATCATCAATGCGATGGCCGTGCCATACACGAAGGTTTGAAACCGGTGGTTCATCTTGATTGCAGCTCCGCGAAAACGGGGAAAGGCCGGGGCGGCCGTGCCAGAAAGCGCGCGTGATCTTATGTGATGGCCGGGCGACCCGCGTGCGTCCGGACCGATGATCGACGCCCTCGATCGATGCGCCAAGTGCTTCGCATTGGGCACGGTGCATGGTGTGAACGCGGCAATTTACTGTGTGCAACGCGCCCGCAGATACAGAGGGATACGGTGCAGTGGCGACGCGACGCTGCCGCCGTCAACATCACGTTGCAACGCAGATCACCCCTCTTCCGGATTCCCAAGGAGCCTTCCATGTCAGTCCCATCCAACCTGCCCCGTCGCTCGTTCCTGGGCGCCGCTGCGATCGGCGCGGCCTCCCAACTGGTCGCGGCCATGCCGGCCTTCGCCCAGTCCTCCGCCTCGCCGAATGCTTCGACCGCAAGTCGCGCGTCGCCGCAGAAGCGACTCGAACCACTCAAGAGCATCGACGCCGGCTCACTCAACGTGGGCTACTTCGAAGCGGGCCCTGCCAATGGTGCACCGGTGATCCTTCTGCACGGCTGGCCCTACGACATCCACACCTATGTCGATGTGGCGCCGATGCTGGCCGCGGCCGGCTACCGCGTGATCGTTCCGCACCTGCGCGGCTACGGCACCACCCGCTTCCTTTCGAACGACACCGTCCGCAACGGCCAGCAGGCGGTGGTCGCCGTCGACATCATCGCCCTGATGGATGCGCTGAAGATCGACAAGGCCACGGTCGCCGGCTGCGACTGGGGTGCGCGCACGGCCTGCATCATGGCCGCGCTGTGGCCCGCGCGGGTGAACGCGCTGGTGTCGGTCAGCGGCTACCTGATCGGCAGCCAGGAGGCCGGCAAGATTCCGCTGCCGCCGCAGGCGGAGCTGCAGTGGTGGTACCAGTACTACTTCGCCACCGAGCGGGGACGCGCCGGCTACGAGAAGAACCGGCACGACTTCGCCAAGCTGATCTGGCAGATCGCCTCGCCGAAGTGGGCTTTCGATGACGCGACTTTCGACCGCAGCGCGTTGTCATTGGACAACCCCGACCACGTGAGCATCGTGGTCCACAACTACCGCTGGCGGCTCGGGCTGGCCGAGGGCGAGGCGAAGTACGCCGATCTCGAAGCGAAGCTGGCGAAGGCCCCGGTCATCGCGGTGCCGACCATCACGCTCGAAGGCGATGCCAATGGCGCGCCGCACCCAGAGCCCAGCGCCTACGCGAAGAAGTTCTCGGGGCCCTACGAGCATCGGCTCGTCAAGGGCGGCATCGGGCACAACCTGCCGCAGGAAGCGCCGGAAGCCTTCGCAGCGGCCGTGGTGGACGTGAAGCGCCTCTGAGCGCAGACGCGCTACGCGGAACGTTCCATCGCCGCTTCGTACTTCCCCTCGCTCGCGGCGCCGTTGAGCCGCGCGCGCGTGCGGAGCGCATCCTGGGCGGCCCGCGCCTGGTCGGGCTTTCCTTGCCACGCCTGTAGCGCCGGGTCCTGCAGCGCCCGGCCATAGGAAAAGCTCAGGCTCCACGGCAGCGGCCCCAGCCGATGGAGCGCATCCAGATTGGCCGTGGCTTCGGCAGGCGATTGCCCTCCCGAGAGGAAGTTGATGCCCGGCACGGCCGGAGGCACCGTGCGCCGCAGCACGCGAAGGGTCGCTTCGGCCACTTCGGCGGGCGTCGCCTGCCTTGAATGGGTCTTGCCGGGCACCACCATGCTCGGCTTGAGCAGCACGTGCTCCAGCACGACGCGGTGCCGATGCAGCGCATGGAAGACTGCGTGCAGCACGTCCTCGGTGACCTCGGCACAGCGCGCCATCGTGTGGTCGCCGTCGATCAGCACTTCCGGCTCGACGATAGGCACCACGCCCTCGGCCTGGCAGACCGCGGCGTAACGCGCGAGCGCTTCAGCGTTGGCCTCGACGGCGGCCCTGCCCGGCAGCACTTCGGAGATGTTGTAGACCGCGCGCCACTTGGCGAAGCGCGCGCCCTGCTGCTTGTAGCCCTGCAGCCGTTGCGCAAGACCGTCCAGCGCCAGCGTGATCTCGTCGCCCGGCGACAGCGCCAGCGGGACCTTGCCGGCATCGACCTTGATGCCCGGCACGATCCCCAGCCGCGCCGCAAGTTGCGCGAGCGGCTCGCCGTCGTCGCCGCGCTGGCCCAGCGTCTCCTCGTACAGGATGACGCCGCTCACGAACTGGCCGAGGTCCGGCGTCGACAGCAGCAGGCTGCGGTAGGCGCGCCGGTTCTCCTCGGTCGACTCGACGCCGATCGCCTTGAATCGCTTGGCGATCGTCGGCCCGCTTTCGTCGGCGGCCAGGATGCCCTTGCCCTTCTTGACCAGTGCCTTCACCGTGGCTTCAAGTTCGCTCGAGATGTCCATGTCGGTCTCCGTTCGGAACGGCCAGTCTCCTGCCGGGAGGCGCTTCGACGCAAGTCCCTGTTGGCCGTGATGCCAAAATGCCTTCGGGTGCGAGGCGAAACGAAGGAAGCGAATTGCAGCAGGGCGACGTGTGGGTGCTGATCGTGGGATTGATTGCGGGCACGGTCAGCGGCGTCATCGGCACGGGCTCGTCCGTGATGCTGCTGCCGGTGCTGGTGCATGCCTTCGGCCCGAAGCAGGCCGTGCCGATCATGGCGGTGGCGGCTGTCGTCGGCAATGTCGGGCGCGTGCTCGCCTGGCGCCGCGAAGTCGACTGGCGCGCCGTCGCCGCCTATGCGCTGCCCGGCGCACCGGCTGCGGCGCTCGGTGCAAGGACGCTGTGGGCGATGCCCGCCCATGCCGTCGATGTCGCGCTGGGCGTCTTCTTCGTGCTGATCGTGCCCGTGCGCCACATCCTGCAACGGCGTCAGTGGCGATTGAATCTCTGGCAACTGGCCGTCGTCGGCGCGGGGGTCGGGTTCCTGACCGGCGTGGTCCTGTCGACGGGTCCGCTCAGCGTGCCGGCCTTCTCCGCCTATGGCCTCGTGAAAGGTGCATTCCTCGCCACCGAGGCTGCGAGCGCGCTGCTCCTGTATGCGAGCAAGGTCCTGACCTTCTCGACACTGGGCGCGCTGCCGCTGGATCTGGCGCTCAAGGGCCTGATCGTCGGCGGCGCCCTGACGGCCGGCACCTTCATCGGCAAGGCCTTCGTGCTGCGCCTGCCGGCGGTGGTGTTCCAGCGGCTGCTGGACACGATGCTGCTGCTGTCGGGCCTGGCGCTGCTCGCCGCGGCCTAAGCGCTCGACTTCAAGCCACCCAGCGTCACGCTGAGGTGGCATTTTTTGCCGGCGGTGAAATCTCGCCAGCAGAATCAGACGAATCTCATTTCCTTTTTCGTCACCGGCAAGGCTAGCCTCGGCTCCTTGGAAACGAGACGAAGGAGTACACAGTGATGAGACGAGTTGCGGTAGTTGGCGACCCTCTGCGCCCCGGCGGGCAGGTGCTGCCGTACACCGGGCCGAGTTCGACCATCCATGGCCATCGAATGGCGCTGATTGGCGGCCGGGCCTATTGCGACAGCTGTGGCAGCGTTGGCGTCATCGCGAAAGCGGGTGGCCCGAGGCGTGGCATGTTCTACGGCGCCGAAGTCGCCCTCGAGGGAGATGTGGTCGTCTGCCAATGCCGAACCCATCCGCAGATCGTGTCTGTCCTCCAGACGACGTCGACCTGCGACGACCTGGGTGGAGCGCTGAGTTCTACCCTAGGCATCCCCAACTTCGGTTCGGTCACCGGTTCAAGTGTTGCTGCACTTAAAAAGACGGCGGACGGCCCCTTTTCGCATGAGGCCGAGCCCAGCGAAAGCATCTGCCCGAACATGACGGACAAACAGTTCGCAGAAGAGGTGCTGACGTTGAGGGATCGCGCAGCGGCCCTCGCGACCGAGCGGCTTTCGGACTTGGGTCGCTGGGACCGGAACGCTCAGACTCACGTGAAGAAGTGGTTCGGTCAAGCCAATGACGAGGTTCGGGGCTACCTGCAGAACGGCATTCATGCATGCATTCGTGTGCTTCGAGACTTGAAGGCTACGAACTTCGTACGCTACGTTGAGGGAGACGACAAGCACACTGGATGTTCCTTTCCGAGCAACGCCGACCTCGGGACGGCCGCGGCTGTATGCAAACCCGACCTCGCCACGAGGACCATCGCGATTGCGCCAAAGTTCTGCGCGTTGCATAGGGACAAGGTGATCTTCGGCAGCAGCACCATCAAGCTTGGCGATTCGCAGTTGTTGACGCTCGTTCACGAAGTGACCCACTTCCAGGATGTCTTCAATTCGAACGACACTTGGTACACGAGCAGCGAGTCGCTCTATCAGATCAAGAACGCGTCGAACTACCGGAGGGCGCTTCAGAACGCAGACAGCCTGGCTTCGTACATATTGAACCGCCCCGGATTTTGAGGAGGCTCCTTCGATTGAGAATGGAGCCAAGATGAGAAAGTCACCGAAGTTTTCCCCTGAGGTCATGGAGCGCGCGGTGCGCATGGTCTTTGACGCC
>NZ_JBPJZT010000010.1:0-201797 GCF_051216375.1 Variovorax glacialis | reverse complement strand
GGTGGTGTTGCCCGCGGTGTTGCCTGGGTAGTAGTACTGGTAGACGCCCACGTCCCAGTCGATCGGGCCGCCCTTGAATTTGTAGCCGCCGTAGAAGTCCATCTCGACGGAGTTGCCCGGCAGCCAGTTGACGCTGGAGTTCCAGTTGCCGACGTAGAAGCCGCTGTCGCCGAAGGCGTAGTCGATGCCGCCCTGGATGGCGGGCTTGAACCAGCTGGTCTTGGCGAAGCCGTTGTGCCCGATGGTGTCCTGGTCCTGACCGCGGAACTTGTAGTTCGTCGTGATCGAGACGTTGCCCGTGAGGTTCGGAGCCGGGGGCGTCGCGGCTGCGTCGGCAGTCTGCGCGCTCGCGAGCATCGGCAGGGCGGCCAGCGCGGCCGCGGCCAAGGGAAGAAAACGAGGTGATTTCATCGTTGAAGAATGCAAGTACGAAAGGGAAGCGCGAGCGTAGGTGCGCGGCCATAAAAGGCGCGTAAAAAGCACCGGTGCCCGCGTAAAGACTTCGTGCGGGCGGGGCACGCCCTTGCGTTTCAACGAACGAAGGCGTCCACCCCCTGCACGAGCCGCTTGGCCAGGCGGGCCTGCTTGAGCTGCGCCAGCCACCAGTCCAGCGCGCGTCCTTCCTGTTCGCCGCGCCAGGCGACGTACAGGATGTTGGGCTCTCGCGGATCGGCGGTCTGCATTTCGACCAGTTCGCCGCGCTCGAGCAGCGAGGCGATGCGCTGCCGCGGCAGCCAGCCGACGCCGAGGCCCTCGCGTTGCGCCAGGATCTTCGCGTGCATGGTCGGCACGGCCAGCGTCGCCTGTCCGCCCTGGATGCCGTAGGCGCTGCCTGCGGTGCCGCGCGACGTGTCCGCCACCACCACGGCGCGGTGGCTCACGATCTGGTCGCGGCCCAGCGGCTCCTTCGCCTTGGCGAGCGGATGCCGCGGCGATACGGCGAACGCCCACTCCATCACGCCGAGCTCGAACCAGCGCAGCCCCTGGATGGCGGGCGGCTCGTTGGTCGCGCCGACCACGATGTCGGCGCGGCCATCGCGCAACGCTTCCCAGGTGCCTCTCAGGACCTCGTGGGTCACGCGCAGCGGCACGCCGGACGCCAGGGCATCGAAGGCGGTGATGACGGGGAGCAGCGTCTCGAACTCGATCACTTCGTCGGTGACGATCCAGAGGCGATCTTCCCAGCCGCTCGCGACCTGGCGTACGCGCTGCGAGAGTCGCGACGAGTCCAGTGCCAGCCGCGCCGCCTCCTGCGCGAGGAGTTGGCCGGCAGGCGTCAGCTGCAGCCGGTAGCGGCGGCGGTCGAACAGGAGCGCGTCGAAGCGCTCTTCGAGCTGCCGGGCCGCATGGGAAACGGTCGAGGGCGCCTTGCCGAGCCGGGCGGCGGCGCGCGAGAGGCTGCCGCTTTCGCGGATGGCCTCCAGCAGCGCGAGTTCGTCATCTGACAGCATCCGGAAATCCTCGAACCAGTTCGCCGGGATGATGGCATGTCCGGCCAACATGTTCGATGCCTTCGCACATGTGCATCGCGAAGACGGCACGTCAATCGAGACTGAAAAGCGGACCATTCATGTCACGGTCTTTCACCGCAACCCAACCCAACTGGAGTCCACCATGAATCGCTTTCAAGACAAGACAGTCCTCGTTACCGGCGGCACGAGCGGCATCGGCCTGGCAACCGCCAAGGCCTTCGCCGCCGAAGGCGCGCGCGTCATCATCACCGGGCGCGACGCCGCCGCCCTCGAAAAGGCGCAGGCCGAGCTGGGCGCCCGCGCGCTGGCCATCCGCAACGATGCCGGCGCGCCCGGCTCGGCGAAGGAACTCGCCGCGGCCCTGTCCGGTCACGGCGTGAAGCTGAGCGCGGTTTTCCTCAATGCGGGCATCGCCAGGTTCGCCGGTCTGCCGGACGTGACCGAAGCCTTCTGGGACGAAGCCTTCAACATCAACGTCAAGGGCGTGTTCTTCCAGATCCAGGCGCTCACGCCTTTGCTGGACAAGGGTGCGTCCATCGTGATCAACGGTTCGATCAACGCGCACATCGGCATGCCGAATTCGTCGGTCTACGCGGCGAGCAAGGCGGCGGTCATCTCGCTGGCGAAGACGCTGTCGGCTGAACTGCTGCCGCGTGGCGCCCGCGTCAACGTGGTCAGCCCGGGCCCGGTGCACACGCCCCTTTACGGCAAGCTGGGCCTCGACGCGGCGACGCTGGAAAGCACCGCCGCGCAGATCCAGTCGCAAGTGCCGCTGGGCCGCTTCGGCACGCCAGAGGAAATCGCATCCACCGTCCTCCACCTGTCGGCACCGGAGTCGGCGTTCATCGTCGGCACCGAAATCATCGCCGACGGCGGCATGAGCCAGCTCTGATCCCGCAAGATGGTCGCGCGAGCCCGTGGCAAGATGGCCCCGTCATCTTCACTGCCCGGGCTATTCGCATGCTAGTCAATTGCGTCGTCTACGAGGACGGCACCAAGCTCGCCGACATTCCGGTGGCCCGGATCAGCGACTATGTCTCGCTGCCGGGCTGCTTCGTGTGGGTGGCGCTGCACGACGCGACACCTGAGGAACTGAACGAGGTGCAGGCGGAATTCGGACTGCACCCGCTGGCGGTCGAGGACGCCCAGCACGGGCACCAGCGACCCAAGGTCGAGGAGTACGAGGATTCGATCTTCGCCGTCATGCACCTGCTGGAGCCCGAGGGCTCGGAGACGTCGAGGCTGAACATCGGCGAGATCGATGTCTTCGTGGGCCACAACTACGTGGTGTCGGTGCGCAATCGCAGCGAGCACGGCTTCACCGAGGTTCGCGAGCGCTGCGAGCGCGAGCCCGCCCTGCTGAAGCATGGCCCGGGCTTCGTGCTCTATGCGCTGATGGACGCGGTGGTCGACCGCTACTTTCCGATCATCGATGCCTTTGAGGTCGAGATCGAGACCATCGAGCGGCGGATCTTCACCAAGGGCGCGGCGCGCGAGAGCATTAAGCGGCTGTACGACCTGAAGCAGCGCCTGACCGTGCTGAAGCACGCGGTCGCGCCGCTGCTCGAAGGCGCCGGCAAGCTGCACGGCGGCCGGGTGCCGCAGATCTGCATGGGGTCGCAGGAGTACTTCCGCGACGTGGTCGACCATCTTGGGCGCATCAATTCGTCCATCGATGCCATCCGGGACACGATCGGCACCGCGATCCAGGTCAATCTCTCGATGGTCACCATCGAGGACGGCGAAGTCACCAAGCGCCTCGCGGCCTGGGCAGCGATCTTCGCCGTGTGCACCGCGTTCGCGGGCATCTGGGGCATGAACTTCAAGCACATGCCCGAACTGGAATGGCGCTATGGCTACGTGGCCGCGCTGGCGCTCATCGTCGGCTTCTGCGGCTACCTGTACTACCGTTTCAGGCGCGCGGGCTGGGTCTGAGCCGATCCCTCGGCGAACAGGCTGGCAAGGTCGACTTCCTGCTCGGCCGAGGCACCGGCGATCACGCGCTGCTCCAATTCGTCGAGATGCTCCATCGCCGAATGCACGGCGCGATCGAGCGACGGGCCCATCAGGTCCTCGATGATCTGCTCATGCTCGCGCGGTGCGCAACTCGCCGCCTCCACCGTGTCGTAGAGCGCCTTGTAGAGCTCGGTGTTGGACACCAGGCGCTGGAGGTAGGAGAGCAGGTCCTCGCTGTCGGCCATCTGGGCGAGCAGGAGGTGGAACTCTCCCGCCAGCCGGATCGCGTCCTCGCGCCGGCCTTCCTTGAAGGCGCGCTGCTCGGCCTGGACGTGCTTGCGCAGCGTGGCCGTCTGGTCACGCGAAAGCTGGCCGAACAGCGTGGTGATCAGCCCCGCCTCGACGATGCGCCGCGCACGGTAGACGCCGCGCATGTCCTCGATCGACGGGTTGGGGACGAAGGCGCCGCGGTTGTGTTCGAGCACGAGCCGCTTCTCGGACCCGAGCCGCGCCAGCACCTTGCGGATGGCGCCGCGGGTGCAGCCCAGCGCTTCGGCGAGCGCCCGCTCCCTCAATGGCGTGCCGGGGCGGAGCTTGCCGCTCAGGAGGGCCTTCGACACCGCCGCGTAGACGCGCTCGTCGACGCTCGCGTCGGTGGCTGGTGCGTCGTCCGTCGCGTCGTCGGCCGGGGCGCCGGCGTTCCGGGGTGGGGCAGGTGCGGGAGTGCGGCGACGGACGGATGTGGGCATGAAGATCCGGGGAGGGGCGCCGGCAAGGGCCGGCGGTCACCGGAAATGTTAACCGTGACGCGGCGGCGCCTCAGCGCGGCGGGGCCGGCATGAAGGCCAGGCGGCCGTCCGGTGTCCGCCGGCACACGCCGTCGACGGACTCGCCGCGCGGGCCCTTGACCTGCACGGCGGCGCCGTCCTGCTGCCCTTCGCAGGCCTTCATGAATTCCGGCGGTGGCGGCCGTCCTTCGCGATGGTGCGGCGACGGGGGTGGTGGCGGTGGCGGTGGCGGCATGACACAGCCTTGAAGGGCGGCAAGTGCGAGAAGTGCGAGAAGTGCAAGGGGGGCAAGTACGCCCCGACCATGGGTTCGGTTCATCTGGAATCTCCTTGTTGCCCATGGTCGCGGCCGACTTCGGAGGAATGTGGGAGCGTCAGTCGCCAGGCTCTTCGAAGGCGAAGCCGACGCCATAGACAGAGCGGATCCAATCGTGCGCCGGTCCTGCCGCGGCGAGCTTGCGGCGCAGGTTCTTGATGTGGCTGTCGACCGCGCGCTCCGTGACATCGGCGTTGTCGTCATAGGCCAGGTCGAGCAGTTGCGAGCGCGGGAAGATGCGGCCCGGTTGTCGCGACAGCACCTGCAGCAGCCTGAATTCGAGGCGGGTCAGGTTGAGCGCCGCGCCGTCGAGCGTGGCGCGCCAGTGGAGGTCGTCCAGCAGGACCCGCTTCCGGACCGGCGGTGCGTCATTGCCTGCGAGGCTGCGCCGGAGCACGGCACGCACGCGTGCCACGACCTCGCGCGGCGAGAAAGGCTTGCACACATAGTCGTCGGCCCCCAGTTCGAGACCGAGCAGGCGGTCGACCTCCTCGATGCGCGCGGTGAGCAGGATGACCGGATGGGCCGTGTGCTGCCGGGCCTGCTGCAGCACCGAGAGGCCGTCCAGCCGCGGCAGCATGATGTCGAGCAGCGTGAGGTCGGGCGGGTCCGCGCGCATGCGTTCGAGCGCGCTCTCGCCGTCGGCCACGCGCTCCGTGTCGTAGCCGGCATGCCGCAGGTAGTCCACGAGCACCGTGGCGATGTCGTCTTCGTCGTCGACGACGAGGATGCGTGTCATGTCGGCGCCTCCAGCGGCAGCGTGACCCTCATGCGCAGTCCGCCGAGCGGCGAGGCGGCTGCCTCGATCGATCCGCCGTGGGCCTCGATGGTGGCGCGGCAGATCGCCAGCCCGAGTCCCGAACCGCCCAGCGCCCGGCTGCGCGAGGCCTCGCCCCGGAACAGGCGCTCGAAGAGGCGCTGCAGTTCGTCCGTTGGGACGCCCGGCGCGCTGTCGTCGAACTGCAGCACCAGCCGCGTCCCGCCTTCGATGTGTGCGCCGATCCGCAGGCGGCCGCCGGTGTCCGTGTACGAGAGCGTGTTCTCGATCAGGTTCAGGAAGACCTGGTGCAGCCGGCGCGCATCGCCCTGCAGCAACGGCTGATGCGCCGCTGCCAGCATGTCCAGCGAGGCGGCATCCAGTGTGATCCCGCGCTGCGCGAAGCGTTCGCGCGTGAGCGCCAGCGCTTCCTTCAGCATTGCCAGCGGAAACACCGGCGCGAAGGGTGGCGCCGCGTCGTCCTGTTCGCGCATGCTGCTGCGCAGGTCGTCGACCAGTTGTCCGAGCCGCATGACCTGCCGGTGCAGTCGAAGCGCGGTCTTGTCGTCGAAGCTGCGCACGCCGTCCTGCAGCGCTTCGATCTCGGCGCGCATCGCGGCCAGCGGCGTGCGCAATTCGTGGGCGACGTCGGCCAGCCAGGCGCGGCGCGAGGCCTCGATGTGGTCGAGGCGCTCGGCCATGTCGTTGAAGGTGCGGCCGAGCAGGGCGAGTTCATCCTGCCCGCGCACGTCGACGCGCGCGTCCAGGCGCCCTTGCGCGATGCGTTGCGCACCTTGCGTCAGCGCATCGATGGGGGCGA
Source organism: Variovorax glacialis (assembly GCF_051216375.1). Taxonomy (NCBI): domain Bacteria; kingdom Pseudomonadati; phylum Pseudomonadota; class Betaproteobacteria; order Burkholderiales; family Comamonadaceae; genus Variovorax; species Variovorax glacialis. Next base: position 195,688 of record NZ_JBPJZT010000010.1, on the reverse strand, counting down.
ACCAGCGGCGCGCCAGCAGCCATGACAGAAGCAGCGCGATCGCGAGGCCCGCAACGCCGGTCCAGATGACGAAGCTCGACTGCCGGGCGACGAAGGCGCGGTCGGCATCGGTCTCCAGCCCCTGCAGCGGCGCGAGCACGAGGCTGCCGATCAGGTGCTCGCCATCGCGCAGCGGGAGACGGGCGGCGATCGACGGGTCGACCTTGGCCCCGACGACCCAGTTGCCTGCGGCATCGACGAGGCCCAGGCGCTGGTAGACCGAGTCCGGGTTGCCACGCGGATCGCCGGACGGGTCCGGCGGCGGGGGCGGCATGCGGCGCGGTGGGAGCAGATCCGGTGGCCGCGCGGCCGGTGGCCGGCCTGCGTCGCGAGGCGGCGGTCCGTCTTGCCAGGGCGGCGGGGGCCGGGCATCGCGCATCGGGCCGAAGCCGCCCATCTGCACCTGGTGCCACGCGCTTGGGTCGTTGCGCAGGGTGTCCCAGTTGCCTTTCTCCGCGTAGTGCTTCCTGAGCAGTTCGCCGAGCCAGTCCATGCGCCGGATCTCGATCTCGGCGACGTAGGGGCCGAGCCCCCGCTGCAATCCGAGGCGCGAGAAGCCCGCGAAGATCAGCAGCAGCGCCAGCAGCAGCACCGCCAGCGCAAGGAAGATCTTTCGGAAGAGCGTCAGGCGAGGCATGGTGGCGGCGGACGGGCGAGCCGCATTGTGCGGCATGCCTTCGGGGCCTTCGTGGCTAGGCGGCGATCGCGATGCTGATGTTCGCGCTGTAGCCGCTGTCGGCGTCGCCGCTGAAGTTCACCATTTCGAGCGAGGTGCCGTCGCTGAACACGTTGTCCGTCGCGAAGCTGATCGCGTTCAGGTTGGCCACGCTCTGCGAATAGCCTGCGGCGTTGGTGTAGATGGCGCGCAGCGTTTCGGTCGGGAAGGCGAGCTGCGTGGTCCTCACCGCGGTCGCCGACGACCTGGCGTTCGCGAGGCTCGGGTAGATCTCCAGGTGCATGTGCGGCATGCGCCCCGCGTAGCAGCCGGGCACGACGGTGGTGAATTTCACGGCGCCGTTCGCGTCCGTTTCCTGCACGCCGCGCAGGTGGTTGTCGCTCAGGCTCTGCGTGGTGTAGACCGAGTAGGTGCCTTCGCGCGTGCAGTGCCAGATATAGACCGCGTAGCCGGCGAGCGGCGCGCAGCTGGTCTTCGTGTTGGTGAGCGTGATGGTGATCGTCAAGGGTGCGCCGGCGACTTGCGCCGTGCCGCCGATGTTGGTCCGGATGTCCGAGCGGACGATGCCGTCGAGGGCGAGCACGTTGTAGGTGTTGTTGCTCGCGTTCGAACCGTCGGCGGGGTAGGGTCCCGCGGTTTCCTCGGGCACGACCTGGCAGGCGCTGCTGGTCGTGCTCGTGTCTGCGGCGGCGGTAGCTGTCGAGGTGGTGGCGGCCGTCGTCGGCGGCGTCGTGGTGCTGCTGGTCAGGATGGGCGCGAGCGTTGATGCGCTGCTGCCCGAACTCCCGCCGCCGCCGCCGCATCCACTGAACGCGAGCAGGCCCAGCGAGCCGAGTGCGCCCAGGACGTGGCGCCTGGCGCCGTCGGTCGGGGATGAACCCATTGCCATGTGAATTTCTCCTGCGCGGAATGCGTGATGCCTCGACTGTGCGTGGCGATCTGGGAGAAAACGTGTGGAAGGACTAGAGCGCCGGCGGTGTCCCGCCGCTGGAATGGTTGCCCTGCAGCGGGAGCCGCAGGGTGATGCCCAGGTGCCCAAGCGGGGACGGCGCTGCGTAGATGCGGCCCCGATGCTCGCCCACGATCTGCGTGCAGAGCGCGACGCTCGCGATCGAATCGCCGTCGCCGCGCGACCGCACGACGCGTGCGGATGCCGCGTCGAAGCCTCGCGCGAGACGCGGCTCGTCGGCGCCGGGTGCGCTGTCCATGAAATTGACGACGGCCTGCGCGCCGTCGACGCGGCCCAGCACATGCAGGGTGCTGCCGGCCTTCATGACGCGACATGCCAGTTCGACGATGTGGGCAAAGACTTCCTGCATCCCGGATCGGTCGAGGAGCACCGGCAGCGGCTCGGAAAACTTCAGCTCCAGCGCCATCCCGGCGTCATGGAGGCGGTCTCTCAGGGCGTCGGACATCTGGTGCAGGAGTTGCCGGATATCGGCCTGGCTGCACGACTGCGGAACGTAGGCGACCGGTTCCCGGCAGGGCGTGTCGGGCGCGCTGTCGCTGTGCTGCTTCAGGAGCCGCCAAAGCACCGACAGCAGCACGGTGACGAAGAGGGCGATGGCGATTCGGGCTGGATTCATGCAGGAAAGGGGTGGTTGCGATGGGCCGCATTAACCCCTGTCGGCGCCGCGCGCGCAACAGCGCCCGCGCACGGTGTCGGGCCTTCAAGATCTCTCCCAGATCCGGCCGCATTGCCTCGGGGTCCGGCCTGCGGCCTAGGTATTAACGCGAGATTGACGGCTTTGGTGGTCGACCATAACATCGTGTTTGGTTAACCAAAATGTGTTTTATGGGTTAACCATCAAATCCAACCCAACAGAGAGAGCGAGGTCTCGAATGAACCCCGTCAAATGGCTGGCCTTGTTGCCGGTGATTGCCTTTTTCAGCGGCGGATGGCTTTCCGCCCACGCGCCGACCTTCGTGCTGGGCCTGCCCTTCCTGATGGTCTGGAACGTGAGCTGGCTGGTCCTGACTTCGCTGATCATGGTCGTCATCGACCGCAGCGAGGGTGACCTCGACGCCGTGGACGCGGCCACAGGGGACGCACGATGAATGCCGCGTTGCTGATCATTGCCCTCTTCGTCGTCGGCGCGCTCGTGCTGGCCGTGCTGGCCCGCCGCGGGCGCAAGATGAGCCTCGAACAATGGGCGCTCGGCGGACGCGGACTCGGCGCGCTGATGGTGTTCCTGCTGATGGCGGGCGAGTCCTTTTCCACCTTCACCTTCCTCGGTGCGAGCGGCTGGTCGTACAGCAAGGGTGCGCCGGCCTTCTACATCCTGGCCTACGGCGGCCTCGCCTACCTGCTCGCGTTCTGGATGCTGCCGGCCATCTGGCGCTATGCGACGGCGCACAAGCTGGTGTCGTTCTCGGACTTCTTCGCGAGCAAGTACGACAGCCGGGCGCTGGGCGTACTGGTGTCCGTCGTGGCGCTCATGGGGATGGTGGCGCTGCTCACCATCCAGTTGCGCGGCCTCGGCATCATCGTTTCCGAAGCGTCGTACGGCACCATCGCGCCCCAGGTCTCGATCTGGATCGGCGCCATCGTGATGGTGGCGTACATCCTGGTGTCGGGCGTGCATGGCTCGGCGAGCATCGCGATCGTCAAGGACTTCATGATCCTCGCGCTGGCGATCTTCCTGGGCGTCTACCTGCCCCTGCACTACTACGGCGGCGTGACGCCGATGTTCACCGCCATCCACAGCGCGAATCCCGAGTTCTTCCAGTTTCCCAAGGAGGGGCTGAACCTCACCTGGTACAACTCGACGATCCTGCTCACCGCGCTGGGCTACTACCTGTACCCGTTCAACCTGACCTCGGTCTATGCCGCGAAGAGTGCGAGCGCGGTGCGTCGCAACACGATGCTGATGCCGCTCTATCAGATCGTCATCGCCTTCCTGTTCCTGGTCGGCTTCGCGGCCATCCTCAAGGTGCCGGGCCTCAAGGGCGCGGAAATCGATCTCGCGCTGTTCGGGCTGGCCAAGGCGACCTTCGATCCGTGGTTCGTCGGCATCATCGGCGGGACCGGCGTGCTCACCGCGCTGGTGCCCGGCGCCATGATCCTGCTCACGGCGTCGACGGTCATCGGCAAGAACGTCTACAAGGAAGGCTTTGCGCCGCGCGCTACCGACCGTCAGGTCTCGATGGTCGCGCGGGGTGTGCTGCCTGTGTTCGCGCTGGTGGCGGTGTACTTCGTGCTGCGCGGCGGCGGCACCATCGTCTCGGTCGCGATCTTCGCTTCGAGCCTGCTGACGCAGTTGCTCCCGTCGCTGCTGTTCAGCATCCTGCCGCGGCCCTTCGGGACCAAGCAGGCGGCGTTCGCGGGCATCCTCTCGGGCGGCGCGGTGCTGGGCTACGTGATGATCGCCGGCACCACGCTCGCCCAGATGTTCCCCGACGCACCGGCGGTCTTCAAATCGCTCAATATCGGACTGGTGGCGCTGGCGGCCAACGCGCTGGTCTTCACGCTCGTGACCGTGATCAGCCGCCGGTCGGTGGCGCAGCGTGTCGCAGCCGTGCCGGCCTGAGCCGACGCCCGACGCCATCCATCATCGAAGTCTTTCATGTCCCATTCTTCTTCGCTCCTCATTCGAAACGTCCGTCCCCTGGGCGGCGCCCCGGTCGACGTTCTGGTCCAGGACGGCCGCCTTGCCGCGCTCGGTGCTCCGCTGCAGCCGGCGGACGGCTGTGCGGTGGAGGACGGGCAGGGCGCGCTGCTCCTTCCCGGACTGGTCGAAGGCCACACGCACCTGGACAAGACGATGTGGGGCATGGACTGGTACCGCAACGAAGTCGGCACGCGGCTGATCGACAAGATCGACAACGAACGTGCCTTCCGCGAGGCAAGCCGGCATGACGCCGCCGCGCAGTCGCTGGCGCTGGCGAAGGCCTTTCTCGCGCTGGGCACCACGCGGCTGCGCACGCACGTGGACGTCGATACGCAGGCCGGGCTGCGCCATCTCGACGGCGTGAAGCGCACGCGCGAGACGCTGCGCGAAGTGCAGCAGATCCAAATCGTGGCCTTTCCCCAGTCGGGCCTGCTGCAGCGTCCGGGCACGGCGGAACTGCTCGACCAGGCGATGGCGCAGGGCGCGGACGTCCTCGGCGGGCTCGACCCTTGCGCGATCGATGGCGACCCGGTGCGCTCGCTGGACGCGCTCTTCGCCATTGCGGACCGACACGCCTGCCCCATCGACATCCACCTGCACGAGCCGGGCGCGATGGGCGCTTTCTCGCTCGAACTGATCCTGGAACGCGCAGCGGCGCTTGGCATGCACGGACGCGTCGCGATCAGCCACGGCTTCTGCCTGGGCGAGCTGCCCGAACGCGAGCGCGACGTGCTGCTCGCGCGCATGGCCAGGCTGGGCATGGTGCTGATCACCAGCGCACCGCCGTCGCGCATCGTGCCGCCGCTCATGGCCTGCCGGGAGGCCGGCGTGACGGTGCTGGGCGGCAACGACGGCATCCGCGACACCTGGTCGCCCTACGGCAATCCGGACATGCTGGAGCGTGCCATGCTCATCGGCCTGCGCTACAACCTGCGCCGCGACGACGAGCTCGAAGTGGCGCTCGACTGCGTCACGCACGCCGGCGCACGCGGCTGCGGCTTCGAGTCCTATGGGCTGGTGCCGGGCAGCCGGGCGGACCTGGTGCTGCTCGATGCACAGACGGTCGCCCATGCCGTGGTCGCGCGCCCGCCGCGGCGGCTCGTCGTGGCGGGTGGTCGCATCGTCGCGCGCAACGGCGTGCTGCTGCCGGACGCGGTGCCAGCGTGATTCGGACCGGCAGGGGCCGGCAGGGCGAGGGCGGCCTGGGTCTGGCACTCGTGATCGTGCTGGTGGCGCTCAATCTGCGCGCCTTTCTCACTTCGACCAGTCCGCTGCTCGACGACATCCACAGCGCCACGGGCCTGGGCTTCCATGGGGCGTCGATGCTCACCGTGCTCCCCATGCTGGCGATGGGCGCGATGTCGCTGATCGGCGTCGCGGTGGGCCAGCGGCTCGGGCATCGGGCGAGCATCCTCGCGGGCCTGGCGACCATCGCGCTGGCTTGCGCAAGCCGCTTCGTCGCGCATGACGTGCTGCTGCTGATGGGCACCGCCGCGCTGGCGGGCATCGGTGTGGGACTGGTGCAGGCGCTGATGCCGGCCGTCATCAAGGGTGCCTATCCGATGCGGATGGGCATGGCGATGGGCCTTTATTCGGCCGCGCTCATGGGCGGCGGTGGGCTGGGTGCCATGGGCAGTCCGTGGCTTGCGCGGCTCAGCGACGACTGGCAGGCAGGGCTGGCGATATGGGCGCTGCCCGCGGTCCTCGCGGCGCTCGCATGGTCGCGCGTGGCGCGCACGGACCCGGCGGGCGTTCGCGACACGCGCACGGATGCGCCCTGGCTTCGCTGCTTCGGCAACCGGCGTGCTTGGTTGCTGGCAACGTACTTCGGCCTGATCAACGGCGGCTACACCAGCGTGGTCGCGTGGCTTCCTCATTTCTACGCGCAGCAAGGCTGGAGTACCGAGCGGGCCGGTTCCATGCTGGCGCTGATGACCGCAGCGCAACTGATCGCTGCGCTGGCGATGCCTGCCATGGCGCGCGGCCGGCGGGATCTCCGGCCCTGGCTCGTCCTGACCTTGCTGACCCAACTCGCAGGCTTTGCAGGGCTGCTGCTCGACGCGCAGCCGGCCGTGGCCGTCGTGGTTCTGCTGGGGCTTGGGCTGGGCGGGGCCTTCTCCCTTTGCATGGTGCTGGCGCTCGACCACTTGCCCGATCCGTCGCAAGCGGGCACCCTTGCCGCATTCATGCAGGGGCTGGGCTTCATGATCGCGGCGCTGGCGCCCTTCGTCACCGGATGGGTGCGCGAGCACAGTGACGGCTTCGGCTCGGCGTGGGCCTACCTGGCCGCCATCGTCGTGTTGTTGCTGCCGTTGACCTTGCGTCTGGGGCCGCGCGGCTATGCACGGGCGACGGCGGGCCTTTTCGGCCCGCGGAAGTACGGGACATTGACAACGAACGGACGGGTGCCGGGCACGCCGGCCGTCATCGAATGAACGAGTAGGAAGGAACGACGATGTACCAGGAAGAATTCATGCAGCGCGCCATCGCGCTGTCGGCCCAGGCGCTGGACACGCCGGGCACGGAGCCCTTCGGCGCCGTGGTCGTCAAGGACGGCCGGGTCGTCGGCGAAGGCTTCAATCATTCCGTGGCCCATTTCGACCCCACGTCGCATGGCGAGGTCGAGGCCATTCGGGATGCCTGCCGTAACTTGAAGAGCGTCGACCTGGGCGGCTGCGACCTCTACACGTCATGCGAGCCTTGCGCACTGTGCGTGGCCGCGATGCGGATCGCGGGCATCGGCAAGCTCTACTACGCCGCGTCGCTCGCGCAGTCCGGCGAGGCCTTTGCGGGAGTGCCTGTAGAGGCGCGTCACCCCATCGATGTGGAAGAACTGCGGGCCGAGGCGGGTGCACCGCTCGCCGCGCGCGCCATGCCTTCGGAGCAGAAACTCGATCGCGCCGCGGTCGAGGCGCTGGAAGCCTGGGCCGCGGTCCGGCGCGCCTAGCGCGACAACCCGCGGGTCCCGTTTCAGGCGCTCGGGCTCAGGCGGCCTGTGCCGAGGTCTGCGCCTCGGACAGCGCGAGGCGGTAGATCACCGCGCCGATCACCGCGCCGAGCAGCGGGGCGGCCCAGAACATCCACAGTTGGTCCATCGCCCACTGCGGTGCGAACAGCGCCGGACCCGTGCTGCGCGCAGGGTTCACGGACGTGTTGGTCACGGGAATCGAGACCAGGTGGATCAGCGTGAGGCACAGGCCGATGGTCAGGCCCGCGAAGGCGCTCGATGCGCGTTTGGCTGTGGCGCCGAGGATCACGACCAGGAAGAACGCGGTCATCACGACTTCGGAGACCAGCGCGGCGGCCATGCTGTACTGCCCGGGCGAATGCGCTCCGAAGCCGTTGGAGGCGAAGCCGCCGAGGTCGACGCCGGGCTTGCCCGAGGCGATGAAGTAGAGGACGCCGGCGGCGACGCATGCCCCCGCCACCTGCGCCACGATGTAGCCCGGCAGCTTGCCGAGCGGCATGCGCCCGGCAACCACCAGGCCCAGGGAAACCGCCGGATTGAAGTGACCGCCGGAGACGGGCCCGAACGCATAGGCGCCGGTGACGACGGTCAGCCCGAAGGCGAGCGAGACACCGAGTAGGCCGATGCCCAGTTCGGGAAAGGCGGCGGCGAGCACGGCGCTGCCGCAGCCACCGAAGGTGAGCCAGAAGGTACCGAGGAATTCGGCCGACCAGATCTTGAAGTTGCTGTGTTGCATGGGAGCTTTCAGGTTCAGTTGCAGGTTGGAAAGGGTTGGGAGGCAGGGGAAAGGGCGGTTCGCGGGCGGGTTCTGGCGCGTGTCAACTGATAGCCGGCGTGAGGATAGGTCTCGAGAATCCAGCCATGCAAGCCGCGCAAATTGAGAGAGGAACGCACGTCCTTGATGACCGAGCCGATGTTGTCGATGCGGTAGAGGATGTGTCCGCGCTCGCCGGAGGGCAGCATCTGGCGGAGGGCTGCGCGCGTCACCCTCTGGTCGGCGTTGAAGAACAGTTCGAGGGCCACGTCGAACGCGACGGGATCCAGTCGCGTTTCGCGTCTTTCGAACGTGACGATGCGTGTGGCCGGATCGAAGGAATAGCTGTCCCACTCCAGAAGCGGGTGCGAGGTTTCGAATCCGTTGGCGTGGAGGAAGGAGAGGATCAGGCCGTACAGGTCGCTGAAGAAGCGCGCGGAGACGATGTCCGGACTGCCGGGTGCCAGGGCTGGCTGCAATCGCGCGCTGAGCATCGGCACATGCGGGCCAACCACGTTGCGGACGCCGGAGAGGACGGGGATCCCCTTGTCGTCCTTGTCGGGCAGGTCACCGAGCAGGAGCAGATCGAGGGTCCTCGCGCCGGCGCCCATTGCGCTGAGTTCGTCAAGGCTCGTGAACACGAGCGGCGCATAGCGCTGCGAGCGCAGCGCGCGACGCATGTATTCGCGTGCCCTGAACGAGTAGGCGAGGACGCCCGCGCGCCGGGAGGCGGCAAAACGAGACATTGACGGGTTCCCTGATGCGCCGCGCCTGCACGCGCACGACATGACGTGTTGTTCAAATGATTGGGTCGCAAACAATGACAAAAGCCGTCAATTGACGGCTTTCGGATTGCGTGACAGCGGCCGGAAAGTTTAGGGTCCGGCTTGCTTTGAGTGGGCTGAGTCGGGTTGTGAAATCTCTTGAAATCCATCAGAGATCTCCCGATGGAGAAGGTGAGAATCTTCGAAGGTCATTGCGGCCGTGAAATCATGGGCGCCTCTCAAACACCAAACCAAGAGGAGCCCATTCATGACAGGCAAGCCGTCGAAAGTCCCCGGACCGCGCGGATGTGATCGAGTGAGGCCCTCATGAAGATCGCGGTGATGGGCGCCGGTGCGGTTGGCTGCTACTACGGCGGCATGCTGGCGCGTGCCGGCCATGCGGTGACGCTGATCGGGAGGCCGCAGCACGTCGAGGCGGTCCGGCGCGATGGCCTGCTGCTCGACACGCAGACCTTCAAGGCGCATGTGCCGATGCACGCCAGCACCGACCCCGACGCGGTGGAGGGCGCGGAACTCGTGTTCTTCTGCGTCAAGTCCACCGACACCGAGAGTGCAGGCATGGAGATACGGCCTCATCTCCTGCCGGATGCGCTGCTGATCACGCTGCAGAACGGCGTCGACAACGCCGAGCGGTTGCAGGCGCTCGTGCCGCAGGAGGTCGCTGCCGCGGTGGTCTACGTGGCGACCGAGATGGCGGGCCCCGGCCACGTCAAGCACAACGGACGCGGCGAACTGGTCATCGCGCCCTCGAAATCGAGCGAGCGTGTCGCCGCGATGCTCGCTGCAGCGGACGTGCCGACGCAGGTTTCCGACAACGTCATCGGATCGCTGTGGGCCAAGCTGATCCTGAACTGCGCCTACAACGCGCTGTCGGCCATTTCCCAGCTCCCCTATGGCCGCCTGGTGCAGGGCGTGGGCGTCGACGCCGTGATACGCGACGTGGTGATGGAGTGCCTCGCGGTCGCCGAAGCGGCGGGCGTCACGGTGCCCGGCGACACGTGGCAGGCGGTGGAACGCATCGCGCAGACTATGCCCGCGCAGTTTTCATCGACGGCGCAGGATCTGGCGCGCGGCAAGCGCAGCGAGATCGACCACCTCAACGGCTACGTCATGCGCAAGGGCGAGGCCTTGGGTGTGCCGACGCCGGTCAATCGCACGCTCTTCACCCTGGTCAAGCTGATCGAAGACCGCCAGGCGCACGCCGCTGCGCAGTGATCCGCCCGGCGTCGCGTCTTCAATCGGCTCGCGGATCCGGCACGTACCAGCGGGTGGCGATCAGTTCGGGCTCCTCGTGTGCCTGCAAGCGATCCCAGTGCCGGTCGGCGTCTTCCACGAAGAGGTCTCGCGCGATCGCCTGCGCGAGACGGGTGGCGCCGATGGCCAGTCCGGGAATGTCCCCCGCGAGTGCGCCGTGGCTCATCGTGGCACCCCAGTTGAAAAGGCGCATGCGCGCCAGCGCCGCTGCCTGCGGGCCGCCCGGATCCGTGCTGCGCAACTCGAAGCCCGCGCCAAGGCAGGGAAAGCGCGCCGGCTCCGGGTGATGTTCCGCTTCGGTCGGCGACACATGGTTGGCCCAGGTGTCAATGTGCGCGGTGTAGGGCGCGATCTCGGGCCGGTCGAGTAGGTCGACATCGAAGCCGGTGCCGAAGATCACGGCATCGAAACGCTCGCTGCCGCCGTTGGGCAGGGCGACGCTCACGCCGTCCTCGTCGGGCGCGACGTCCTCCCACGGGGTGCCCAGTCGCAGTTCGAAGGCGTCGTGCGCGTCGCAGCGACGCACGGTTTCCCAGGGCGGCGGCACCTGCTCGTCGAAGATGTAGGTGTAGACGCGCCACTTGCGCGCATCGTCGAGCCCTTCGAAGCCCCGCAGGAAACCGTGGCTCGACGCGGCCTTGCTCTTGTTGACCTGCGGCAGTTGCGTCCGGCGCGCGAACAGCGTGACCTTCGCGGCGCCCGCTTCGAGCGCGCAGGCCGCGTTGTCGAAGGCCGAGGCGCCGGCGCCGAGCACGGCGATGCGCTGGCCTTCCCAGGCCGCGAAGTCGATCGGATCGGCGGAATGGAACACGCGGCCGCCTGCGAGCGGGTCGCCGCGGCGCAGCGAGGGAAAGGCCGGCCAGCGCGGCGCGCCGCTGCCGTCGCGGCCCAGCGCCAGCACGAGCTGGCGTGCGCGCACGGTCTCGCGCCGGCCTTGGGCATCCTCGATGTCGATCAGCAGCACGGCACCATCGCCGGCGTGCGACACCGAGCGCAGCGACACGCCGTTTTCCACCGGCAATCCGACCGTGTCGCGCACCCATAGCAGGTAGTCGCGCCAATCGACGCGCCCGATCTTGTGCAGCGCCTCCCAGCCCGGCGTGCCTGCGCTGGCGCTTTCGCGGCCCTCGCCGTGCTGGGCCTCGTACCAGGCGCGGAAGCTCAATGACGGCACACCCAGCTCCGGGCCGCCCACATGCTTGGGGCTGCGCAAGGTCAGCATGCGCGCATAGGTGCCCCAGGGCCCTTCCTCGCCGCGGGCGGCGCGGTCGATCACCCGGATGTTCGTGATGCCTTCGCGGCGCAGGGCATAGGCAGCGGTCTGGCCGCACATGCCGGCGCCGGCGACCAGCACGTCCAGCACGGGCGCGTCGGCGGTCGACGATTCGGCGGGAAGCACCCAGGCGGGCGGCGGAACATTGATGCGTTCGAGGTCGGCACGCGCCTGCATCGCCAGGCGTTCAAGCGCCGCCGTGTCGCGCGGGCTTGCGATGAATTGAAGGGGCACCGGGGGCAGTTCGCCGGGCACGTCGGGAAGGGAATCGTGGGAAGCCATCGCCTGAAGATAATCCAGAACATGATCGCTCTCGACTGCTACTACAGCCTCTCTTCGCCCTGGGCCTACCTCGGCGGTCCGCAATTGCAGGACATCGTGCGCCGCCACCATGTGCAGCTCACGCTCAAGCCCTACGACTTCCAGGCGGTGGTCCCGCAGACCGGGGGGATTCCGCTCAAGACCCGGCCGGAGCCGCGCCGCACCTATCACGCGCTCGAACTCGCGCGCTGGCGTGATCACCTCGGCATGGCGCTCAACCTCGAACCGGCCCACTACCCGAAGGGCGCGGCCAGCGATCCGAACTGGAACAAGTACCCCGGCTGGATGGTGATCGCGGCGCAGTTGCAGGGGCTCGACGCGCTTCCGCTCTCGCATGCGCTGCTGCGCGCGCTGTGGGCGGAGGAGCGCGACACCTCCGACGCGGCGGTGCGCATCGCCGTGGCGGACGAGAACGGCTACGACGGCCCCGCACTGCAGGCGCTGGAGCAGATGCCCGAGACGCAGGCCATCTATCGCGCGAACAGCGCCGAGGCGGTGGAAAAGGGCGTGTTCGGCGCGCCGACCTTCATCCTCGACGGCGAGCGCTTCTGGGGCCAGGACCGCCTGCCCTTCCTCGACCGTGCGCTGGACAAGCTCAGGGCCACGCGCGGCGCATAGCGCGTTGGGCGCAGCGGATAATCCCGCGATGCGAATCCGCTTCACCAAGATGCAAGGCGCCGGCAACGACTTCGTCGTGCTGGACGAAACCCGCGGCACGCTCGGCCTCGACGCCGCGCAGTACCGCTTCCTGGCCGACCGCCATTTCGGCGTGGGCGCCGACCAGATCCTCACCGTGCGGCCTTCGCCGGGCGAGGGCATCGATTTCCAGTACGTCATCCACAACGCCGACGGCGGCGAGGTCGAGCAGTGCGGCAACGGCGCGCGCTGCTTCATGCGCTTCGTGCGCGAGCAGGGCCTGACACCCAAGGACACCGTGCGTGTGCAGACGCTTTCCGGCGTGATCGAGCCGCGCATGGGGGCCGACGGCCGGGTGACGGTCGACATGGGCGCACCCGTCTTCGAACCGGCCCGCGTGCCGTTCGACACCGCCGGGCTCGATCCGCAACCCGAAGGGACGTGGGAGAAGTGGCACCTGGCCATGGGCACCCGCGCCGGCACCGCCATCGTGTCGGTGGCCGTGCTGTCGATGGGCAATCCGCATGCGGTGCAGATCGTCGACGACATCGACACCGCGCCGGTCGAGACCCAGGGGCCGCTCATCGAGCACCATCCCCGCTTTCCGCAGCGGGTCAACGCCGGCTTCATGCAGGTGGTCGACCGCACGCACGTGCGCCTGCGCGTGTTCGAGCGCGGCGCCGGCGAAACGCTGGCCTGCGGCACGGGCGCCTGCGCGGCCGTGGTCGCGGGCATCCGGCTCGGCCTGCTCGACCCGCGGGTCGACGTCCAGACGCGCGGCGGCCTCCTCACCATCGAATGGGCCGGCGACGGCGCGCCGGTGCTGATGACGGGCCCCGCCGTCACCGTGTTCGAAGGCGACATCGAGGTGCCGGACCAGCCATGAATCATTACAACCAGAACGCCATGAACCCCATCACCGAAGACGATATCGCCAACTACCTGTCGAACACGCCCGACTTCTTCGAGCGCCATGCGCAGTTGCTGGCGCAGGTGCAGCTCACCAGCCCGCACGGCAATCGCGCCGTGAGCTTGCAGGAGCGCCAGGCCGAGATGCTGCGCGAAAAGATCAAGGCGCTGGAGCACCGCGTGATGGACATGGTGCGCCACGGCACCGAGAACGTGGTCACGGCCGATCGCCTGCAACGCTGGACGCGCGGCCTGTTGACGGCGCGCGATCCGCGTTCCCTGCCGACGCAGATCGCCTCCCAACTGCAGACGCTGTTCCTCGTCCCGCAGACGGCGATCAAGGTCTGGGATTGCGACAGCAGCTATCTCGACGAGTCCTATGCCCAGTGGGTGAGCGACGACGTGAAGACCCTGGCCACCTCGCTGACCGCGCCCTATTGCGGCCTGAACGCCGGCTTCGAGGCCGCCAACTGGCTGCCCGAGCCGCACGCGGCCGTGTCGATCGCGCTGATCCCGCTGCGGGCCGAGACCGACGCGCCGGCTTTCGGCCTGCTGGTGCTGGCATCGCCCGATGCGCAGCGATTCAATCCCGAAATGGGCACCGATTTCCTGGAGCGCATCGCCGAACTCGCGTCGGGCGCTCTCTCTCGGTTGCGGTCTTGAGCCCTGTAATCCGGCGCTCGGTGATTGGCGCGCTGCTGATCCTGCTGCTGGGTTACGCGGCCATCCACATCACGATCTGGCGACATGGGTTGCGTCTGCTGGCGCATCCGCCGGAGCGCAACGCCGATGCGGCCCTGGTCCTCGGCAACCGCGCGTACCGCGACGGGAAGCCCAATCCCTGCCTGACGGGGCGCGTCGACACGGGCATCGCGCTCGCGAATGCGGGGCGCGTGCAGCGCCTGATACTGAGCGGAGGCGCCGACTGGGAAGACGGCCGCATCGAGGCCGAAGTGATGGAGCGGCACGCGCGGATGTCCGGCTATACGGGGCCGTTGATGCTGGAGCCTGTGTCATCGTCGACGCGCGAAAACCTCGCGATGTCGAGCACCTTGCTGAAGGCCGCGAGGGTGAAGAGCGTGATCATCGTGACGGAGCCCTATCACCTCTGGCGGACCGAACGCCTGGCGCGCGCATCCGGGTTCGATCGGGCCTTTGACGTGCAATACGCCGCGGCGCCCACCTCGTGCTGGCAGCGTTGGGGCATGGCCTTCAAGGGCGCGTTGCGCGAGCCGCTGGCGATCGTCAAGAATGAAATTTTTTAACTCCCCCAGGCTTGCCCACTTCGTGTGGCCGCCTACCCCCTCGCCGGGGGCAATACCGGCGGACCGGCGGAGCCGGATCCGCGGTATTTCTGGAAGGGAATGGTGATGGCTGATCCGGCGTTGATCGAGCGGTATCTGGAGCATGTCCGGGTGGAGCGGCGGCTGGCGGCGCGTACGGTCGAGCTCTACTCCATTCATTTGAAGACGCTGGCTGAGAAGGCGGCGGGTGGGGGCCTCGCGCTGGACAAGGTGCAAACGGCGCATGTCCGCCGCTGGATGGCGCAAATGCACAGTGCCGGACGCGAGTCGCGGGGCATCTCGCTGGTGCTGTCGTGCTGGCGCAGCTTCTACCGCTGGCTCGGCAACGAGGGGCTGGTGGTGTCGAATCCGGTGCAGGACGTCCATGCGCCGAAGGCGGGGCGGCCATTGCCGAAGGCGCTGGCGGTCGATGAGGCCGTGCAACTCGCGGACCTGCACGACGCCGAGGCCGATCCCTGGGCGGAGGCGCGGGATCGCGCGATCGTCGAACTGCTCTATGGCTGCGGCCTGCGGGTCGGCGAACTGACGGGGCTGGACGCGCGCGCCAGCGGCACAGCGCGGGGCTGGGTCGACCTGGATGTCGGCGAGGCCCATGTGCTGGGCAAGGGAAGCAAGCGCCGCATTGTTCCGCTCGGCGCCAAGGCGGCGGAGGCCCTTCGGGCATGGCTGGCGGTGCGGGACGACTGTCCGGCGCTGAAAGCCGCGCTGCTGCGCGACCCGTCGGGTGCGGTGGCGCTCTTCATCGGTCGCAACGGCACGCGTTTCTCGGCGCATTCGGTCTGGACCCAACTGCGTCGGCGCAGCCTGAAGGCGGGTTTGGCGGCGCCCGTGCATCCGCACATGTTGCGCCACTCGTTCGCGAGCCATGTGCTGCAATCCAGCAGCGACCTGCGTGCGGTGCAGGAACTGCTGGGCCACGCCAACATCTCGACGACCCAGGTCTACACAAGGCTGGATTTCCAGCACCTCGCGAAGGCCTATGACGCGGCGCATCCGCGCGCGCAGGCCCGCGACGAGGCGCCGCCGATCGGCGACACCGTCCGCAAGAACAAGGGCAAGACCCCATGAAGCAACTCCGACTCCGGCCCGGCAAGGAGCGCTCACTGTTGCGGCGTCACCCGTGGGTCTTCGAATCCGCGATCGCCAAGGGCGGCGGCGACGCGGGCGAAACGGTGCGCATCGAGTCCGACGAGGGCAAGTTCCTGGCGTGGGCTGCGTTCAGTCCGCATTCCAAGATCCGCGCCCGGGCGTGGAGCTTCGACGAGAAGCAGCGCATCGACGCCGCATTCCTGGCGGAGCGGGTCGCGAGAGCCGTCCAGGCACGCACACTGTTCGACCTTCGAAGCGACGGGGTCCGCCTCGTCCACGGGGAGGCCGACGGCCTGCCGGGCCTGATCGTCGACCGCTACGGCGACACGCTGGTGGCGCAGTTTCTCTCCGCCGGCGTCGAGCGCTGGAAGGCCGTGCTGGCCGATGCGCTGCTGGCGGCGACCGGACTCGACAAGCTCTATGAGCGGTCCGATGCCAGCGGCCGGGAGCGCGAGGGGCTGAAGCCCGTGACAGGCTGGCTGCGCGGCACCGGGCCGACCGACATCACCATCCGGGAGCACGACTGGCGGCTTTCGCTGGATGTCGCGACAGGCCACAAGACCGGCTTCTACCTGGACCAGCGCGACAGCCGCCAGCGGTTTGCTGAACTCGCCGCGCACCGCCGCTTCCGGCGCGTGCTGAACTGCTTCTGCTACACGGGTGGCTTCACCGTGGCCGCGCTGGCCGGCTTGAAAGCTGCGGATGCGGTGGAGGGGGCCGAGTTGATCTCCATCGATTCATCCCAGCCCGCGTTGGAGCGGGCGCGTGCCCATGTGGCGCTCAACGGCTTCGAAGGGGCGCGCGCGGAGTTCCTCGACGCCGACGTCAATGCCACGCTGCGCCGCTTCGTCGAGGAGGGCCGCGCTTTCGACGCCATCGTGCTCGACCCGCCGAAGTTCGCCCCGACGGTGGCGCACGCGGAGCGCGCCGCGCGGGCCTACAAGGATCTCAATCGGCAGGCCTTCAAGTTGCTTGCACCGGGTGGGCATCTGCTGACCTTCTCGTGCTCCGGCGGCATCGGCGCCGACCTGTTCCACAAGATCGTGGCCTCCGCCGGCATCGACGCGGGGGTCGACGGCTACATCACCGAACGGCTCGGCGCGGCGCCCGACCATCCCATGACGATCGAGTTTCCCGAGGGCGAATACTTGAAAGGCCTCGTCGTGGTGCGCAAGTAGCGTTTGACCTTGCTGAAGCGTGCCCGCGGCGCCGAGGCTAGACTTTCCGCCCTTTCCCCGTTTCCTGATCTCCGGAGCATTCCATGGCCCTCATTCCCGCCACCATCCTCACCGGCTTCCTCGGCTCCGGCAAGACGACCCTCCTGAAGCGCATCCTGAGCGAGGCGCATGGCCAGAAGATCGCGGTCATCGAAAACGAATTCGGCGAGGAGAACATCGACACCGACATCCTCGTCACCGAATCGAAGGAGCAGATCGTCCAGATGAGTAACGGTTGCATCTGTTGCACGATTCGCGAAGACCTGCGCGAGGCGCTGCAGCTGCTGGCCGCCAAGAAGCGCAAGGGCCTGCTCGACTTCGACCGCGTCGTGATCGAGACCACCGGCCTGGCCGATCCGGGCCCCGTGGCCCAGACCTTCTTCATGGACGACGAAATCGCAGAGAGCTACCTGCTGGACTCGATCCTGACGCTGGTGGACGCCAAGCACGCGCCGCAGCAGCTCAACGACCGCCAGGAGGCCCGCCGCCAGGTCGGGTTTGCCGACCAGATCTTCATCAGCAAGAGCGACCTGGTCGCCGCCGACGAAACCGAGGCGCTGATCCACCGCCTGAAGCACATGAATCCGCGTGCGCCGCAGCAGAAGGTGCACTTCGGCGAGGTGCCTCTGAAGGACGTGTTCGACCTGCGCGGCTTCAACCTCAACGCCAAGCTGGACATCGACCCGGACTTCCTCAAGGAGGAAGACGAGCACGACCATGACCACGTGCACGGCGAGAACTGCGACCACCCGTCGCACGCGCACGAGGGGCATGGCCACCACCATCACCATGACGACGATGTGAAGAGCTTCGTCTACCGTTCCGACCGTGCCTTCGACCCGGCGCGCCTGGAGGATTTCCTCGGTGCGATCGTCAATATCTACGGTCCGCGCATGCTGCGCTACAAGGGCGTCCTCCACATGCAGGGCACCGAGCGCAAGGTGATTTTCCAGGGCGTCCACCAGCTCATGGGCAGCGACCTCGGCCCCGCCTGGGGCCCCGACGAAAAGCGCAACAGCCGCATGGTATTCATCGGCATCGACCTGCCGCGCGAGATCCTGGAACAGGGCCTCGACCAGTGTCTCGTCTGATTCCCCGGGCGACTTGACTTCTCTATACAATCGCGCGCCTGTTGCGGAGGCATGCTCCGTTTCGCTTTAACGACGAAGTGTGGCTTCCGCATGGGACGGAGTGCGTTTCCGGGCTGAATTCGGGGGTATAACCCCGGGGTTCGCCATTGGCGAGCACCCTGACAACATGGACTCCGCGAGGCCGCAAGGCGCCGTGGGTTCCATGGGGAAGACACCCATTGAATGTGCGTTCGAGTTCGTCGAAGGAGCCAGTCACTGTGAAGAAACCTGCCGCAAAAGCCCAGCCCGCGCCGAAACCGGCCGTCAAGAAGACGTCGGTTGCCAGGCAGGCTGTGCCCGCGGCGAAGAAGGTTTCCGCTGCAAAGTCCGTTCAGCCCGCTGCACCATCGAAGGCGCCTGCCACGAGCAAGGCCAAGGTGGAGCCTGCGAGTGTCCTGTCATCCAAACCGGCCGGCCCCCATGCCGAGCCACCTGCACCATCGACTCCCATGAAAAAAACGGCTGCCGCCTCTTCCTCCGCCACGGCGACACCTCCCGCAACCGCCACGACGACCACGCCGGCTCCCGCTCGCGGCGGACGCGTGTCGCGGCTGTCGCAGTTGACCGTGCCCTCCATGCCGCAATCGGTGGCTTCCACCGCGGCCAAATCGAGCTTCGTGCAGATCACCTCGAACGCCCTGGTGCCTCCGCCGCCCGTCGCGGTCAAGAAAGACCCGAAGCTCGCCAACAACTGGAAGGCCAAATCGGCCGAAGAGCTCACCGACGCCGAAGTCATCGCGATGCCGGACTCGGAGTACATGAACGACAAGCAGATGGCGTTCTTCCGCCTGAAGCTGCAGGAACTCAAGCGCGGCATCCTCGAGAACGCCGGCGAGACCACCGAGCACCTGCGTGAAGACACCGTTGTCGTGCCCGACCCGGCCGATCGCGCCACCATCGAGGAAGAGCATGCGCTCGAACTGCGCACGCGCGACCGCGAACGCAAGCTACTGAAGAAGATCGAGCAGTCGATCCAGCGCATCGACGCGGGCGATTACGGCTACTGCGACGAAACCGGCGAACCCATCGGCGTCGGCCGCCTGCTGGCCCGCCCGACGGCCACGCTGTCGCTGGAGGCCCAGCAGCGGCGCGAGCTCAAGCAGAAGATGTTCGGAGATTGATTCCGACATCGCCAAGGGCCGAAGGGAGACACTGAGCATGGCCAAGGAAGAACCCGGGCGCTTGCTGTCGAAGGTGGCGAAGTTCGTGCGCAATCCGCTCAAGGATTGGTCCGAGCTCGACGCCGACGAATCCTCGACGCTCGAAAACGGCTACAGCCGTGAAATGCTCAAGGAGATGATCGAGCGGCGGCAGCGCAACGACTTCGTCCGGCGCCGCGAGTTCGACATGCTGCGCAAGCTGCGGCAGCGCGAAGCGGCCGGCGGGCGCGATCCCGCCGCAACGCCGTCCTCCTTCAATGTCAGCAGCACCTCCGGCAAGACCGAAGGGCGAGCGCTCACGCTCAAGAAGATCGACGAGATCGAAGAGCAGATGTCGCAGCAATGGTGGAAGGCCCGAGGCCCCCGCGACGAGTCGACCGCCGAGGGCGCGCCGGCCGAAGGCGGGCAGATGGCCGCGCAGCATGCGCGCGCCTATGCCGATACCGTGCCAGGCGTGCCGCAGCCGGGGGCGCAGGCTCAGTTGCCGGCCCATGACGGCTGTGTCGAGGAAGCCTCCATCCGCTTCGCCCACGGCGACGACGCCGGCGCCGAGGCCATCCTGCTCCAGGCGCTCGCGCCGGACAGCCCGACCAACGACAACGACGACACATGGCGCACGTTGCTCGACCTTTACCGCGCCATGGGCGACGCTGAAAAGTTCGTCGCCGCCAGCACCCGTTATGCGCAGCGCATGAAGCGGACCGCGCCCGAGTGGATTTCCTTCCGCGCACTCGCCAACACCGTCCGTACATCGGCCGCGGCGAACGTCGCGCCCGTCGCGGCGCCCGGTACAGGCGACGCCGACTGGTCCAGCGGCCCACGACTGACCCGCGAGGGCCTGATCGGCCTCACCCGCGCACTCGGTGCCGCCGGACCTTCGTGGAGACTCGACTGGAGCGCCCTCCAGGCCATCGAAGGCGATGCCGCGGGCCCCTTGCGCGCCCTCTTCACGCACTGGGCGGATTCGACCGTCCAGCTCCGTTTCGCGGCGCCGGACCAGTTGTTGCTCGTGCTGGCCGAAGCCACACCGGCCAATGACCGCACCGTCGATCCCGTCTGGTGGCAGTTGCACATGGCCGCGTTGCGCGTGATGCACCGAGCCGACGAGTTCGAGCTCCTGGCACTCAACTACTGCATCACCTACGAAGTCTCCCCCCCGCCATGGGAAGACCCCAAGGGCGACTACGCCGTGCTCGATACGCCCAAGGTCACCAAGCCGGCGGTGCCGAGTTTCTCGCTCGCGTCCAGCCACGGCGACGACCCCGAACCCGAGCCCGTCGCTGGTGTCGGCCAGGCCGCGCTCGCGGGTGAACTGGTGGGCGAATCCGTCTCGACCTGGCAGCGCCTCGACGAGGAACTGGCCGACGCATCCGCGCCGATCATCTCCTGCTCCGCCCTGGTCCGCATCGATTTCGCGGCCGCAGGAACCCTCCTCAACTGGGTCACCGGCCACCACGCCCGCGGCCACGGCGTCCAATTCGTCGACGCCCACCGCCTGATCGCCGCCTTCTTCAACGTCATCGGCATCGCCGACCACGCGACCGTCAAAACACTGGAATAGGCTCGCCCCCAGGCTCGCGCACTTCGTGTCGCTCTCCACCCCCTACCGGGGGCGCTGCCTTGCGGCCCGGCAAAGCCGGTTCCGCGGCAGCCCCCGCGCTCGGCGCGCTGCGCGCCGCCGCTCAATGGCTAGGCGTCCCCATTCCAGAAATACCGCGGAACCGGCTTCGCCGGGCCGCTGGTATTGCCCCCGGCAGGGGGTGGAGAGCGACACGAAGTGCGCGAGCCTGGGGGCGAGATAATGCTTTATGGAACAATTTCACGGAACCACCATCGTCAGCGTGCGCCGCAAAACCGCTGCTGGCGCTGATCAAGTGGCCATCGGCGGTGACGGGCAGGTCACGCTGGGCAATATCGTCATCAAGGGCAGTGCGCGCAAGGTGCGTCGCCTCTATCACGGCAAGGTGCTCGCAGGTTTTGCCGGCGCGACAGCCGATGCGTTCACGCTGTTCGAGCGCTTCGAGGCCAAGCTCGAGAAGCACCAGGGCCATCTGGCGCGCGCCGCCATCGAACTCACCAAGGACTGGCGCACCGACCGCGTCCTGCGTCGCCTCGAAGCCATGCTGGCCGTGGCCGACGCAACCACTTCACTGATCATCACCGGCAACGGCGACGTGCTGGAGCCCGAGAACGGCATCATCGCCATCGGCTCCGGCGGCGCGTACGCGCAGGCCGCCGCCAAGGCGCTGATCGACCACACGGAGATGCCCGCCGACCAGATCGTCAAGAAGGCGCTGGAAATCGCAGGCGAGCTCTGCATCTACACCAACATGCACCACACGGTTGAAACCCTGTGAGATGGATCGAGTGACCCCATGTCCATGACTCCCCAGGAAATCGTCTCGGAACTTGACCGCCACATCGTCGGCCAGCCGGACGCCAAGCGCGCCGTGGCCATTGCGCTGCGCAACCGCTGGCGTCGCCAGCAGGTCGAGGAAAAGCTGCGTTCCGAGATCACGCCCAAGAACATCCTCATGATCGGCCCCACCGGCGTGGGCAAGACCGAGATCGCGCGCCGGCTGGCGCGCCTCGCGGACGCACCTTTCATCAAGGTCGAGGCCACCAAGTTCACCGAGGTGGGCTATGTCGGCAAGGATGTCGATTCGATCGTCCGGGACCTGGCCGAGATCGCCGTCAAGCAAACCCGCGAAACCGAAAGCGCCAAGGTCCGCATGCGGGCCGAGGACGGCGCCGAGGAACGCATCCTCGACGTGCTGCTGCCGCCCGCCCGCACCGCGGACGGAACGGCCGCCGACAGCAGCAACGCGACGCGCCAGGCCTTCCGCAAGAAACTGCGCCAGCATGAACTCGACGACAAGGAAATCGAGATCGACCTCGCCGATACCCGCACGCCGCTCGAAATCATGGGTCCGGCCGGCATGGAGGAAATGACCGAGCAACTCCGCGGCATGTTCGGCCAGCTTGGGCAGGGCAAGCGCAAGACGCGCAAGCTCAAGATCGGCGAGGCGATGCGCCTCCTGGTCGACGAGGAAGCCGCCAAGCTGGTGAACGAGGACGAGATCCGCGCCCAGGCGATCCACAACGCCGAGCAGAACGGCATCGTCTTCATCGACGAGATCGACAAGGTCGCCACGCGCAGCGAGGCGCAGGGCGCCGACGTGTCGCGGCAGGGCGTGCAGCGGGATTTGCTGCCGCTGGTCGAAGGCACCGCCGTGAGCACGAAGTACGGCGTCGTCCGCACGGATCACATCCTTTTCATCGCGAGCGGCGCATTCCACCTGAGCAAGCCGAGCGACCTGATTCCCGAGCTCCAGGGTCGGTTTCCGATCCGGGTCGAACTGCAATCGCTGTCTGTGGCGGATTTCGAGAGCATTCTCACGCAGACCCAGGCATCGCTGGTCAAGCAGTACCAGGCCTTGCTGGCCACGGAGGGCGTCACGCTCGAATTCACGCCCGAGGGCATCACGCGTCTCGCGAGCATCGCCTTCGATGTCAACGAGCGCACCGAGAACATCGGCGCGCGCCGGCTGTCGACCGTCATGGAGCGCCTTCTCGACGAAGTGAGCTTCGGTGCGACCCAGCTGGGCGGGCAGGCCGTGCGCATCGATGCGGCCTATGTCGATTCGCGCCTGGCGGCACTAAGTCACGACGAAGATCTTTCCCGATTCATCCTCTGAAAATTCCGTTCGGCTCAATTGGTTCACGCAACACATTCATTGCGTGAGCTAAGTGCTTCATTTGCAACGGGATTCGGTATTTGGCCAGTTGCAAAAACACCGCTAAGTCGTTGATTCCATTACAAAAAATTCCCCCAGCGCAGCGTTGCGCGGTAGGCGTTTCCTGCTACAGTGCAAAAAAGTGCAGTTAAGTGGGAAAAAGTGTCGAGCGGTGCCTGATTCGGGTGCGCGACGCCTCCCACCACCGGGGTCTCGTGGTCGTGTTTCAAGGCGCTTCATCGCTCAGTCTGGATGCAAAGGGTCGGCTTTCCGTGCCGACCCGGCATCGTGACGTCCTGAGCGCGACCGCGTCCGGCCAGCTCACGATCACGAAGCACCCCCACGGCTGCCTGATGGTGTTCCCGCGCCCCGAGTGGGAAAAGTTTCGCGACCGCATCGCGGCGCTCCCGATGTCGGCGCAGTGGTGGAAGCGCGTCTTCCTCGGCAACGCGATGGACGTCGAGATGGACGGCACCGGCCGCGTGCTCGTATCCCCCGAACTGCGCACCGCCGCCGGCATCAGCCGCGACGCGTTGCTGCTCGGCATGGGCAACCACTTCGAGCTCTGGGACAAGGCCACCTACGACGCCAAGGAAGCCGAAGCCACCCAGGGCCAGATGCCTGACGTATTCCAGGACTTCTCGTTCTGAGGCCCGACGTGGAGCAGTCATGGACCCATACGACCGTCTTGTTGAACGAAGCGGTGGACGCCCTCTTTCCGGAAGGATCGGACGTCACCGGCACCTATGTGGACGCGACCTTCGGGCGCGGCGGGCACAGCCGCGCGATCCTCGAAAGGCTGGGCCCGTCGGGGCGGCTGATTGCGTTCGACAAGGACGCGGAAGCGGTGGCCGAAGCAGCGCGCATCGAGGATGCGCGTTTTTCCATCCGTCACCAGGGGTTCAGGGACCTGGGCGAGTTACCACCGGCGAGTGTGTCAGGTCTGTTGATGGACCTCGGTGTCAGCTCTCCCCAGATCGACAACCCCGCACGGGGTTTTTCTTTTCGTTTCGATGGCCCGCTCGACATGCGCATGGATACCACGCGCGGCGAGAGCGTGGCCGAGTGGCTGGCGACAGCCGAAACACAGCAGATTGCGGAGGTGATTCGTGACTATGGCGAGGAACGGTTTGCTGTTCAGATTGCAAAGGCGATTGTTGCTCGCCGACAAGAACGGAGCCCAGTTTCAACCACCACCGAGCTGGCCGAGCTCGTGGCTGGCACGGTCAAAACCCGCGAGCCGGGCCAGAACCCTGCAACGCGCACATTTCAGGCTCTTCGGATTTTCATCAACGCCGAGCTTGAAGAGCTGCAACAGGCGCTAGAAGCGAGTCTTGCCGTGTTGCAACCCCAAGGCCGGCTCGCGGTGATCAGCTTCCATTCGCTGGAAGATCGCATCGTGAAGCAGTTCATCGCCACGCATTCGCGCGAGGTCTACGACCGCCGCGCGCCTTTTGCCGTGCCGAAGGCGATGAAGCTGCGGGCCCTGGCGCGCATCAAGCCATCGCAGGCTGAGGTGGACGGCAACCCGCGCGCACGCAGCGCGATCCTTCGCGTCGCCGAACGCACGGCCGAGGCAGCATGAAACTCGCCCCCAGTCTTCGCGCACTTCGTGTCGCTTCGCCAACCCCCTGCCGGGGGCAATACCTGCGGCCCGGCGAAGCCGGTTCCGCGGTATTCCTCGCAACCGATGCATGGCGGAAGTACTGAAATGGCACGCCTCAACCTGCTCCTGCTGATCGCCGTGCTCGGCTCGGCGATCTACCTCGTGCACACGCAGTACATGTCGCGGCAGCTCTATACCGAGTTCCACCGTGTCGAGCTGGAGGCCCGTCGCCTCGAACTGGACCAGGACCGTCTGCAGGTGGAGAAGCGCGCACAGGCCACGCCTCTGCGCGTCGAGAAGCTCGCCAAGGAGCAGCTCAAGATGCGCACGACTTCACCCGCCATCACGCAGTACGTGCGGCAGGACGGCACCGTGATTCCGGCGGTCGCCGCGCCTGCGCCAACCGCGCCGGGCGCGCGCACGGCAGGTTCGACCCGGGGGGCTCACTGATGACCCGTCGCAGCCGCAGCGTCCAGTACACGACCAGCCCATTGCTCGCCAGCAAGACCCCGGTCTGGCGCAGCAAGTTCATCGTCGCCGGCATTGCGCTGGGCTTCGGGGTGCTGGCTGCCCGCGCGGCCTACGTGCAGGTGATCGGCAACGATTTCTTCCAGCGCCAGGGCGAGGTGCGTTTCACCCGCACGCTGGAACTGCCGGCCAATCGCGGGCGCATCCTCGACCGCAACGGGCTGCTGCTGGCGTCGAGCGTGGTCGCGCCGAGCATCTGGGCGATCCCCGAGGACATCGAGCGCGACGATCCCGAGGTCAAGGGCAAGCTCCGGCAGGTCGCGAAGCTGCTCGAGATGCCCCAGAAGGACTTCGACAAGAAGCTGGAGGACGAGGACAAGACCTTCGTCTGGATCAAGCGCCAGGTCGACGAGCCCATCGCCAAGCAGATCGCCGCGCTCAACATCAAGGGCATCTACCAGCGCAAGGAGTACAAGCGCCAGTACCCCGAGGGCGAGGCCGCCGCGCACGTGGTGGGCTTCACCAACGTCGAGGACAACGGCCAGGAAGGCATCGAGCTCGCCTTCAACAAGGACCTCGCCGGCAAGGCGGGTTCGCGCCGCGTGATCAAGGACCGCCTCGGCCGCGTGGTCGAGGGCGTGGGCGAGCAGGTGCCGCCGGTCGACGGCAAGGACATCCAGCTCAGCGTCGACAGCAAGGTGCAGTTCTTCGCCTACCAGAAGCTGCGCGACGCGGTGACGATGCACAAGGCCAAGGCCGGCAGCGTGGTCGTGCTCGACGCCATCACGGGCGAGATCCTCGCGCTGGCCAACTACCCGAGCTACGTGCCCGACAAGCGCCAGAACCTCACGGGCGAGCAGCTGCGCAACCGCGCGATGACCGACGTCTTCGAGCCCGGCTCGACGATGAAGCCGATCACCGTCGGCATTGCGCTCGAAGCCGGCCGGGTCAAGCCGCAGACCGTGATCGACACGTCGCCGGGCCGCTACAGCCTTGGCGGCTTCACCATCAGCGACACGCACAACTACGGTTCGCTGACTGTGGAAGGCGTGATCCAGAAGTCGAGCAACATCGGCGCGCTGAAGATCTCGCAGAAGATGACGCCGCACGAGATGTGGGACACCTACACGGCGCTGGGCTATGGGCAGAAGCCGCAGATCCAGTTTCCGGGCGCGGTCACGGGCCGCCTGCGTCCCTGGAAGTCGTGGAAGCCGGTCGAGCAGGCGACCATGGCCTACGGCTACGGCCTTTCCGCGTCGCTGTTCCAGATGGCGCACTCGTACACGGCCTTCGCGCACGACGGTGACGTCATCGCGGCGACCATCCTCAAGAGCAACGAGCCCGCAGTCGGCGTGAAAGTCTTCTCCGCGCAGAACGCGCTGGCCGTGCGCAAGATGCTGCAGATGGCCGCCGGTCCGGGCGGCACCGGCCCTCTCGCGCAGACCATCGGCTACTCGGTCGGCGGCAAGTCCGGCACGGCCCACAAGCAGGTCGGCCGCGGCTATGCCAGCAAGCAATACCGCTCGTGGTTCACGGGCATGGCGCCGATCGAGAAGCCGCGCATCATCGTCGCGGTCATGATCGACGAGCCGAGCAACGGCCAGTACTTCGGCGGCATCGTGGCCGCGCCCGTCTTCAGCGAAGTCGTGCAGCAGACGCTGCGCATGATGAACGTGCCGCCGGATCTCGCGGTCAAACCCCTGGTCGTGACCAAGGGTGTGGAAGAGAGCTTCTGATGACGACGACGCTTCGCAGCCCCGACGAAGCCGCGCGCTGGCTCAAGGCGCGCGTGCGCGGGGTGCTGCATGCCGACAGCCGTGCCGTGGGCGCGGGCGATGGCTTCGTCGCCTGGCCCGGCGCCGCGACGGACGGCCGCCGCTACGTGCCGGCCGCGCTGGCGCAAGGAGCGGTGGCCTGCCTGGTCGAGGAAGAGGGCAGCGCCGCGTTCGGATTCGAAGGCGAGGCGACCGCCACCTACGCCGGCCTGAAGGCCGCGACCGGGCCGATCGCCGCTGCCTATTACGACGCGCCCTCGACGCAGCTGGACGTGCTGGCCGTCACCGGCACCAACGGCAAGACCTCCACCGCGTGGTGGCTCGCGCAGGCGCTGTCGTCAGAGGCGGCGCAGTCGGTCGATTCGCCTTGCGCCGTCGTGGGCACGCTGGGCGTGGGCGTTCCGCCCGAGCTCACCTATACCGGCCTCACCACGCCGGACCCGGTGCTGCTGCAACGCGAACTGCGCGGCTTCGCCGACCGCGGCTTCCGCGCCTGCGCGATCGAGGCATCGTCGATCGGCATCGCGGAACGCCGGCTCGACGGTACGCACATCGCCGTCGCGGTGTTCACGAACTTCACCCAGGACCACCTCGATTACCACGGCAGCATGGATGCCTACTGGCAAGCCAAGGCCGAGTTGTTCCGCTGGCCGGGCCTGCGCGCGGCGGTCGTCAACATCGACGACGTGCACGGCGCGTCGCTCGTGGGCAATCTGGTCGAAACCGGCGTTGGCGCGCTCGACATCTGGACGGTGTCGGCCGACGGCAGCCCGGCGCGCCTCCGTGCCGAGGACATCGGCTATGACGCGCAAGGCCTCCATTTCTCCGTGGTGGAGCAGGGCGCGACGACGCAGCACCTGTCGACGCAACTGATCGGCCAATACAACGTCGCGAACCTGCTGGGCGTGCTCGGCACTCTGCGCGCGCTCGGCCTTTCGCTCGAACAGGCGGTGCAGGCCTGCACGGGCCTCGACAGCGTTCCGGGCCGCATGGAGCGCCTGAGCGTGCCCGGCCATCCCCTGGCGGTCGTCGACTACGCGCACACGCCGGACGCACTCGACAAGGCGCTGGCCGGCCTGCGACCGCTGGCGCAGCAACGCGGCGGCGCGCTCTGGTGCGTGTTCGGCTGCGGCGGCGACCGCGACAACGCGAAGCGCCCGATGATGGGCGCGGTGGCGGAGACGCAGGCCGATCGCCTGGTCGTGACCAGCGACAACCCGCGCAGCGAGAAGCCCACGGCCATCATCAGCCAGATCCTGCTAGGCCTGGCACGGCCCGAGGCCGCTCAAGTCGAGCCCGACCGATCGAAAGCGATCGCCGACACGCTGGCCCAGGCGCGGCCCGAAGACGTCGTGCTGATCGCGGGACGCGGCCACGAGGCATGGCAGGAGATCGCCGGAGAACGCATCGCGTTCTCCGACCGCGCGCACGCCATCGATGCACTCACACGGAGGAGCGACGCATGATCGACGCACTCGCACCCGTGCCCATGATGACGCTCGGCCAGGCGCACGCCTGGATCCCCGGATCGCGTTTGGTCGGCGATGCCGCCACGCCGATCCTTCGCGTGCATACCGACACGCGCACCCTCGCGGCCAGCGATCTCTTCGTCGCGCTGAAGGGCGAGCGTTTCGATGCCAACGACTTCCTTGCCGACGCGCGTTCTCGCGGCGCAGTCGCGGCCATTGCCCATCACGGACTTGAAGCCGCGGGCCTCGCGGGACTCGAAGTGCCGGATACGCTGGCCGCCCTCGGCGCACTGGCCTCCGGTTGGCGATCGCAATTCGACCTGCCGCTGATCGCCGTCACCGGCAGCAACGGCAAGACCACCGTGACGCAGATGATCGCCGCGATCCTGCGCACCGCCTGCGGCGAAGGTGCACTGGCGACCGCCGGCAATTTCAACAACGAGATCGGCGTGCCGCTGACGCTGCTGCGCCTGCGTGCACGTCATCAGCGCTCGGTGGTCGAACTGGGCATGAACCATCCGGGCGAGATTGCGCGGCTGGCCGCCATCGCCAAGCCCACGATCGCGCTGGTCAACAACGCGCAGCGCGAGCACCAGGAATTCATGGCCACGGTCGAAGCCGTCGCCCGCGAGAACGCATCGGTCTTCGCGGTGCTGTCGGCCGACGGAACCGCCGTGTTCCCCTACGGCGACGCGTTCACGCCGCTGTGGAACGAGATCGCGCACGAAGGCGCGATCCGTCGCTGCCTGACCTTCGGCGAGCACGCGGATGCGGACATCGCGCTGGTGTCCGCCGACTGGCAGCACGGCGCGTGGCATTTCGAGGCGCGCACGCCGCTGGGCGAATTGCGCAGCACGCTGCGCATCGCCGGCCGCCACAACGTGATCAACGCGCTGGCGGCGATCGCCTGCTCGCTCGCCAGCGGTGTCTCGCTCGACAAGATCGCCGAAGGGCTCGCTGCGTTCGAGCCGGTGAAGGGCCGTTCGAAGGCCAGCGAACTGACGTTCGCCGGCGAGCGCGCGATCACGCTGGTCGACGACACCTACAACGCGAACCCCGATTCCGTGCGCGCCGCGATCGACGTGCTCGCCAGCCTGCCCGGCCCGCGCGTGCTCGTGCTCGGCGACATGGGCGAGGTCGGCGACCAGGGCCCGCAGTTCCATGCCGAAGTCGGCGCCTGGGCGCGCGAGCGCGGCATCGAGACGGTCTTCGCGCTCGGCAAGGAATCCGTTCACAGCATCGCCGCCTTCACAGGCGCCGCCGGCGTCGACGCCCGGCACTTCGACGACATCGACGCGCTCCATGCGGCCGTGCTGGCGCAGCTGCCGCGCGCCGCCAGCGTGCTGGTCAAGGGATCGCGCTTCATGCAGATGGAGCGCGTGGTCCAGGCCATTGCCGCTGCCTCGCAACAACAAGAGAAGGGGGGCGGCAAATGACGTATGTGCCGTACCCAGTTACATCATGCTGATGACCCTGGCCCAATGGCTGCAGACGGTCTCGCCGGAGTTTGGTTTCCTGCGTGTCTTTCAATACCTCACCTTCCGCGCGCTGATGGCGTCGCTGACCGCGCTGCTGCTCGGCCTGGCCGCGGGGCCCTACGTGATCCGTCGCCTCACGGCGCTCAAGATCGGCCAGCAGGTGCGCAGTTACGGCATGGAGACGCACCTCACCAAGAGCGGCACGCCGACCATGGGCGGCGTGCTGGTGCTGTTCTCCATCGCCTTCTCGACCCTGCTGTGGTTCGACCTGTCGAACCGCTTCGTGTGGATTGTGCTCTGGGTCACGCTGGGATTCGGCGCGATCGGCTGGGTCGATGACTGGCGCAAGGTGGTGCGCAAGGATCCGGAAGGGATGCGCTCGCGCGAGAAGTACCTCTGGCAGTCGGTGGTCGGGCTGGTGGCGGGCTTCTACCTGCTCTTCAGCATTTCGGAGAGCTCCAACTGGCGCGTGCTCGAACTGTTCTTCACCTGGGTGCGCTCGGGCTTCGACCTGGACTTCCCGCCGAAGATCAACCTGCTGGTGCCCTTCTTCAAGGAAGTGAGCTACCCGCTCGGCGGCATCGGCTTCGTGATCCTGACCTACCTGGTGATCGTCGGCGCGAGCAATGCGGTGAACCTCACCGACGGTCTCGATGGCCTGGCGATCATGCCGGTCGTGATGGTCGGCTCCGCGCTGGGCGTGTTCGCGTACGTCACGGGCAGCGCGGTGTATTCGCGCTACCTTCTCTTCCCGCACATCCCGGGTTCGGGGGAACTGCTGGTGTTCTGCTCCGCCATGGCCGGCGCGGGCCTCGCTTTCCTGTGGTTCAACACCCATCCGGCGCAGGTCTTCATGGGCGACGTGGGCGCGCTCGCGCTCGGCGGCGCGCTCGGCACCATCGCCGTCATCGTGCGGCAGGAGATCGTGTTCTTCGTGATGGGCGGCATCTTCGTGGTCGAGGCGATCTCGGTGATGGCGCAGGTCACGTACTTCAAGTACACCAAGAAGCGCTTCGGCGAAGGTCGGCGCGTGCTCAAGATGGCACCGCTGCACCATCACTTCGAGAAGAGCGGCTGGCGCGAGACGCAGGTCGTCGTGCGCTTCTGGATCATCACGATGCTGCTGTGCCTCGTGGGCCTTTCCACCTTGAAGCTGCGTTAAAAACATGCGGCATCTCAAAGACCTCCACGTGCTCGTCCTGGGCCTCGGTGCGTCCGGCCTGGCGATGGCGCGCTGGTGTTCGCGCCACGGCGCCAGGGTCACGGTGGCCGACACGCGCGAAGCGCCGCCGCAGTTGGCGACGCTGCGCGAGGAATGGCCCGATGCCGTCTTTGTCGGCGGACCGTTCTCGGCAGCATTGGTCGAAGGCACGCCGGTGCGTGCCGTGTACCGCTCGCCGGGGCTGTCCCCGGCCTCGGTGGCGGTCGTGGTTCAAGCCGCTCGTGCCATGGGGTTGACCGTCGGGGGTGAGCTGGACCTGTTTGCACGCGCGCTGGCGGACCTGCGCATCGTCGAAGCGGCGGCGGCGCCAGAGGCCGAGGTTGTCGTCGAAGCGCCCGCTGTCGAGCCGACGCCGGAGGTCGCCGAGCCCGTCGAGCCCGTGTTGGATGAAACCGCCGAAAGCGAAGGCGACAAAGCCGTCGAAGCCGCGCCGCCCGACGAAGACGACGACTCCTTCGCGCCGGCGCCGGAAATTGTCGTCCCGCCGCCGGAGCTTAAAGGCTACGCCCCGGCGGTGCTGGCGATCACCGGCACCAACGGCAAGACCACGGTCACCGCATTGACGGGCCAACTCGTGGAGCGCGCCGGCAAGAGCGTCGCGGTCGCCGGCAACATCGGCCCCACCTTGCTCGACACGCTGTGGGGCCACATGGATGCCGAGACATTGCCGGACGTCTGGGTGCTGGAGCTGTCCAGCTTCCAGCTCGACGGCGTCGAGGGCTTCGAGCCGACCGCCGCCACGGTGCTGAACCTCACGCAGGACCATCTGGACTGGCACGGCGACATGGCCGCCTATGCGGCGGCCAAGGCCCGCGTCTTCGGCAAGAAGGGCACGATGGTGCTCAATCGCGATGACGAGGCCGTCATGGCCATGCGGCCTGCGCCGGCCAAGCTGCCTAGGGGGCAGGTCGCGCGCACGGTCGTCACCTTCGGCGCCGAAATGCCGACGCGCCCGGGCGACTACGGCATCGAGCGCCTGCACGGCATGGGCTGGCTCGTGCGTGCGCTGGAAGCCGACGAAACGCAAAAGCGCAAGCGCGGTGCCGCCGTCGAAGAGGAAGAGATCCACATCCAGCGCCTGATGCCCGCCAATGCCCTGCGCATTCGCGGCCGGCACAACGCGCTCAATGCGCTGGCGGCGCTGGCGCTCGCCACGGCGGCGGGCTGCCAGCTCGCGCCGATGCTCTATGGCCTGCGCGAGTACCGCGGCGAGCCGCATCGCGTCGAGCCGGTCGCCATCGTCAACGAGGTCGAGTACTTCGACGACAGCAAGGGGACCAACGTCGGCGCCACGGTCGCCGCGCTGATCGGTCTCGGCGAAGAACGCCGTGTCGTCGTGATTCTCGGCGGCGAAGGCAAGGGGCAGGACTTCGCGCCGCTGGCCGCGCCGGTCGGTCGGTACGCGCGCGCCGTCGTGCTGATCGGCCGGGATGCTCCGTTGATCGAGGCGGCACTCGCTTCCACCGGCGTCTCGATGCAGTCCGCCGCGAGCTTGCCCGAGGCGGTGGCGCTGGCCGCCGGCCGCGCGCAGCCCGGGGATGCCGTCCTGCTGTCACCGGCCTGCGCGAGCTTCGACATGTTCAAGGACTACGCCCATCGCGCCACCGTCTTCTGCGAGGCCGTGGAGGCACTCGCCGACGCGCCGGGTGGCCAAGGCAATGGGGAGGCCGCGTGAGCGCCAGCGCTTCGGCGACACCCAACAAGACCGGCCGCTTCAGCGGCTGGTTCAGCCGCGCCAAGAGCGGCATCGACGCATTGCCCATGCACCTGCCGGTGCGGCTCGGCAACGCCGGCATGACGCAGACCAAGGCGGCGCCGGTGCGCGTGCTCGGCTTCGACCAGGCGCTGGTCTGGGTCACGGTCGCCCTGCTGGCCTGGGGCCTGGTGATGGTGTATTCCGCATCCATCGCGATCCCCGACAACCCGCGCTTCGCGCGCGCCGGCTACAGCCCCACCTTCTTCCTCACCCGGCACGCGGCGTCGCTCGTGATCGCCTTCGTGGCGGCCCTGCTGGCATTCCAGGTGCCGATGAAGACCTGGGAGCGCGCCGCGCCCTGGCTCTTCGTGGTGTCGCTGCTGCTCCTGATGGCCGTGCTCATTCCGCACGTCGGCATCAACGTCAATGGCGCACGCCGCTGGCTGCCGCTGGGCTTCATGCGCTTCCAGCCCTCGGAGCTGGCCAAGCTCGCGATGATCCTCTACGCCGCCAGCTACATGGTGCGCAAGATGGAGATCAAGGAGCGATTCTTCCGGGCCGTGCTGCCCATGGGCGTGGCGGTCGTCGTGGTCGGCATGCTGGTGATGGCCGAGCCCGACATGGGCGCCTTCATGGTGATCGCGGTCATCGCGATGGGCATTCTCTTCCTGGGCGGCGTGAACGCCCGCATGTTCTTCGTCATCGCCGCGCTGGTCGTCGTGGCCTTCGGCACCATCGTGGCGACGAGCCCGTGGCGGCGCGAGCGGATCTTCGCTTACCTCGATCCGTGGAGCGAGGAGCATGCGCTGGGCAAGGGCTACCAGCTTTCGCATTCGCTGATCGCGATCGGGCGCGGTGAGGTCTTCGGCGTCGGACTTGGCGGCAGTGTCGAGAAGCTGCACTGGCTGCCCGAGGCCCACACCGACTTCCTGCTCGCCGTGATCGGCGAGGAGTTCGGGCTCATCGGCGTGCTGCTTGCCATTGCCCTGTTCCTCTGGCTCACGCGGCGTGTCATGCACATCGGGCGCCAGGCGATCGCGCTCGACCGTGTGTTCTCCGGCCTGGTCGCGCAGGGCGTGGGCATCTGGATCGGCTTCCAGACCTTCATCAACATGGGCGTGAACCTGGGCGCGCTGCCGACCAAGGGGCTGACGCTGCCGCTGATGAGCTTCGGCGGCTCCGCCATCCTGATGAATGTCGTGGCGCTCGCGGTCGTTTTGCGCATCGACTACGAAAATCGCGTTCTCATGCGCGGGGGGCGTGTATGAGCCGGACCGCACTCGTCATGGCCGGCGGCACCGGGGGGCACATCTTCCCGGGCCTCGCCGTGGCCGAGGCGCTGCGCGAGCGCGGCTGGCGCGTGCACTGGCTCGGCGCGCCCGGCAGTATGGAGCACCAACTCGTGCCGCCCCGCGGTTTCGCCTTCGAGCCGGTGCAGTTCGCCGGCGTGCGCGGCAAGGGCCCGATCACGCTGGCGCTGCTGCCCATGCGCCTGCTGCGCGCCTTCTGGCAGAGCATCGGCGTCGTGCGCCGCGTGCGTCCCGACGTGGTCGTCGGCCTGGGCGGCTACATCACCTTTCCGGGCGGCATGATGAGCGTGCTGTTGGGCAAGCCGCTGGTGCTGCATGAGCAGAACTCGGTCGCGGGTCTCGCGAACAGGGTGCTCGCGAGCGTGGCCGACCGCGTCTTCACTGCCTTCCCCAACGTGTTCAAGAAGGCGCAGTGGGTGGGCAACCCGCTGCGGTCGGCATTCACCTCGCAGCCGGATCCCGTCGCCCGCTTTGCGAACCGCACCGGCCCGCTGCAACTGCTGGTGGTCGGCGGCAGCCTGGGTGCCAAGGCGCTCAATGCCGTCGTGCCGAAGGCGCTGGCGCTGATCGCGCCGGCGCATCGTCCCAGGGTCACGCACCAGAGCGGCGCCAAGCAGATCGACGAGTTGCGCGCCAACTATGCGGCCGCCGGCGTCGAAGGCGAACTGACGCCTTTCATCGAAGACACCGCACAGGCCTACGCCGAAGCCGACCTGATCGTCGCGCGCGCAGGCGCCAGCACCGTCACCGAAATCGCGGCCGTCGGCGCAGCAGCGCTGTTCGTGCCATTTCCTTCCGCCGTTGACGACCACCAGACCACCAATGCCCGCTTCCTTGTCGACGCGGGCGGTGGCTGGCTCGTTCAACAAACCGAACTCACACCTGAATTGTTGGCAGACTTGCTACAGAAAACCGGGCGCCCCGCGCTCATGGAACGGGCCTTGAAGGCCAAGACGATGCAGAAGACCGAAGCGGTAGACGCCGTGGTCCGCGCATGCGAAGAACTCAGCCATGGAGGTCGCTCATGAAGCATGCGATCCATCACATCCATTTCGTCGGTATCGGCGGCTCGGGCATGAGCGGCATCGCCGAGGTACTGCTCAACCTCGGCTACACGATCTCGGGCTCGGACCTGGCCGACAGCGCGACGTTGCGACGCCTGGCGGGCCTCGGCATCTCGACCTTCGTCGGCCACGACGCCGCGAACATCGCCGGTGCCGATGCGGTCGTCACCTCGACCGCCGTGCAGGCCGACAACCCCGAGGTCGTCGCGGCGCGCGAGAAGCGCATCCCGGTCGTTCCGCGCGCGTTGATGCTCGCGGAGCTGATGCGGCTCAAGCAGGGCATCGCCATCGCCGGAACGCACGGAAAGACCACGACGACGAGCCTGGTAGCGAGCGTGCTCGCGGCCGCGGGCCTCGATCCGACCTTCGTCATCGGCGGGCGCCTCAACAGCGCGGGCGCCAACGCCCAGCTCGGCAGCGGCGACTACATCGTGGTGGAGGCCGACGAGTCGGACGCCTCCTTCCTGAACCTGCTGCCCGTGATGGCCGTGGTCACGAACATCGACGCCGACCACATGGAGACCTACGGCCACGACTTCGCGCGGCTCAAGAAGGCCTTCGTCGACTTCCTGCACCGGATGCCTTTCTATGGCGTTGCGATCCTGTGCACCGACGACCCCGCCGTGCGCGACATCGTGACGGAAGTGTCCTGCCCGGTGACGAGCTACGGCTTCGGCGAGGACGCGCAGGTGCGCGCAGTGAATGTGCGCGCCGTCGGATCGCAGATGCATTTCACGGCGCAGCGCCGCAACGGCGTCACGCTGCCGGACCTCGACATCGTCCTGAACCTGCCCGGCGAGCACAACGTGCGCAACGCGCTGTCGGTGATCGCGGTCGCCGTCGAACTTGGCGTACCTGACGAGGCAGTCCAACGTGGCCTCGCCGACTTCAAGGGCGTGGGTCGACGCTTCCAGCGCTATGGCGAAGTCCCGTCGCAAGGCGCGGGCAGCTTCACGCTGATCGACGACTACGGCCATCACCCGGTCGAGATGGCGGCGACCATCGCTGCGGCGCGCGGCGCCTTTCCGGGTCGCCGCCTCGTGCTGGCATTCCAGCCGCACCGCTTCACGCGCACGCGGGATTGCTTCGAGGATTTCGTCAAGGTCATCGGGCAGGCCGATGCCGTGCTGCTGGGCGAGGTCTATGCCGCGGGCGAAGCGCCCATCGTGGCGGCGGACGGCCGCTCGCTGGCACGCGCTCTGCGTGTGGCGGGCAAGGTGGAGCCGGTGTTCGTCGACGAGATCACGGAGATGCCGGCAGCGATCCTGGACAACGCGCGTGAAGGCGACGTCGTGATCTGCATGGGCGCCGGCTCCATCGGTGCCGTGCCCGCGAAAGTGGTGGAACTCGGTGGCGCGATGCCGCCGAAATCGGAGCGCCTGACGCGCGAAGGGAGGGCGCTGTGAGCCTGATCGATCCCAAGGCCTTCGGCAAGGTCGCCGTGCTGTTCGGCGGCAGTTCGGCCGAGCGGGAAATCTCCATCATGTCCGGCACGGGCGTGCTCGAGGCCCTGCGCTCGCGCGGCGTCGACGCCCATGCCTTCGACCCGGCCGTGCGCGAACTGAGCGATCTCAAGCGCGAGGGCTTCCAGCGCTGCTTCGTGGTGCTGCACGGCCGCCATGGCGAGGACGGCACGGTGCAGGGCGCGCTGGAGCTGCTCGGCATTCCCTACACCGGCTCCGGCGTGATGGCGTCCAGCGTGGCGATGGACAAGGTCATGACCAAGCGCATCTGGCATGCCGACGGCCTGCCCACGCCGCGCTACGTGCGCCTCGCCTTCGACCAGCAAAGCCGCGAGCAGATCAACGCCGTGCCCGACGTGCTGGGCCTGCCGCTGATCGTGAAGCCGCCGCGCGAGGGGTCGTCCATCGGCGTGACCAAAGTGGTGGGCTACTCGCAGATGCAGGACGCGGTCGCGCTCGCGATCCGCTACGACACCGACGTGCTCTGCGAGGAGTTCATCGAGGGCGAGGAAGTCACTTGCGCCGTGCTGGGCAGCGGCCTCGACGCGGTGGCACTGCCGGTGGTGCGCATCTCCGCACCCGAAGGCGCCTACGACTACCAGAACAAGTACTTCACCGACGACGTGAAGTACCACTGCCCGAGCGGCCTGGCGGGCGACGAGGAGCAGGAGATCCGCCGCATCACGCTGGCCGCCTACCACCAGCTCGGCTGCCGCGGCTGGGGCCGGGCCGACCTGATGATCCGCGCCAGCGACCGCAAGCCGTTCCTGCTGGAGATGAACACCTCGCCGGGCATGACCACGCATTCGCTGGTGCCCATGTCGGCGCGCGCCGCGGGCATCGACTACGAGGACCTGTGCCTGCGCGTGCTCGCCACCGCGACGCTGGATTCCGGCTCGGCACCGAAAGAGGCCAGCCCATGAGCGACAGCATCCCCGTGCCCTTCGACGTCAAGCTGATGAACGTGACCGCGACCCTCGTGTTCGCGCTGTTCGCGCTCACGTTGCTGGCGGCGGGCGCATGGTGGGTGCTGCGCCAACCCTTCTTCCCGCTCGCCGGCATCAAGGTCGACGGCGAGGTCACGCACAACAACGCGGTCACGCTGCGCGCCAACGTCGCGCCGCAACTGGCGGGCAACTTCTTCACGGTCGACCTGGCGCGTGCGCGCACGGCCTTCGAGTCGGTGCCATGGGTGCGCAAGGCGGTCGTCCGGCGCGAGTTCCCGAACAAGCTGCGCGCCACGCTGACGGAGCACGTGCCCGTCGCGCATTGGGGCGACGAGGCGGGTTCGAAACTGATCAACGGTTTCGGCGAAGTCTTCGAGGCCAACGTGGCCGAAGTCGACGACCACCTGCCGCGCCTCGACGGCCCGCCCGAGCAGGCCGGCCAGGTGCTGGGCATGTACCGGGTGCTGGCGCCGATCTTCCAGGGCTACGACCTGTCGATCGACGAGCTGAGCCTGTCGAGCCGCGGCAGCTGGAAGGTGATTCTCGAAAGCGGCGCCGTCATCGAACTGGGGCGCGGGCAGGTCGACGAGGTGACCGCCCGCACGCAGCGTTTCCTGAAGACCGTGACGCCGGTGGCAAGCCAGTACGGGCGCACGGTCGCGGCGGTCGAGGGCGCCGACCTGCGGCACAACGAGGGCTACGCGCTGCGGTTGCGCGGCGTCACCACGGTCGTTCCAGACCCCAAGAAGAAATAGCGATTAGAGGAAGCTTCATGTCCAAAGAGTACAAAGATCTCGTTGTCGGCCTCGACATCGGCACCGCCAAGGTGATGGCGGTGGTGGCCGAGGTGCTGTCCAACGGCGAGCTCAAGCTGGCCGGCCTCGGCATTGCGCCCAGCAACGGCCTCAAGCGCGGGGTGGTGGTGAACATCGACGCCACGGTGCAGAGCATCCAGCAGGCCCTCAAGGAGGCCGAGCTGATGGCCGACTGCAAGATCAGCCGCGTCTACACCGGCATCACCGGCAGCCACATCCGCGGCATCAATTCGAGCGGCATGGTGGCAGTCAAGGACAAGGAGGTCACGCCCGCCGACGTGGCCCGCGTGGTCGAGACGGCGCGCGCCATCAACATCTCCAGCGACCAGCGCCTGCTGCTGGTGGAGCCGCAGGAATTCGTGATCGACGGCCAGGACGTGAAGGAGCCGATCGGCATGAGCGGCATGCGGCTCGAAGCCAAGGTCCACATCGTGACCGGTGCACAGAGCGCGGCGGAGAACATCATCAAGTGCGTGCGCCGCTGCGGGCTCGAAGTCGACCAGCTCATGCTCAACCCGCTGGCCTCGAGCCAGGCGGTGCTGACCGAGGACGAACGCGAACTCGGCGTGGTGCTGGTCGACATCGGCGCGGGCACGACCGACGTCGCGATCTTCACCAACGGCGCGATCCGCCACACCGCCGTGATCCCGATCGCCGGTGACCTGATCACGAGCGACATCGCCATGGCGCTGCGCACGCCGACCAAGGACGCCGAGGACATCAAGGTCGAGAACGGCTATGCGAAGCAATTGCTGGCCGATCCGGACACGCAGGTCGAAGTGCCGGGCCTCGGCGACCGCGGCCCGCGCATGCTGAGCAAGCAGGCGCTGGCCGGCGTGATCGAGCCGCGCATCGAGGAGATCTTCTCGCTCGTGCAGCAGGTGATCCGCGAGTCGGGCTATGAAGAGGTGCTGTCATCGGGCGTGGTGCTCACGGGCGGCAGCGCGGTGATGCCCGGCATGGTCGAGCTTGGCGAGGACATCTTCCTGAAGCCGGTGCGGCGCGGCATTCCGAAGTATTCGAGCGCGTTGTCCGACATGGTTGCGCAGCCGCGTGCGGCTACGGTCATGGGCCTGCTCGAAGAAGCGCGCTACGCACGGCTGCGTGGCTTCAAGGTCGCTCAGAAAAACGGTTCCGTGAAGACAGCTTTCGGCCGCTTCAAGGACTTCATCGTGGGGAACTTTTGATGACCCCCAGGCTCGCGCACTTCGTGTCGCTCTCCACCCCCTTGCAGGGGGCAACACCTGCGGCCCGGCGAAGCCGGTTCCGCGGTGTTTCCGATGGAGGGACGGTGCGATGAACGCATTTCCTCTTTGGCTGGCCCGTGCGGGGCCTCCGCGTCATTTCAACGAGCGATGGCGACGGACGGGTCCACCGCCATAGCGCTCTCGGTTCCAACAACAAATTCATTCGCAAATAAGTGGCAACTGCAAATTCAAGGAGTCAGAAAATGGCTATCGAAATGATCGAGATCGAAGAGTTCAACCAGGGCACGCAGATCAAGGTGATCGGTGTCGGCGGTGGCGGCGGCAACGCGGTCGCCCACATGATGGACCGTGGCGTGCAGGGCGTGCAGTTCGTCTGCGCGAACACCGACGCACAGGCCCTGTCGCGCAGCAATGCGCACAAGACCATCCAGCTCGGCACCAACGGACTGGGCGCGGGCAGCAAGCCGGAGAAGGGCCGTGACGCGGCAGAGGCGGCGATCGACGACATCCGCGAGGCGATCGCCGGCGCGCACATGCTGTTCATCACGGCCGGCATGGGCGGCGGCACGGGCACCGGCGCAGCGCCGGTGATCGCACGCGTCGCGAAGGAGATGGGCATCCTGACGGTGGGCGTGGTGACCAAGCCCTTCGACTGGGAAGGCGGCCGCCGCATGACCAATGCCGATGTCGGCCTGACCGAACTCGAAGCCAACGTCGACTCGCTGATCGTGGTGCTGAACGAGAAACTGCTCGACGTGCTCGGCGAGGACGTCACGCAGGACGAAGCCTTCGCGCATGCCAACGATGTGCTCAAGAACGCCGTGGGCGGCATCTCGGAAATCATCAACGAGTACGGCGGCGTCAACGTCGACTTCGAAGACGTGCGCACCGTGATGGGCGAACCCGGCAAGGCCATGATGGGCACGGCCGCCGCCAGCGGCCCGGACCGCGCGCGCATCGCCGCCGAGCAGGCCGTGGCCTGCCCGCTGCTGGAAGGCATCGACCTCTCGGGCGCCAAGGGCGTGCTGGTTCTGGTGACGGCGTCGAAGGCTTCGCTCAAGCTGAGCGAATCGAAGCTCGCGATGAACACCATCCGCGCCTACGCCTCGCCGGACGCGCACGTGATCTACGGCGCCGCCTACGACGACAACCTCGGCGACGAGATGCGCGTGACGGTGGTCGCGACCGGCCTCTCGCGCCAGGACGCACGCCGCCAGGCACCGACGCTCGAAGTCATTCGCACCGGCACCGACAACATCCCCTTCAACGTGCCAACGCTCGGCACCGCGAGCGGACATGGCCACGGTCACGCGGCCAGCCAGCCGAACTACGACGGCATGGCCGTGCCCAGCGTGTGGCGCACCAACCGCACCATGGCCGCGGCCAAGGTGGACGCGCTGTCGTCGGGCGGGATGGACGATTTCGAGATTCCGGCGTTCCTGCGCAGGCAAGCTGACTGAGCGAGTTCCTGTGGGGGCTATTGCGGAGATAGCGAGGCATACGGTACGCCGGATGCCTCGCGCCTCTAAAATCGCGCCCGTGCTTCCCCAACGAACCCTCAAATCCATCACACGCGCCGTGGGCGTCGGCCTGCACAGCGGCCAGCGTGTGGAACTCACTCTGCGCCCGGCGCCCGTCAACCACGGGATCGTGTTCCGGCGCGTCGACTTGCCCGAGCCGGTCGAGATCCCGATGACCGCCGAGGCGGTCACCGACACCCGGCTCGCGTCGACGGTGTCCTCCGGCGGCGCCAAGGTGCAGACCGTCGAGCACCTGATGTCGGCGTGTGCGGGCCTGGGCATCGACAACCTGCTCATCGACATCACGGCCGACGAGGTGCCGATCCTCGACGGGTCGGCGTCATCCTTCGTGTTCCTGCTGCAGAGCGCGGGCATCGAACTCCAGAGCGCGCCGCGGCGCTTCATCCGCGTCACCCGCCCGGTCGAGGTGCGCGAGGGCGAGGGCGCCGACGCCAAGTGGGCGAGGCTCGAGCCGTTCCACGGCTTCAAGCTCAGCTTCGAGATCGACTTCGACCATCGCGTCGTCAACTCCACCGGCCAGCGGGTCGAGTTCGACCTGGGCAGCGGCTCCTACAGCCGCGACATCGCGCGCGCCCGCACCTTCGGTTTCACCAAGGAAGTCGAGTACATGCGCTCGAAGGGCCTCGCCCTCGGCGGCGGGCTCGACAACGCGATCGTGATGGACGACACCAAGGTGCTGAATGCGGGCGGACTTCGCTACGACGACGAGTTCGTCAAGCACAAGATCCTCGATGCGATGGGCGACCTCTACGTCATCGGGCAGCCGCTGCTGGCGGCCTACAGCGCCTTCCGCTCGGGCCATGCGCTCAACAACAAGCTGCTGCGCGAGCTGCTCGCGCACGACGATGCCCACGAGGTCGTGACCTTCGACGACGAGAAGCGCGCGCCGGCCGGCTTTGCTGAAGTCGCACGTGCCTGGTAGCCCATCCCGTCGATGCTGATCTTCCGCTGGGCCATCCTGTTGCTGCTGCTCGTGGCCGGGGCGTCCTTCGCGTTCTATGCCGGCACCGGACAGCTCAAGTACCGCCGCTTCGGCTGGGTCGTCCTCAAGTGGACGCTGCTGGCGGCCTTCGGCTTCTTCGCGGTGCTGATCGCCGAGCGGGTGTTCTAGGCCGGCGCTAGCCTGTGTGCGTGCGTCGGACTTTCTTCAGTTGCTCGATCTGTCCGTCCACCAGCGAGAAGGCGTGAGCCACGGGCGAACCGGCTGACAAGGGCGCCAGCGCGTAGAACACCCCGACACCCGGATCGATCATTCCCTTGGGGTTTGGAATGTCGTCGAAACCCATGCGTGTCGCGTAGTCCCGCACCTCGCTCTCGAAGCCCGTCAGCGCACGCTCCAGGTCGGCTTGCGCGAACGCGCTGCCCGGAACGCCCGCCACGACCGCCGAGAACTCGTCGCCGCCCTGCCGGAACAGCATGCATTGCGCGTGCCCGGCGAGTGTCTCCACGAGGGCCTTTTTCAGGAAGCCGGCGAAGGGCTTGAATATCCGGTCCGCCACGCCCGTCCAGTTCAGGACGGCGTTGGCACCGCCGACATTGCGGATGTCCACGCAGACGTAGAACACCTCCACGCGATGGGCTTCGCCATAGAGCAGCGCCTGTTCCGCCACCGCATGACGATCCCGACTCCAGAAGCCGGTGATCTCGTCGAGCAGGATGTTCTCGATGGCGGGGCGGATGTTCTGGAAGTACAGGTCGACGGGCGTGGGAATGCGATCGGGCATGTCGCGCCTTTTCGTCAGACCGGGACGATTTCCGTGCTCACGCGGGACTTGGTGATGTCGTTGGATTCGATCAGCACATCCAGCACGCCCTGGAAGCCGGAGATCTCCCTGTGCTCCAGCATCCGCTCGTAGAAGTCCCTGCCCAGGTGGGCCTTTTCAAGGTGTTGCTGGATGGCCTGGTGCAGGCTGTTCAGGGTCAGGGGGATGTCATAGATCTCGATGTGCCCCGCGACGTTCGACGACAGGTCGACGTGGAAGTCGTAGGGGCGCATCGTTCCTGCATCGACCTTGATGGGTCGCCACTTCAGCGAATGGCGCCTGGCCGTGACCTTGTCGTACATGTCGGCCGACAGGTCGTTCGGGATCAGGATCCTGAAGCGGAATTCCTCCACGGGCAGCGAGCGACCATCGACCACGATGTGTTTCTGGTCGATCAGCCGCTGGCAGGTGCGCACGACGAAATTCTGGAAGTAGCCGTGGGCCAGCGACACGGAAGGCAGCAGCCCGAGTTCGAAGGTGCGGCCGCGCTTGTCGATCTCTTTCTTGATCCTTGCACAGATGTCACGCAGCGCCTTGTCCTGTGCATCGCCC
Source organism: Variovorax glacialis (assembly GCF_051216375.1). Lineage (NCBI taxonomy): Bacteria > Pseudomonadati > Pseudomonadota > Betaproteobacteria > Burkholderiales > Comamonadaceae > Variovorax > Variovorax glacialis. The sequence goes on along the minus strand of NZ_JBPJZT010000010.1, from coordinate 152,448 downwards.
GGCTCGCCGGGAAACGACGGCAAGGAGATGCCGAGCAGATCGCTGGGCAGCTTGACACCGTCCTGGCAGACAAGGAACGCCTTTCTCGGCCCGAGGCCGCCCAGAAACAGGCCGAACTCGAAGATCACGTTGTCGCGCGGCACATCGAACGCCTCATCGCGAGATCGCGTGAAGTCGTCCGCGGTCGCCACCAGCACGCCGATGTCGTAGAGGTTGATGCTTTTGACGAGCGTGTCGAAATAGCTCTTGTTGAAGGTGAAGACATCCTTGTCCCAGATGGTGCAGGTCGCCCAGCGGGAAAGATGCTTCTTCACCTTCCGGGCAACTTCGAGGCCTTCGGTGGAAGAGCCAATGAAGACTTGCGGCTTCAGGACCAAGATCGAGCCCTCCGGGTTGGCTCGCGCTGACAGGATGCAGCGCCAGCGGACGGACCGACTATGCCTTGCCGGACTCGCGTTGGGAAGCGATGGACGACGCAGCCTAGCGCGTCCGCCCCTGCCGATACATCCCCGTCGTGGTCCGCCCGAGTGCCGTGGCCTGCCCGAGCCGGGCCATGGAACTCCCCACATGGGCATGCGTGATTGCGATGCCGAGCGCGTCGGCCGCGTCGCTGCCCGGCACGCCCGGCAGTTGAAGAAGCCGCTTGACCATCTCCTGCACCTGCGCCTTCGCAGCACCGCCATGGCCGGCCACGGCCTGCTTCATCTGCAGGGCCGTGTACTCGGCCACGGACAGATTGCTCGTCACCAGCGCCGTGATGCACGCGCCGCGCGCCTGGCCGAGCAACAGCGTCGACTGGGGATTGACGTTGACGAACACGATTTCCACCGCCGCCGCGTCGGGCTTGTAGCGCTCGGCAATCTCGCCGATGCCATCGAACAGCACCTTGAGGCGCGCCGGCAGTTCGCCGCGCGCCAGGTGCTTGGTGCTGATGGTGCCGCTGGCGACGTAGTGCAGCGCGTGGCCTTCCATGTCGACCACGCCGAAGCCGGTGGTCTGGAGTCCGGGGTCGATACCGAGGATGCGCATCAGCGGCTCATACGTCGAAGTACCAGCGCACGGCGTGGAAGAACACCGGCGCGGCGAAGCAGAGGGCGTCCACGCGGTCCAGCAGGCCGTTGGCGCCGGTCACGCCCACGCCGCGGCGGCCCCAGTTGGGGATGCCGCGGTCGCGCTTGAGTGCCTTCATCACGAGATGGCCCATGGAACCCGCCACGCAGGCGATGAGCGACATCGCGAGCGCCTGGCCGAACTTGAACGGCGTGATGAAGGACAGCAGGGCGCCGGCCACGCTGGCGATCGCCATGCCCAGGGCCCAGCTGGTCCAGTTGAAGCTGCGGCTCACGTTCGGCGCGAAGGGCGGTTGCATGAACAGCCGGTGGCGTGCGGTGGCGAGCCAGCCATTGGGCGGCTCGGGCGGGGGCGCGCCTTCTGCAGGCATCGTCTTGCGTCGCGACACGAGGTGCTGCACGATCATGCAGGTCTGCACCACGAACACGAGGTAGAAGACGAGGAATGCGTTCTTGCCCTCGTAGTGCGGGAAGGACAGCAGCAGCAGCGCCGGCACATGGCTCATGCCGTAGACGCAGACCATGATCCCCCATTGCAGCTTGGCATTGCGTTCGAGGAAGTGGCTCGGATCGTCGGCCAGCGCGCTGACGACCGGAATCGCGAGAAAGACATACACCGGGATGAACACGGTGAACAGGTCGAAGTGCGCGGTCGCGACCAGCCAGAACTGGATCGGCAGCACGAAGAAGAAGGCGAGGATCAGGCTGCGGTGGTCGCCCCGCCGCGTCGGCGACATCGAGATGAACTCGCGCAGCGCGAAGAACGAGATGAGGGCGAAGAGCAGCGTCGCGACCTTCTCGCCCAGGGCCCAGCCGACCCAGAAGATGACCACCATCACCCAGGTCGTGCGCAGCAGCGTGCGGAAATGATGGAGCTCCCGCTGCCAGATCTCGTCGTGCACCGGATTGCGACGCTCCCTGAAGCTCAGCAGGAAGGCCACCGTGCTCACGATGAACAGCAGCCCGAAGACGATGAAGAAAAGCGCCGCGACCTGGTGGGTCGATGAAAGATTGCGGAGGTACTCGTTCATCTAGACCTCGCGCAGCGCGACCACGGCTTTGCGTGCCCGATCGAGAAAGGGCCGGCGCTCTTCGCCTTCTTCGAGTCGGATTGGTGCGCCAAAGGTGACCGAGCAGAGGATCGGCACGGGCACCACTTCGCCCTTGGGCATCACGCGCTGGACGTTGTCGATCCAGGCCGGCACGAGCACCGCCTCGGGAAACATCTGCGCGAGCGTGAAGAGGCCCGACTTGAACTTCTGCGGCTCGCCCGTGTGGCCGCGCGTGCCCTCGGGGAAGATGATGATCGAGTCGCCGCTCTGCAGCGCCTCGATCAAGGGCTGGAGCGGTGCCAGCGCCTCGGCGCTGCCCGGCGTCGCGATGGGAACGGGCTCCGCAACCGGTTGCGACAAGGGCAGTTCCACCTGCGAGGTCCACGGCTCGACGGGCGCCGGGTCCGGCGGCGGCACGTCGTCGAATGCCGGTTCGATGCGCTCGGCGAGCGGTGGCGGCGCGGGCGGCGCAGGCGGCACCACCGGCGCGCCACCGCCGCGCTCGACGTAGATCGCATGGAACACCTCGGTCGTGATCCAGCGCTTGAAGGGCGAGTTGGCCCAGTAGTCGCGGGCGGCGATCGGCCGCGTGATGCTGCGCAGTTCCTCGGGCAGGGCGGCCCAGATCATCACGAGATCGAGATGGCTCTGGTGATTGGCGAAGTAGATGCGCTGCTCGGCCTTGGGCGGGCAGCCCCACCAACGCGCCTGCGCGCCGGTGAGCAACCGGATCAAGGCCAGCAATCCCCACCCGGTGATCTTTGCAAGCATGAAGTCGATGATAGGTTGAGCTAAGGCAGTTCGGCGGCCGGCATCCGGGCGACGATCGTGCTCGTGCGACTTGCGAGATAGCCCGAACCCTGCCGCCGCTCGAAGTACTTGGGGCTGGGCAGCATCACGGCGAGCCGTGCTGCCTCACTCGCGCTGAGCCGCGACGCGGACTTCCTGAAGTAGTGCTGGGCGGCGGCTTCTGCGCCGAAGATGCCTTCGCCCCATTCGACGTTGTTGAGGTAGATCTCGAGGATGCGCTGCTTGCTCAGCATCACTTCGAGCGCGGTGGCGAGCACCAGCTCCTGCCCCTTGCGCAGCAGCGTGCGCTCGCCCGACAGCAGCAGGTTCTTGGCCAGTTGCTGGGTGATGGTCGAGCCGCCGCGCAACTGGGGAGCGCGCGGCTCCTTGCCTCGCGCACGCATCTGCGCGGCGCGGCGCGCAGCGAGTTCCTCGGCCTTGGCATTGCGCTGGCGGGCCCGCTCGATGGCCTCCCACTCGACGCCCTGGTGATAGACGAACTCGCTGTCCTCGCTGGCGATCACGGCGCGCTTGAGCGAGTCGGCGATCTGCGCATAGGGCACCCAGCGCTGCTGCCAGTCGCGTTCGCCGTTGCTGCGTCCGTGCGTCGCGACCTGCCAGGCCTCGGAGCGCTGGAAGGCCGTGGACTCGGGATCGATGGCCGCCATCGCGGCGATCCTGCCGATGAAGAACAGTTCGAGCGCGAAGCCAGCGATCAGAAGGCAGCCGAGCCAGCGAAGGAAGGGCTTCACTTCGCGTCGACGATGGCGCGCAACTCGGCCAGCACCGTGGCCGTCGGCGGCCGGACGCCGCGCCAGGTCTCGAAGGCCTCGGCCGCCTGTTCGACCAGCATGCCGAGCCCGTCGCGCGGCACCGCGCCGTGCGCGCGTGCCCATGCCATGAAGCCGGCAGCGGCGGGGCCGTACATCATGTCGATCGCGAGTGCGCCCTTTTTCAGGACGCGGCCGTCGACCGGCACTTCGCCGCCCGCCAGGCTCGACGCGGTGGCGTTGACCACGACGTCGAAGGTGCCGGGCACTTCGTGCAGTGCCTGCGCCTCCAGCGCAACGTGGTGCTGCAAGGCGAGCGGTGCGTGGCGCTGGACCAGCGCGATGGCCTTCGCGAGCGTGCGGTTGGCGACCACGACGCGGCGCGGGCCGGCTTCGAGCAAGGGACCGAGCACGCCCGCGGCCGCGCCGCCCGCGCCGAGCAGCAGCAAATCGCTCCCCGCGATCGCGACGCCCGCGTGAAGGGTGATGTCGTTGACCAGCCCGATGCCGTCGCTGTTGTCGCCGTGGATGCCGTCGTCGCGAAAGCTCAGCACGTTGACGGCATGCGCCAGCGCGGCGCGCGGCGTCAGATGTTGCGCGGCGAGCGCCGCCGCATCGAACTTGAAGGGCACCGTGACGTTGCAGCCGCGTGCCGTGCCCGCCGTGTCGGCCCGAAAGGCCGCGACGGCATCGGCAAATCCCCCGATCGGTGCCAGGCGTCGCCCGTAGTCCAGCGTCTGGCCCGTGAGCTCGGCGAAACGCGCATGAATCCAGGGCGAGCGGCTGTGCTCGACCGGATTGCCCATCACGCAGTACAGGTCCATGGCGTCACCTTGGTCATTGTCTGGACGAAAGCTGTGTCTCGAGCGTCTCGTCGTGGGTGAACTTGAAGCGCGAGGGCAGCACGATCTGGTCGGTCTGGCGGCGCATCGCGTCGGTGAACTTGCCGAAGCTGCCGATGCTGCGGACGATGGCCTGCGCGCGCCGGTCGAGCAGCCGGTTGCCCGAGCTCTCGACGATGTCGGTCGCGAGGATCGAGCCGTCGAAATTGACCGTCAACATCATCGTGAGCTCGCCGTACATCTTCTTGCCGGCCGCCTCGGGGAAGTTCTCGGTGCCGCGCACCTCGATCTTCCGGCGCAGCGCATCGACATAGGCGGCATAGGCGGCCTCGCGCGTGGCGGGGCTGATGTAGCGCTTCTTGGGCCGTGCGTTTTCTTCGTTGACGCGGCGCTCGATCTCCGCGAGCAGGTCGACCAGCTGGCGACGCTTTTCCTCGCGCGCGGCGGTTTCGCTCGGGTTGCCCTGGCTGCGCGGATCGGGCACCGGCATCGATGCGAGCTGCTGCTTGATCTGGGCGAGCAGCAGCATCTGTTGCTGCTGCATCGCCTCGACCTGGCGCTGCTGCTCTTCCATCGCATCGCCCATGGTCGTGAAGGCGGAGGGCGGCAGCGGACTGGTGGCGCGTCCCTTGTCGAGATCGCCGCCGCCGGCCAGGGAGGCCTGGGCGATCGCCTTGGCCTTGTCGGGCCGCTCGTTGGTCCGGGCGTTGACCAGGATGACCTCCAGCGGCGTCTCCTTGAAGACGCGGTTGAAGGACTCCGGATCGACGAAACGGACGGTCAGCAAGGCCGCATGGGCGACCACGGACAGGCCGAGGGCAATCTGCAGCGTGCTGAGGTCGCGCAGGTTCATCGGGTGATTTCCTTCTCCAGACTGCTGCTCGCTTCGGTCATTGGCAAAGCTCCATGCTTCGCACGGCGGTGCGAGCTTGCCTGGAGCGGTCCGGCGCGGCTCATGCCGGAGCGTTCTCCGGTGCGGCCTCGCTGTCCGCGAGGTCGACCGCAATGGCGATCGGGCCGGCGACCTCTTCCTCGTCCTCGCCCGCTTCGTCCTCCGCCGTGGCTTCGGACGGCGCAGCGTCGAGTCGCTCGACGACGGTGCCGTGGACGTCGAGCGCGATCTCGTCTATCTCGCCCAGCTTGACGCGCACGCGCGCGCCGCGAAGCAGACCCTGCGTTCCCGTCACCATGAACACCAGCGGCAGCGTGTCGGCGCGGGCCAGCGCACCGTTCGGCACGTCCTTGATCAGGGTCGCGTCGAGTTCGGTGATGCCGTGCTGCTCCAGGTACTTGAGCGTCCAGAAGCGCTCCATGCCACCCTGGTGCGCGTTGTAGGTGCTGTAGGCCGCGTCGAATCCCGACAGGATGGAGAACAGGTCGGCATCCTTCGGCTTGAAGGGCGCGGCCAGCGCGGCGGTCTTGCCATGGCGCGCGGCGGCGATGATCTGCCACTGGTTGACGAGGTCGGTGTAGCGGCGCAGCGGCGAAGTGCTCCACGCGTAGCTCTTCACGCCGAGGCCGGCGTGCGGCAATGCGCGCGTGCCCATGCGCACCTTGATGCCGGGTGCGAGGCTGGCCTGGCTGCGATAGAGCCCCGGCACGCCCAGCTCGCCGAGCCAGCCGCCCCAGCTGCTGTTGGCCAGGATCATGGCCTCGGAGACGATCAGGTCGAGCGGCGCCCCGCGCTGGCGCGTGGTGATCTGCACCTGCTCGCTGCCGGTGGGCTCGCCGTCGTTGCCGACGAGGCGGAAGTTGTAGTCGGGCCGGTTGAAGCTCTCGGGCTTGCCGCGCACGACTTCACGCTGCGCCTTCAGCTGCTTCGCCAGGCGGAACAGGAAGGACAGCGGCTCGCGCACGCGCTGGGCCACCTCGGGCGTGCGGTCGGCGTCGACCGAAGCATCCTCGAGCCACGCCTGCGTGACGACGGCATCGAGCTGGTCGTGGCGCAGGTTGGCGACGATCGGCACGCGCTCGAGGCGGGTCTCGGTGCCCTTGAGTTCGAGCGAGGATTCGTCGAAGGTCGCGTAGAGCGACACGGCCGGGCAGTCGCGGCCCTCCTGCAGGGTGTAGGCCTCGACCACGTGGTCGGGCAGCATCGTGATCTTGTGGCCCGGCATGTAGACGGTCGACATGCGCGCACGCGCGACCTGGTCGATCGGGCTGCCCGGCACCAGGGCCAGCCCCGGCGCCGCGATGTGGATGCCGACGACGACCGTGCCGGTGCCGAGGCCACTCACCGACAGCGCGTCGTCGATCTCCGTGGTCTGCGAATCGTCGATCGAGAAGGCCTGCACCTCGGCCAGCGGCAGCTCGTCGGCGATAACCGGCGCGCTGAGCGCCGGAAAGGCGGTGCCCTTCGGAAAGTTCTCGAACAGGAAGCGCCGCCAGTGGAACTGGTAGGACGAGTCGATGGCGCCCGCCTGCTTCAGCAGGTCGAGCGGTGCGCGCTGCGTGGCGCGGGAGGCCTCGACCACGGCCTTGTACTCCGGCGCGTTCTTGTCGGGCCGGAACAGGATCTTGAAGAGCTGCTCGCGCACTGGCGCCGGGCATTCGCCGGCCGCCAGCTGGGCCGACCACTCGGTGATCTGGGCCTGTACGGCTTTCTTCTTCTCGATGGCAGCCAGCGCCTGCTGGATGATCTCGGCCGGCGCCTTCTTGAACCGGCCCTTGCCGGCACGACGGAAATAGTGCGGTGCCTCGAACAGCGCCAGCAGGGCCGCGGCCTGCTGCACGAGGGTCGGCTGGGCCTGGAAATACTCGGCGGCGAGCTCGCCGAAGGCGAATTCGCCCTCGGGTGCGAATTCCCACGCCAGGTCGAGATCGACCGTGGCCGCCAGCGCGCGCGCCTCGGCGAGCAACTCGGGTGGCGCGGGCTTTTCGAACCTCAGCACGATGTTGGCGCCCTTGACCTTGACGCGCTTGCCGGTCTCGAGCTCGACCTGCGCCGAGGACTCGGCCTCCGACAGGACGCGGCCCCCCAGGTACTTGCCGGCTTCTTCGAACAATACAAACATGGCGCGGATTGTCCCATGCGCTGTGGCGCGTTCGCCGCTCGCAGACCCTCAGACAGGGTCGATGAAGGCCATCACCTCGTCGAGGTGCCGCTCGGCGAAGTCCGACAGCGCGTGGTCGCCGCCTTCGAGCAGCTCGATGCGACTTCCCGGATAGCGGTCGGTCATTTCGCGCCAGTCGAGCACTTCGTCGCCCTTGGCGATGATGGCGAAGACCTGGTCCGGCCGCGCCAGCGGTCCGGCATCCATCACGCGCAGCTCGCCGATGTATTCGGGCCGGAAGTGGAAATGCTCGGCCGGGTCGTGCCAGAGCGTCTGGTCGCCGATCTGGCGCACCAGGTCGCGGGCGGGGTGCACGGCGGGGTTCAGAAGCACCGCCCGGCAATGGGTGGTGCTGGTGACATAAGTGGCATAGAAGCCGCCCAGGGAGGAGCCGACGACCGCCATCGAACTTCGGGGCCAGTCGGCGATGCCGCGCATCACGAGGTCGATCGCCTCGCGCGGCGAGGGCGGCAGTTGGGGGCACCACCACCGCAGATTCGGGTGCTCGCGGGCGACGCGCTGCGCCATGAGCGTGGCCTTGGTCGAGCGGGGTGACGAGCGAAAACCGTGCAGGTAGAGCAGGTGGGTGGTTCGCGGCATGGGCGACATTATCGGGATTGCAACCGAAAAAGCCGTCGGAGCCGCTTCCGAGTGCGCAGGGCGCGATAATCCCGACCCGAATCATCTGCCCGAAACCATGTCAGCCGTCTTCCACCAACCCTCGCTCGCGCGACGCCTGTTGCCCGTGTTCCAGGGATTCGACGGTTTCCTCGCCTTCGCCGTGCTGCTGCTGGCCTGTGCCGGCATGCTGACGATGTACTCGTCGGGCTACGACCACGGCACCCGTTTTGCCGACCATGGCCGCAACATGCTGCTGGCCGCCTTCATCATGTTCGTGGTCGCCCAGGTGCCGCCGCAGCGCCTGATGTTCTTTGCGGTGCCGCTCTATACGGTGGGCGTGGGCCTGCTGATCGCCGTGGCGCTCTTCGGCATCACCAAGAAGGGCGCGCAGCGCTGGATCAACGTGGGCGTGGTGATTCAGCCCAGCGAAATCCTCAAGATCGCGATGCCGCTGATGCTGTCGTGGTGGTTCCAGCGGCGCGAAGGGCAGTTGCGGGCGCTGGATTTCGTGGTCGCGACGATCCTGCTGGTCGTGCCCATCGGCCTGATCATGAAGCAGCCCGACCTCGGCACGGCGCTGCTGGTGCTGGCCACGGGGCTGTCGGTGATCTTCTTCGCCGGGCTGTCGTGGAAGCTGATCGTGCCGCCGGTGGTGATCGGCCTGGTCGCCGTGGCGCTCATCGTGGGCTTCGAATCGCAATTGTGCGCGGACGGGTTCGACTGGCGGATCCTGCACGACTACCAGAAGCAGCGCATCTGCACGCTGCTCGACCCCACCAAGGACCCGCTCGGCAAGGGCTTTCACATCATCCAGGGCATGATCGCCATCGGTTCGGGCGGCGTCGGCGGCAAGGGTTTCATGCAGGGCACCCAGACGCACCTGGAGTTCATCCCCGAGCGCACCACCGACTTCATCTTCGCCGCCTATTCCGAGGAATTCGGCCTGGCCGGCAACCTCGCCCTGATCGCCGGCTTCATCTTCCTGATCTTCCGCGGCCTCGCGATCGCGCTGGACGCACCGACGCTCTTCTCCCGCCTGCTGGCCGGCGCGGTGACGATGATCTTCTTCACCTATGCCTTCGTGAACATGGGCATGGTGAGCGGCATCCTGCCGGTGGTGGGGGTGCCTCTTCCGTTCATCAGCTATGGCGGAACCGCCATGGTCACGCTGGGGCTCGGGCTAGGGATCCTGATGTCGATATCTCGCGCAAAACGATTAATGCAATCCTGACTTTTTCCAGGAACACCGCGGAACCGGCTTGGCCGGGCCGCCGGTGTTGCCCCCGGTAGGGGGTGGGCGAAGCGACACGAAGTGCGCGAAGCCTGGGGGGGAGCCTAGAATGTTTTCATGATTTCTCGCGAACCCACCATCGAGCGCCTCGCCACGGCGCAGCAACTCCTGCTCACGCCCTTCGGTCTCGACGAATCGCATCTCTCCCGTGCGCTCGCCGAGATCACCGCGCACAAGGTGGACGACGCCGACCTCTACTTCCAGTACACCCGCAGCGAGGGCTGGAGCCTGGAAGAGGGCATCGTGAAGACGGGCAGCTTCAGCATCGACCAGGGCGTCGGCGTCCGGGCGGTCAGCGGCGAGAAGACGGCCTTCGCCTATTCGGACGACATCTCCGAAGCCTCGCTGCTCGACGCGGCGCGCACCGTTCGCTCGATTTCCGCCGCCGGCCGCACGGCACGGGTGAAGGCGCCGACGCGAAAGATCGCGTCCAGCCGTTCACTCTACGGCGCGGTCGACCCGATCTCCACGCTCGACAGCACGGCGAAGGTGCAGCTTCTCGAAAAGGTCGAGAAGCTCGCGCGCTCCCGCGATCCGCGCGTCGCGCAAGTGATGGCGGGCCTCGCGAGCGAGTACGACGTGGTGCTGGTCGCGCGCGCCGACGGCACGCTGGCCGCCGATGTGCGGCCGCTGGTGCGCCTGTCGGTCACCGTGATCGCCGAGCAGAATGGCCGCCGCGAGGTGGGCTCCGGCGGTGGCGGCGGACGCTTCGGGCTGGCCTACTTCGATGACGAACACATCGCGCAGTACGTGGACCAGGCCGTCAAGTCGGCGCTCGTCAACCTGGACTCGCGCCCGGCACCCGCCGGCGAAATGACCGTGGTGCTCGGCCCCGGCTGGCCCGGCATCCTGTTGCACGAAGCCATCGGCCACGGCCTGGAAGGCGATTTCAATCGCAAGGGCTCGAGCGCGTTCTCCGGCCGCATCGGCGAGCGCGTGGCCGCGAAGGGCGTAACGGTGCTCGACGACGGCACCATCGCCGACCGCCGCGGTTCACTCAACGTCGACGACGAAGGCAACGCCACGCAGCGCAACGTGCTGATCGAGGACGGCATCCTCAAGGGCTACATCCAGGATTCGCTCAACGCACGGCTGATGAAGACCAAGGCGACCGGCAACGGCCGTCGCGAAAGCTACGCGCATGCGCCGATGCCACGCATGACCAATACCTACATGCTGGGCGGCGACCGCGTGCCGGAAGAAATCGTGGCCAGCATCAAGAAGGGGCTCTACGCCACCAACTTTGGCGGCGGCCAAGTCGACATCACGAGCGGCAAGTTCGTGTTCTCTGCGAGCGAGGCCTACTGGGTCGAGAACGGCAAGATCCAGTATCCGGTGAAGGGCGCCACGCTCGTGGGCAACGGGCCGGATGCGCTCACGCGCGTCACGATGATCGGCAACGACATGGCGCTCGATTCGGGCGTGGGCACCTGCGGCAAGGAAGGCCAGAGCGTGCCGGTGGGCGTCGGGCAGCCGACGCTGCGCATCGATGGCCTGACGGTGGGCGGAACTGCATGAGGCTCGCCCCCAGGATGCGCGCACTTCGTGTCGCTTCTCCTTCCCCCTGCCGGGGGCGACGTCTGCGGACCGGCGGAGCCGGTTCCGTGACGTCCCAGGCCTTGGTTCCCCGCTGGCGCGGTTGTCTGTGTTAAATTCGCGACTTATGTCCGCAGCTCGCGCTTTTTACTTTGCCTACTTTTGGTTCCCGGTTTCCGGCGGACGAGAGGCGCGCGCGTAAAAGCAGCAGACAAACAGAACCTCCCAAAACCGCCGGTGCCACAAGCCCGGCGGTTTTTTTATTGCCCTCACGAAATCAAGCCACCCGAAAAGGACCGACACATGAGCACGAAAGCCGCCCCGGCCAGCGACACCTGGTATGCGAACGTCGAAAAAACCAGCCAGACCGACGACGAACGCATCAAGGACATCAACGTGTTGCCTCCTCCAGAGCATCTGATCCGCTTCTTCCCGATCCGGGGCACGCCGGTGGAGTCGCTGATCACCGCCACCCGCCGGTCGATCCACAACATCATGACCGGCAAGGACGACCGGCTGCTGGTGGTGATGGGGCCGTGCTCGATCCATGACCCGGCCGCGGCGATGGAATATGCCCGTCGCCTGAAGGCCGAGCGCGAGAAGTATGCGGGTACGCTGGAGATCGTGATGCGCGTGTACTTCGAGAAGCCGCGCACGACGGTGGGCTGGAAGGGGTTGATCAACGACCCTTACCTCGACGAAAGCTTCCGCATCGACGAAGGCCTGCGCATCGCGCGCCAGTTGCTAATCGACATCAACCGGCTCGGCCTGCCGGCGGGCAGCGAGTTCCTCGACGTGATCTCGCCGCAGTACATCGGCGACCTGATCTCCTGGGGCGCGATCGGTGCGCGCACCACCGAGAGCCAGGTGCATCGCGAACTGGCCTCCGGGCTGTCGGCGCCGATCGGCTTCAAGAACGGCACCGACGGCAACATTCGCATCGCGACCGATGCGATCCAGGCGGCGGCCCGCGGCCACCACTTCCTCTCGGTGCACAAGAACGGCCAGGTCGCGATCGTGCAGACCAACGGCAACCGGGATTGCCACGTGATCCTGCGCGGCGGCAAGGCGCCCAACTACGACGCGGCCAGCGTCGCGGCGGCCTGCAAGGACCTCGAAGCCGCCAAGCTGCCGCAGACGCTCATGGTCGACTGCAGCCACGCGAACAGCAGCAAGCAGCACCAGAAGCAGATCGACGTGGCGAAGGACATTGCCGCGCAGATCGCGGGCGGCAGCCGGAGCGTGTTCGGGCTGATGGTCGAGAGCCACCTCGTCGCCGGGGCGCAGAAGTTCACGCCGGGCAAGGACGACATCGCCGGCCTCGAATACGGCAAGAGCATCACCGACGCCTGCCTGGGCTGGGACGATTCGACGCAGGTGCTGGACGTGCTGTCGCAAGCCGTCAAGCAGCGCCGCGGCTGATTGGCGCCCGCGGCGCCGATCAGATCAGCGCCGCGAGGTCGGGCCAGTGGTGGCGCAGCAGGGCCGCCTCGTCGCCATCGGGCTGCATGAACGAGAAGTCGTTGAAGTCGAAGCCCGGGCCGACGGTGCAGCTCACGAGCGTGTAGTCGTCGGCCTCGGGCGAGACGATCGGCCGGGCCGCCTGCCAGCGCCCGGCAGGCACCGTGTGCTGCGGCCGGGTGCCGTGGACATCGACCGGCCCCAGGCGCACGTGAGCCGGTGCGGTGCGCAGCGCTGCATCGCTGATCCACAGCGCGAGCGGCGCGCCTTCGAGGTGGATCCACACCTCGTCGGACTGCACCCGGTGCCAGCGCGAATGCTGGTGCGCTTCGAGCAGGAAATAGATCGTGGTGAGCGCATCGCGGGCGGGGCGGCCGTCGGCGGGCATCACCTGCGCGGCCGAACGAAACATCTCACGGAACCACCCGCCCTCGGGATGGGGCTGCAATTGCAGGGTCTCGATGAGTTGCTTCGCGCGCATGGGGCTCATTCTGGCGCGTTCAGGGCCGTCAGGAGTTTCTCGTGCACGCCGCCGAAGCCGCCGTTGCTCATGCAGACGATGTGATCGCCCGGCTGCGCGGCCGCGACGACCTGGGTGACCAGTGCGCCGATGTTGTCCGCCACCTGCGCGCGTGGGCCCATCGGCGCGAGCGCCAATGCCGCATCCCAGTCCAGGCCTCCGCTGTGGCAGAAGGAGAGGTCGGCCGCTTCCAGGCTCCAGGGCAGCTGGGCCGTCATGGTGCCCAGCTTCATCGTGTTGCTGCGTGGTTCGAAGACCGCCAGGATGCGCTGACTTTGGCCACCCTCGGCGTCGAGCTTCTGGCGCAGGCCGTCGAGCGTGGTGCGGATCGCGGTCGGATGGTGTGCGAAGTCGTCGTAGACGGTGATGGCGCCCTGCGGGCGATCGACCGTGCCGCGCAGTTCCATCCGCCGACGCACATTGCGGAAGCTGCCGAGCGCGTCGGCTGCCGCGGCCGGAGCGACGCCGACATGCTCCGCCGCCGCGATCGCGGCCAGCGCATTCATCTGGTTGTGCAGCCCGGAGAGCGGCCATTCGACACGGCCCACGCGCTCGCCCCGGCGAAGCACGTCGAAGGCATCGTGCGATCCGCTGGCCTGCCATTCGCCACCGGCGCCGAAGCGCGCGAGTTCGCTCCAGCAGCCTTGCGCCAGAACGCGCTGGAGGCTCTCCTCGATGGCATTGACGACCACGCGCCCTTTGCCCGGGACGGTTCGGACGAGGTGATGGAACTGCCGTTCGATCGCCGCGAGGTCGTCGAAGATGTCGGCGTGGTCGAACTCCAGGTTGTTCAGGATCGCGGTGCGCGGGCGGTAGTGGACGAACTTGCTGCGCTTGTCGAAAAAAGCCGTGTCGTATTCGTCCGCCTCGATCACGAACGCATCGCCTTGCCCCAGTCGCGCCGAGACGCCGAAATCGAGCGGCACGCCGCCCACCAGGAAGCCCGGCGTCAGTCCGGCGCGCTCCAGGATCCAGGCCAGCATCGAGGTCGTGGTGGTCTTGCCATGCGTACCGGCCACGGCCAGCACGTGACGGCCCTGAAGGACGTGTTCGGCCAGCCACTGCGGCCCGCTGGTGTAGTTCGCGCCGGCATCGAGGATCGCCTCCATCAATGGAAACTTGGGCGTCCCGTCGGCGAGGCGGACACGCGACACCACGTTGCCGACCACGAAGACGTCCGGCTTCAAGGCCAGCTGGTCGGCGCCGAAGCCTTCGATCAGGTCGATGCCGAGGGCCCTCAATTGGTCGCTCATCGGCGGGTAGACGCCCGCGTCGCAGCCGGTCACCCGGTGGCCGGATTCGCGCGCCAGCGCCGCGACACCGCCCATGAAGGTGCCGCAGATGCCGAGAATGTGAATGTGCATCCGGCGATTCTAGGGATGCGGTCGATCCGTCTTCCTGCGAGGGACGTACTGCGGGCAAAATGAACCGATGGACATGTCCAAACAGGAAATCGCCGCCGCTGCGGCCCGCCTCGTCGTCGAGGAAGGGCTGGAGTACGGACCCGCCAAGCGCCGCGCGCTCCGCGACCTGGGCTTGCCCGTGCGCACCGCCCTGCCCAACAACGACGAGGTCGAGACGGAGGTCCGGGACTACATCCAGCTCTATTGCGCCGACACCCAGCCTCAGGAACTGCACGCGCTCCGCGTGCTCGCGCTGGAGTGGATGGAGCGGATGGCGCAGTTCCGGCCGCATGTGGGCGGCGCGGTGTGGCACGGCACGGCCACGCGGCTTTCGGACATCTATATCCAGCTCTTCTGCGACGACTCGAAATCCGCCGAGATCGCGCTCATCGACCATCACGTCGACTACGAGCCGCGCATGGTGACCGGGTTCCACGGCGAGCAGGTCGAAGCACTGAGCGTCCACGCCGCCAGTCGCGAACTGGGCGAGGAAATCGGCGTGCACCTGCTCGTGTATGACCTCGACGACCTGAGGGGTGCGCTCAAGCCCGACACTCAGGGGCGTGTGCCGAGGGGCAATCTGGCCGCCCTCCGGCGGTTGATAGAAAAGGACGGTGGATGACCTCCAGCTCCAAGCGTCGTGGCTTGCTTTTCGGTGCCGTCGCCGCGGTGGCGGCCGTCGCCGGGGTGGGCGGCGCATTCTGGCGAAGCCAGTCCGCGCAGCGGGGCGGGGAGCGGCTCGATGATGCATTCTGGTCGCAGCGGTTCGAGCGCCCGGAAGGCGGTGAGGTGGCACTCGACGCCTTGCGCGGCAAGCCGATGCTGATCAACTTCTGGGCCACGTGGTGTCCGCCCTGCGTGGAGGAGATGCCGATGATCGACGCCTTCTTCCGCGAAAACGCCGCCAATGGTTGGCAAGTTGTCGGATTGGCGATCGATCAGCCGAGCGCCGTCCGCAAGTTCCTCGCCAAGACGCCGGTCAGCTACCCGATCGGGATGGCAGGATTGAACGGGACCGAACTGGTCAAGCAGTTGGGAAACACGGCGGGCGGCTTGCCTTTCACGCTGTTCGTCGATGGGGGCGGATCCGTTGCGGCACGTAAAATGGGAAAGCTCGAAGTCGGTGATCTTCAATCATGGCGACGGGCATAGTTCACGGCTAGAATCCAGCCCCACGAATCGCGCAGTTGGCGTTGAAACGCCGAAATAAGCCGATCTTCAGGCGAGTTACATTCTAATAACCGGCAAAGCCGGGGCTGGAGTCCCATGGATCTACGCAAACTCAAGACACTGATCGACCTGGTGTCTGAATCGAACATTTCCGAACTGGAAATCACTGAAACCGAAGGCAAGGTCCGGATCGTCAAGGGCGGCGTGGCCGCACCGGTTCAGTACGTGCAGACCGTGGCTGCGCCCGCCGCGGCGCCCGCCATCGGAACTGCGCCGGCGCCCGCTGCCGGCGCGCCTGCAGCCGCACCGGCCGAAGCCGCTTCCACCGGCCACGCCATCAAGTCGCCCATGGTGGGCACCTTCTATCGCTCGTCCAGCCCCGGTGCCCCGGCATTCGTCGAGATCGGCAGCCAGGTCAAGGAAGGCGACACGGTCTGCATCATCGAGGCGATGAAGATCCTCAACGAAATCGAGGCCGACAAGTCCGGCACCGTCACCCAGATCCTCGGCGAGAACGGCCAGGCGGTCGAATATGGCCAGCCGCTGTTCATCATTGAGTGACCATGTTCAAGAAGATCCTGGTCGCCAATCGTGGTGAGATTGCGTTAAGAATCCAGCGCGCCTGCAGCGAACTCGGCATCAAGGCCGTGATGGTCTATTCCGAGGCCGACCGCGAGGCGAAATACGTCAAGCTGGCGGAGGAGGCGGTGTGCATCGGCCCGGCGCCGTCATCGCAGAGCTACCTCAATATGCCGGCGATCATCTCGGCGGCGGAGGTGACGGACTCGGAAGCCATCCATCCGGGCTACGGCTTCCTGAGCGAGAACGCCAACTTCGCCGAACGCGTGGAGCAGAGCGGCTTCCAGTTCATCGGCCCCTCGCCCGAGTCGATCCGCATCATGGGCGACAAGGTGTCGGCCAAGCAGGCGATGATCAAGGCGGGCGTGCCTTGCGTGCCCGGTTCCGAAGGCGAACTGTCGGACGACGCGGCCACCAACAAGCGCATCGCCCGGGCGATCGGCTACCCCGTCATCATCAAGGCGGCGGGCGGCGGTGGCGGACGCGGCATGCGCGTGGTCCACACCGAGGCGGCGCTGGTCAACGCGATCCAGATGACCAAGGCCGAGGCCGGCGCGGCTTTCAACAATCCGGCGGTCTACATGGAGAAGTTCCTCCAGGACCCGCGCCACATCGAGATCCAGATCCTCGCCGACAAGCACAAGAACGCCGTCTACCTGGGCGAGCGCGATTGCTCGATGCAGCGTCGCCACCAGAAGGTGATCGAGGAATCGCCCGCGCCGGGCATTCCGCGCAAGCTCATCGAGAAGATCGGCGAGCGCTGCGCGGCTGCCTGCAAGAAGCTCGGCTACCGCGGCGCCGGCACCTTCGAGTTCCTCTACGAGAACGGCGAGTTCTATTTCATCGAGATGAACACGCGCGTGCAGGTGGAGCATCCGGTCACGGAGTTCACGACCGGCATCGACATCGTGAAGACGCAGATCATGGTGGCGGCCGGCGAGAAGCTGCCCTTCACCCAGCGTCAGATCGAGATGCGGGGCCATGCGATCGAATGCCGGATCAACGCCGAGGATCCCTACAAGTTCACGCCCTCCCCAGGCCGCATCACCATGTGGCATCCGCCGGGCGGACCGGGGGTGCGCGTGGATTCGCACGTCTACACCAACTACTTCGTGCCGCCGAACTACGACTCGATGATCGGCAAGATCATCGTCTACGGCGATACGCGCGAGCAGGCGATGGCTCGCATGCGCACGGCGCTGAACGAGACGGTGGTCGAAGGCATCCAGACCAACATCCCGCTGCATCGCGAGTTGATGGTCGACGCGAAGTTCATGAGTGGCGGGACCAACATTCACTACCTGGAAGAGTGGCTCGCCGCGCATAAACGTTGATCTCCCCCAGGCTGCGCGCACTTCGTGTCGCTTCGCCTTCCCCCTCGCCGGGGGCAACACCAGCGAGCCGGCCGAGCCGGCTCGCGGTGTTTTGCGAACGGGCTTCGCTTCGCTTGCCGCGGGCGCAGTCCTTGACTTATTGAGAGGACTGCGATGTTCGAGCTTCGATTGATGGCGCCGGAGGAATTCGTCGAGACGGTCAGCGATGCGCTGGATGCGCTCGATGCGTTGAGCGTGTCCGTCGAGGATGCGGATGCGCAGACGGATGCCGAGCAGGCGCTGTTTGGCGAGCCGGGGATGCCGCCGCCGAAGGAGGGGTGGCAGCGGTCGCGGGTGATCGCGTTGTTCCCTACGGAGCAACTCGCGCAGGAGGCGGCCACGGTGCTGGCGGCGCAGGACTTCTTTGCGGAGTGCCGCGTGCTCGGGATGGCCGAGGTGCCGGAGCAGGATTGGGTTCGCTTGACGCAGTCGCAGTTCGCGCCGGTCGAGGTGACGCCGGAGTTCTGGATCGTGCCGACCTGGCACGATCCACCGGCGCAGGCGCGGCAGATCATTCGGCTGGACCCCGGGCTCGCGTTCGGCACGGGCACGCATCCGACCACGCGCATGTGCCTGCGATGGATCGCCCGGCGCGGCGAGTTGGCAGGCCTTCGCGTGCTGGACTATGGCTGCGGCTCCGGCATCCTGGCGATCGGCGCCGCGAAGTTCGGCGCGCGTGAGATCGATGCGGTCGATATCGATGATGCTGCTGTGGAATCGACACGGCTCAATGCCGAGGCGAATGGCGTGACGCTGAATGCCGGCTTGCCGGAGGCGGCGGTGGGGCGCTACGACATCGTGCTCGCGAACATCCTTGCGACGCCGCTCAAGGTGTTGGCACCCCTGCTCTGCGCGCACGTTGCACCGCGCGGTGCACTCGTTTTGGCGGGCATCCTGGAGCGCCAGGCGGATGAACTGAAGCTAGCCTATGCGCCGTATGCAACTCTTGAAGTGGGTGACAGCGAGGACGGTTGGATCCTCATGAAAAGCGTGACTTGACTCGCCCCCAGGCTTGCCCACTTCGTGTGGCCGCCAACCCCCTGCCGGGGGCAACACCGGCGGCCCGGCGAAGCCGGTTCCGCGGTGTTCGCCAGCAGTCCCGGCTTGCACGGCAATCTTCGACGTCCAGTTGGGGCGAGCTTTTACAATTCGCCACATGAGCCTGGTCACGCGCTGCCCCGCCTGCGAAACCACTTTCAAGGTGGTGAAGGACCAGCTTCGCATCTCGGATGGATGGGTGCGCTGCGGTCGTTGCAGCCAGGTCTTCGACGCCACGGTCGATCTTCGGGAAACGGCTGAGTCCGCGCCGGCGCCTTCCGTGCCGGTCTCCACGCCGGTTTCCGACGAGAGCGGCGCGTCGAGCGATTCATCTGTCGAGAAAGCACCGGCACCGTTGCCCGATGAGGATGCTTCGCCCGCAGCAGACGTCGAGCATCATGCCGACGAAGAATCGGAGGTCGACTTCCTCGAGGACGACCATCCTGAGGCGGCGGCTGATACGGGCGCACAACCATTGTTCGAGGCTGGATCGACGGCATCCTTGAAATCCGCGGACGAGTTGCCGCCTCTCGCAGGCATGGTTGCAGGCGATCCTTGGATGGATTCGGGCTTGCTGGATCTGGGGGACCAAGGCCGCACCGCAGTGAGGCCGCCGGTGCCTCCGCCGCTTTCCTTTCCGAACATCGATCTCTCGTTGTCGAGCCCGGCACCGGTATCGACGCCGGCCCCGAGCAGTCTCGAGCCCGCGCCATCCGCCGAAGATGCGGCCAACGCGCAGCTGCAGAAAGCCTTGCGTCGCGCGCGCGCCAAATCGGCCAAGATCGCGAAGGCGAAGGCCCGCGAGGCAAAGACGGCTTCGATCGAAGTGGCGCCGCTGGTCCTCGCCGCCAGCGAGCCCGAGCCGCCGGCCGAAGTAGTCCGCACGCCGTCCTTCATGGGGATGTCCGGCGGGGAGGGCTTCTGGCAGCGGCCGGCGGTTCGCCGATCGATGGTGGCGGTGGCTGTGCTCGCCGCATTGCTCCTGATCGGGCAGGTGGTCTACCAGGAGCGCGATCTCATCGTCGCGCGTTCTCCGGGACTGCGCCCTGCCATCGCATCGATGTGCGGCGTGCTCGGCTGCGAGATTTCCGCGCTTCGCCAGATCAACGACATCAAGGTCGACGGCGCTTCGTTCTCGCGCGAGAAGATCGATGACGGATTCCGCCTCAGCTTCACCTTGCGCAACACCGCCGATGTGCCGCTGGCGATGCCGGCGGTCGAGCTGTCCCTGCTCGACACGCAGGAACGGGCCGTGGTGCGGCGCGTGCTTGCGCCCGCCGAATACGGTGCGCCGACCGTCCTGCCGGCTCGCACCGAACGCGCGGCGTCGCTGTCGCTCAAGCTCACCGGTCCCGAGGCGGCGGCGATGCCGCCGGTCGCGGGCTTTCGTGTCGAGACCCTCTATCCCTGAGCGTCTGCGGCTTTCTTCCCCTTCCATCCAACCAACGGTTCATCCGGTTCATTCATGGCAGCAGTAATTTGCGGTTCGCTCGCGTTCGACACGATCATGACCTTCGAGGGCCGGTTTGCAGACCAGATCCTCCCCGACCAGCTGCACATCCTCAACGTGTCGTTCCTGGTGCCCGGCCTGCGTCGCGACTTCGGCGGGTGCGCTGGCAACATCGCCTACAGCCTCAACGCGCTCGGTGGCACGGCGCTGCCGATGGCCACGGTGGGCAGCGACGGCGGCGACTACCTGGATCGACTGCGTTCGCTGGGCATCAGCACCGAGTTCGTGCGGCAGGTGAGCGACACCTTCACGGCGCAGGCGATGATCATGAACGACCGGGACAACAACCAGATCACGGCCTTCCATCCCGGCGCGATGCAGCAGGCCCACATCACACGTGTTGCCGCGCGCGAGGACATCAAGCTCGGCATCGTGGCGCCGGATGGCCGCGACGCGATGCTTCAGCATGCGGAGCAGTTCAAGGCGGCCGACATCCCCTTCGTGTTCGACCCGGGGCAGGGCCTGCCGATGTTCGACGGCAAGGAGCTCGCGCACTTCGTCGAGCTGGCGAGCTGGGTGGTCGTGAACGACTACGAAGGAAAGATGCTCTCGCAGCGCACGGGCTGGAGCCTCGCCGAGATCTCGGAGCGCGTGCGCGGCCTGGTGGTGACACTGGGCGCCGATGGCTGCGAGGTGTGGATCGATGGCGATCGCGAGCACGTCGCGGCGGTGAAGCCGGTGGCCGTGCTGGAGCCGACCGGATGCGGCGACGCATGGCGCGGCGCGCTGTTGTTCGGGCTGGAGAAGGGCTGGCCGCTCGCCCGTTGTGCCGCGCTCGGCAATCAATTGGGCGCGCTCAAGATCGCGCAACGCGGGCCGCAGAACTACAAGGTCGACCTTCCTTCCCTGGGGCTCTGACGCGGCGAAAGCCCCACGAAAAAAGCCCGGCACCTTGCGGTACCGGGCTTTGCCTTCAAGGCCGCTGAACGACTCAGGGCTTGCTGGCCGTCGGGAACGGCCAAGCTGCCTGCGGGTTCAGGGTCGTCTGCGCTGCGGGAGCAGGGGCAGGGGCGACGGCAGCCTTGGCGGGAGCCTTCGCAGCCTTTTTCGCAGCAGGCTTCTTCGCTGCTTTCTTGGCAGCGGGCTTCTTGGCCGCAGCCTTTTTCGCAGGGGCCTTCTTCGCGGCGGCCTTCTTCGCCGGCGCCTTCTTGGCTGCTGCCTTCTTCGCAGGAGCCTTCTTCGCTGGCGCCTTCTTGGCCGCTGCCTTCTTGGCAGGAGCCTTCTTCGCCGGCGCCTTCTTGGCCGCTACCTTCTTGGCGGGAGCCTTCTTCGCAGGGGCCTTCTTGGCCGCTACCTTCTTGGCCGGCGCCTTCTTGGCTGCGACCTTCTTCGCCGGAGCCTTCTTCGCCGGGGCCTTCTTTGCAGCGGCCTTCTTGGCCGGCGCTTTCTTTGCAGTTGCCATTTCTATTTTCTCCTTGATCAAGTTGAAAAAATCAACCTTTTGAAGCACTCCACGCATGTTGGTCAGCGTGAAGCGATTCATGGCGTTGGAGCGGGCTCCAGCACCATGAACACCTGTGCCCTCACCGATGCCGCACTCTTTGGTGCTGGTCGTCGGCAAGAACGATTCTTGAATTCACTTCTTGTTCTTGTCGGAAAGATTCAATCCCAGGAGAGCGCACCACCCGACTGATACTCGATCACGCGGGTTTCGAAGAAGTTGCGCTCCTTCTTCAGGTCAATCATTTCGCTCATCCAGGGGAACGGGTTTTCCTCGTTCGGGAAGAGCGTCTCAAGGCCGATCTGCTGCGCGCGCCGGTTGGCGATGTAGCGCAGGTAGCCCTTGAACATGGAGGCGTTCATGCCGAGCACGCCGCGCGGCATGGTGTCTTCGGCGTACTTGTATTCGAGCTCGACGGCCTTCATGAAGAGGGCCTTGATCTCCGCCTTGAACTCCGCGGTCCAGAGGTGCGGGTTCTCGAGCTTGAGCTGGTTGATCAGGTCGATGCCGAAATTGCAGTGCATCGATTCGTCGCGCAGGATGTACTGGTACTGCTCGGCGGCGCCGGTCATCTTGTTCTGCCGCCCCAGCGCAAGGATCTGCGTGAAGCCGACGTAGAAGAAGAGCCCTTCCATCAGGCAGGCGAAGACGATCAGCGACTTGAGCAGCGTCTGGTCGTTCTCGTGCGTGCCGGTGTGGAAGTTCGGGTCGCTGATGGCGTCGATGAACGGGATCAGGAACTGGTCCTTCTCGCGGATCGACGGCACTTCGTTGTAGGCGTTGAAGATCTCGCTCTCGTCCAGGCCGAGCGACTCGACGATGTACTGGTACGCGTGCGTGTGGATCGCTTCCTCGAAGGCCTGGCGCAGCAGGAACTGGCGGCACTCGGGCGCCGTGATGTGGCGGTAGGTGCCCAGCACGATGTTGTTGGCGGCCAGCGAGTCGGCGGTCACGAAGAAGCCGAGGTTGCGCTTGACGATGCGGCGCTCGTCCTCGGTCAGGCCGTTGGGGTCTTTCCAGAGCGCGATGTCGCGCGTCATGTTCACTTCCTGCGGCATCCAGTGGTTGGCGCAGGTGGCGAGGTATTTTTCCCAGGCCCACTTGTACTTGAACGGCACCAACTGGTTGACGTCGGTCTGGCCGTTGATGATGCGCTTGTCGGCGGCCTTGACGCGATGCGCCACCGGTGCCGCGCCTGTCGTTGCCGCTGCTTGAACGGGGCGCACGACTGCGCCGTCATCGAGCGTGCGTGCGACGGGCATCACGGAAGCAGGTGCGGAAGAAACTTGGGGAGCAATTTGCGAAGTCGGAAACTCCGACGAGCGGCCGACTTGCGCGCCGCTGTTCGATGTGTGCCGCAATCCTTGTTGCAGATCCTTTGGCAAGGAGGGCTTGACTTCTTCGTCCCAGGTCAACATAGAAAAATCCAATGCTCAAATTATGTGAGCAACGATGTGAGTTGCAAAGTGCTCCATCACATCGCGCTCCAATTATGTTGTCGTTATGTTGTTCGCATGCATCGCAATCTGTCAGGCAATGCCGCGAACGACCTCCACTTTCATGCCGACATCATTGGCATGCTTCGCACGTCGGATCGTCGACGCCGCAGAACGCGATGTCGGTTGCAGGCATCGCATTCAACTGTGCCTGCGCTGCGAGTGCCGCGGCTTCGAGTGCGCTCATGCCTTGCGATGCATCGCCGCTGCCCGACGACACGGCGTTGAGCCGACCCGATTGAACAGTGGACTTCTCTGCATGCGTCGCGCTCTGCGTGCGCAGGTAGTACGTGGTCTTCAGGCCGCGCAGCCATGCGAGCTTGTACGTGTCGTCGAGCTTCTTGCCTGATGCGCCGGCCATGTAGATGTTGAGCGACTGCGCCTGGTCGATCCACTTCTGGCGACGCGCGGCGGCCTCGACGAGCCACGTCGTCTCGACCTCGAACGCGGTGGCGTAGAGCGCCTTGACGTCCTGCGGCACGCGGTCGATGGGGCGCAGCGAACCGTCGAAGTGCTTCAGGTCCATCACCATCACGTCGTCCCACAGCCCCAGGCGCTTGAGGTCGCGCACCAGGTAGTGGTTGATCACGGTGAACTCGCCGGAGAGGTTCGACTTGACCGAGAGGTTGCCGAAGCAGGGCTCGATCGAGGCATCCACGCCGATGATGTTCGAGATGGTCGCGGTCGGTGCGATGGCGACGCAGTTCGAATTGCGCATGCCGTCGGCCTTGATCTTCTGGCGCAGCGCGTCCCAGTCGAGGGTCGACGAGCGGTCCACTTCGACGTAGCCGCCGCGTGCCTTCTCCAGCAGGTCGAGCGTGTCGGACGGCAGCACGCCCTTGTCCCACAGCGAGCCCTTGTAGCTGGAGTACTTGCCGCGTTCGCGTGCCAGGTCGGTCGAGGCCCAGTAGGCGTGGTAGCAGATCGCTTCCATCGATTCGTCGGCGAACTGCACGGCTTCCTGCGAGGCGTAGGGAATGCGCAGTTCGTACAGCGCATCCTGGAAGCCCATCAGGCCGAGGCCGACCGGGCGGTGACGCAGGTTCGAATCGCGCGCCTTCTTGACCGCGTAGTAGTTGATGTCGATCACGTTGTCGAGCATGCGCATCGCGGTCGAGATGGTGCGCTTGAGCTTTTCCTGGTCGACCTTGCCGTCCTTCAGATGCTGCAGCAGGTTGACCGAGCCGAGATTGCAGACGGCGGTCTCGGTGTCGCTGGTGTTGAGCGTGATCTCGGTGCAGAGGTTCGACGAGTGAACCACGCCGGCGTGCTGCTGCGGCGAGCGCACGTTGCAGGCGTCCTTGAAGGTGATCCACGGATGCCCGGTCTCGAACAGCATCGTGAGCATCTTGCGCCAGAGGTCGGTGGCCTGGACCGTGCGGCTCGGCTTGATGTCGCCGCGCGCGGCCTTCTCTTCGTAGGCGACGTAGGCGGTTTCGAAATCGGCGCCGAACTTGTCGTGCAGATCGGGCACGTTCGAAGGCGAGAACAGCGTCCAGGTGCCCTTTTCCATCACGCGACGCATGAACAGGTCGGGAATCCAGTTCGCCGTGTTCATGTCGTGCGTGCGGCGGCGATCGTCGCCGGTGTTCTTGCGCAGCTCGAGGAATTCCTCGATGTCGAGGTGCCAGCTTTCCAGGTAGGTGCAGACGGCGCCCTTGCGCTTGCCGCCCTGGTTGACCGCGACGGCGGTGTCGTTCACCACCTTGAGGAAGGGCACGACGCCTTGCGATTCGCCGTTGGTGCCCTTGATGTGGCTGCCGAGGGCGCGTACGCGCGTCCAGTCGTTGCCCAGGCCGCCCGCGAACTTGGAGAGCAGCGCGTTTTCCTTGATCGATTCGTAGATGCCGTCCAGGTCGTCGGGCACGGTCGTCAGGTAGCAGCTCGACAGCTGCGAGCGCAGCGTACCGCTGTTGAACAGCGTCGGCGTGCTCGACATGAAGTCGAAGGAGGACAGCACTTCGTAGAACTCGATCGCCCGGGCTTCGCGGTCGATCTCGTTCAGCGCGAGGCCCATCGAGACGCGCATGAAGAAGGCTTGCGGCAGCTCGATGCGCGTCTTGCGCACGTGCAGGAAGTAGCGGTCGTACAGCGTCTGCAGGCCGAGGTAGTCGAACTGCATGTCGCGTTCGGGCTTGAGCGCGGCGCCAAGGCGGGGCAGGTCGAACTGCAGCAGCTTCTCATCGAGGAGCTCGTTGTCGACGCCCTTCTTGATGAACTGCGGGAAGTAGTCGGCATAGGCCTGGGCGCGGTCGGCCGGGGGGACCTCGCGGCCGATGACTTCCTTGAAGATCGTGTGCAGCAGCAGGCGGGCAGTGGCGAAGGTGTAGTCGGGGTCCTTCTCGATCAGCGTGCGCGCGGCGAGGATGGAGGCCTTGTAGACCTCGTCGAGCGGAACGCCGTCGTACAGGTTGCGCATCGTCTCGGCCACGATCGGGGCGGAGGTGATGCTGTCGCCGAGGTCGGTGCAGGCGGATTCGATCAGGTCCTTGAGTTCGTTCAGGTCGAGCGCCACGCGCTCGCCGCGGTCCAGCACGTGCAGCGTGGAGACGGCGACCTGCGACTCGGTGTCACCCTGCTTCGTGCGCTCTTGCGAACGGCGCTCGCGGTACAGCACGTAGGCGCGGGCGATCTCGTGGTGGCCGCCGCGCATCAGGCCGAGCTCGACCTGGTCCTGCACATCCTCGATGTGGAAGGTGCCGCCGCCCGGACGCGAGCGGACCATGGCGCGCACCACGGCCTGGGTCAGGGTGTCGACCGTCTCGCGCACGCTGGCGGAAGCCGCGCCCTGGGTGCCGTGCACCGCGAGGAAGGCCTTCATCAGCGCGATCGCGATCTTGTTCGGCTCGAAGGGAACGACGGCGCCGTTGCGGCGAATGATCTGGTAGTGGGCGAGCGCGTTGCCGGCGGGCGAGCCGGCGACGTCGCGGTTTTGCGGCGTCGAGGGTACGGCGCGAGGGGTGGAAGGGGTGTTCAGGGCTGTTTGCATTCGATCCTCGTTTGGCGATTCTTGTTGGGGCGGCAGTGCCGTGTTGGCATTTGTTACTGACGGTAAATGCCGGGCCAGGGCACACTATATCTAGGGTCTGGAGGGTCCACAACCCACTAGATATAGTGTTTTCGACAATCTACAACAACTGCCAAAGTGCTTCTTGAATGGCCAGGGCGCGTTCGTGCCGCACCATCAGTGGCCTACCTTAGTCCAGCCCGCGATCCATGGGCGTTTCCGCAGGATTTGGGCTTGAAAAGCGCATGGTTGCTGCCCTTCCGGCGTGGCGGGCCACGTCGGCACCGATGTGTCGGCGGCGCATCGCCGGACGCTTCGCGATTGAAAAATTTCAGCGCGTTACGACAGTGGAGGGAAACATCGCACGGTCCCAGCCCAGTTCTTCCTGCAGCAGGCCCCAGTCGAAGCCCGCGCCCGGGTCTTCCTTGCGGCCCGGCGCGATGTGTTCGTGGCCGGCGATGAACGCGATGGCGTACTCCTGCGCGATGGCGGGGCACAGGCTCGCCAGCGCTTCGTACTGGGCGCTTTCGAAGGACTCGCCTTCGAGCCCTTCGAGCTCGATGCCGATCGAGTCGTCGTTGCAGTTCGCGCGACCGCGCCACGACGATGCGCCGGCGTGCCAGGCACGGTCGTCGCAACTGACGAACTGCCAGAGCTCGCCGTTGCGCCTTATATAGAAGTGGGCCGAGACTTCCAGCCCGCGGATGGTGCCGAAATAGGGATGCGCGTCCCAGTCGAGGCCGTTGGTGAAGAGCTGCTGCACCTCGTCGCCGCCGTAGCGTCCGGGCGGCAGGCTGATCGAATGCAGCACGATGAGATCGATCTGCGCGCCGGTCGGGCGGGCTCCGAAATTGGGAGAGTGCAGGTGTCGGGCGAAGCGGTACCAGCCGGACTGCCAGAGGCCCGTAGCGGCCTCACTCATCGGCGCCGAATCCATTGCCGTCGTCGCCGTTCGGCGTGGCGATGCCGAGGCGGGCGATCCGGTAGCGGATCTGCCGCAGGCTCAGGCCGAGTCGCGCTGCGGCCGCCGTTCGGTTGAAGCCGCTCTCCTGAAGGGCGCGCACCAGGATCTGTCGTTCCTGCTGATCGAGATAGCCTTGCAGGTC
Source organism: Variovorax glacialis (assembly GCF_051216375.1). NCBI lineage: Bacteria > Pseudomonadati > Pseudomonadota > Betaproteobacteria > Burkholderiales > Comamonadaceae > Variovorax > Variovorax glacialis. The sequence continues at coordinate 125,320 of NZ_JBPJZT010000010.1, read as the reverse complement.
GTTCGGCATGGCCGCTGTCTGGCGCGGGGCGAATGCGGGCACGGATTCGGGCTCGGGCTCGCGCGCAAGAACGGGTTCCGGCGCGGATGCTTCCGTGGCCATGACGGCGCTGTCGACGAAGTCGAGATGCAGCATGTCGCCGTCGCTCAAGGCCACGGCGCGATGCAGGAGGTTTTCCAGTTCGCGGACGTTGCCGCGCAGGGGATGCTCGGACAGCAACTGCAGCACATCGGCCGACAGCTTGGGCACCGGCATGCCCGCGTCGCGTGCGATGCGGGCGAGCAGTGCGTTGCACAGGGCAGGCAGGTCGCCGCGACGCTCGCGCAATGCCGGCACGGCGATCTCGATCACGTTGAGGCGGTAGAAGAGATCCTGCCGGAATCGGCTGGCCTGCACTTCGGCTTGCAGGTCCTTGTGCGTGGCGCTCACGATGCGGACATCGACCGCGTCCTCCTGCGTCGAGCCGATGGGACGCACGCTGCGCTCCTGGATCGCGCGCAGCAGCTTTGACTGCATCGCCAGCGGGAGGTCGCCGATCTCGTCGAGGAACAAGGTGCCGCCGCGCGCCGCCTGGAAGTAGCCGTCGCGATCCTGCGACGAGCCGGTGTAGGAGCCCTTGCGCGCGCCGAAGAATTCGGCTTCGAGGAGGTTCTCGGGAATGGCGCCGCAGTTGACCGCGACGAAGGGGCCGTCGCTGCGCTGACTGCACGCATGCACGGCTCGCGCGACCAGTTCCTTGCCGGTACCGGACTCGCCCCGGACCAGCACCGGCGCCATGCCGCGCGCCACCTTGGCGATGCGCGCCTTCACGAGGCGCATCGGTTCGGATTCGCCCACGAGCCGCTCGAGCGCGGCGACGCCGGTGACTCCGATCACGGGCGCGGCCTTGCCGGCATCGTCCGTCGCGCGGACCGCCTTGGCCATGGTCGTCTGGACCGTCGCCTGGACGGCCGACGCCACGACCGCGCGAAACTGCTTCAGGTCGACCGGCTTCGTCAGGTAATCGAAGGCGCCGGCCTTGAGTGCCTCGACCGCGTTCTCCGCGGAGCCGTAGGCCGTCATCACGACGCAGCGCTCGCTGCGCTGGTCCTGCTGGATGCGCTGGAGGATCTCCATGCCGAGCCCGTCGGGCAGGCGCATGTCGGTGATCACGGCATCGAAGCGTCCGGCCTCCAGGTGCTGCCAGGCCTCGGACACACTGCCCGCGGCCTCGACGCGATAGCCCTCGCGGAGCAGCGTGAGTTCATAGAGCGTGCGCAGATCGGGCTCGTCGTCGACGACCAGGATCTGGGCGGGGCGCGCCGTTGGCGGGTTGAGGGTGCTCACGGCGCTATTGTGTCAGCCGGCTTTCGGCCGCGGCAAATGCCACGAAAAACTCGTTGCCCTCCGGCCCCGATGGCGACAGCGCGCGGCGCTCGTAGCCGATCGTGGCGCCATGGCGCTCGCACAGTTCGCGGCACAGGAAAAGGCCCAGGCCGCTCGAGCGGCTTTCGGACGAGAAGAAGGGCTCGAACAGATGACGTTGCACCGCAGGCTCCAGCGGCGCGCCGTCGCTCCAGATCTGGAGGCAGGGTCGGCCGGCCGCGTTCAGGCGCGTGCTTACCTGGATGGAACCGTCGCGGTCACCGGCATAGCGGGCTGCGTTGTCGAGCAGGTTCACGAGGATGCGGCGCAGGTGCTCGACGTCGAAGCGCACGTCGCGGCCCGTCGCGTCGAGCGCGAGCAGCACCCCCTGGCGTTGCGCATGCTGGACCCATTCCTCCGCGAGCGATCGCACCGTGGGATCGAGCGCCACCTGTTCGCCCAGCGGCAGCACGCGCTGTTGCCGGGCGCGCGCAACGTCGAGCACGTCGTCGACGATGCGCGAGAGGCGCAGCGCGTTCTGCTGGACCATGGTCGTCAACTGCCGGTGCGCGGGGTCGACGAGGTCTTCGCTGAGCAGCGCGCTGGCCTGCGTGATGGCGGCGAGCGGGTTGCGGATCTCGTGCGCGACGGCCGCCGACATGCGCCCCATGGCGGCCAGCTTCTCGGTGCGGATGCGGGCTTCGAGTTCGCGAAGGTCCTGCAGGAACATCACGCAGAGGCTCTCGGTATGGCGGTCCCTCGATTGCGTGAGGCGCGTGCGCACGCGGACTTCGCGCGGCGCACCCTGGGCCTGCGCGACGGGAATTTCCCTGGACTGCGGCGTGCGTCTGGAAAAGGTCTGCCGGGCGAGCGCCGCCAGCGGAATCCACGCCGGATACGCGCTCAGCGCGAATGGCAGCGAGAGCCCTCCAAGGCCTTGGCCAAGGATCGCATCGGCGGCCGGGTTGGCGGCGTGCACCTGGCCTTCGGCGTCGATCACCAGCACGCCTTCGCTCAGCGTCTCGATCACGAGGTCGTTGACCAGCTGGTGCATCTGCGCGGCGCTGCGGCTGCGTTGCGCCATCGCTTCCTCGCGCGTCAGCCGGCGTGCCAGCTCGTGGGCCAGCAGCGCCACCACGAAGAGGCCCGTGCCGGTCAGCGCCGCCTGGACGAAACGGGGCGACGTGTCCGTCGGCTGCTCCATCCAGTACCAGGCTGCATGCCCCAGCAGCAACAGGGTGGCCGCCGCCGTCGTGCCGAGGCCCACGGCACTCGTGCCGAGCACCGCGCCCATCAGCGCAGGCAGCGCGTACAGAGGCGTGTAGTTGATGCTGCCGACCTGCAACACCTGCAGCGCCGTGAAGGTGACGAGGTCGACCCCGATGGTCGCCATCCATGCGGCGCCGATGCCGCGGATCGGCTGGAACGGCGCAAAGCGCGCTGCGAGCAAGGTCGCGACCACGTAGCCCCCGGACAGCGCGATCGCCGCCGGCTGCATCGGCTGCCCCAGCGCCATGGTGACGGCCTGCAGAAGCAGCAGCACCGCCGCGACGAAGCACCGCGCCGCCATGAAGCCGCGCCACAGCCGGAGCAAGGCCGTGCTGTCGCCGCTGAAATGCTCCAGCGAACTCCAGTCCGTGGCGGGATCGCCCCGCGACCAGAGTGAAGCCGTCATGGTCGTTTCATCTCAGTCTCCCACCAGTCGATCTCGCGACGAATGCGAGAAACCCCGCGGAACCGGCTCCGCCGGTCCGCCGGGGTTGCCCCCGGCGAGGGGGGAGGCGGCCACACGAAGTGGGCAAGCCTGGGGGTGGTTCATTGATCTTTCTGCCGGTGCGCGGTGCTGCAGTACACCCCTGACGGGCCGGTGATGGCGTCGGCCGCGGGAAGGTGAAGGCCGCAGTAGGCGCAGCGGACCATGGCTTGCGGCGCACCGACGACCGGCGGCTTGGCGGCGGGCGGTGGACGCGACTGCATTTCCTCGCGCCGGTTCTTGCGCCAGATCCAGATCGCCACGAAGACCACGGCAAAGACGAGAAGGTATTTCATGCGGGTGTTCGCGAGAGGACGACTTCCAGCACGAAGCGCGATCCGACATAGGCCAGCAGCAGCAGCGCCGAACCCGCGTAGAGCACGCGCCGCGCCGTACGTCCGCGCCATCCGAAGCGAGCGCGGCCGGTGAGAAGCACGGCGAAGGTGAGCCAGGCCAGCACCGAGAACACGGTCTTGTGATCCCACTTCCATCCGCGCACGGCCGCGCCGTAGAGGGTCTCGCTGAACAGGAGCCCCGCGAGCAGCGTGGCCGACAGCAGCACGAAGCCGGCGGCCACGAAGCGGAAGGTCAGCCGTTCCATCGTGAGCAGCGGCACGCCACCCTGCGGCTCGGCCGCGAGGCGGATCTGCTTCTCGGCACGCGTCATGAGCCAGGCATGGATCACCGCCGCGCCGAACAGGCCGTAGGACGCGATGCCCAATGCCAGATGCAGCGGGAGCCAGGGTGACGCCGAGACATGCAGCGGCGTGCCGGGGAACACCACCGCGAGCAGCACCGCAGCAGCGCCCAGCACCGCGAGTGCGCGGCGAACCTGCAGTTGGGGGTACATCCGGCTCTCGATGGCATAGACCGTGAGCACCAGCCAGGCGGTGACCGAAATCGCAGGTGCGAAGCCGAAGCGCGGGGTGCCGCCGACCAGCCCGCAGCCCAGCGCGAACGCGTGCAGCAGCCAGGCCAGCGCCAGCAGCGATTGCGTGGAAGAGCGGCTGAGCCACGAGGATGCTGCCGCTGTGATGCCATAGGCCGCGGCGGTGGCGATGCCCAGTGCCACGCCGAGCGGGGAAGGGATCGCTAAAATCATCGCTGGAGTTTACTGGCTCGCCCCCAGGCTTCGCGCACTTCGTGTCGCTTCGCCTACCCCCTGACCGGGGGCAACGCCAGCGGCCCGGCGGAGCCGGTTCCGCGGCGTTTCGCGAAAGGCGCTTCCGGCGCTGGCTGCGGTTCTTCCGACTTTCTAACGGTCCGCTTCGGCGGGCAACAGGTATCCCCTCATGGCCACCGCCCTCACTGAAAAGTTCTCCCGCCTCGTCAAGACGATGAGCGGCCAGGCCCGCATCACCGAAAGCAATGTGCAGGACATGCTGCGCGAGGTGCGCATGGCGCTGCTCGAAGCGGACGTGGCGCTGCCGGTCGTTCGCGATTTCGTCGCGCGGGTCAAGGAGAAGGCGCTCGGCCAGGAAGTGCTGGGCTCGCTGAAACCCGGCCAGGCGCTGGTCGGTATCGTGAACCGCGAACTCGCTGCGACCATGGGCGAGGGCGTGTCCGACATCAATCTTGCGGCCCAGCCGCCGGCCGTGATCCTGATGGCCGGCCTGCAAGGCGCCGGCAAGACGACAACGACGGCCAAGCTGGCCAAGCACCTCATCGAGAAGCGCAAGAAGAAGGTGCTGACCGTGTCGGGCGACGTCTACCGGCCCGCCGCGATCGAGCAGCTCAAGACGGTCACGAAGCAGGCGGGTGCCGAATGGTTTCCGAGCACGCCGGACCAGAAGCCGCTCGACATCGCGCGGGCTGCGCTCGACCATGCCAAGCGCCACTTCTTCGACGTGCTGCTGGTCGACACGGCCGGCCGGCTCGCCATCGACGAAGTGCTCATGACCGAGATCCAGCAACTGCATGCCGCGCTCGATCCGGTCGAGACGCTCTTCGTGGTCGATGCGATGCAGGGGCAGGACGCGATCAACACCGCCAAGGCCTTCAAGGAGGCCTTGCCGCTGACCGGCATCATCCTGACCAAGACCGACGGCGACTCCCGTGGCGGCGCGGCCTTGTCGGTGCGGCAGGTCACGGGCGTGCCGATCAAGTTTGCCGGCGTCAGCGAGAAGATCGACGGCCTGGAAGTGTTCAACGCCGAACGGCATGCCGGTCGCATCCTGGGCATGGGCGATATCGTCGCGCTGGTCGAGCAGGTCACCGCCGGCGTCGACGTCGCGGCGGCGCAGAAGCTCGCAGCCAAGGTCAAGAGCGGCGCGGGCTTCGACCTCAACGACTTCCTCGTCCAGTTGCAGCAGATGAAGCAGATGGGCGGCCTCTCCAGCATCATGGACAAGCTGCCCGCCCAGATGGCCGCCAAGGCCACCGAAGCGGACATGACCCGTGCCGAGCGCGACATCCGTCGCAAGGAAGGGATCATCAACAGCATGACGCCGCTGGAGCGCCGCAAGCCCGAGCTGCTCAAGGCAACGCGCAAGCGGCGCATTGCGGCGGGGGCCGGCGTTCAGGTTCAGGAAGTGAACCGCCTGCTTAACGAGTTCGAGCAGATGCAGGGCATGATGAAGAAGATGAAGGGCGGCGGCCTCATGAAGATGATGAAGCGCATGGGGGGCATGAAGGGCATGCCACCCATGGGCGGTGGCGGCATGCCACGGTTTTAGCGCGCCCCCAGGCTCGCGCACTTCGTGTCGCTCTCCACCCCCTGCCGGGGGCAATACCGGCGGACCGGCGGAGCCGGGTCCGCGGTATTTCTGGAAATGAAAAAGCCCGCCGAAGCGGGCTTTTCTTATTGCATCGAGGCTCAGGCTGCTACGGGGCGGGCCAGGCGCACTGCGTGCATCCAGGCGCGGCGCAGCACGGCTGGTGAGCGCGATTCTTCGGGGATCAGCAGGAAGCCCTTGTCGCGCAGGGAGTTGCCTAGTGCGATCTGGCTGGTCAGCACCGTCAGCGGGATGGCCAGCAGCAGCGGCAGGCCGACAGGCATCAGCCAGGCCAGTGCGCTCGCGTCGATCAGCGCAATGCCGACCGCGAGGGCGGCAACCACCAGCGACATAGGCGCCAGTTGCGAGGCGGCGATGCGCCACGGCACGGCGGCGGCTTCACGCGGGGGCGACTTCCAGTCGAGCTTGATGCCGGTCAGGGCCACGACCACGAAGAGCGAGTGCGCGAGCATGCGGACCGGCGCCTGCACGATGGCAAGGGCGCTTTCGAGCGCGGCGCTCTTGAGCAGGCCGCCCAGGCCGCCGAACTGGCGCTGTTCGCCGCGAATCACCACGGCCACGATGCCCAGCACGCGCGGCAGGAACAGCAGGCAGAGGGTCCACAGCCACAGGCCGGCCAGTTCCATCGGCATGGCGAGCCAGTGCTCGACCACGCTCGAACCCGTCAGCCACAGGGCAGTGCCCAGCGTGAGGAACGCGAGCCACAGCGGCGCGGAGACATAGGCCATCGTGCCGGTGACGAACATCGCGCGGTGCACAGGGTGCAGGCCCGGTTCAGCCATCAGGCGGGCGTTCTGCAGGTTGCCCTGGCACCAGCGGCGATCACGCTGCAGCTCGGCCAGCAGATCCGGCGGTTGCTGTTCGTAGCTGCCGACCAGATCGGCCACCAGCCACACGTGGTAGCCGGCGCGGCGCATCAGCGCGGCCTCGACGAAGTCGTGCGACATGATGCCGCCGGACATGCCGCCCGTGCCCTTGATCGGGGCCAGCGCGCAATGGTCCATGAAAGGCTGCACGCGGATGATTGCGTTGTGGCCCCAGTAGTGCGATTCGCCGAGTTGCCAGAACTGCATGCCGAGCGTGAACAGGCGGCCCGTCATGCGCGAGGCGAACTGTTGTGCGCGGGCGTGCAGCGTGACGTGGCCGATGGCCTGCGTCGCGGTCTGGATGATGCCGGCGGTGGGGTTGGCTTCCATCAGCTTGACCATCGAGGTCAGGCAGTCGCCGCTCATGACGCTGTCGGCGTCGAGCACGACCATGTAGCGGTAGTCCTTGCCCCAGCGGCGGCAGAAGTCGGCGACGTTGCCGGCCTTGCGATGCGTGCGGCGGGTGCGCAGGCGGTAGTACACCTCGACTTGCGGCTGGTTCGGGCTGCTGGCCAGTGCGGCGCGCAGGTCTTCCCAGGCGGCGCGTTCGGCGGCGGCGGTCTCGGGGGTGTAGCTGTCGGACAGCACGAACACGTCGAACTGCCGCGCATGCCCGGTGGCGGCAACCGATTCGCAGGTGGCACGCAGGCCGGCGAACACGGTGGCCACGTCCTCGTTGCAGATCGGCATGATGATCGCCGTGCGCGCCTCGGGGTTCATCGGGTGGTTGGCCACCTGCCTGGCGGACAGCGCATGCTTGTCACCGCGAACCGAGACATAAAAGCCCATCAGCGCGGTCACGAAGCCGGTCACGACCCAGCCCGACAGCAAGCCGTAGAGCGCGATCTGGCTGTATTCGAGCCAGAGGTTGTCGTAGTCGGGCTGCACGCGTGCAAACAGCGTGGAAGCGATCACGGTGCTGAACACCGCGAGTGCCATGAACGCCAGGCGACGCTGCGATGCCGCGCGCTGCCACGGTTGTTGTGCTGGCGCTGCTGCGGAACCAGCACGCGAGGCCTTCGCCGCGCGGCCGGCGCCCAGCTTGACCAGGAGCGCGGTACCGATGCTGTTCCAGAAACCGCGCCAGGGGCGGGGCGCCATCGAACCGCGGTTGATGGGGGGCGCGGTCACCGAATTCGGGTGGCGCTCCTCGCGAAGGTAGCTGCGGCGCGAGAAATCGCTGTCCGACAGGACCTTCAATTGGGAGAATTCATTGGGCTTCATGGGGCGGCTTACCTGTGCTTCTGGACGGAAGGCGTGTCGCCGATTGCCGGAAAGCGCTTGAACACGCAATCCGGCGCGATGCCGCTGGAGGCTTCGAGTGCTGCCAGCGACTGACCCGCGGCACGGGGCCGCGAGAGGGAAAACTGCTTTTGACGCAGGCCGTCGCGCTGCGGACGCATCGCGAAAGAGGGGCTGGTAAGTGCTGTCATGCCTCTACTAGGGCAAGCCCTGTGCCAGCGCCGGAAAACCCTTTCAAATCAACCGCTTGGGATGATTTTTCCGGTCTCGATCGGGGCGCGGAGGCCAGAATGGCCCCAAAACCCCCGAATCTGTCGCCGAATCCCGACAACTCGCCGTGCCTGACCAGCAAAAGCCAATCAAATCAACGACTTAGGGGTGTCGCTGGTCAGCGACCGCCTTCGGGTCCCGGCGACGGCACGTCGGCCTTGAAATGGCCGGGCGTCAGTTCGTGCTTCTGCAGCAGGCGGTAGAACTCCGTCCGATTGCGGTCGGCGAGGCGTGCGGCATCGGCCACGTTGCCGTCGGTCAGCTTGAGGAGGCCGACCAGGTAATCGCGCTCGAAACGCTGCTTCGCCTCCGCATAGGTCTGCACTTCGACGCTCGGCACGCGCAGCGCGCGCTGCACCAGCACCAGCGGGATCAGGGGCGAGCTGGAGAGGGCGCACACCTGTTCGACCACGTTGAAGAGTTGGCGCACATTTCCCGGCCAGGAGGCGGTCGTCAGCGCCTTCAGCGCCTCGGGCGCGAAGCCAGACAGCCGCTTGCCGTACTTGGTCGACAGCCGCTGGAGGAAGTGATTCGCCAGCAGCGGAATGTCCTCGCGCCGCGCCGAAAGGGGCGGGAGGCTCAATGTCACGACGTTGAGACGGTAATACAGGTCTTCGCGGAACTGGCCGGCTTCCATGGCGGCGTCCAGGTCCCGATGGGTGGCGGAGATGATCCGCACATCGACCGCGATCGACTGGCTGGCGCCGAGCGGACGCACCGCGCGTTCCTGCAACACGCGCAGCAGCTTGACCTGCAGCGCCGGCGGCATGTCCCCGATCTCGTCGAGCAACAGCGTGCCGCCGTCCGCCTGCTGAAACAGGCCCTTGTGATTGGCCACAGCGTCGGTGAAGGCGCCCTTCATGTGGCCGAACAGCTCCGATTCCAGCAGCGCTTCCGGGATGGCGCCGCAATTGACCGCCACGAACGGCTTGTCGGCGCGTGCGCTGGCGCGGTGGATCGCGCGGGCGAGCAGTTCCTTGCCGGCACCGCTGTCGCCGCGCAGCAGGACGCTGGCGTCCGACTTGGCGACCATGCGGGCTTCGGCCAGCAACTCCGACATGCGGTTGCTGCGGCTGACGATCTCCGCACGCCAGCTTTCGTCGCCGCCCTTGCCGGGCGCCGCCGCCGGGGCGCCGAGCGCAAGCGCCTGCGCGATCTTGTCGAGCAGCTCGCGACCGTCGTAGGGCTTGGTCAGGTAAGTGAAGACGCCGCGCGCCGTGGCTTCGACCGCGTCGGGGATCGTGCCGTGCGCGGTCAGCAGGATCACCGGCAGGGTCGGGTGCCGCTTGCGGATCTCGTCGAACAGCGCGAGTCCGTCGCGCCCCGGCAGCCTGACGTCGCTCAGCACGAGTTGCGGGTGTTCGATCTCGAGTTGCGTCAGTGCCGATTCCGCCGAGGTCACGGCGGTGACCTGGTAGCCGACCGACGTGAGTCGCATCGACAGGAGCCGGAGCATGTCCGGATCGTCGTCCACGACGAGCAGCCGGGCGCCGCGCGCGTCACCGCCCGGTGCCACGGCGGGATCCTTGGCAGGCGAAGGCGGGACGGGCGTGATCACTGTGGCGGCTTCGTGTTGTTCGCGGGGGTCGGTGCCGCGGCCGGGTTCGGGCGCGCAAAGCTGCGCTCGATGGCGCGCAGGGCCTCGATCCGATCATTGAGCTGGTCGATGCGTCGCTGGCTGTCGCGCACCTGCTGTGCCTGCTTGTCACGGTCGTCCTCGACGCGCCGCTGTTCCGCGTAGCGCGCCGCCAGCACCCGGGCCAGGGGCTGCAGCGGCAGCGCATCGGCCGAGGGATTGGTGATCACCCGCTGGAGCAGCCCCTGCGCCTTTGCGAGGTCAGCCGGTGCGCGCGTCTGGGCAAGCACGATCGCCGTCTGCATCTGCGTGGTGGGCGTCTCGATGAGGTCACCCAGCCGTGCCAATTCGTTCGCGAGTTCGGGCGGGCCGAGTTGTCGCACCTTGTCGGCGTACGCAATCATGGCGCCGACCGGGCCCGGGGCCTGCTGCGTGAAGAGGCCGCCTGGCAGCGTGGCGGGCGCGATCGGCTCGGCCTCGACCGGCGTGATGGGGGGAGGCTGAGGCGTCGGCACGACGGTCACTGCAACGGCTTCGGCCGGCGGCTTGCGCGGCGACGCGCAGCCGGCAAACAGCAGTGCCGAGGCGATCGTCGCGGCGAGGGCGGATCTGCGAAAGATCGAAAAACACATGGGTCGGAAAGGCGCGTGGGGCGGTGGACGTCAGGCGGAGCGCGGCAACTCGACGCGGAATCGCGCACCCGGCCCACCGGGCAGCAGCGTGACGCGGCCGCCATGGGCTGCAATGTACTCCTGCACGATCGAGAGGCCGATACCGGTTCCCTTGACCGCGTGCTGGGGTTGCCGCTCGCCGCGGAAGAATGGCTCGAAGATGCGGTCGCGGTCGTTGTCGGCAATGCCGGGCCCGGCGTCCTGGATGTCGATGTAGACGGTGTCGGCCGTGCTCGAAACCGCCATGGTGATGGTGCCGCCGCGCGTCGAATACCGGATCGCATTCGACAGCAGATTGGCCAGGGCGGTGCCGAGCTTGACCGGATCCACCACGGCGGAGATCGGCTCGCCTTCGGCGCGGACGGTGAGTCCGTTGGCCTGCCACTGGAGGCGCTGCGCCTCGATCTGGTCCTCGATCAGCGGGATCAGCGGGGTGCGCTGGCGGTGCAACTGCCGCGCCTCGAAGGCCGCGGCGTTGAAACGCAGCAGGGCTTCGATCTGCCCCTGCAGCGAGATCGTGTTCTGCTGCAGGATCTGCGCGACTTCGCGCTGCGCGGGATTCAGCGCGCCGGTCACGCCGTCTTCCAGCAGCGAAACACCCTCACGGAGGGCGGCGAGCGGCGTCTTGAGTTCATGCGAGACGTGTCGCAGGAAACGTGCCTTGTCGGCGTCCAGTTCGGTGAGCCGCAGCCGCAGCCATTCGAGCTGCTGGGAGACGCGGCGGACATCGGAGGGACCGTGGATGTCGATCGGCTCGTCCAGGCGGTTTTCGCCCAGCCCGACGATGGCGCGCTGCAGCCGCTTGAACGGCCGCGCCAGCCAAACGCCGAAGGCGAGCGCGAGCGACACGGCCAGTGCACTGGCCGCCACCACCAGCCGCATCAGGCGCGTACGGGCGGTCTCGATGCGTTCCGCGAGCGCCTTGTTCTGGGTCTCGATCAGGAACTGCGCCTGCTGCGCGATGTCGGTGTTCACCGCATCGAGATCGCGGAACTGCATCGCCATGGAGCTTTCGCGCGCCAGGGCCGTTTCGGGGGCGCCGCTCATCAGGCCCTGGATCACGTCGAGCTGCGCGCGCCACTTGTCGGGGCCGTCGGCGGAGAGGCCGTTCGTGGCCAGGCGGTCGAGCACCTGGCGGGCATCGCGGGCGGCATCGTCGAAGCGGCGCCGCAGCACGGCATCGTTCAGCACCAGCGACTGGCGGGCGGCGCGCTCCATCGCCGCGCTGCGTTCCGCCAGCGATTGCGCCGCGCCCGACAGAGTGAGCGCACGCGCCGCCGCGTCGCGGCTTTCGGTCATCAGCAGGTCGTACTGGAAGACGGCGCGCAGCGCGACCCCTACCAGCAGCGCGGTGATCAGGAGGAACGCGAACAGCAGCAGCTGCTGGAAAGAACCGCGCGCGGCCTTCAGCTTCGCCATCAGGCGGCCGGCACCAGGGCGCTTCGGTCGGCCGCCCGAGTCGATTCGGCGGTCAGGACCTCGCCGCGCAAGGTGTAGGCCAGCGAGCGCGTGATGCGCAGGTCGACCATCTCGCCGACCAGGCGCGCATCGCCCTCGAAATTGACGACGCGATTGCACTCCGTGCGGCCCATGAGTTCGCGGGCGTCCTTCCGCGAGGCACCCTCGACCAGCACGCGCTGGACCGTGCCGACGCGGCTTTCGCCGAAGCGCTTGACGTTGCCGTCGATCACCGCCTGCAGCCTCTGCAGCCGCGCCAGCTTGACCGCATGCGGGGTGTCGTCGTGCAGCGCGGCGGCCGGCGTGCCGGGGCGCGGGCTGAAGATGAAGCTGAAGCTTGCGTCGAATTCGAGGTCGTCGATCAGCTTCATCATCTTGCCGAAGTCCTCATCCGTCTCGCCGGGGAAGCCGACGATGAAGTCGCTGCTCAGCGCCAGCCCGGGGCGGATCGCGCGCAGCTTGCGCACCGTGCTCTTGTATTCCATCGCCGTGTAGCCACGCTTCATCGCCATCAGGATGCGGTCGCTGCCGTGCTGGACGGGGAGGTGCAGGTGACTCACGAGCTGCGGCACACGCGCGTAGGCCTCGATGAGCCGCGGCGTGAATTCGTTGGGGTGGCTCGTCGTGTAGCGAATGCGCTCGATGCCCGGGATTTCCGCGATGTATTCGATGAGCAGCGCGAAGTCGGCAATCTCGGCGGTGTCGCCCATGCGGCCGCGGTAGGCATTCACGTTCTGCCCCAGGAGGGTGACTTCCCGTACCCCCTGGTCCGCCAGTCCGGCCACCTCGACCAGCACGTCGTCGAGCGGCCGGTTCACTTCCTCGCCGCGCGTGTAGGGAACGACGCAGTAGCTGCAGTACTTGGAGCAGCCCTCCATGATCGAGACGAAGGCGGTCACGCCCTCGACCCGTGCGGGCGGCAGGTGATCGAACTTCTCGATCTCGGGAAAGCTGATGTCCACCTGCGGCCGTCCTTCGCGCTCGCGCCGGTTCAGCATGTCCGGCAGGCGGTGCAGGGTCTGGGGTCCGAAGACCACGTCGACGTAGGGCGCACGCGCGATGATGGCCGCGCCTTCCTGGCTCGCGACGCAGCCGCCGACACCGATCTTCACGCCCTTCGCCTTGAGATGCTTGACGCGGCCGAGGTCGGAGAACACCTTCTCCTGGGCCTTCTCGCGCACGGAGCAGGTATTGAAAAGGATCAGGTCAGCCTCGTCCACATTCGTGGTCGGCTCGTAGCCATCGGCCGCGCGAAGCACGTCGGCCATCTTGTCCGAGTCGTACTCGTTCATCTGGCAGCCGAAGGTCTTGATAAAAACTTTGGGCGTCATGACGCTCTCCCGAAAAAATGAAATGGCGCTGCAATCGAGCGCAGGCGGCGTCGCAAGACACCGCGGGACTGGCTCCGCCAGGCCGCCGGTGTCGCCCCCGGCAGGGGGTAGGCGGCTACACGAAGTGAGCAAGCCTGGGGGCGAGCTACTTGTTCTCGTACTTGGGCAGCTGGTCGAACGGCGTCTTGCCGTCGTCGCGCGGGCCGCTGTCGGCCACGAAGGGCCAGAAGTTCAGCAACGGCTTCTCGGCGGATGCCCGCTTGGCCCGGGCTTCGTCCGGCGTGAGAATCCAGACTTCGCGGACCATCCCGGCCGCGTCGCGCGTGTAGTTGACCAGCAGGTTCTGGCCGGTGATCGACGCGGGCATGACGAGCATGCGGTTGGCGCCGAGGATGCGCGCACCGGGGGAAAGGCGCTCGGCCTGGCCGTCGAGGACTATTTCCGGCGCGTTCACCACCATGAACTTGCCGCGCAGCGTGCCATTCGGAAAATTGCGGCCGCCGTTGGTGGCCTCGTTCTGCGTGGCGGACGGATCCTGCAACTGGGCGGCGGCGCTTGCGGAATAAAGAGCAGCAGCAGGCATCAGCACTGCGCTCAGCGCTACTAAAATGAGAGCGTTCAGTGGGTTTTTGCAGCGGTTCATGGGGTACATCCAGAGGCTGTGGGAGCGGCGATTCTAGCGGTCGCATCTTTTCAGACGAAGCCGCGGAACGTGCCATCGTGCATGAACGCTTTACTTATCTTTACGGCGGCCATGGGCTCTTTTCTGATTGCACTGCTCCAATAAATGCCGCCGGAAAATAGTGCGACATAGCGACCGGCCCCTTTCGATCCAATATCAACGCCCCATGAAGAAGAATCTCGTTCTCACCCTGTCGGGTGTGCTGGTCGTGGCCGCAGCAGCGGGCACCTGGTGGTGGTCGGGCGCCAAGACGCGCGGAACCGCCGAGGGCGCTGCGACCACCAGTGCCAGTCCCGGCAAGCCCGGCGCGGGAGCGGCCGGGACAGGCGCTCCCGCGTTGGTCACCCTGGCGGCCGCGAAAAAGCAGGATGTGCCGGTCACCGTGCAGGTCAACGGCAGCGTCGTGTCGCTCAACAGCGTCGACCTGCGGCCGCAGGTGACGAATACGGTGAAGGACGTGCACGTCAAGGAGGGCCAGTTCGTCAAGGCCGGCCAGTTGCTCTTCACGCTCGACGACCGCCCCGACCAGGCCAACCTGGCGAAGGCCAAGGCGCAGCAGCAGCGTGACGAAGCCATGCTGGCCGACCTGGAGCGCCAATACAAGCGCAGCCAGGATCTCGTGGCGCAGAACTTCATCGCCAAGAGCGCCGCCGACGCCACCCTGTCGCAGCTCGAGGCCCAACGCGCGGCGGTCGCCGCGGATCGCGCTGCGGTGCAGTCCGCTCAGGTGGCGCTGGGCTACACCACCTTGCGCGCACCCATCGCGGGTCGCATCGGCGCAGTCAATATCTACCCGGGCACGCTGGTCCAGCCGAGCCTGTCGCTGGTGACCATCACCCAGCTCGATCCGATCGCGGTGAGCTTCCCGGTGCCTGAAGGGAAGCTGCAGGACCTGCTGGAAGCGGCGCGTTCGCACACGCCGGTCGAAGCAGCCGTGACCGGTCGCAAGGAGCCATTGAAGGGTTCGCTGAGCTTCGTCGACAACACGGTCGATCCGCTGATCGGGACCGTGCGCGCCAAGGCGGTGTTCGACAACGCCGACCAGAGCCTCTGGCCCGGCCAGTTCGTCGAGACGCGCGTGACCGTCCGAACGATCAAGGACGCCACCGTGCTTCCGGCCTCCGCGCTGATGATGCTGGCGGACGGCGTGTCCGTCTACGTGGTCGACGCCGACAGGAAGGCGTCGCGCCGCAAGGTCGAATCGCTCTACACCTTCGGCACGCAGGTCGCGGTGCGCGGCGTCGAGCCGGGCGAGCAGGTGGTCATCGAAGGCAAGCAGAACGTGCGGCCCGGCGGCAAGGTGCGCCTCGATGCGCCGGTGCCGGCGCAGAAACCCGGAGAGTCGGCAGCTCCCGGCCCGGGCAGCGCCGCATCGGTCGCCCCCTCCAACGCGAGCCTCGTCGCCGAGCGGGAGCACACATGAACATCTCCGAGCTGTGCATCCGTCGTCCTGCGATGACGGTGCTGCTCTCCGCCGCGGTGGTGGTGATCGGCATCTTTGCCTATTTCCAGATCCCCGTCGCGGCGCTGCCCAGCTACAACACGCCGGTCATCAACGTCAACGCGCAGTTGCCCGGCGCCAGTCCGGACACCATGGCGTCATCGGTCGCCTTGCCGTTGGAAAAGCAGTTCTCCACGATCCCGGGCCTGCAGACCATCAGTTCGGTCAATACGCAGGGCGTGACCTCGGTCACCCTCGAATTCGTCAGCTCGCGGGACATCGACGCGGCCGCGGTCGACGTGCAGGCCGCACTTCTGCGCGCGCAGCGGCAACTGCCGCAGGAGCTGACGCAGCTGCCTTCCTACCGCAAGGTCAATCCGGCCGACGCGCCGGTGCTGTTCATCGCGATGGTCTCCAACTCGATGACGCCGGCCGAGCTGAACGACTATGCCGAGAACCTGATTTCACCGAGCCTGTCGACCATCGACGGCGTGGCGCAGGTCGGCGTGTACGGGCAGAAGCGCTTCGCGGTGCGCGTCAAGGCCGATGCCAACCTGCTCAACGCACGGAACATCACGCTCGACGAGCTCGCAAATGCCGTGCGCCTGGCGAATGCCAATACGCCGGTCGGCGTGCTCGACGGTCCCCGGCAGACGCTCACCATCCAGGCCAACGAACAGATGCTGAAGGCGGCGGATTTCGCCAAGGTCATCGTCGGCCAGCGCAACGGCGCGCCGGTGCGGCTCGACGAAGTCGCGACCATCGAGGACAGCTTCGAGTCCGTCAAGACCGCGAGCAGCTTCAACGGGCAGAGTTCGATCCAGCTGGCCGTGCAGCGCCAGCCCAACGCGAATACGGTGCAGGTGGTGGATGCGGTGCGCGCGCTCATGCCCCGCTTCAAGGAAGAGCTGCCGCAGTCCGTCGAGATCAACCTGGTCAACGACCGCTCGCTCTCCATCCGCGAAGCCGTGCACGACGTGCAGCTCACGCTGCTCGGCACCATCCTGCTGGTGGTGCTGGTGATCTTCCTGTTCCTCCATCGGCTGGTGGCCACCCTTATCCCCGCGCTGACGATCCCGATCTCGCTGATCGGCGCGGTGGCGCTGCTCTACGCCTTCGGCTACAGCCTGGACAACGTGTCGCTGCTTGGCATCACGCTGGCCGTCGGCCTGGTGGTGGACGACGCCATCGTCGTGCTCGAGAACATCATGCGCTACGTCGAGAAGGGCATGGAGCCTTTCGCGGCGGCCTTGCGCGGTGCGCGCGAGGTGGGCTTCACCATCATCTCGATCTCGATCTCGCTGGTCGCGGTGTTCATTCCGATCTTCTTCATGCCGGGCGTCATCGGCCTGCTGTTCCATGAATTCGCCGTGGTGGTGGGACTGGCCGTGATGGTTTCCGCCATCGTCTCGCTCACGCTGGTGCCGATGCTGGCGAGCCGGCTGCTCAAGCACACGCCACGCGACGGCGGGAAGGTCGATCACGAGGAAGAGCATCCCGAGCCGGGCACCGCCATCGGCCGGGCCTTCGAGCGCGGCTACCGCTGGGTGCACGGCAATTACATGCGCACGCTCGACTGGACCCTGGGTCACCGGCCGATCATGCTCGCCCTCGCCGCCTCGACCTTCGCGCTGACGGCCTGGATGTTCATCACCATCCCCAAGGGCTTCTTCCCCGAAGAGGACATCGGCCAGATCCAGATCACGACCGAGGCGGCCGAAGACATCTCCTTCCCCGCCATGAAGGCCCTGCAGGATCGCGTGGCCGAGGCGCTGCAGGCCGACCCCAGCGTGGACTACGTCAATTCCTTCATCGGCGTCGGCGGCCCGACGGCCACGCAGAACTCGGGCCGGCTGTTCGCGGTGCTCAAGTCCCGCAAGGAGCGCCCGCCGATGCCGCAGGTGCTCGAATCGCTGCGCAAGCGCTTCCGCGAGATCCCGGGCATCGCCGTCTACATGCAGCCCGTGCAGAACCTGCGGCTGGGCGGCCGGCAGAGCAAGGCCCGCTTCCAGTACACGCTGCAGAGCGTGAATGCCGGCACCATGGGCGTGTGGGCCGACAAGCTGATGGAGCGCATGCGCGCCGATACGGACTTCCGCGACGTCACCAGCGACTCGCAGAACCGCGGCCTGCAGGCCACGCTCGACATCGACCGCGACAAGGCCGGCGTGCTCGGCGTCGCGGTGGGCGACCTGCGCACCGCGCTCTACAACGCCTACGGCGACCGCCAGATCGGCAGCATCTATGGCGCGAGCAATACCTACCAGGTGATCCTCTCCGCCTCCGACAGCGACCGTCAGTTCGAGGAAGACATGTCGCGCCTGTCCGTGCGCAACAAGGCGGGCCAGCTGGTGCCGCTCTCGGCCTTCTCGACGGTCAAGCGCACGGTGGGGCCGACCTCGGTCAACCACCAGGGCCAGCTCCAGGCGGTGACCGTGTCGTTCAACCTCGCGCCGGACGTGCCGCTCGGCAACGCCACGGCCAAGATCGACCAGTTCAAGGCCGAGCTGAAGATGCCGGTCTCGATCATCACGAGCTACGGCGGCGATGCGGCGGTGTTCCAGAGCTCGCAGTCGAGCCAGGCGGTGCTGCTCATCCTGGCGGTGCTGGTGATCTATGTGCTCCTGGGCGTGCTCTACGAGAGCTACATCCATCCGCTCACCATCCTGGCCGGCCTGCCTTCGGCCGCGGTGGGTGCACTGCTGTCGCTCAAGCTCTTCGGCTTCGACCTCACGCTGATCGCCACCATCGGCATCCTGCTGCTGATCGGCATCGTGAAGAAGAACGCGATCATGTTGATCGACTTCGCACTCGAGGCGCAGCGCGTCGAGGGCATGAAGCCGGTCGACGCGATTCGCGAGGCGTGCCGGCTGCGGTTCCGTCCGATCCTGATGACCACCCTGGCCGCGATGATGGGTGCACTGCCGCTCGCGCTCGGCCTGGGCGCCGGCGCCGAGTTGCGTCAGCCGCTGGGCGTGGCGGTGGTCGGCGGGCTGATCTTCTCGCAGGTGATCACGCTCTACATCACGCCGGCGATCTACCTCGCGCTCGACCGCTACAGCGGCAGCGGACCGATGCAGGAACTGCCCGGCGAAAAGGTGCCGCACGCGGCTGGCGCGGCGACGTGAACGGTGCACGCCGCGCGAGCGCGGCGGTCATCAGGGCAGCGCGTCGCGGGCGAACGCCTGTGCGGTGCGCCGCGAGCCCGCCCGTGCGGGCGAGCGCCCCGCCAATGCCGGGGCCAGTTGCGACAAGGCGGACGTCCCGCCATGCGTCACGCGCAGCACCCAGTCGCACACCACCGCCATGAAGGTCTGCTGCGCAGCCATCGACGTCAGGCCGTGGTCGATCTCGCCGATGAACTCGTATTCGAACTGGCGCATGAACGGCTCATCGGCAAACGGTCCGAGCTGATCGCGATTCCGGTCCGTGACGTGCATGGTCCCGGTGTAGAGCAGCAGCACGGCCAGATTGCGCGCCGCCACTTGCGACATCGACCGGCGAAACGCCGCCGCGGTCACTTCCGGCGGATCGGGCTCGAAGATATGCGGTGCCGCCGCGGCCGCCGCGCTCGGCGACAGCTTGCGCTGGACCCAGCGCACCGTCTTGCCGATGAAGGCCGGATTGGTCGGCGCTGCCAGCGCCCGGCGCAGCATGCGTTCCATGCGGGTGCGGCGTCCGGGGAACGCATAGCCGTCGAACATCAGGAGGCCGACCACCCGCGCGTCGGCGACGGCGAGCGAAAGGCCGTTGGTCGCGCCCGAGCAGAGCCCGATCACGATGAATCGGCGCACCCCGAGCATGGTTTCGATGAGATTCATCGCCGCCTGCAGGTCGTACACCGCCTGCGTCAGGAAATGCTCCGAGCCGCTGGCCGGACCGCTGTCGCCCAGGCCGGCGAGGTCGAGCCGGATGCTGCTGATGCCGCGGGTCGCCAGCTGGCGGGCCAGTTTCACGTTGATGCGGCGGGGGCCGATGTGGTGGTTCGCCCCCATGTTGAGCATCAGGCAGGCGACCGGACCCATCGGGCCGTCGGCAGGCGTCGTGACGATGCCGATCAGCGAGCCGTCGGGCCCGAACTGAACGGGGGTTTCCTTGCAATCAATCATGAACTTCAGCCAGGAGACGTTGCAGCGCTTCGGTCGGGACCATGGCGTTATTGGGGTGCGGATCGGAGGTCCAGATCAGCGGATGGTGGAAATCGGAAATCTTCACAGGCATGTGCCGGCCAGCCTCCGCCTTCGCCCACCCGTGCGCTGCATGGTCTTCCGCGTCCGCCAGCATCACGGTTTCGTGCAACGCGGTCAACTGCAATGTTGAGGATGACAGCGAGCGCAATTGCTGCCTCAGGGCGGGCGAGACGCCGAAGCCGAAGAGTTCGTCGGTGAATGCGTCCGGATCCTTCACGAGCCGGCGGCGCCACGTCGGATCGGGAACGCAGTAGGAGCGCTCGAGCGCGTCGACGTGGCCGGCGCGAAGCGTGTCCAGATAGCGGGTGCCGTCGACGATGGGATCCCAGAGAATCAGGCGCGACGGGTCGCAGCGACCGCTCTTGGCCGCCAGCACCGCGATCGCGGCACCCAGGCGCGAGCCCAGCCAGATGATGCGCCGCGCGCCCGCTCGCCTGCGCAACTCCTCGTGCGCCGTGCAGACGTCGCGCCGCCAGCCCTCGAGTTCGCCTTCGACGTCGTCGCCGGGCGAGTCGCCCGTGCCGTAGTAGTCGAAGCGGAGCACCGCCACGCCTGCGCGCGCGAGCCGGTCGGCGAGCACGCGGAACAGGCGGTGCGCGCGGATCGCTTCCTGGCCGAAGGGCTGGCAGATCAGCACGGAGACGTTGCCTTCGCGCTCCGGCGCGTGGTACAGCCCGAACAACTGGCGCGAGGCCGGGCCGAAGAGCATCGGGGTCATGCGTACAACTCGCTTTCCTGCATCATGGGGCGCGGCGCGATCGCCTCCACCGCCAGGATGCGCGCGACCGCGCACACCACACCCTGCCCGCCATCGAACGAACTCAGTGCCAGGCGCACGAGGCTCCCGTCACCGGCAACCTGCACTTCGCGCGCATCGCCGTCGAGGCCGACCTCGAAACCGCGGGTATCGGCACTGAGGCCCATCCCCGTGGCTTTCAGGCAGGCTTCCTTGCGCGTCCAGCAGCGCAGGAAGGCGCGGTCCCGCTCGTCGGGCGAGACGGCCTTCAGCGCACGCCGTTCCGCGTCGGTGAAATGCGCTTCGGCCAGGGCCTCGGCGTCCGGCAGGTG
The DNA here is from genome assembly GCF_051216375.1 of Variovorax glacialis. Taxonomy (NCBI): domain Bacteria; kingdom Pseudomonadati; phylum Pseudomonadota; class Betaproteobacteria; order Burkholderiales; family Comamonadaceae; genus Variovorax; species Variovorax glacialis. The sequence continues at coordinate 104,693 of NZ_JBPJZT010000010.1, read as the reverse complement.
GCGCAGCAACTCGACGTCGACACCGACCTCCGAATCCATGCTGATCGCGATCAGTCCGACCGACTGGCTGTGGCTCAGGTTGAAGCGAACGCCGACCGGGTCCACCAGCCGGGGCTTGCCGAATGCGCCGTGCGCGAAGTCCAAGAATGCGCCCGGGATGCCCGTGTGGGCCGACAGAGCGCCGCGAAGCGCCGAATGCGCGGCAATGAAGCGGTGCCGATCCCGCGCGAAGACGAAGCGATGGGCCCTTTCCCACTCCTCGTCCGACAGGCATGCCGCCGCCTCCGGGCCCGGCACCACATCGAGATCCACGCGCCACAACTGGCAGTGCGCCACGGAAGGAATCTGGACGATCGACATGGCAACCCTTCAGCCTTTGCGGCCCCAACCCGAGAAAACGCGACCCAGCAGGCCCTTCTTCGCCCCGCTGTCCGCCGAGGCTTCCGCGACAGCTTCGCCGGCGTCGATGGCAGTCCCTGCGGCGGCCGAGGCCAGTTGTCCCAGGCTCTCGAACACGTAGCGCCGCGGTTCCACCCGGAAGCCTAGCACCTGTTCCGCCTGCCGCAGCACGCGCATCGCCAGCAGCGAATCGCCGCCGAGGTCGAAGAAGTTGTCGTTGGCGCGGATGTCGTTGACGTCGATGCTCAGTGCGCTCGCCCAGATCTGGGCCAGGCGGGCCTGTTCCGGCAGCAGCAGCGCCGGCGGTCCCTTTTCTTCCGGGACCGAGGCGACGGGCGGCGCGGCCTGCGGCGACGGCGTGTTGCCGGCCGCGAGGCGCTTCAGGTAGCTCTTGCTTTCGGACTCGCCCGACGTCCAGAGCGCTTCCAGCGTGTCGTCCGGCCGTTGCGCCACGAGCGTCAACAGTTCGACATAGCGTTCCTTGAAGGCGGCGCCCGTCTCGCGACGGTAGATGTCGGCGTTGTAGGTGATCGCGCCTTCCAGCCCCTTGGCCTTGTCCATGAGCCAGATGCCGAGGTCGTCCGTCGCGCCGCGCTGCAGCAGGTGCATCTGCCGATCCTGCAGGTCGCCGATGCCTGGCGGCCGTTCGCGCGCATCCTGGAAGGAGAACAGCGCCTGGTAGAGGCCCACGCCCTGGGCGCGCTCGACGAACTCGGGCTCGACCACCAGCCGCTCGAAGGGCACCTGCTGGTAGTTCATGACCGACAGCAGCTCCTGCTTGACGTAGCGCATGAACTCCCCGAAACGCAGCGAACCGTCGATCTGGAAGGACAGCGGCAGCACGTTGTTGAAGAAGCCCATGATCGACTCGGTCTCGGGCGCCTCGCGGCCGCGCACCGGCGTCGCGATGACGATGGAGCGCGTGTCGATCACGCTGCTCATCATCAGGATGTAGACGCCGAGCGTGAGCATGTTGAGCGTGACGTTGTGGCCGCGCCCGACGTCGCGCAGTCGCTCGGTCATCCCCTTGTCGACGCTGATCCAGTGCGTGCCGCCCTGGCCGCTCATGCCCGCGCGGCGCGGCATGTCGGTTTGCGGTGCCTTGGGCGTCGGCGAGTTCGCGAAGCGGTTCTTCCAGTATTGAAGCTGGGTCTCCATCTCCGGCTGTTCCAGCCAGTTCGCATACCACTCGGCGTAGTCGCCGTGCGTCAGGGCCGGCTCGGCCAAGCCGTGCGGCACGCCGCGCACCATGGCGCCGTAGATCTGCGACAGCTCGGACTGCAGGACGTCGAAGGACCAGCCATCCCACACCAGGTGATGCGGCACGAAGACGAAGGCATGGTCGTCCTCCGCGACCTTGTAGAGCGCGGCGTGGAAGAGCGGTGCCTTGTGGATGTCGATCGGGCGATCGGCCAGCTCCTGCATCAGCTCCAGCAGTTCGTTCTCCCGCTGGTCCTCGGGAAGGCTGCCCAGATCGACCAGCGGCAGTTCGTAGTCGATGCGGTCGGCGATCAGCGCCACCGGCTCGCCGGTCTGCGGGTCGACGCCGACCGACGTGCGCAGCGAAGCCTGTCGGCGGATGATCTCGCGCAGCGCGGCGTTGAACTTGGGAATGTCCAGCGGCCCGCCGAGACGGTGCGCCGAAGGTGCGTTGTAGACCGAGCGGCCCGGATGCATTTCCTCGACGAAGCGGATCCGCTCCTGCATGGGCGTGAGCGGCGCGCTGCGACGTCCGGCCTTGTGGGGAATCGGTTCGCTGTGCGGCGCGTTGTCGCCGCTCAGGTCGTCGATTGCCGCGGCCAGCCGTTCGGCGGTCGGGGCTTCGAACAGCGTGCGCAGCGGCACGGTCACGCCGAACTCGCGGCTCAGCAGCGTCGACACGCGCGCGGCCAGCAGCGAATGCCCGCCGAGCGCGAAGAAGTCGTCGCGGATGCCGAGCCCGGGCAGGTTGAGCACGCGCTCCATGGTTTCCATCACGACGCGCTCGCGGTCGTTGCGCGGTGCGATGCGCTCGGTCGTTTCCTGCCGGGTCGCGCTGGGCTTGGGCAGGGCCTTGCGATCAACCTTGCCGTTCGGCAGCAGCGGAATCGCATCGAGCGTGACGACGTGCTGGGGCACCATGTACTGCGGCAGGCGGCTGCGCAAATGACGGTCCAGCGCCGCGAGGTCGACGGTGGCGCCGGGGGAGGTCGCGAGGTAGGCCACCAGGCGCACGTCGCCGGGCTGGTCCTCGCGCGTGACCACGACGCTGCGGGCCACGCCGGATGCTTCGTTGCAGCGTGCCTCGATCTCGCCGAGTTCGATGCGGTAGCCGCGCACCTTCACCTGGAAGTCGAAGCGACCCATGTGCTCCAGAAGTCCGTCGTTGCGCCAGCGGCCGCGGTCGCCGCTGCGGTAGATCAGCGTCTCCACGCCGTCGATGGCGGTGGTCACGAAGCGCTCGGCCGTGAGTTCGGGGCGGTCGAGGTAGCCCAGTGTCACGCCCATGCCGCTGATGCAGATCTCGCCCGGCACGCCGATGGGACAGGGCTGCAGGTTGTTGTCCAGGATCCAGACGCCGGTGTTCGCCATCGGGCGGCCGATGGACACGCCGCGTGCCGCGATGCGCGGCCGCTCCATGCGCCAGACCGTCGACCACACGGTGGTCTCGGTCGGGCCATACAGGTTCCAGAGCTCGGAACTGCGGTCGAGCAGTTCGAGTGAAAGGTCCGCCGGCACGGGTTCGGCGCCGATCCAGGCCCGGAAGCCGCGTGCGCCCGACCATTGCGCGTCGAGCAGCAGGCGCCACATGCCGGGCGTGGCCTGCAGGATGGTGATGGCTTCGGATTCGAGGAGTCCGCGCAGGCGGTTGCCGTCCATGGCGACTTCGCGCTGCACGATCACGATCTCGGCGCCCGCCGCCAGCGGCAGCATGACTTCGGGCACGGCCATGTCGAAGGACAGCGTGGTCACCGCGGCCAGTCGGTCCTGCGCAGAGATGCCCGGCTCGCGCTGCATGGTCTGCATCAGGTTCGCGACGGCACGGTGCGGTACGCACACGCCCTTGGGCTTGCCGGTGGAGCCGGAGGTGTAGATCACGTAGGCCGTGTCCTCGGCCTCTGCGTCCTGGGGTCCGGCTGCGAGCGGTGTCGCCGGCTCGTCGAGCCAGGCGGTCTCGCGGTCGAGCAGGAACACGCGTTGCGCGGCATCGGCGCACCAGTTGGCCGGCGCGGCGGTAATGGACGAAGCGGTCAGCAACAGGCCCAGGCTCGCATCCTCGGCGTAGTAGTCGAGACGGGCCTGCGGGAAGGCGGGGTCCAGCGGCACATAGGCGGCGCCGCTCTTGAGCACGGCGAGCAGGGCCACGAACATGTCGGTGCCGCGGTCCAGGCACAGGCCGACGCGCTGGCCGCGGCCCATGCCGCGGGCGCGCAAGGCATGCGCGAGGCGGTTCGAGCGAGCGTCGAGTTCGCGGTAGCTCATGCGCCGATCGCCGTCGCGAAGGGCCGGCCGCTCGGGTTGCGTGGCCGCATGCTTCACGAAGCCGGCGTGCATCAGCGGCTCACCGTCGAGCGGCGTCGGCGCCGGTTGAAGCGCGGTGAGCGCACGCGCCTCGTCGGCCGACAGCACTTGCAGCTTGCCGACGGGCTGCGCCGGATCGCTCACCACCGAGCGCAGCAGGCATTCATACATGCCGAGCCAGCGGCGCACCGTGGCATCGTCGTACAGGTCGGCGTTGTATTGCGCCTCCATCTGCATGCCGCCGACCACTGGCGTGACGTTCAGGAAGAGCTCGAAGTTCTCGTAGCGGCGCGCGATGGTGCTCTGCTCGACGCGCAGGTCCGGGAAGTTGCCCTCGTTGGGCGCCGCATCGCGGTCGACGTTGAACAGCACGTTCACCAGCGGAAGCCGGCTCGGATCGCGCGGCACGGGCAGCTTCTTGAGCAGCGAGCCGTAGGTCAGCGTCTGGTGCTCGAAGGCATCGAGCAGCAAGGTGCCCGACTGGCGTGCCAGCGCATCGAAAGGGGTGTTCGGGTCCACCGCCACGCGGATCGGCAGCAGATTCACGCAGTGGCCCACGAGGCTGGTCATGTCGCTGGGCATCTGGCCCGCGGCGGCGATGCCGACCACGAGATCATCCTGCGCCGTCAGCCGCTGGAGCGTCGCGGCAAAGGCGCTGAACATCGTCGCGAACAGGCTGGTGCCCGTTCCCGAACCGACCTTGCGCAGGCCGTCGATCAGGGACTGGTCCAGCACGTGGTCGATGCGGTAGGAGCTGAACGTGCGCACGGCGGGCCGCGGGTGGTCCAGCGGCAGTTCCAGCACCGGCAGGCTGCCGCCGGCATAGCGGGAGAGCCAGTAGTCGACGTGCGCCTGCATGTCGGGGCTCGATGCTTCCTCGGCCTCCCACGCGGCATAGTCGGAATAGCGCGCCGCCGGTTCGAGCGCGGGGCCCGCGCCGATCTGTTCGGCATAGAGCATGCCGAGGTCCTGGCTGATCACGCCCCACGACCAGCCGTCGCAGATGGCGTGGTGCGCGGTCATCACGAGCACATGGTCGGTCGGGGACAGCTGGTAGAGCGCGGCCCGGAAGAGCGGACCCGTCTCGAGCAGGAAGGGCTCCTGCACGGCGGCCTGGCCGTCTTCCTCCAACCGGCGCTGCTGTGCCGCTGCGTCCAGATGCCGAAGGTCATGCTGGCTCAGTCGCAGCGGCGCGGGCTCGCCGATCAGCAACTGGGTACCGTCGGGAGAAATCGTCGAGCGCAGCGATTCGTGGCGTGCCACCAGCTGGTCGAGCGCCTCGCCCAGTGCGCGCGTGTCCAGCCGGCCCTTGAGGCGAAGCCGCAGCGACTCGTTGTACGCCAGCGATGCCTGGGGGCTCAGGCGATCGCCGAGCCAGACTTCGCGTTGCGCCTCGGTCGTCGCGACGATGCGCTCGATCAGGCCGGCTGCAAACGGGTCGAACTCGTCCACGACGCTGTCATCGGAAGGGGTCAGGACGGCTGTGGTCATGCTTGGAACTTCATGAATTTGCCTTGGGCGGTCGGATCGGGAACGAACCATGCGGGCTGGCCGTCCTTGTCACGACCAAGACGTGCATTTGGCACGGGCGGATGGGAGGGGTCGAAAGCCGACTTCGGCGCCGCACGGCGCGGCAGCAATTCGGCCTCCTGCATCTCGGCGATCGATTCCTTGAAGGCCGACTTGATGGTCGCGATGTCCTGCTGCGTGTGCGCGGTCGTCATGAAGCAGGGAAAGTTGTCCAGGATGTGCACGCCGCGGCTGCGCATCATCGCGAACAGCAGGTCCTGCAACGGATGGTCTTCCAGCCAGCTCACGCGCCACAGCGACGAGAAGTAGCGGATCTCGACCGGCGCACCGACCTCGCGGCAGAAGGCCGACAGCTCGTCCGCCATGGCGGCCGTATGCAGGTTCAGCTGGGTCTGCAGCTTGTTGTTGTCCTGCTTCAGGAATTCGAGGGCGGCCTTGGAGGCGGCGAGCGCCAGCGGATGCCGCACGAAGGTGCCGGCGAAGTAGGTCACGCCCACGGTGGGCACGGAGTCGTCGCCGTACTGCCACGGGCCGCCATCGAGCGCATCCATGTAGGTGCGCTTGCCGGCGATCACGCCGACCGGGAAGCCGCCGCCGAGCACCTTGCCGTAGGTGGCAAGGTCGGCACGGATGCCGAACACGGCCTGTGCGCCACCCAGGTCGCAACGGAAGCCGGTGATGACCTCGTCGAAGATCAGGCAGGTCTCGGACTTCTCGGTGATGGCGCGCACCTCGCGGAGGAATTCACGCGGCTGGAAATCGGGCCGGCGGCTCTGCACCGGCTCCACCAGCACGGCGGCCAGGTCGTCGGCATTGGCGCGGATGAACTCCAGCGCTTCCGGCGTGCCGTAGTCCAGCACCCGGACATCGCCGAACATGCCCTGCAGCACGCCGGGCGCTGCCGACATGCCCTTGGCGCTGCGCCCCGCACGGACCAGCACTTCGTCGAAGGTGCCGTGGTAGGAACCGGTGAACAGCACCACCGTGCTGCGGCCGGTGACCGTGCGCGCGATGCGCAGGGCGGCCATCACGGCCTCGGAGCCGGTGTTGCACAGACCCGCGCGGTCGAAGCCGGTGAGGTCGCACAGGAGCCGGGTCACGTCGGCGGCCAGCGGATGCTGCGGACCGATCTCGTAGCCCAGGTCGAGCTGCTTGCGCACCGCGTCGTTGATGAAGTCCGGCGTCCAGCCGAAGAGGTTCATGCCGAAGCCGTTCAGCGTGTCGACGTATTCGTTGCCGTCGATGTCCCAGAGCCGCGAGCCCTTGGAGCGCTCGATGACGATCTGGTAGGTGATCTCCTTCGTCGCCGGGCGGAAGCCGTTGACCACGCGCGGATCGGCCATGTGCGGACGGTTGCGCTCGGTGAAGGCCTTGCTGCTGTGCGTGCGCTCCACGTAGCGCCGCATGAAGGCGGCCAGCCGCGCCTTCTGCCGCTCGGTCGGCTCCTTGCTCTGTGTGTGGATGCGCGCGATGGCGCCGAAGGCTTTCTTGACGTCGTACTTCTGCAGGGGCGCGGCGGGCTCTTCGGCAGCAGCCGGCGTGGGGGAATTGGACGCCGTGGCCGCGGCGGTGGCCATGGGCGTAGGTTGCTCCGTCGCCGGCGCCGGCAGCACAGGGCTAACCGGAGCCGTCGGCGCCGCCGACAGCAATGCGAGTTGCTGTTGCATCAATTGCATCTGTTGCGCGATGACCTGCTGCATCAGCGAGCCATTGCCGGCGGCGAGACCGGCCGCGGGCTGGATCACCTGCATGACGGGCACTTGCACCGCCGCTGCCTGTTGCGGCATGGCCGCCGCCGCGGGCACGGCCACCGGCGCCGCGACTGCCACCGGATCGGGCGGCAGCGTGGCATCCAGGAACTCCGCCAGCGCATCGAAGCTGCGATAGCTCTCCATCAGTTGCCGGAAGGTGAGGTTGACCTTGAAGTTCTTCTTGACCTGCAGTGCGGCCTGCGTGAGCGTGAGCGAGTCGAGTCCGATCTCGACGAAGGGTGCCGCGCCTTCGACGTCGGTCATGTCGACGCCCGAGAGGTTCTCGAACAGATCGCGCAGGCGCGTGACGAGGGATGCACGACGCGCAGGGGGCGCGGAAGAGGCGACAGCAGCGACAGTCATTGTCAACTCCGGGATCGATGGGGAAAGAGGAATGGAAAGGGCAGGAAAAGCGGAAGCGTCGAACGCGGGCGCAGCGGCGGCGACCGGCACGCTGGTGGTCTCGGGCACGGCCGGGACGGTGGTGGCCACCGCCATCTCGACCCAGAAGCGCTTGCGTTCGAACGGATAGGTCGGCAGGCGCACGCGATGCTTGCGCGCGCGCGTGTCGAGGGCGCCGAGGTCGATCTCGACCCCCTGCGTCCAGAGGCGGCCGGCGGCGAGTCGCCATGCGGCGCTCTCGCCCTGCGCCGGGTCGGGCAGCAGCGACGCCGCGGGTGCGGGCACGGCCTTGGTGGCGTGCTGGCGCACCAGCGTCGCCAAGGTATTGCGGGGGCCGATCTCGATGAAGAGAGGATGCGCGAGCTGGCCGAGCACTTCGCGCACCGCGGGCGAGAAGCGCACGGTTTCGCGCAGGTGGCGTGCCCAGTAGTGCGGGTCCGTCGCTTCCGCGTCCGTCAGCAGGCGGCCGGTGAGCGTCGAATAGATCGGCAGGCTCGGGGCAGACAGCGGCGTCTCGCGAACCAGCGCCTCGAAGGGTGCGACGGCCGCTTCCATCATGGCGGAGTGGAACGCGTGCGAGGTTTGCAGCGTCCTCGCGACGATGCCCTTGGCTTCCAGCGCTGCGCGCAGGTTCTCGATCGCATCGCTGGGACCCGCCGCCACGCAGACGGCCGGGCCGTTGTCGGCGGCCAGCGAGATGCCTTCGGGCAGCAGCGGCAGCAACTCGGCGGCACCGAGCCGCACGGACAACATCGTGCCGGGGGGCAGCGCCTGCATCAGCGCGCCGCGCCGTGCCACGAGCCGCGCAGCGTCTTCGAGGCGCATCACGCCGGCCAGCACGGCGGCGGCGAACTCGCCGACGCTGTGGCCGACCATGGCGGCCGGCGTCACGCCCAGTGCCATGAGCTGGCGCGCGAGCGCGTATTCGAGCGCGAAGGTGGCCGGCTGGGTGACCGATGTGGGGGTGAGCGCCGAGGCCTCGTCCGAGAACATGCGTTCGCGGAGATCGAAGCCCAGGACACCGTCGAAGGCCCGCAGGCAATCGTCGAAGGCGGCGCGGAAGACCGCATCGGCCGCGTAAAGCGCGCGGCCCATGCCGGCGTACTGCGCACCCTGGCCGGGGAACATGAAGACCGGTTGCGGCACCCAGGCATTGACCGAGCCACCGGCGCGCGCGGGCGAGTCGGCGGTGCGCAGCGCCGCGACCGCCTCGTCGAAGGACTCGGCGACCACGCAGGCGCGATGTGCGAACTGCTTGCGGCCGACGCGCAGCGTGTGGGCGACGTCGGCCAGCGAGACCTCGCGATGCGTATCGAGGTGATCGGCCAGGCGGCCCGCCGCGGCGGCGAGCGCTGCCGGCGAGCGGGCAGAGAAGGTCAGCAATTGCGGACCGGTCGCTGCATCGGAAGGCGTGCGAAGCGGTGCCTCCTCGATGATCACGTGCGCGTTCGTGCCGCCCACGCCGAAGCTGCTGACACCCGCGCGCCGCGGCGTGGCTTCGCGCGGCCAGGCGCGCAGCTGGTCGTTCACCCGGAAGGGCGAGGCGTCGAAATCGATCGCCGGGTTGGGCGACTCGTAGTGCAGGCTGGCGGGGATCGCTTCCGAATGCATCGAGAGCGCGGCCTTGATGAGTCCGGCGGCGCCGGCGGCGGTGACCATGTGGCCCACATTGCTCTTCAGCGAGCCGATGGTGCAGAAGCCGGTGTCCGCGGTGTGCGCCGCAAAGGCGCGCGTGAGGCCTTCGACCTCGATCGGGTCGCCCATCGGCGTGGCCGTGCCGTGCGTCTCGACGTAGGAAATGCTGCGGGCCTCGACGCCGGCCGACGCCAGCGCGGCTTCGATGACCGCCGCCTGTCCGTCGACGCTCGGTGCGGTGAAGCTGGCCTTGGCGCCGCCGTCGTTGTTGACGGCCGCGCCGCGCAGCACGGCATAGATGGTGTCGCCGTCGGCGATCGCGTCGGACAGGCGCTTGAGCAGCACGACGGTCGCACCATCGCTGAAGACCGTGCCCTTCGCCTTCGCGTCGAAGCTGCGCGTGTGGCCGTCGGGCGACAGCATCGAGCCTTCGTTGTACAGATAGCCGCTGCGCGGCGGGCAGGTCACCGACGCGCCGCCCGCGAGTGCCATGCGGCACTGGCTGGTGCGCAGCGCATGGAAGGCCTGTGCCACCGCCACCAGCGAGGTCGAGCAGGCGGTGTGCACGCTCACGGCGGGGCCGGTCAGGCTCAGACGGTTCGCCACGCGCGTGGTGATGTAGTCCTTCTCGTTGCCGAGCATCACCTGGAATTCGCCGACCATGTCGACCAGGTCCGGGTGCGCCGACACGTGGCGCTGGAAGTAGGTGGCGTTGTACATGCCGCCGTACACGCCCACCGGGCCGGGCGCCTGGTCAGGCACGTAGCCGCCGCGCTCCAGGCACTCCCAGCAGATCTCGAGGAACACGCGGTGCTGCGGATCCATGAGCTCCGCTTCCTTCGGATTGATGCCGAAGAAGGCCGCGTCGAACTGCTCGATGTCGTCGATCACGCCGCGTGCGCGCACGTAGGACGGGTCGGCCCGCAGCGCGGCGTTGACGCCGGCGTCCAGCGTCGCATCGTCGAAGAAGGTGATCGACTCGCGACCCGCCATCAGGTTGTCCCAGAACTGCTCGACGTCCGCGGCACCGGGGAAACGGCCGGCCATGGCGATCAGCGCCACCGGCTCCATGTCCTGCGTGGCTTGCGGCGCGGGCTTTGCGGCCTCGCGTTGCGGCGTGTTGGCGTCGCTGTCCTGCATCCCGGTGGCGAGGGCCGCGGGCGTGGGCTGGCGGAAGAACAGGTTGGTCGACAGGCGGCGATCGCTGCCGCGCTGCAGATCCTTCAGAACCTTGAGCACCAGCAGCGAGTCACCGCCGAGGTCGAAGAAGTTGTCGTTGCGGCCGACCTGGTCGATGCCGAGGGCGCGTGCGAAGGCTGCGCATACCTTGCGCTCGGCATCGTCGCGCGGTTCCTCGAAGGTCTGCGCGAGTTCGGGCCGTTGCCTCGGCGGCTCGGGCAGCGCGCGGCGATCGAGCTTGCCGTTGTTCGTCACTGGCAGTTGGTCGAGCCAGACCTGTGCCGCGGGCTGCATCGCTTCGGGCAGGCGTTCGGCGAGGTGCTGGCGCAGGCTCGTCCATGGCACTTCTGCGCCACGCGCGACCAGGTAGGCCACCAGGCGAAGCCGTCCCGCTGCGTCGGCGCGCGCGATGACAGCGCAGGACTTGATGCCCGGATGGGCAAGCAGCGCTGCCTCGACTTCACCTGTCTCGATGCGGTGACCCCGGATCTTGACCTGGCCGTCGATGCGGCCGATGTACTCGATGGTGCCGTCCGGCAGCCAGCGCGCCTGATCGCCGGTGCGATAGAGGCGGTCATCAGGCCCGCCGAACGGATCGGGGACGAAGCGCTCCGCGGTGAGGTCGGGGCGCTGCAGGTAGCCGCGCGCCAGGCCGCGTCCGCCGATGCAGAGCTCGCCGACCAGGCCGGCGGGCAGCATTGCCATCGCCGGGCTGAGCACGCGCAGGGCGGTGTCGTTGATGGGGCGTCCGATCGGCACCGAACGCGCGTCGGCCGGCAGGTCGCGCGGAATGCGGTGCGTGGCCGCGAAGGTCGTGCACTCGGTCGGCCCGTAGCCATTGATGAGCGTGAGACCGGGCAAGGCGGCCATGGCGCGGCGCACATGCGGCACCGACAACGCCTCGCCGCCGGTCAGCAGTTGCCGCAGGCCGGCCAGTTGCGCCGGATCGTCATCGACCACCGCGTTGAAAAGCGCGGCCGTGAGCCAGGCGCTCTTGACCGAATGCAGCGCGATGGTGCGCGCGAGGCCGGCCCCGGTCGGCACCTGTTCGTCGTGGACCACGCAGATGCCGCCATTCAGCAGCGGGCCCCAGATCTCCAGCGTGGAAGCATCGAACCCGAGCGGCGCGGCGTGCAGCATCGCTTCGCCGGGCGGGAGTTCGACATATCGCGCATCGACCACCAGCCGAAGAATCGAGCGGTGGCAGATCTCGATGCCCTTGGGCGTGCCGGTCGAGCCCGACGTGTACATCACATAGGCCACCGATTCGCCGCCTGCCGCTGCGGTCGCGAGCGGCGGCAGCGAGGCGTCGTCTTCCATGGCCTCGTCGATCGACAGCAGCGCCCGTCCTGCGGGAACGAGTGGCCGGTGCGCGGCCTGGGTCACGACCAGCCCGACCGCGGAGTGCGACAGCATGAAGGCGATGCGTTCGGGCGGGAAGTCCGGCTGCACGGGAACGTAGGTCGCGCCGGCCTTCAGGATGCCGAGCAGGACAACCACCGCGGCGCTCGACCGGTCGAGCATCACGCCCACGGTATCGCCGGCGCGGACGCCGCGCGCCTGCAGCCTGCGCGCCATGCGGTCGGCCCGATCGGACAGCGCGCGGTAGCTCAGGGATCCCTCTTCGCCGATCAACGCGATGGCGTCGGCCTGCGCCGCGACCTGGCGTTCGAACATGGCGTGGACGGTCAGCGCCGGGTCGTAGGGCGACGCCGGGATGTTCCAGACTTCCAGTTGCTGCTGCCGGTCGGATGCCGGCAGCGTGCGGATCTCGCGCAGAGTGGCCGTCGGCCGCCGCTCCAGCAGATCGGATGCCGTGTCGATGAGCGCGGCCAGCAGGATTTCGGCGACTGCGCTCTCCAGCAGCGCGGCAGCGGCCGTCATATGAAGTGCGGCTGTCTGGTCAGACGGGAAAGCGGCCCCGAGTTGAAGCATCGGACCCTCGTCGCCACCGCCGGGCGCTCCGTCACGAATCCACAGCGCAAAGGGCGGTTCGTCGGCGGCCGGGATGGTGCCAGCGTTGCGACGAGCCTGATCGACCTCGACGAGCCACTGGCCCGCAGGCGCATCGCCATTGCAATGGATCGCAGTGCCGACGATGCGAGCGTCCACCGATTCGCGAAGCTCCACCACAGGCGTTCCCAGCCAGCGTGATTGTAGGAGGCACCAGGCCGCTGCAAGCAGCGTGTCGGGGAGGAGTCGGGATGCCCGCGTCAGTGCGGCCAGTTTTGCGGCGAGGACAGGCGACAAGTCGGCGCTGCCGCTCTGGCGAGTCTGGGGCGCGCTGCCGGTCGGGCGTACGAACAGGTCGGTCAACGTGAGCGCCGCTGCCTCGGGCGATGATGGGGATAGAGGCTGTTGTTCCATGGACTGCTGACTCCGCAAAATGCCCTTGCCCTTCGGGTAAGCCCTATTGTTTCAACCGTTACGTCTTTTCGGCAGGAGATGTATCAGGGCCTAGAGTAATCACAAAGCGCTAATTTTTCAGCCGAGACCCGATATTGCCCTCTACAGCGCCCCTGCGCTACCTTCCGAAAGGCCATATTTGGCAGCCTATGCCGTTTGGATGCTCTGCAACATTCGACGCACTTGGTTGCGTTTTGGGTGTCAGAAGAATGCTTTAAGACGGATACGATTCTGCACTCATTTATACAAAATGAATACAAATTACTGACACGAAACGTCAGTCATAGCGCGAAACGCGCACTAAGGCAGCTATTCGGCGCGAAGTGGGCGCGATCAGGCGGTTGCTTCGTCCAGCGTTCCGTCGCCGAGAAGGTGGGCGGTGTCGGCCCATCCCACCAGTGTGAATCCCTGCGGCGTCCAGAGCAACCGGTTAATCGCCGCGTTGCCCAGGTCCCAGGTGCGAGGCGCCTGCAGTTCCTGCCGCGTGGCCGCACGGTAGAGCACGTCCATGACACCCCCATGAGCCACCATGACCACGAGTTCGCCCGGATGCCGCGCCGCAAGGCGGGCCGCAGTGCCCGTCACGCGTTCACGGAAAGTAAGCAGGGACTCCCCGCCTTCGGGCATGAATTCGGGGTCGCGCGTGCGCCAGAGCCGCGCCTGCTCGGGCAATTCGGCGTCGATCTCGGCGAAGGTGCGGCCTTCGAACAGGCCGAAGGCCCGTTCGCGCAGTCCCGGTTCGGCTTCGACCTCGATGCCGTGCGTCTGGGCGATCTGCTGGGCGGTCTGCCACGCCCGGGCGAGGTCGCTGGCGTAGATGGCTGCGATGGACTCCTCCTCCAGCGCCTGCGCGACGCGCCGGGCCTGCCAGAGCCCGGTGTCGTTGAGCGCGATGTCGAGCTGGCCCTGGAGGCGGCTGTCGGCGTTCCAGGCGGTTTCGCCGTGACGGACGGCGATGAGTCGGGTGGGCTCCATTCGAAGGCATTCTAGGGTGAACCCCTAGCCCTCAATTCCTGGCCGTCGGGATCTCGATGTTGACGCGCCGTTCGCCCTCCGGCGGATTCGGAAAACCCTGGAGGGCAGCCTGGAACATCACGGGCAGGACGGCGTCGGTCGCGGTGTAGGGCCCGTCGTTGCGCGCGTGGGTTTCGTAGACGACGCGGTTGGAAGGCAGCTCGCGCAGCACGATGCTGACTTCGCGTGCGTACCAGGGCGACGGGGGTGGGAAGGCGGGGCCCCACCATCCGCCACCGCCATACCAGCCGCGGCCGTACCAGCCGGGGCCATAGCCCCAGGCGCCGAATCGCGGGCCCGGTCCCCATCCCGGACCCCAGCCGGGGCCCCACCCCGGCCCGCCGTAGAACCATGGGTCGGCCCAGGGCGACAGCTCCGTGTTCACGCGGGCGCCGATCAACGCGCTGAAACGGGGTTCGGCATCGTCCCGGCGCAGGCCCGCGCCTTCGAGCGCCGGGGCCGCCATCGCCTCCAGTCGCTGCTGCGCGGCCTCGTCGTATTGCTGCGAAGGCAGGCGTTCGAAGCGGAAGGTCGACCCGGCCGGCACTGTCTCGATCTTCGAGAAGCTCCGGACATCGCTGTCCACCACCCAGCGGGTCGCGCAGCCGCCCAGGCTGGCGATCAGCACGAGGGCGGCGAGCAGGCGTTTCATGGTGTCAGAGTTGCACGATCCGGAGCGGGGATGGGGTGGTCGGGAACTCGGGCGCGTCGAAGGCCTTGTCCCCGTCGGCATCCGCGACGCCCGTCGCCTTCAGACCCTTGAAGTCGAACGACGTTCCGTCGAGCAGGTGCGAGGGCACGACGTTCTGCAGTGCGTTGAACATGTTCTCGATGCGGCCCGGGAACTTGCGGTCCCATTCGCGGAGCATCTCGGCGACCTGCTTGCGCTGCAGGTTCTCCTGGCTACCGCACAGCGTGCACGGGATGATCGGGAACTCACGGTGCTGCGCCCAGCGGATCAGGTCCTTCTCGGCCACGTAGGCGAGCGGACGGATCACGATGTGCCTGCCGTCGTCGCTCACCAGCTTGGGCGGCATCGACTTGAGCTTGGCCGCGAAGAACATGTTCAGGAAGAAGGTCTGCAGCATGTCGTCGCGGTGATGGCCCAGCGCGACCTTGGTGGCGCCGAGTTCGTCCGCCACGCGGTACAGGATGCCGCGCCGTAGCCGGCTGCACAGGCCGCAGGTGGTCTTGCCTTCGGGAATGACGCGCTTGACGATCAAATAGGTGTCCTGCTCCTCGATGTGGAAGGGCACGCCCAGGGCCGTCAGGTAGCCCGGCAGCACGTCCTCCGGAAAGCCCGGCTGCTTCTGGTCCAGATTGACCGCGACGATGTCGAAGTGGATCGGCGCGCGGGCACGGAGCTTGAGCAGGATGTCGAGCAGCGCATAGCTGTCCTTCCCGCCCGAAACGACACCATGACCTTGTCGCCTTCCTCGATCATGTTGTAGTCGACGATTGCGCGGCCGACTTCGCGGCACAGCCGCTTCTCGAGCTTGTGCGTCTCGCGTTCGATCTTCAGTTGATTCGTGGACGAGGGCGTCTCGTCGATCCATACGGCACTCATTCACTTGCTCCTGAAAACTTCGACCCCGACTGCGTCGCAGTCGGGGTACACGTCGGGTTTGGCAGTCGACACGCGCGCGGCCTGCACCTTGGGATGCGTCAGCACCTGCGTCAGGATGTCGTCGCACAGCGTTTCCTGCAAGTGGATGTGGCCCTTGTTCAGGCGCGTGGCGACGGTGCGGCGGATGAAGTCGTAGTCCACGACTTCGTCGAGCTCGTCCGACTTCGGCGTCGAGACGTCAAGTGGCACGTAGAGGTCGACATTGATGATCACGCGCTGCTCGGCGCGCTTCTCGAATTCGTGCACGCCGATGTTGATCCAGACCTCGTAGTCGCGCAGGAAGACGCGCCGGCAGTTGGCGAGCAGGGGATCGATAGTGTTCATGATTTCATTCCAGGGTGCGCCCCCTCGAGGGGGTGTCCGAGCCACTCGAAGTGGGCGAGGCTGGGGGTGGATGCAACAGGTCTTCGACGACGAACATGATGTCGCGGGGCAGCGGCACCAGGTGCTGGCCGTTGTCGACGCAAAGGGTGGTGCCGGTCACGCTGGGCGTGCCGGCGAGGAAGACGCAGGTCCTGGCGACGTCGGCCGGGTCGATCGGGCGGCGCATCAGGTTCGCGCGCGAGGCCTTCTCGAAATTGTCCTGGGCCTGTGGCCCGCTCGGGAAGAGGATGCCCGGCGCCACGCCGCAGATGCGCACCGCCGGGGCCAGCGACTGCGCCTGCAGGGCGACGGCGCGCTCCAGTGCGAGCTTGGACACGGTGTAGGAGAAATAGTCCGGGTTCAGGTTGTAGACCTTCTGGTCGAGCACGTGGATGGCCGACCGATCGATGCCGTCGCCCGCGGCAGCCGTTCGGGCGAGCAGCCGCGCGAAGGAAAGCGGCGCGATCAGGTTCACGCCGATCTGGCGCATCGCCGCGTCGGGCTCGAAATCCATCCCGGTGTCGGGTTCGAAGGCGGACGCGTTGTTGACGATGCAGGCCAGCGGGCCCGCCGCCGAAATCCGGTCGACCAGTGCATGCCGCTGCTCCTCGGCCCCGATGTCGGCCTCGACCGCCGTGGCCTCATGCCCCTCGTCGCGCAGCCGCGCGCACAATGCCAGCGCCTGCACCTGCGAATCGCGGTACTGGCACCACACCCGCCAGCCCGCGCGCGCGAAGGCCTCGCAGACAGCGGCGCCGAGCCGCTGGCCGCCGCCAGTCACGAGCACGCCGTGGCGTGGGGTTGATTCAGACATCCTGATAGATTTCCCGTAAATGAACCTGGAGCAAGGCGCCGAGCGCGCCACCCCCCTGACCCGGATTATCGATGCCGCGTTGCAGCGCGCCGGTGGCTGGCTGCCTTTCGACCGCTTCATGGCCATGGCGCTCTACGCACCTGGACTGGGCTACTACGCCAACACCAGCCGCAAGTTCGGGCAGATGCCGTCCTCCGGGAGCGACTTCGTGACCGCGCCCCAGCTCACGCCTATCTTCGGCCGCACGCTCGCGATCCAAGTGGCGGAGGCGCTGGAAAAGACCGGGACCGACGAGGTCTGGGAATTCGGCGCCGGATCCGGCGCGCTCGCCCTCCAGTTGCTCGACGTACTGGGCGACCGGGTGGCGCGCTATCGCATCGTCGACCTTTCCGGCACGCTGCGCGAGCGCCAGCAGCAGACGCTGACCAGGCACGCCGGCAAGGTCGAATGGCTGGCCGAACTGCCCGAGACCATGCGCGGCGTGGTGATCGGCAACGAGGTGCTCGACGCGATGCCGGTGCAACTGCTGGTGCGGAACCGGGGGCAATGGTTCGAGCGCGGCGTGGTCCGGCAGGGCGACGGCTTCGGCTGGGAGGACCGCCCCACCGAACTGCGCCCACCCTTGGAGGTGCAAGGCGCACACGACTACCTGACCGAGATCCACCCCCAGGCCGAGGCCTTCATTGCCACCCTGTCCGACCGCCTGAAGCAGGGTGCCGCCTTCTTCATCGACTACGGGTTCCCGGAGGCCGAGTACTACCACCCGCAGCGCCATATGGGCACGGTGATGTGCCATCGCGGCCATCAGGCCGACCCCGATCCGCTCTCGGACGTGGGCGCGAAGGACATTACGGCGCACGTGAACTTCACCGGCGTGGCCCTGGCCGGCCAGAACGCCGGCCTCGAAGTGCTGGGCTACTGCAGCCAGGCGAGGTTCCTGCTCAACGCCGGCATCCTGTCGATGATGGAACAGGCCACGTTGTCCGAACGCACGCTGGCGGCGCGGCTGATCCACGAGCACGAGATGGGCGAACTGTTCAAGGTGATCGGCTTCGCGGCGGGCCCGCACTGGGATGCGATCGGCTTTGCGGAAGGCGACCGCACGCACACCTTGTAAGCGTGCACAGCGGGCATAAGCTAGCAACAAACATTTCCTTTGAGATCGACCGGGCGACTCCTAGAGTGGCTGGTTTGCCGCCCGCGTCCCGCAGGCATTCGGATGCGCGGTACCACGATGGATTGATTGGATGACAGAAGTTCTCTCGCCCGAAGCCGGCACGCGCAACGCGCCGCCACAGCATTTCGAAGTTCGTCCGTTCGACGCGCCCGTCGGCGCCGAGATCGTCGGCCTCGACATCTCGAAGCCGATCAACGATGCCGATTTCGCGCGCATCCACCGTGCGCATCTCGACCATCACGTGATCGTCTTCCGCGACCAGCAGGTCACGCCGGCGGACCACATCGCCTTCAGCCGCCGCTTCGGCCCGCTCGAAATCCACGTGCTCCACCAGTTCCACCTCCAGGGGCATCCCGAGATCCTGATCGTGTCGAACATCAAGGAGAACGGCGAACCCATCGGCCTGGGTGATGCAGGCGTGTACTGGCATTCCGACATCTCGTACAAGCCCCGGCCCAGCCTCGGCTCGCTGCTGCATGCGCAGGAACTGCCCAGCAAAGGCGGTGACACGCTCTTCGCCGACCAGCATCTCGCCTGGGAGGCGCTGAGTCCCGACTTGCAGAAGCGCATCCTTCCGCTGAAGGCCGAACACAGCTATCTCGCGAAGTACGAAGAACTGCGGGCGAAGAATCCGTGGCGGCCCAAGCTTTCGCAGGCGCAGATCGACCAGGTGGCGCCTGCCGTCCAGCCCGTCGTCCGCACGCATCCGGAAACCGGCCGCAAGGCGCTCTTCGTCAGCGAGCACTTCACGACGCGCATCGTCGGCCTTCCGCAGGACGAAAGCGATGCGCTGCTGGCCGAACTGTTCGCGCACAGCGTGAAGCCCGAGTTCGTCTACCGCCACCACTGGGCGCCGCACGACCTCGTGTTCTGGGACAACCGCTCGCTGATGCACCTGGCGGCCGGCACGCCCGACGAGCTGCGCCGCAAGCTCTATCGCACCACCATCGAGGGCGACACGCCTTTCTGAGTTTCCCGCGGGAAGGGCGCGGGTGGCTGGGGTCTAATCGCCCCTCATGAGCCCGAATTTTTCCCCTGACGACGACCTGCGCATCGCCCATGCGCTGGCCGATGCAGCCTCGGCGCATTCGCTGCGCCTCTTCCGCACGCCGCTCGACATCATCGCCAAGGCCGACGAAAGCCCGGTCACGCAGGCCGACCGGGCCGCGGAGGCCGCGATGCGCGACATCCTCGGTGTCGAGCGCGCATCCGACGGCATCTATGGCGAGGAGCATGGCCAGGTTCGCGTCGACGCCGAGCGCGTCTGGGTGCTGGACCCCATCGACGGCACCCGCAGCTTCATCACCGGCTCGCCGCTGTGGGGGACGCTGATCGCCCTGGTGCGCGGCGGGCGTGTCGAACTGGGAATGGTCGACATGCCGGTGCTCGGCGAACGCTGGATCGGGCAGGCCGGCGTCGGCGCACAGCGCAACGGCCACCCGGTGCGTGTGCGGGATTGCAGGACGATCGCCGAGGCCCGCATCGTCACGACCTCGCCGGACATCTTCAATGCGGCCGACTGGCAGGCCTTCGACCGGCTCAGCCGCCAATGCGCAATGCGCCGCTTCGGTGGCGACTGCTACGGCTATGCCCAACTGGCGGGCGGCACCATCGACCTGGTGGTCGAGACCGGCCTGCAGCCCTACGACTACCTCGGCCCGACCGGACTCATCGAAGCGGCGGGCGGCGTCGTCACCGACTGGGAGGGGCGTCCGCTCAACCTCCAGTCCGACGGGCGCGTGGTCGCGGCCGCAACCCCCGAACTTCACCGACAGGCGCTCGCCCTGTTGGCGGCCTAAACTGCACCCATGATTCGCTGGCTGATCGTCGTCGTCCTGGCACTGGTGCTGATGAGCGGGCTCACGGCCTGGCTGCGCCGCTTCGGCTTCGGGCGGCTGCCTGGCGATTTCGAGTTCCGTGCCTTCGGGCGCGAATGGCAGCTGCCGATTGCGAGCACCGTCGTGCTCAGCATGATCGCGGCATTGATTGCACGATGGATCTGAACCGATGAGAGCCTGCGTCGACCTCGGCGGCACCAAGGTGGCCGTCAGCCTTTCCGCGGACAGCGCGTCGCCCTTGATCGGCCGACGCAGCGAGCCGACCGCGAAGACGGGCGACAACGATGCGGTCGCGGTGCAGATCCTGCGGCTCATCGACGAGATCTGTGTCGAGCAGGGCGTCGAACGCGCCTCGATCGACCGCGTCGGCGTCTCGTCCGCCGGCCCTTTCGAACTCCGAGACGGCTTGGTCGAACTCGCGACGCCCAACATCTGCGGCGGCATCGCGGGGCCGGCACGCGGGTTGCCCAACGACTGGATGACCGCGCTGCTGGAGGCGCCGCTCACACGCCATTTCGCCCACGTCCGTGTCGAGAACGACGCCGTCGCCGCGCTCGAGGCCGAACGACGCTGGGGCGCGCTCCAGGGCGCGGACCACTGCGCCTACGTCACCTGGAGCACCGGCGTCGGCGTCGGCCTGTGCGTCGAAGGCCGGGTGCTGCGCGGCAAGAACGGGAACGCTGGACACGCCGGGCACAGCTTCGTGGTGGACGACGACACCAACGCCCTGTGCGGCTGCGGCAACGTCGGCGACGTCGAAGGGCTGGCCGCGGGCAATGCGATCGCGCGACGCTTCGGGCAGCCCGCGGCCAACCTGTTCGCCGCGGCGGCGCGTGGCGAGCCGCAGGCGCTCGCGAAGACCGACGCCCTGTGCCGCGTGATGGGCCGCATGCTCTACAACCTGATCGCCACGCTCGATCTCGAACGCATCAGCCTCGGCGGCAGCGTCTTCTGGAACAACCGCGATTTCCTGCTGCCCCGGCTCCAGGCGCAGATCGACGGCAAGCTCATGGCATTGACGCGCGGCGCGGTGCTGGTCGCCGCCGGCCTGGGTGACAGGGTCGGCGACTACGGCGCGCTGGCGCTGCTCGACTGACCCAACGCGCGACTCAGGCCGCCCTGCGCGCAGGCGCGGCCTGCGCGGCGGCGCATTCACCGACGATGGCGCCCAGCCGCCTCAGTCCCGCATCGATCGCGTCGTCGTAGGGCCAGCCGCAGTTGATGCGCAGGTAGTGATCGAAGCGCGAGGAGTTGGAGAACAGCGTCCCCGGCGCGATAAGGATGCGCTCGCGCAAGGCCGCTTCGAACACCGTCGCCGACGAGAGGCGCTCGGGCAGTTCCACCCACAACTGCAAGCCACCCGGCGGCAGGTTCAGCCGCGTTCCGGCCGGGAAGTGCGCGGCGATGGCATCGGCCGTCCGCTCGCGTTGAACCTGCAGCCGTTCGCGCAGACGCCGCAGATGCCGGTCGTAGGCGCCGGTGCCCATGAATTCGCCCGCCGCGTATTGCGCAAGCTCCTCGTTGCTGCGTGACTGCGTGTACTTGAGCATCTCGACCCGCCCGTGCCAGCGGCCGGCCGTGATCCAGCCCAGCCGCAGCCCCGGCGCCAGCACCTTGTGCAGCGAGGCGCAGTGGATCACGTTGCCCGAGCGGTCCCACGACTTGATCGCGCGCGGCGGTGACTCGCTATCGAGCAGTTCGGTGTAGGTGTCGTCCTCGATCAGCGCAATGGCATGGCGCTCACACAGCTCGACCAGCCGTTGCTTGTGGCTGTCCGGCATGACGCTGCCCAGCGGGTTCTGCAGATGCGGCACGACGACCACCGCCTTGATGTGCCCGTAGGCCTCGATCGCCATTTCCAGCGCTTCCACCGACAGGCCGGTCTGCGGGCTGGTCGGGATCTCCAGCGCGCGCATGCCGAGGCTTTCGAGCACCTGCAGCAGGCCGTAGAAGGTCGGCGATTCGACCGCGACCGTGTCGCCCGGCTGTGCCACGGCGCGCAGCGCGAGGTTCAGTGCCTCGATGCAGCCGTTGGTGACCAGCACGTCTTCCGGTGCGAGCGTCATGCCCGCGCGCAGGCCTCGCCGCGCGGCGGCCTCGCGCAGGGGGGTGCGGGCGCGAGATGGCGCAGCCGTCGTCAGCAACTCGGGCCGGTGGCGCAACATGCGCATCATGATGGCCCGCAGCGCTTCAGCTGGATAAAGCGCCGGCGCGCCGCGTGCCCACGAGAAGTCGACCTGCACCTCGCCTTGCCGCCGGCGCGCCACGAAGTCCGACACCTTGGAATGGATGCCGACGTACTGCGCGGGATCGGGCGCGACGTCGGCGGCCGGCTCGTCCATGGGCGCGATCGAAAGGCGCCGCGGGCGCCGCACGAAGTAGCCCGAGCGGTCACGGGCCTCGACCCAGCCTTCGCTTTCCAGCGCACGGCAGAGCTGCAGCGCGGTCGACAGGCTGATGCCGTGTTGGCGCATCAGGCTGCGCAGCGAGGGCAGCTTGTCGCCCGGCTCGAGCGAACCCGCCCGGATCGCGTCCAGGTAGTGCGTGGCGAGTTGCCGGTAGAGCGGTGGCGATTCCATGCGATCGATGCTCCTTCAGCCAGGGTAGCGGGAACAGATGCAGATTGGAGGGAAAGGGACCATAACAGATGGCGCATGTCGACGACTGTTCCGCCTGCGAATGCCGATGGCTGTGCCTGTTTTTCAGGCGTCACCTTCCCTACGATGAAGCCATCGCAATCTTCCCTCAAAGGTGTTCCAGATGACGACCGACCTCTACGAAACCACCCGCCTGTCCCCCGGCCAGACGCTCCGCATGGCCGTCGACAAGGGCTTCACCCTGTTCGTCGAGCAGGGCGCACTGAACATCGTTTCTCCGCCTTCGTGGTTCGGGGATACGGTGTTCACCGCGAAGTCCATGGTCATGGAGGGCGAAGCCTATGTCGCCGAGGACGGTGGATGGATCGAAGTAGCTGCGCTGTCGCCCGCCAAGGTGATCGGCTTGCCGAAGCCTGCCGCGGCGGCGCCTGCCGGGCCCTCGCTCGTCGCGCGGCTCGTGCAGTTGCTCGTTGCCCGCACGGCCTGACGCCGGTAGAAGCTGCGTGCCTAGCGAACGCTCTCCGCGGCGCGCAGCGCATTCAGGAAGCCTTCGCGCCACCAGTGCACGTCCTGCTCGCGGATGCGCGCCAGCAGCTTCTGGTGGCGCTCCCGGCGCTCGTCCAAAGGCATCATCAATGCCTGTTGCACGGTTTCGGCGGTGCCGTGCGTGTCGTAGGGATTCACCAGCAGCGCTTCTCGGAGCTGCTCGGCCGCGCCCGCGAAGCGCGACAGCACCAGCACGCCCGGGTCCGCAGGGTCCTGCGCCGCGATGTATTCCTTGGCCACCAGGTTCATGCCGTCGCGCAGCGGCGTGACGAGGCCGACGGCCGCCGCGCGGCACAGGCCCGGCACGCGTTTGCGCGCCACCATGCGGTGGATGTAGCGCACCGGCATCCAGTCGAGTTCGCCATAGTCGCCGTTGATGGCGCCGCACAGGGCCTCGAGCTCGCGCCGGATGTCCGCATAGGCGTCGACCGTCTCGCGCGTGGGCGATGCGATCTGGATCAGCGTCGCGCTGCGGCGGTTCTCCGGGTAGTTGGCCAGCAGCTCGCGGAACGAGCGCACGCGCTGCGGGATGCCCTTCGAATAGTCGAGCCGGTCGATGCCCAGCAGCAGGCGGCGGCTCGAGTACTCGCGCTTCATCGTCTCGTACATGTCGAGCGATTCCTTCGCATGCGTGAGCGCGGCGAACTCGTCGACGTCGATGCCGATCGGGAAGGCGTTGCAGCGCACGGTCTGGCCGTAGGCGCGGAACAGGTGGTCGCCGAGGATCTCGCCGTGCGCTTCGTTGCGCACGTAGTGCTCGAAGTGCTGCACGTCCTGCTGGGCCTGGAAGCCGATCAGGTCGTAGGCGAACAGCGAGCGCATCAGCCACTCGTGCTGCGGGATGGCCGCAATGATGATCTGCGGCGGCAGCGGGATGTGCAGGAAGAAGCCGATGCGCTGGCGGCACCCCATCGCGCGCAGCTCGGCAGCCAGCGGGATCAGGTGGTAGTCGTGCACCCAGATGATGTCGTCCTTCTCCAGCAGCGGCATCAGCTTGCGGGCGAAGAGCTGGTTCACGCGCCGGTAGCCGCCGATGAAGCCGGCATCGAAGTGCGCGAGGTCAAGGCGGTTGTGGAACACCGGCCACAGCACGTCGTTGCTGTAGCCGGAGTAGTAGCTGTCGTGGTCCTCGCGGCTCAGGTCGATGGTGGCGAGCGTGACCTTGCCGGCCTGCTGCTTGTGCATCTCGCCTTCGCCCGTGGGCCCGTCCTCGACGATCGACCCGCTCCAGCCGAACCACAGGCCGCCGCTCTGCTGGAGGCTCTCGCCGAGTGCAACCGCCAATCCGCCAGCCGCGGGCTTGCGGGGGTCTGCCACGCGGTTCGAAACCACCACCAGGCGGCTCATATGCAGGAATCCCAAGGGACCGACAAGCGGACCGCGGCGTTGATGATCCCGACCATCGAATACGTCTGGGGGAAGTTGCCCCACATCTCGCCGGTGATCGGATGCGTGTCCTCGGACAGCAGCCCGAGCGGGTTGCGCGCCGCCAGCATGGTCTCGAAGATCGCGCGCGCCTCGGCCTTGCGCCCGATCTTGGCGAGCGCATCGATGCGCCAGAAGGTGCAGATGTTGAAGGCCGTCTCGGGCTTGCCGAAGTCGTCGGCAGCTTCGTAGCGGCGCATGTATGGCCCGTCGCAGAGCGACTTTTCCATCGCCTCGACGGTGGAGACGAAGCGTGGGTCGCGTGCGTCGATCAGGCCGACCTCGGCCATGAGCAGGATGCTCGCGTCCAGCTCGTGGCCGCCGAAGCTTTCGGCGAAGGCCTGGCGCTCCTCGCACCATGATTTGGCGAGGATCTCTTCCCGCATGCGCGTCGAATGCGCCTGCCAGTAGGCCTCGCGCTCCGTGAGTCCGAGCGTGCGTGCGATCTTGGCGAGGCGATCGCAGGCGGCCCAGCTCATCAGCGCGGAGCTGGTGTGCACTCGGGCGCGCGTGCGCAGTTCCCACATGCCTGCGTCCGGCGTGCCGTAGACGCGGATCGCCTGCTCGCCGACGGCTTCGAGGTACGGAAACTCCGCCTCGCCGCCCCGGCTCAGCAGCCGATGGTCGTGAAAGGCCTGCGCCGCGCCGAGCACGATGTTGCCGTAGACGTCATGCTGGAAGTGCTCCTGCGCCTGGTTGCCCACGCGCACCGGCCCCATGCCGCGATAGCCGCTGAGCCCTTCGACGAAGGATTCCGGCAACTCGCCCTCCAGGCCGATGCCGTAGAGCGGCTGGATGTGCTCCCCCCGCGAGCCGATCACCACGTTGGACAGCCAGCGAAGGTAGTCCTCCATCGTGCCCACTTCGGAGAGGCTGTTGAGCGCCCGCACCACGAAGAACGCGTCGCGCAGCCAGCAGTAGCGGTAGTCCCAGTTGCGCTCGCTGCCCGGGGCCTCGGGGATGCTGGTGGTCATCGCGGCGACGATCGCGCCGGTGTCCTCGTAGAGCGAGAGCTTGAGCGTGATGGCCGCGCGGATCACGGCCTCCTGGTACTCGAAGGGAATCGCGAGCCGCTTGCTCCAGGTGCGCCAGTAGGCGATGGT
Organism: Variovorax glacialis; assembly: GCF_051216375.1. Taxonomy (NCBI): domain Bacteria; kingdom Pseudomonadati; phylum Pseudomonadota; class Betaproteobacteria; order Burkholderiales; family Comamonadaceae; genus Variovorax; species Variovorax glacialis. Next base: position 79,386 of record NZ_JBPJZT010000010.1, on the reverse strand, counting down.
CTCCTGCTCGAAATGGCGGGCCGTGTCGGCGATGCCATCGGTCAGGGTCTCGTCCGCGCCCAGCACGAAGTTGTATTCGCGCGAGAGCACGAAGGCCTGGCGCGACAGAATGTGCGAGACCGATGCGTCGGTGTTCAGCCGCAGCGTGAAGTCCGGCCCCACGTAGCGGATGTGGTTGCTGCCCCGCGTGATGGTCGGCGCCATGGCGCCCCACTGGAAGCGCGGCGCGAGCGTGACGCGGATGCGCGGCGTCCCCTGAATCGGCTTCACGCGACGCACCATCGTGAGCGGCCGGAAGTAGCGCGAGCGGCTGTGGAAGCGCGGCGCGAAGTCCGTGATCTCGATGCCCTGGCCCGCCGAATCGAAGAGCTGGGTACGCAGGACGGCGGTGTTCGGCTCGTACCACTGTTTTGACGATGCGAAATCCTCGAGCTCGATGGCCCATGCGCTCGCATCCTCGCCGGTGTGCAGCAGCGCGTTGAAGACCGGGTCGCCGTCGAAGCGCGGCAGGCAGCTCCAGACGACGCGGCCGCGCGCGTCGATCAACGCGCTGTAGGCGCAGTTGCCGATCACGCCCACATCGAGCGAGGGCTCGGCCGGCGGCCCGAAGCCGGTGCGCGCGGACGGTTCGGTGATGGCCTCGGGATGGGCGGGCGCCTTGTCGCCCGCGCTCGCGGCGCCCGCGATGGACTGGCCGGCGCGGTCTTCGGGCGCGTCGACCTCTTTCTGGATGATGCTCATGCAGGTTTCCTCGGGGTTGGGGGCGGCGGCGATGCAAGCAGGTCTCGCGCGGCCACCAGCCATTCGAACACGGCCCTCGGCGAATCGAGCCGGTGCAGCGCCAGGCTGGGCCCGGAGCCGACCTTGATCGCCACGCCGCCGCGCGGCTGCACGATGGCGAAGCCGCTTTCGTCGGTGGTGTCGTCGCCCGCGAAAACGGGCACGCGGCCCGCGAACGGCGCCTCGCGCATGAAGGCGTCGATCGCGACGCCCTTGTTGATGCCCGCGGGCTTGACCTCGAACACGAACTTGCCATGCAGCAGCTCGAATTGCGGCTGGCCGTCGATCACGCGCGCCATCGCGTCGCGGCACACGGCCTCCAACTGCGGCGCAAGCCGGTAGTGCAGGGCGATGGCCGCGTGCTTGCGCTCGACCAGCAGGCCTTCATGAACCCGGGCGAGTTCGTTGGCGGCGTTGAGCACCATCGTGAGATCGTGCGCGCGCTGCTCCTGCATGGCACCTTGCGCGTCGCGGCGCTGCACGCCGTGCTCGCCGGCGGCCGGCAGGCGCAGCGGTGCGAGGAAGCGGTCGAGCACGTCGATCTGTCGGCCGGACACGACCGCGAGCGCGCCGCCCAGCAGGTCATGCAGGTCGCCGAGGAGCGGCACCATGGCCGCGGGAACGTGGACAGCCTCGGGCGTCTCGGCGATGGCCACGAGCGTGCCGTCGAAGTCGAGGAACAGGGCCGCGTCGGGCGTGAGTCGGGGGGGCGTCTGCAGCATGGAGGGAAAACCATAGCAGAGTCGCCCCGCGCGGCACGTCGGCCAAAGCCGTCAATCCACCTTCGGGAGGAGGGTTGCCGGCCTCAGAGGGCGGAAGGCAGCGCCGCGGCGACGGCGGCGACGCGCGCGTGGGCGATCGCTTCGCCGATCTTCGGACCCGCTGCGCCCGCCAGTTGCGCCTCGCGGGCGATCGGCTCGGTGGCGACGGACTGCGCGGCGGCCAGCGCGGCGAGCAGACGGGTGCGCTGCGGGTACGGGTTCCCTTCGAGGCCGAGGCGCCCGCGGGCGTCGCATTCGCAGGCCAGCAGGGCCTCGTCGAAGCGCTCGGGCTTGCGGAACGCGTCGCAGCGCTCCAGCAGGCGCACGATCGCGGCGGCGGCGAGGTCGGCGCTGCGGTGGATGTTGCCGTGCTCGCGCGCGACCACGTCGGCCAGCTCGCGGATGTCGACCGGCACGCGCCAGCGGTCGCACACCGCGCGCAGCAGCTTCGCGCTGCGCTGCTCGTGGCCGATGTGCCGCGGCAGCACGTCGGCCGGCGTCGTGCCCTTGCCGAGGTCGTGCACGAGGCAGGCGAAGCGCACTGCCAGCGGCGCATGCAGGTGCGCGGCCATGTCGAGCACCATCATCAGGTGCACGCCGGTGTCGACCTCGGGATGGTGCGCTTCGGGTTGCGGCACGCCCCAAAGGCGGTCGACCTCGGGCAGCAGGACGGCCAGCGCGCCGCACGCGCGCAGCAGCTCGAACATGCGCGAAGGCCTGTCTTCCATCAGGCCGCGCGAGAGTTCCTGCCAGACGCGCTCGGGCACGAGCGCATCGACTTCGCCGGCCTCGACCATCTCGCGCATCAGCGCCATCGTTTCGGGCACGACGTGGAAGTCGGCGAAGCGCGCGGCGAAGCGCGCCACGCGCAGGATGCGCACCGGGTCTTCGCGGAAGGCGTCGGTCACGTGGCGCAGTCGTTTCTGTTGAAGGTCGCGCTGGCCGTGGAAGGGGTCGACCAGGTCCGTCGGGTCCAGGTCCAGCCGGTCGGAGGCGTTGATCCGCGCTTCGGGCAGCGCGATCGCGTTGATGGTCAGGTCGCGCCGCGCCAGGTCCTGTTCGAGCGTGACGTCAGGCGCCGCATGGACGACGAAACCGCGATAGCCCGGGGCGCTCTTGCGTTCGGTGCGCGCCAGCGCGTACTCCTCGCGCGTCTCGGGGTGAAGAAAGACCGGGAAGTCGCGCCCGACGGGCAGGAAGCCGCGCGCGACCATTTGTTCGGGCGTGGCGCCGACTACCACCCAGTCGTGATCGCTGCCGGGGCGGCCCAGCAGCGCATCGCGGATGGCGCCCCCGACGAGATAGGTTTGCATGAGGCGCAGTTTAGGGCGCCCCGGAGCGCTCAGCGCGCCAGCCGGTAGGGCTCGTCCATGAGGACGAATTCCTTCTCGACCAGCGCGTCGGCGATCCACGCCTGGACGCCGGGCAGGGCGAGCACGCGCTCGATGTAGGCCGAGATGGCGGGAGGCACCGGCAGCGCGAAGGTCTTGATGCGCGTGCAGACGGGCGCGTAGTAGGCGTCGGCGATGCTGAAGTCACCGAAGAGCATCGGGCCGCCATGGGCTTCGAGCAGGCCGCTCCACAGTTGCACGATGCGGTCGACGTCGGCGCGCACGCCGGGCTGGTCGCGCAGGATCAGCTGGCCCTGCAGGCCCAGGTCGGCCTCGATGTTCATGGTGCAGTAGGTGCGCAGCGACTTGAATCCTGCGTGCATCTCGGCGCAGGCGCTGCGGGCCTGTGCGCGCCGTGCCTTGTCGGCGGGCCACAGCTTCTTGTCCGGATGCGTCTCCGCGAGGTATTCGCAGATGGCGAGGGTGTCGTAGACGACGATGTCGCCGTCCTTGAGCACGGGCACGGTGCCGGTCGGGTTGAGCGGCAGGATGGTCCGCTTGAACTTCGAGTGCTCGTCGAAGGTGTCGAAGCGCACCATCACTTCCTCGAACGCGATGCCGGCCTGCTTCATGAGCACCCAGGGCCGCATCGACCAGGACGAGTAGTTCTTGTTGCCGATGTAGAGCTGTGTCATTTCGGGAGACTCCGGAAGTGATGCAAAGCCTTCGATCCTAGCGGCGGCGAACAGCGCGATTGATGCAATCGCGGCGTGGAATTGATGCTCAGCGCCTGGGCGTGTCGTCCGGGCCGGTGATCACGCGGGATGGCGGCGTTTCGTCCGATGGCGGACCCAACAGCCGCGTGAGCGTGGACACGAGCCGCGGCACGAGCGCCAGCACCGCCAGCGCCAGCAGCGCGCTGAGCACCGCGGTCACCTCGCGCCCGAGCCCGCAAGCCATGCCGATCGCGGCCGTCATCCAGAGACCGGCGGCGGTGGTCAGGCCCTGCACGTTCTGTTCGTCGCGGCCCTGCTTGAGGATGGTGCCCGCGCACAGGAAGCCGACGCCCGCCACTAGGCCCTGGATCACGCGGCTCATGTCGGCCGGCACGATGCCGGATTGCTGCGGAACGAGCACGAAGAGGGCCGAGCCGATCGCCACCAGCATGTGGGTGCGCGCGCCGGCGGCCTTGCCGTGCTGCTCGCGCTCGAAGCCCAGCAGGAAGCCAAGCACGGCGGCCAGCAGCAGGCGCACGAGGATGCGCACCATCTGGGCGATGTCAGGGACGTCGGAGAACTCGGCGGCGAGCACCTCGGTGGTCGCTGTCCATACAGAAGTGGCCATGCAAGACTCTAGCTCGCCTCGCTAAGCCGGTTCCGCGGTATCCCTGGGTTTGATGTGTGGATCGGAGGCCGCGGTGTCGTGGGGGCGCTGCGAAAGCAGGTCGGCGGTCCGCGGCAGCTCCGGGGAAATGCCATGCCAGCGGCGCACGGCGCGCTGGAAGAACATGCTGTTGGGAATCTTCAGCGTCGTGCCTTCCTGCGCTGTGCCGCTTTCCTGCAGCGTGGTGTAGACGAGGTTGATGTCCATCACGCGGCCCTTGAGGCCGGGCTTCTCGCCGTTTTCCAGCACCTCGACCGTGTCGCCGTGCCAGAACATGCGGGTGGTGAAGATCAGGAGCGCGCAGAAGATGTTCGACAGCACGCTCCACGCCGCGAAGAAGGCCACGGCACCGACGGCGGCAAAGCCGGTGAAGGCGCCCCAGAGGACCGTGCCCGAGACGCCGAGCCGCTCCAGGGCCCACAGCAGGGCGCCGCCGTAGAGCAGGAAACCGAAGGCGCGGCGAGTGATCAGCGCCACGTCCTCGGGCAGCGCATAGCTCGTGGTCACGCGCTCGATCAATCGGCGCACGAAGCGGTACAGCAGCCACGCGGCCAGGAGGATCAGCGCCACCTCCACGATCGGGACGATGGTCTCCAGCCATTCGTTGACCCAGTCTGGCAGCCGGGTGCGCAGGCTTTGCAGCGCCCGGTTCATGACAGTCGGCCAGTGGGGACAGGCGAAGCCGGTTCGCGATTCGTCACGGCAGGTCTTTGTTCGGCTCGGGTTCGGCGGTGTTGCGCGGCCCCACGCTGCCCAGGCGCGACTTGAGCGACTGCGGCTGGCCGCTGATCACCGCGGCGTAGTTGGTGGTGTTCGCGAGCACCTTCTTCACGTAATCGCGCGTCTCGGTGAAGGGCACGTTCTCGGCCCAGATCGCCGCGTCCATCGTCGGGCCGTTGCGCCAGTTGCGCGGGCGCCCCGGGCCGGCGTTGTAGGCGGCCGCGGCAAGCGCCATCGAGCCGTCGAAATCGTCGAGGGCGAGCTTCAGGTAGTTGGTGCCGATCGTGATGTTGGTGTCGCGGTCGTTGATCTGGCCGGGCGTGAAGTCGCCCATGCCGATCTTCTTGGCAGTCCAGCGCGCAGTGGCCGGCATCACCTGCATGAGCCCCGAGGCGCCGACGCCCGAGCGCGCGTCCATGATGAAGCGGCTTTCCTGCCGGATCAGGCCGTAGACGTACGCCGGATCGAGGCCGATCTCGCGGCTCTTGCGCACCACGGTCTCGCGGAAGGGCATCGGGAAGCGCTGGTCGACGTCGATCACGCCCTTGGTGCGCTCGCTGGTGTTGATGCAGCGGTCCCAGACCTCGCGCTGGCAGGCCAGGTCGGCGGCGGCCAGGAGGTCGCGGTCGTTCATGCCGCCCTTGTCGTGCAGGTTGGTCGCGTAGTTCCACTCGCGCGTGCCTTCGGGCCGCAGGCCGATCGAGATCGCGTAGAGGGCGCGCTGGAGCGACGCGTTGTTGCGGGCGGCATCCTTCTCTTCGAGCGTGAGCGGCGCGGGGCGGGTCGGCACGGCGGCGCGCTGGCCCAGTTCCTCCAGGGCGAGCAACTCGTAGAAGCCGCGTGTGCCCGCGATGCTTTCGTACAGGGTGCGCGCCTCGGCACGTCGATCGTCGCCGCCGATGGCCGTCAGTGCGCGGCCTTTCCAGTAGACCCAGGTGGGATCGATCTGCTGCACGTCGCTCATCGCGTCGATGGCGGACAGGACCTGCTTCCATTCCCCGGCGCGCAGGGCGGCGCGGGCCTTCCACGAGAGCATGTCGTCGGTCAGGTCGCCGATCTTCGTGACGTTCGCGAAGTAGACGTTGGCCATCGGCGAGAGCTTGGTGGCGAATTGCCTCCCGATCGCGCCCCAGAGCCAGTTGCGCTCCTCGGCGGAGAGCGTCGTGGCCCATTTGCTTTCGAGCTGCGAAGCCGCGATCTCGGGGTCGGCGACGGTCATCTTGATGAGGGCCAGCACGACCAGTTCCCGGCGCGACTTGGCGACGGCGAAGCCGCGCCCGGTCAGGAACTTGACGGGGCTGGCGTTCATTTCGTCGAACAGCGGGACGGCGTCAGGCGCGACGAGCAAGACCGCCGCGCGCGCGGCCTGCGGACGGTTGGCTTCGATCGACAGGCGCGCCTTCTTCCAGGCGTCGTTGGGCGACATCAGGCGTGCGCCGATCATGCGGTCGGCGGCGGTGAGACAGCCGTCGTCCAGTTCGCGCTGGGCGAACCAGGTACGCCGCACCTCGTCGGCCTGGGCCTGGGTGGCGCTGCCGTTGCGGAGCGTGTCGATCAGGATCGCGTAGCAACGCACCTGGGCGTCGTCGTTCATGCGATAGGCCGGGTGCTGGGTCATGAAGCTGTCCCAGTCGCGTCGCTGGCCGGCGAGCAGCAGCCAGTCGTTGCGGAGGCGGTCTTCCTGGTAGGTACCGGGGTAGCGGGCGAGGAAGTCCTGGACCTCCTGCGGGCTCGCTTCCGTCAAGCGCGCCTTCAGCTCCCAGTAGGCGGCCCAGGGTTCGAGCGCATGGCCGCGGGCCTGGGGCAGCAGGGCCGTCAGGCGGGCCTTGTCGCCGCGCTGTGCCGCCTGCTTCATCTGCAGCAGGACGTCGTCGTTGCCGCTCTGCGCGCGGGCCGGCTGGAGCATGGCCGCGGCAGCGAGAACGAGCGAAAGTGAGAGGGCGGAAAAAGAGGCGCGGGGCCGACGGCGCGCGGATGCCAAAATGCTTGCGAACTGCATCGGGGGATTATGGACAAGTCAAAGGGTGCCGACACCTCGGCAACTGCCACTTTTCTCAAGGGACAACTGCGTGCGGCGCTGATCGAACAGCGCCTCGCCATGCCCGACCGTCTCGCGCGCGCCGACCTGCTGCAGCGGGTGATGCGCATCTGGCTCGTGGGGCGCCCGGACACGGTCATCGGGGCTTACTGGCCGATCAAGGGCGAGTTCGACCCGCTGCCGGCGCTGCATCGCTGGAAAGAGGACGGCGAACTGCTCGACGAGCCGCACCGCCGGCGCATCGGCCTGCCGAAGGTCGACAGGGTGCACAAGACGCTGACCTTCCATTCCTGGTATCCCGGCTGCCCGATGGAAAACGACGCCTTCGACATCCCGAAGCCGAAGGACACCGAACTCATCGTGCCGACGCTGCTGTTCGTGCCTTGCCTGGGCTACAGCGCCGGTGGGTATCGGCTCGGGTACGGGGGCGGTTTCTACGACCGCACGCTGGCGTCGCTGGAGCCGCGGCCTTTCACCGTGGGGCTGGGCTTCGCAAACGGCTTTTTGGATGACTTCGAGCCCGAGGCGCATGACATGCCACTGGACGCGATCTTGAACGACAACGGCGTGGTCTGGCCGATCACCTGAGGCGCGCATCTTTCAGAAACGCCGCGGAACCGGCTTTGCCGGGCCGCAGGCGTTGCCCCCGGCAGGGGGTGGGCGGCCACACGAAGTGGGCAAGCCTGGGGGCGAGCTAATCCATCTGATCAATGGTGTCGGGGTCTGGGACTTCGCCGATCGTTTCGCGCGTCGTGATGGCCTGGCTCAGGAGCCAGTCGTTGAAAGCCTGGATTTCGGGGCGGGGGGCGCTTCGGGGACCGGTGATGAGCCAGTAGGCCATGGGTGAATCCATTCGGTGGTGCGGCAGGACCTCGATCAGGTCGCCGTTGGCGAGGCTTTCCGCGATCAGCGAGCTGCGGGCCAGCACCACGCCCTGGCCGGTGAGGGCGGCCTGGACCATCTGGTAGGCGTAGTTGAAGTAGAGCCAGCGGCGCGGCTGGGCGCGCGACAGGTTGTTGACTTCGAACCAGCGCCGCCAGGTCAGCCATTCGAGGTGGGTGCGGTGGGCGTCGCCGGCCTCGATGAGGGTGAAATTGGCGATGTCGGCCGGTCCCTTGATCTGCGGGTTGCTCTTGATCAGCCAGGGGCTGGCCACCGGCGTGATCGTCTCGCCGAACAGGCGCACGGAGCCGGCCGGCATGTTCTCGCGCGGGCCGTAGCGCAAGGCGATGTCGACGTCCGCGATGTCCATGTCGAGCGCGGCGTCGCTGGCGTCGATGCGGATGTCGATCTCGGGGTTGTCGCGCTGGAAGGCTTCCAGCCGCGGTATTAGCCACATGGAGGCGAAGGAGGCGAAGGTCGTGAGCGAGACGCTCTTGCGACCCGCGTTCTGGCGGATCTGGCGCACCGCGCCATCGATGCGCGGCAGCGATTGCTGGACGGCCAGAAGCAGTTGGGCGCCGGCGCTCGTCAGTTCGACGGCGCGCGTGTGCCGCAGGAAAAGGCCCACCCCCACCTCCTCTTCGAGCGACTGGATCTGCCGGCTGACGGCGGACTGGGTCAGGGCCATTTCCTCGGCGGCTGCGCGAAAGTTCAGGTGGCGGGCGACCGCCTCGAACGCGCGGAGATGGCCGGCGGAGATCGGCCGGGAGCGGAGATGGGTTTGCGAATGGAGCATGGCGGGAAGTGGCTGCCGGCGCATGGATTGATGCGAAACCGGAATCAGTAGGCTACCCCGTTTTCATTGGACTGCCAACGAGGACGGGCGGATCATTCATTCCCGAAGCGCGCCATTTGTGCGTTTTCAAATTCCTCCCAGGAGTCCACCATGTCTGCCGTCTACACCTCTTCTTCGCTTCCGTCCGTCGCACTGGGCCGCGCCGCCGCCGTGCCTCCGGCCGTGCGCCGCGGTGCCTGGCAGCTGGAAGCCGGCCACGCGATGAGTCTCAGGGCTTCCGGCGCCAGCGTGCTGCGCATCCGGCAGGGCCGCGTCTGGGTCACCCGCGATGCCACCGCCCATTCGGGCAGCGAGGACCTGGTGCTGGCACCGGGCGAATCGCTGGCCGTTGCCGCCGGCGAACGCATCGTGATGGAGCCGTGGGACGGCAGCGGCGCGACCTACAGCTGGGACGCCGCAACGCCGGTCCACGCGGGCTGATTCAGCCCGAGACGTCGAACCGGGGCCGCAGCGCCAGAAAGCGCTGCAGCGCCTCGGCGCCTCGCATCACGCTGATGTCCGCCAGGTCGTCGTGGTCGTCGACCTCGGCAAAGCCCAGTTCAAAGCGCTGATAGCGCCGTTGCTGCAGCGGCCCTTCGTACAGCACGTTCACTTCCTCATGGCGCCGGTCGGCTTCGAGAAGGCGCATGAGCGCGGCCACCTGCTCGGCGGGCCCCTCGAAATGCTGGCAGAAGCGCATGCCGTCGAAGACCAGCAGGCCCGTGATCCCGTTCTCCGCATTCCGGAGACGTGCGCGTGTCACGAACTGGCCGACGACGGCGGTCGGCTGATGGGGGGCAAGCAGGCTGCTGTAGAGGATTTCTCGAAGGTGCATTCGGCGTCAGATGAGAAGGCGTGGCGAGTTTAGGAGGGGGAAATGCCGCCCGAAATGTCAAAAGACACATGCACCGGGCCTATAGTGTTCAGGTGAAATTCGAGGACTATCCAGCTCCCGTCTCTCCCCCTCGCTGCGCCCATCCCTGCGACGAGTGCGGCTTGCGCATCAATCCCGCCTTCGTGCCCGCCACCGCGGACGAAGTGCGCACGATCGAATCGTTTCGCAGCGGCACGCGCATCGTCGATGCCGGTCGGCAGATCATCGACGAGCAGCGTGCCAGCACCCAGCTCTACACGCTCTATTCGGGGTGGGCCTTCCGCTACAAGACCCTCAGCGATGGGCGCCGGCAGATCCTGGGCTTTCTTTTGCCGGGCGATTTCATCGGTCTGCAGGACGAATTCGCCGACGGCCAGACCCATGGCGTGGAAGCCGTGACGGGCGTCACGCTCTGCGCCTTCGAGCGCGCCAAGCTGTGGGAACTGTTCCATTCGCACCCCAAGCTCGGCTACGACATCACCTGGCTCGCCGCGCGCGAGGAAAAGATGGTGGACGACTACCTGGTCACCGCCGGCCGGCGCAACGCCAGCGAGCGCGTCGCCATGCTGCTGATGCACCTGTATCGCCGTGCGGAGCGCGTGGGCATGGTGCGCGACGGCTGGGCGGAGTTTCCCTTCAGCCAGCAGCACGTCGCGGATGCGCTGGGGCTGTCGCTGGTACACACCAACAAGACCTTGCGCCGCCTCGAGCGGCTCGGCCTGCACAAGCTCGACAGCGGCTGGCTGCGCATCATGGAGCCGCATTCCCTCGAACGGCTCGGCGACTATTTCGAACGGCCCATGCGCCCGACGCCTTTGATCTGACGCGGAATCCGGACGCCATCGCTTATCGTAGAGGCCTGCCGGAACCCCCGGCAGCCTGTCAGCCCGGCAATCGCCGGCCATTCCCAATGACCGACGCCCCCCGCCTGTGAAGCTCCTTGCCCGTTTGCGCCAGATCGCCATGGTTGGCGGTGTCGAGACCTTTGGCGTGGCTGTCGGCGGCATCGCCGGCCTGCTGATCGTCAACGTGCTGCCGAAGGACCAGTACGCCGCCTACACCTTCCTGGTGGCTTGCATCACGCTCATCCTGGGCGTGACCGACCTGGGGCTCGCGCACTGCTGCCTGCCGGTGGTCGGGCAGCGCACGACCGAGGTGCCGTGGGTGGTCGGGGCCTGCCAGCAGGTCTTTCGCAAGCGCTGGCTGCTGCTGGCGCTGGGGCTGGTCATCGTGGTGCCTTACTGGTTCGTCACGTCGCGCGAGCACGGCTGGGGCGGCGGGGGCTACCTGCTGGCGTCGGCGTTCATGATCGTGGTCGTGCTCCTGTCGCTCCGGGAGCACTTCGCCAGCACGGTACTGCTGATCCTCGGCCACATCTCGACGCTGAACCGGATCGCGTTCTCGTCGCACTTCGTGCGCATCCTCTTCGTCGGCACGGTGCTGCTGCTGCCGATGACTTCGTGGTCGGTGGCCGGCATCGTCGCGGCCACCGCGGCCGCGAGCCTGGTGAGCGTCACGCTCTATCGCATCGAGTTCAGGTCACGCGAGATCGTGGATTCCGCCCGGCTCGGCACCGAGGACGCCCGGCGCGTGGATGCGCAGGTGATCAAGATCGCCAAGCCGCTGGTGCTGCCGGCGATCTTCTACCAGGTGCAGGGCGTGATCACCGTGTTCCTGGTCTCGATGTTCGGCACTTCGACGATGGTGGCAGAGGTGGGAGCCTTCGGGCGACTCGCCATGGTGCTCATGGTGGTGGACCGGGTGACCAATATCCTGGTGTTCCCCGTCATCGCGCGCGCGCCGGATGGGGAGAGGCTGCGCAGGATGCTGCTGCTGGGCCATCTGGTTTACCTCGGCATGATGGTGCTGGTCCTGCTGACCGCAATCTTCCTTCCGCAGTACTGGATCCTGCTGCTGGGCGAGAAGTACCGCAGCATGGAGCCGTTGGTGTGGATGGTGTTCCTGGCGTCCATCCTGCAGAACGCGTCGGGATTTGCGTTCCGCACCCTTACGGTTCGGGGCGCCACCTCCGGGCAGACGTACAGCATCCTGGCGACGCTGATCACGCAGGTGGTCTACCTCGCGGTGGTGGGCGTGAGCGACCTTCGCGCGGTGCTCGGCTTCGGCATTGCGACCGCCGTCGCGAACTTCGGCTACCAGTACATGCTCCTTGCACTCCGCTGGATGCAATGGAAAACTTAGCTCGCCCCCAGGCTCCGCGCACTTCGTGTCGCTTCGCCTACCCCCTACCGGGGGCAACACCTGCGGCCCGGCGGAGCCGGTTCCGCGGTGTTTCTGGAAGTTGGGTGGGTTAGGTGCGTTTGTAGATTCGGCCTATGGCGGCGGCGAGCTTCAGGGAAAGCTGGCGCTTTTTCAGGTCGCCGTCGGAATAGACCTTGATCGGGGCGTTGGCGAAGCGGTAGTACCACTTGCTTGCGGCAGTCGGGGGGCGGCCGCGCAGGGCCTGGCGGATGTGGCCGCCGTGCCAGGGCTTGACCGAGCCGATGGCGTGCGAGAGGTAGTAGCCGCCGGGGACGAAATCCATGGCCTCGGGGCCGGCGGTGTTGAGCGGGGATTCGCAGACGGTGAGGGCGAAATTCAGGGCGTCTTGGTCCGTCGAATGGAACAGCGCGGCCGAGCCGCCCGCCTTGAGCTGCTTCGCATTGGCGTTGTAGGCCACGACCAGGTCACACAGGCGTCGCCACAGGTCCAGGAATTCGAGATGCTGGCGCGAGACGGCGATGAAGCCGGCGTTGTAGTAGCGCTCCAGCGTGCGCCGGGGCGTGGCGCCATGTGGTTCGAAGAAGCGGTTCCACAGCAGGCGCTTGGGATGCCGAGCCGGGAAGCACCAGTTGACGTCCTCGGCGAGCGAGATCCCGTCCTCGGTGAACCAGCCCGTGAACGCGGGCCAGTCGCACTTGAGGACGATGTCCGGGTCGATGTAGGCGACCATGGTCGAAGCCGGCGCGTGCTTCTCGAACATCTCCCGGATGAAGGTCGGCTTGTAGTAGGTGAAGTGCAGCGGCGTCGCGAGTTCGACCATGCACAGCCGGAGCGTCGGGGCCACCTGGAACTGGCCGGTGGCGCTCTCGAAGGCCGGCGAATCGACGATCCAGCCCGGCAGCGCACCGCGATAGCCGACCCAGAGGTCGCCCTCGTAGCCTGAGGCGATCAGCGAATTCGAGAGCGCCGCGACGCCGAAATGGTAGTTACCTTCAAAGAGCGTGCAGAGCGTGATGTTCATGGATGGTGGAGTGAGTCCCGCCTAAGTGTAAACAAACGTTGTACTTTGTCGCGACAGATTTCATGTGCCATTCGGCGTATTCCAGCCGGTCACTGCGAAGCGGCGAGGTCGCGAAGGTCGCCTTCGTAGGCCTGCAGGCGCCGCATCGCCTTGTCGCGTTGGGCGGTGCTGGTCTGGTTGTGGAACTCGGCGATGTCGCGGCAGGCCTCCGCCTGGAGCGCGCGTTGCCGGTCGCGCCAGGGCCCCGGCGGGGGGTCCGCGATGTGCATCACGTAGGCATGAAACGCCAGTTGCGCATCGGCGGGCGAGGTCTTCTGCACGTAGAACCGGCGCAGCAACGTCAATGCCTCCTGCTGGCGCCGCTTGCGCTCCGCATCGAGTTCCCGCGGATCGAACACCGAGCGCGCCACTTGCCGCCGAAGCAGATCGCGCTGATCGTCATCGAGCCGGCCGTAGAAATCCTCGCTGCGGTCCAGGAACTGCTCGTAGCGCTTCTCGTGCTGCTTGGCCACGCTGCGGTCGAGCCAGTCCTTGCGGTAGTCCGCGTTGATCTTGACGTACTTGCGTTCGAGCTGCTGCAACTGCGATTCGGTCAGGCTCACCGCGAGTTCGGCACCGGCCGGCTCCGCACGTTCGGCCAGTGCCAGCAGCCGGGTGCGGATCTCGCTCACCATCTCGCAGGTCTGCTCCGGCGTGATGTCGTTGGGCGCCAGGACCTGCGCCCGCTGGAGCAGGCCGACGATCTTGGGCAGTTCGTTCTGGCGGTGCCAGGCCAGCAGCCTCTCCAGTTCGTCTCGCACGCGGGGCGTCTGGGTGCCGTCGAAGTCGACGTAGCCGTCGAGCCACCAGTAGCTGACTTCCGGCAGGTTGTTGTAGGCGAGCTTGATCGCGCTGCACGCGGCCAGCACGGCGCCGAGGGCCAGCACGCCGATAATCCGCGCCAACTTCGCGCAACGCATTCGGGAAAGAGGCATGAATCAGACTCCGCAAGACAACCAGGGCCCGGTCGACGTCGTCATCATGGCGGCCGGAAAAGGCACGCGCATGAAGAGCAGCCTGCCGAAAGTGTTGCATCGTTTGGGCGGGCGTGCACTGGTCACGCACGTGATCGACACGGCGGGGCGCATCGGCGCACGAAACGTGGTCGTCGTGACGGGCCATGGCGCGACCGAGGTCGAGACCGCGCTCGACGGCGCCGTGGCGGGCGTGACTCCCCAGTTCGCGCGCCAGGTGCCGCAGCTCGGCACCGGCCATGCCATGCAGCAGGCCGCGCCGCTGTTGCCGGACGATGGCACGGTGGTGGTGCTGTCGGGCGACGTACCGCTGATCGGCGACGCCACCCTGCGCGCGCTCGTGGCCGAGAGCGCGGGCCGTCGCCTCGCCTTGCTCACCATCTGCGTCGATGACCCGACCGGCTATGGCCGCATCGTGCGCGCGCAGGGCCAGGAGGGCGAAGGCGAGGTGCAGGCCATCGTCGAGGAAAAGGACGCGAGCGAAGCCCAGCGTTCGATCAACGAGATCTACAGCGGCGTCATGGCGGTGCCGGCGCGTCTCCTGAAGACGTGGCTTGGCCGGCTCGACAACAGGAACGCGCAGGGCGAGTACTACCTCACCGACGTGGTGGGCTTCGCGACGGTCGACGGCGTGCCCGTCGTCGCGCACCGCACGGACGATGCGTTGCAGGTGGCCGGCGTGAACAGCCCTACGCAGCTTGCAGCGCTGGAACGCGCCTACCAGCGTCGTCAGGCGGACGCGCTGATGGTGCAGGGTGTCCGGCTGGCCGACCCGGGGCGCTTCGACCTGCGCGGCACGCTGGCGTGCGAGTCGGATGTCGAGATCGACGTCAACTGCGTGTTCGAGGGTGCCGTGTCCCTGGGTGCCGGCGTGCGCATCGGGGCGAACTGCGTGATTGCGAATGCCCGTGTCGAGAGCGGGTCGGTGATCCATCCCTTCACCCATATCGACGGCGAGAAGGCCGGCGTGACGGTGGGAAGGGGCTCGCTGATCGGTCCGTTCGCGCGGCTGCGGCCGGGCGCGCGGCTGGGCGCGGAGGTGCATATCGGCAACTTCGTCGAGGTCAAGAACTCGACCCTCGCGGCCGGCGCGAAGGCGAACCATCTCGCTTACCTGGGCGACGCCACGGTGGGCGAGCGCGTCAACTACGGCGCAGGCAGCATTACGGCCAACTACGACGGCGCCTTCAAGCACCGCACGATCATCGGCGACGACGTGCATGTGGGGAGTAATTGCGTACTGGTC
The DNA here is from genome assembly GCF_051216375.1 of Variovorax glacialis. Lineage (NCBI taxonomy): Bacteria > Pseudomonadati > Pseudomonadota > Betaproteobacteria > Burkholderiales > Comamonadaceae > Variovorax > Variovorax glacialis. The sequence continues at coordinate 64,279 of NZ_JBPJZT010000010.1, read as the reverse complement.
GCGCCGGTGACGATCGGTGCCGGCGGCACCATCGGCGGCGGCTCGACGGTGACCAAGAGCACGGAGCCCGGGGCGCTGACGATTTCGCGGGCGCGCCAGACGAGCTTCGCCAACTGGAAACGACCAAAAAAATAGCTCGCCCCCAGGCTGCGCGCACTTCGTGTCGCTTCGCCTACCCCCTGCCGGGGGCAACACCGGTGGCCCGGCAAAGCCGGTTCCACGGTGTTTCTGGGATTGCGCGCTTACCTTGCCTCGTTGGGGGAGGGGAGTGGCACGCGGGGGGAGAACTTGGCGCGGTGGATGCTGAAGAAGGCCTTTACGTTGCGGACGTTGGCGTCGCTCGTGAAGAGGCGCTGCGCGAGCGCCTGGTAGCCGGGCATGTCGCGCAGGGTGACGATCAGGACGAAATCCGGTCCCGGGGAGACGCGGTAGCACTGCTGCACTGCGGCGTCGGGGGCGACGCGCTCCTCGAAAGCGTCCAGGGCCGACGCGTCCTGGCGGTCCAGCGATACCTCGACGACGGCGGTGAGCAGGGGGCCGACGCGGTCTGCGCTGAGGATGGCGACTTCGCTTTCGATCCAGCCGGATTCGCGCAGACGGCGGACCCGCCGCAGACAGGTGGGCGGTGAAATGTCGAAGCGCTCGGCAAGCGACTGGTTGCTTTGGCCGGCGTCCTTTTGAAGCGCGTCGAGCAGTTGAAGGTCAATCTGGTCGAGGTCTGAAAATTTCACAGAATTGTTATTGTTGAAAGAATAGTGCAACGCGGCGGATTAGTGAAATTATCAGTCAACAATTTGGGACCGTTGAAGAATAATTTCTTCAACAACGTCCTAACATCGCTTCACTTCCAATCGCAGGAGCAGTTATGTGTGGCATCGTCGGCGCCGTTTCCGGACGCAATATCGTTCCCGTCCTTGTTCAGGGCCTGCAGCGCCTCGAGTACCGGGGCTATGACTCCTGCGGGGTCGCCGTGCATGCTGGCGGCCTTCAGCGGGCCCGCACGACCTCTCGGGTCGCGGAGCTTCTGGCGCAGGTGCGGGACGATCACATCGAAGGCACCACCGGCATCGCGCACACGCGCTGGGCCACGCATGGGGCGCCTGCGGTGCACAACGCCCATCCCCATTTCAGCCATGGCCCCGGCGGGGATGCCCAGGCGGCCCGTCCAGGCCGCGTCGCGCTGGTCCACAACGGCATCATCGAGAACCACGAAGCGCTGCGTGCGGCACTACAGGCCAAGGGCTATGACTTCACGAGCCAGACCGACACCGAGGTCATCGCGCACCTGATCGACAGCCACTACGACGGGGACCTGTTCGAAGCGGTGAAGGCGAGCGTCAAGCAGCTGCAGGGTGCGTATGCCATCGCCGCGATCTGCCGCGACGAGCCGCACCGCGTGGTGGGGGCACGCGCGGGTTCGCCGCTGATCCTCGGCGTCGGCAAGGAGGAGGGCGAGAACTTCCTCGCGAGCGATGCGATGGCACTGGCCGGCGTGACGGACCAGATCGTCTATCTCGAAGAAGGCGACGTGGTCGACATCCAGCCGGGCAAGTACTGGATCGTCGACCGCGCGCACAAGCCCGTGACCCGCGTCGTGCGCACGGTGCAGGCGCACAGCGGCGCGGCCGAGCTCGGCCCCTATCGCCACTACATGCAGAAGGAAATCTTCGAGCAGCCGCGCGCCATCTCGGACACCCTCGAAGGCGTGGAGGGCATCGTGCCCGAGCTGTTCGATGGCGTCGGCACCGACGGACAACCGGGCGCGGCGGCATGGCGCGTCTTCAACGACATCGACAAAGTGCTGATCCTTGCGTGCGGGACCAGCTACTACAGCGGCTGCGCGTCCAAGTACTGGCTCGAAGGCATCGCGAAGATCCCGACGCAGGTCGAGATTGCGAGCGAATACCGCTACCGCGATTCGGTGCCCGATCCGAAGACGCTGGTGGTGACCATCAGCCAGTCGGGCGAGACCGCCGACACCCTGGCTGCGCTCAAGCATGCGAGGTCACTGGGCATGGAGCACACGCTGACCATCTGCAACGTCGCGACCAGCGCGATGGTGCGCGAGTGCAAGCTCGCCTACATCACGCGCGCCGGCGTCGAGATCGGTGTGGCGTCGACGAAGGCCTTCACGACGCAGCTCGCGGGACTCTTCCTGCTGACCCTGGCGCTGGCGCGAGCGAAGGGACGTCTCGCCGAAGAGGACGAAGCGCGCTACATGAAGGAGATGCGGCACCTGCCCGTGGCCCTGCAATCCGTGCTCGCGCTGGAGCCGCAGGTCATCAGCTGGGCGGAGGACTTCGCGCGCAAGGAAAACGCGCTCTTCCTCGGCCGCGGCCTGCACTACCCGATCGCACTCGAGGGCGCGCTCAAACTCAAGGAAGTGACCTACATCCACGCGGAAGCCTATGCGGCCGGCGAACTCAAGCACGGTCCGCTCGCACTGGTCACGAGCGAGATGCCGGTGGTCGCGGTCGCACCGAACGACGCGCTCCTCGAAAAGCTCAAGAGCAACCTGCAGGAAGTGCGTGCGCGCGGCGGCGTGCTCTACGTGCTGGCCGACGGCGACACGCACATCGAGAGCGGCGAGGGGATTCACGTGATCCGCATGCCCGAGCACTATGGGGCGCTGTCACCGCTTCTGCATGTGGTGCCGTTGCAGTTGCTGGCGTATCACACGGCATGTGCACGAGGGACGGACGTCGACAAGCCGCGTAACCTGGCCAAGAGTGTGACGGTTGAGTAGGGCACTCAATGGACAGTGGCGCGGAGGACGGAGGAGGAGGAGGAGGAGCGCCTGCAGGCACGCCAGGCGCCGAACAACGCGAGCAGCCCCGGCACCAGGATGAGTGCCCAGATCACCTTGTCGAGGTTGTCCCTGACGATCGGCAGGTTGCCGAAGAAATAGCCGATGGCGCACAGGCTCGCCACCCACAGCAGCGCACCCACGACGTTGAAGAGCGTGAACTTTCCGCGCGACATGTCAGCCACCCCGCCACGAACGGCACGAAGGTGCGGATGAACGGGAGGAAGCGTGCGGCGATGATGGTGACGCCGCCGTAACGCTCGTAGAAGGCATGCGCCTGTTCGAAGGCCCGGCGGTTGAACCAGCGCGAGTTTTCCCACTGAAAGACCTTGGGGCCGAAGTACCGCCCGAGGCTGAAATTGCGTTGGTCGCCGAGAACTGCCGCCAGCAGCAGGATCGGCAGCGCCAGCCCGAAAGTCATGAGCCCGGCGCCGCACAGTGCGCCGACGATGAACAGCAGCGAGTCGCCCGGAAGAAACGGCATCACGACAAGCCCGGTCTCGACGAACACGATCAGGAACAGCAACGCGTACACCCAGGTGCCGTAGGCGATGACGAAGGCTTCGAGGTGTTGGTCGACGTGCAGGGTTCACATTGGTTCCGTGGTGACGAGTCCAATGCGCTTCAAGAAAAGGCTGCGCCTCTACCCCGACGCGATCCACCACCTGTCCGTCACCGCACTGCTGACCAATCGCGATCTGCCGTGCCTGGTTCCGCGCAACGGCGAGAACGACCTGGCCGTTGCCGATTCCATCCCGGTGTCCGGGGTCGGCCTCATCCGCCCGCCGAGCACGCCCAAGTCACCGTTCGCGCAGCGCGAGATGGCATGGCGACTGATTCGACAACTGGGTTTCAACCATCTCCCGCTCGCGGACATGCCGCACCGCGAGGGCGCGCAGGCGCTGCGCGACATGCTGCGGCTGTTCGTGACGACCGACAACGAAGTGCAGCGCCGGCAGATCGAAAGCCTGGTGGGTTCGCGCATCGAGCCGGTGACGCGACGCCTGCCCGGCGCCGGGCCGTTGATCTACGGGCGGGGCGTGCGCTGCACACTGATCGTGGACGAGGAAGGCTTCTCCGGAACGAGTCCCTATCTGTTCGGGCTGGTACTGGAACACTATCTCGCGCGCCACGTCAGCATCAACGTCTTCACACAGACGGTGCTCGAATCCATGCAGCGCGGCACCGTCGCGAGTTGGCCTGTTCGCATGGGCGGAAGAGGGGTCGTTTGATGCGGCGGGATCGCGATCCAATCGCCCTCGGCTTGCAGGAACTGCTGGTGCGCTTGCGCCGCGAGCCATGGAAATTCGGATTCACCACGCTCATGCGTCGCCTCGGCGCCATTCATTCCAGCCAGCCGCGCATCGGGCTGGCCAGCCGGCCGCAGCAGGAGCCTTTCCGGCTCGGCCAGACTGCGGCGCTGACCTTTGCACCGCGCGAGATCGCCGAAGTGGCGTTGCCGCTCGATGGGGGGGCGACAGCCGGCGTGGGTGCTTCGCCCGCACGGAAGGGCAACAACGCGTCCGTGCCGACCGTGCGGCTCTTTGGCCTCGGGCTGCTCGGCCCCAATGGCCCCCTGCCGCTGCACTACACGGAATGGGTCCGCGAGCGAACGGAAAACTACAACGACGGCACGCTCGCCGACTTTCTCGACATCTTTCATCACCGCTATCTCACGCACATGTATCGCGCGTGGGCGCAGAGCCAGTCGGCGGCGGGTCTCGACCGGCCGGGTGACGAGACCTTCAGCCGCTACGTCGCGCACCTCACGGGGCATGATCCCTTGGAGATCCGAGCTTCGGTGCTGCCCTCGCATGCGCGGCTGGCCGCATCGACACACCTCACGCGCGAAGCCCGCAACCCGGATGGCCTGGCCGGCTCGCTCGCGCGCTTCTTCGCCGTGCCGGTGGAGTTGAACGAGTTCGTGCTGCACTGGATTCGTATCGATCAGGAGGACCAGACGCGCCTCGGCACACCGCGCACCTCAAGCGTGATGGGCATGGGCGCGATCGCGGGCGAAGTCGTGGCCGACCGGCAGAACAAGTTCCGGATCGTGCTCGGTCCGTTGAGCCTGGAGCAATACCTGCGCTTCACGCCGCAAGGCAAGGACCTGCCGTTGCTCGTCGAATGGGTGCGTGGCTTCGTCGGTTACGAGTTTGTCTGGGAGGTCGAGTTGCGCGTGAGCAAAGACAGTGCTCCGGCCGCACGCCTCGAAGACAAGGAAAAGCTCGGCTGGTCGACGTGGCTCGGCGGCTCCGAAGACGTCGTGCCGGGTGCCGCAGCCGGCGTCCAACTGACGGCAGCAGCGGCGCAGGACTATGCCGTCGGCCTCGTTTTCGAGCCCGAGCAGTACGTCGGCGCGCACCACCGCTCCGGTGCAGCCGTCCATTGACTCAATTCATTTCAACTTGCGTTCATGCCTCAGCTTGCCCCCTCTATCCGTTCCTCCGACCCGGTCCCTGAATGGCTCTTGCCGATCAGCACCGATGCGCCGTGCGGCGCCAGTCTCGAATACGACGCCGAGTACGCGATCCTGCTGTCTCGCATGACGCCGCGCGGCGATGCGCAATACGGCGATTTCGTCGACGCCGCAGGGGCGCCTGTGTGGGCCGAGATCGAACGGGCTTGCCGTCGGCTCCTGCTGCGCACCAAAGACATCAACCTGTTCGTCTGGCTCTGTCGTGCCCGCGCACGACTGGGTCAGGCCGCGGGTCTGGCGCAGACGCTCGCCATGCTGGCGGCCGTGCTGCGGGAATGGCCGGAAGCCGTTCATCCGCAGACCGTCATCGAAGGCCAAAGCGACCCCGATGTGCGTGCGAATGCGCTCGCTGCACTGGCCGACCCCGAAGGCCTGATGAGCGACGTGCGCGACGTCGTCGTGGCCTCCAGCACCGCCCTGCGGCTGAGCGTGCGCGATGTGGAGCGAGCGTTTGCCGTGCCGAAGTCTGCGGACGCTCAGAGTCCGGAATCCGTGAACCGGCAGCTCGAAGCGTTGCGTGCCGTCGGCAATGCTGAGTCCCCCATCAACCTGCTTGGGCAAGCCGCCCTGCATGCCCGTGCGATTGACGAGTGGTGCAAGGCGCAATTGGGCGGCGATGCGCCGCCGCTTCATGCGCTGATTCGCGTGCTCGATCTTTTCACGGCGCACGACCGGTTGCGCGAGGCCGATTCAGAGACCTCGTCGATGCCTGCGGGATTGCACGGAAGTCCTGGCCCCATGACTGCATTTCCTCGCACCCCCGCATCTTCGAAGCCGTTACCTTTTTTGCCCGCAGCCACCCGCGACGATGTCGCGCAGACCATTCGCGCCGCGCGTGAGTGGTTCGAGATCCATGAGCCCAGCAGCCCTGTTGCGGTATTGCTCAAGCAGGCTGAGCGCGTGGTTGGCAAACGCTTCTCCCAGGTGGTCGATGCGATTCCGCTCGACCTGCTGCAAAAGTGGGAGGCCGGCGAAGATGTCGTTCCCCCGGGAGGACTGTCGGCATGAGCATGACGCCATCGGCAACCTATTTGCTACTCGGCAGTTTTGCCCTGGGGATCCTCGGTGCCGTGCTGGGCGCTTGGTTGTATGCGCGCAGTGTTGCCGCAGCGGCTGCGAAAGCGCCTCCTGCCCGCGCGGACTTGCCAGCTGATGCGGTGGACCGCGACACCGAACTCATGAAGGTCGTTCAGGCCTCTGTGTCGTCCGAGCTGTCCGGTATCGAGGCGAAGCTGCTCCAGCGTATCCCGCAGTACGTGCAGCAGGCCATCCAGATCGAACTCCAATTCCACACCCAGCAACAGGTCGAGCGCGAGAAAGCCCGGGCATGCTCGCAAGAGCGTTGGCAGGCCGAACGGGACGAGCGCCGGTCAAGCGAGTTCCGCACGCTGCTGCGCGTGCTGGAGGCGTGGTCAGCCGAAGTGGCTCCTGGCGTGGCGTTCGAATCGCCGGAGCGGCCGCAGCGGCCACCGGCGTCCGGCGCGTCGGCTATGCCCGCGCCTGCGGTGTCGGCACGGCCGCCTGAGCTAGTGCACACGCCGCTGCCGCGGCCGCAACCCGTTCTCCATGCCGACGAGAGCGGACCGGAGCTCAGCGACGAAGAGATCGATGCCTTGCCGGCTGAACTGCCGGTTCCCGGCAAGCAGCGAAAACGAGTATTGCCGGCGCCAAAAAAGCCGGTCTGGCGCAGTCTTTGAACGCCGTCGGGCAAACGTCCAGGTTGAGCGTCGTGAGCCGCCGGAACTGCTGCGCCTGTCAGGCCGCGAGGCGCCACGAAGTGCGGATCGAAGTGGCGTGACGATCGGTTTCGCGCACGCATGTCCTTCGTTCAGGTTGCGCACAGGTCCATGTCATAGCATTTCAATATGCTCACGGCACACTCCCTCCAACGCATCATCCGGCTGCGCGCCTGGTGGTTCGCGCTGCTGGTCTTGCTGTGTTCGATCCAACCGTTCCTGTCGGTGCATTTCGACGTCGATGGGATCGTTCCGCAGGAGCACGTGAGCGTCCGCTTTTCCGATGCGACTGCGCATTTCCAGCCTGACGAAGATGCCGACACTCCGATGGCGCTCGAAGTCACGCTCTTCGTCCCGACCACTGCAAGCATGGATATGCCGCTGACGCTGCTGAGCGGGATCGCGGCTTTCATGAGCCTGATCCTCCTGGCGACGCCGTTGATCGTGCAGGTCGCGCAATGCGTGCAGGCGTTGCTCGATGTCCCCGTCCCCAGGGTGTCACCTGCGAGCGGTGCGCCGCCGCTCACTGCCATCTGGCGCAGTCGACCGCCGGAAACGGCCCCTCCTCTCTGATCTTTCATTGAAACGCGGCGCTCGCGGCGCCAGTCGTGCGGTGGCGCTTTGCTTCACCGCGGTTGTCGACGCTTTCATGAATCATCAATGGATCAAGTTCAAGATTTCGCCGGCCGGGCGCGGCCATTGCACCCTGCCGTTCCTGCCGTGCCGGCTGTGCCGGTCGCGCTGGCTGTACTGCTGGCCCTGTTGGCCGTCGTCTGGTTTGGTTCGCTGGGCACGCGTTCACTGATCAGTCCCGACGAGGGCCGCTATGCCAGCATTGCCTGGGAGATGCTGCGCAGCGGCGACTGGATCACGCCGCGATTGAACGGCGTGCTCTATTTCGAGAAGCCACCGCTGCAATACTGGATCAGCGCCCTGTTCCTGCATTTGTTCGGCCTGAATGTCTTCGCGGCCCGCTTGTGGCCTGCGCTGGCCGGCTTCCTGACTGCGCTGGTGGTCGGCGGAACGGCCTGGCGCCTGTGGGGACGCGAGACCGGCATCCGCAGTCTGGCCGTCGTGTCGTCGATGACCTGGGTGTTTGGCAACGCCCATTTTCTGACCCTCGATGCCAGCCTGACGCTGTTCCTCACCATCGCAATGTGTGCAGTGCTGATCGCGGAGCAAACTCCCTCCACGGCTTCTGAACGCAGGCGCTGGATCTGGCTCGCGTGGGCCGCAATGGCCGGCGCGGTGCTCAGCAAGGGGCTGGTCGGCATCCTGATACCCGGCGTCACGCTGTTCCTGACGTGTCTCTGGCGCCGGGACTTCAGTCTGTGGCGAGGGATGCATTGGGCATCGGGCCTGCTGATCTTCCTGCTGCTCGCAGCGCCGTGGTTCGTACTGGTCTCCTCGCGCAATCCGGAGTTCGCGCAGTTCTTCTTCATTCACGAGCATTTCGCCCGTTACCTGACGAATGTGCACAAACGCGAAGGCGCGTGGTGGTACTACCTGCCCCTGCTCCTGGGCGGGATGCTTCCATGGACCAGCGCGCTGCCGTGGCTGTGGCCGCGGCAAGCGGCTTCCGGGCCTTCGAATACGCAGCCGCGGGTGGACATGCTGTTCGTCTACGCGCTCTTCGTCCTGCTGTTCTTCAGCGTCAGCGGATCGAAACTGCCGTCCTACATCCTGCCGGTGTTCCCCGTGCTGGCGCTGCTGGTCGCGCTTCGTCTGCGGCAGGCGAGTCTGCATGCGCTGCGACTGCACCTGGTGGTGCCGGTGTTGATCTGGGTGCTTGTCTTCGTCGCCTCGACCCAGACCGCATGGATCGCGTCCCAGACGGCGCCGGCCGAAGTGTTCGGGCAGTTGGGCGCCGGGCTTCGCTGGGGGGCGCTGACCTTCCTGTGCTTCGCGGTCTTTGTCTGGTGGCTGCTGCGGCGGGACGAGGTGACGCTGGCGATCGCGACACTCGCGCTCGGCCATGTCACTGCCATGGCCATGGTGATGGCGGCCCATGATCCCTTCGGACAACTCAAGAGCGCAGCGCCTTTCGCCTCGGCGCTGGAGCCGATCCTGCAATCCGGCGCGCCGGTCTTCGCGGTCCGCGCGTACGACCAGACGATGCCCTTCTATCTGCGTCGTGAAGTCACGCTCGTGGACTACCAAGACGAATTCGCCATGGGGCAGGTGCTGGAGCCGAGCCGCTCGATCGCCTCGCTCGACGAGTTCGTCGCCCGTTGGCAGACCCTTCCTCAGGCGGTTGCCTACATGGACTTCGGTACGCGCGACGCGCTGAGCCAGCGTGGGCTTCCGATGCGGGTGATCTACAAGGATTCACGACGCGTGGTCGTTTCGAAAAAGTGAAGCGATGGCCCGCACGCCGGCAAGCACGGATAGATGACCAACGGTGCGTGCCGTCGAATCAGGGCTCTCCAGGCCGCTGCCAGATCGGCGCTCACTTCCGGCAGTCCCCGCCGACCGATACCGAACCGTCCTTGCATTCGGTCAGGATGCCGTCGTTGCTGCGCCGGGGTGCGGGGGATGCGTTGGAAGACGGAGCCTCTACTTCGTAGACGATCTTCCTGCTGCCACGTTCGCAGGTGCCGACGACCTTGCCGCTGACCGTTGCATCGGCTGCCACGGTGGTGAGCGTGAAACGCATCACGCCCGCATCGCGAATCTTCGCGTCGATCTGGGCGAGGACTTCGTCGCAGTTGCTGGCAGCGCTCACGGAGCCCGTGAAGGCCAGCAGGACGACAGAGAGCAAGGATGGCTTCGGCATCGGATGCTTGCCTCGAAGGAGGGCGCTAGGCCGGGACAGGCAGTGTAGCGATGCCGCTTCGGGCTTGCGAACGGTGGCTCGTGCTGCGGTAGCGGTTCAGTGCCGCAGTGCGGCCACGTCCTCCGCCTTCAGGGACGAGGCGCTGCCGCCGAATCGCGCCGTGACGAAGTTCGACACGGCGGCGATCTCGGCATCCGTGAAGCTGTTGCCGAAGGACGGCATCGACGCCGCGTCCGCCGGCGAGGTCCGGTGGACGCCGGTCAGCACGACCTGTGCGACGTTGGTTGCCTTCGGATCGTTCACGGACCTCGCACCGGTCAACGTCGCATTCGGCGAGAGCGTGCCGATGCCGCTCCAGCCGTGGCAGCTCGCGCAGGCTTCGGCGAACAGTGCCTTGCCGCGCACGTTGGCCAGCGGGTTGCCCTCCTTGTGCGATTCCGGGGCGACCTTCGTGACCGCGGGCCGCGCGCCAGGGTCGACCACCACCGGCACGCTGCGGAGGTAGACGACGAGGGCCTGGATGTCGCCGGGCGAAAGATGGCTGAAGCTGTCGTCGACGGCCTCGGCCATGGGGCCGGCAGCGCTGCCGCGGCCGGGCGCGTGCCCGCTGGAGAGATACGACACCAGCTCTTCGCCGCGCCAGGTGCCGATGCCGGTCCCGCGATCGGGGCTCACGTTGTAGGCTTTCCATCCCGAAACCAGGGTACCGCCGAACTTCAACCGGTTGTTGAGCGCAAAGGCCACGTTGCGCGGCGTGTGGCACTCGCCGCAATGGGCCAGTGCCTCCGCGAGATAGGCCCCCCGGTTCCATTCGTCGCTGCGCGAGACGCGGGCTTCGAAGTGCTTGCCGGTGCTGAACACCAGCGCCCAGGCACCCAGCGTCCAGCGCTGGTCGAACGGAAAGCCCAGCGTGTTGTCGAGCGCGGTCGCCACGACCGGCTTCAGTGAAAAAAGGTAGGCCTTGATGGCGAGGACGTCGGCATCGGTCATGTAGGCGTAGGACGTGAACGGCATGGCCGGATAGAGCCGCGTGCCGTCCTTCCGGATGCCGCGGCGCACTGCAGCGAGAAACTGTTCGTCCGAGTAGCCACCGATGCCCGTCTTCTCGTCCGGCGTGATGTTGGTGGAATACAGGGTGCCGAAGGGCAAGTTGAACGCGAGCCCGCCCGCGAAGGCCGGACCGTCGTGCGCCGTATGGCAAACCACGCAGTCGGCGGCGCGCGCAAGGTATTCGCCGCGCTGCACCACGTCCGCCTGCGCCATCGCGGCCGGCACGCCAGTCGGATCGGCACCGGCATAGTCCGCGACGGCCACACGATTGCCGCCCGCGAAGTCCATGGGCCCGGGCTGGCCCAGCAGCCACCCGAGCGCGATGACGGCCAGCACGACGGAAATGCCGATGACCGTCCGACGAGCGGCACCGCGCGCAAGCGAGCGACGGGGTCGCGCGCTCATGTCGACCTGCCGACCGAAAGCAGCTTGCGATCGACGGGCATGCTGCGCAGCGCGACGCCGGTCGCCGCGAAGATGGCATTGCGCAGTGCCGGCGCCGATGCGGTGGTGCCGGTCTCGCCGATGCCTCCGGGTGCCGCGTCGCTCTTCACGACGAGCACGTCGATCTTCGGCGCCTGGTCGATGCGCAGCATGCGGTAGTCGTTGAAGTTGGATTGCGCGACGCGGCCCTTCGCGAGGGTGATCTCGCCGTAGAGCGCCGCCGTCAGGCCGAAGATCAGCCCGCCCTGTATTTGCGCCACGACCTGGTCCGGGTGCACGGCGATGCCGGTATCGACGACCGAGGTCACGCGACGCACGTCGACCTCGCCCTGTCCGTCGACCTCGACTTCGATCACCGTCGCGATCAAGCTCCCGAAGGACGGCTGCACGCAGACACCGCGACCGACGCGCTTCGCGAGCGGCTCGCCCCATCCGGATCTCGCCGCGACCAGGTCGAGCGCCGCGCGCAGGCGCGGTGTCTTGCCCAGCATGCCGCGGCGGAACGCGATCGGGTCCATGCTAGCCTTCTTCGCGAGCTCGTCCACGAAGCACTCGATCGCGAAGACGTTGTTGTTCGCGCCGACACCGCGCCAGAAGCCGGTGCGGACGGCCTTGGGTTCTGCCCTCACGAATTCCACCTGGAAGTTCGGAATGTCGTAGGGCATGTCCACCGCACTGTCCACGGCGTCCCTGTCGATGCCGTTCCTGTATTGCGACGGGAGCCTGCGCGCGATCACCGCCGAGCCGCAGATCTTGTACTTGAAGCTGTCGATCCTGCCGTTCGACAGCGTTGCCGCGATGACGTCGCGGTACATGGGGCGGAAGATGTCGTGCCGCACATCCTCCTCGCGGGTCCACACGACCTTCACGGGCGTGTCGTCCAGCTGCTGCGCCACGCGCACAGCGACGAGCGCCATGTCGACTTCCAGCCGCCGCCCGAAGCCGCCGCCGAGCAGATGGTTGCGAACCACGACTTTCTCCGGCGGCATCCCGAGCAGATCGGCCACGCCTTGCCGGACCTGTCCCATGACCTGCGTTCCGATCCAGATCCGGCATTCGCCCGCCTGGAGGTGGACAGTGCAGTTGATCGGCTCCATCGGCGCGTGCGCGAGCAGCGGAAGCTCGTAGGCCGCCTCGATGCGCTCGCCCGTCGACAAGCCTTTCTGCACATCGCCGACGGTCCTGGCGACGATGCCGTCCTTTGTGCTGGCGAGACGGAGTTCCTCCCACATCTGCCGGGAGGAGACCTGGCCGTTCGGGCCGTCGTCCCATTCGATCGCCAGCGACTCCAGCCCCTTCTTCGCGGCCCACATGTAGTCGCCGACGACCGCCACCACGTCGTCCAGCACGACGACCTTGCGGACGCCGGGAACGCGCAATGCCGGGCCTTCGTCGACATGGCGGACCTTGCCCCCGAGGACCGGGCTCTGCATCACCGTGGCGAACTTCATGCCCGGCAGCATCACGTCGATGCCATAGACCGTCTTGCCAGTGACCTTGTCGGGCGTGTCCAGGCGTTTGACGGGTTGGCCGATCAGCTCGAACTGCGCGGGGTCCTTGAGCACGACGTTCTTCGCGGGCGGAAAGGCGGCAGCCGCCTCGGCCAGCTCGCCATAGCCCAGGCGGCGTCCGCTCGCGGCATGCATTACCTCGCCCTTCGAGGTCGTGCATTCGGCGGAACTCGTGTTCCATCGTGCGGCGGCGGCTTGGACGAGCGCGTCTCTCGCCGTCGCACCGGCAGTGCGAAGCGGCCGCCAGAAGGCGCGGACCGAGCAGGAGTTTCCCGTGATCTGAATACCGAGGATCGGGTTCGCATAGCGCTTCTGGTCGGGCGGCGCGTGTTCGAGCAGCACGCGCGAGAAGTCCGCGTCGAGTTCTTCCGCGAGCAGCATCGCGATCGAGGTATAGACGCCTTGTCCCATCTCGACCTGCGGCATCACGAGCGTCACCGTGCCCGCGCGGTCGATCCGGATGAAGGCGTTGGGCGCGAACTTCCCCCGGATGTCGTCGTCCGGCTGCGCCGCTTCGTTTGCGGCGAGCGTCGGCAGGTAGAAGGCGAGCACGAAGCCGCCGGCGGAAGCACCTTTCAGCAGCGCACGGCGGGAGAGCTTCGCGGCACCGTCGACCTCGGCCTTCACGATGGTGCCCTTGGGTCCGAAGCCGCCTGCTTGATCGCTTCGCGAATGCGCACGTAGGTGCCGCAACGACAAATGTTTCCGGCCATGGCGGCGTCGATGTCCGCGTCGTCCGGATGCGGCGTCGTCGCCAGCAGGGCGGTCGCGGACATGATCTGGCCCGATTGGCAGTAGCCGCACTGCACGACCTCCAGGTCGAGCCATGCGCGTTGAATCCTGGCGCCGACCTCGCTCCGCCCCACTGCCTCGATCGTCGTGACGGCCCGGTCGCCGATCGAGCCGATGCGCAGCTGGCAGGAGCGCACGGCACGGCCTTCGAGGTGGACCGTGCACGCACCGCATTGGGCGATGCCGCACCCGAACTTCGTGCCGTTCATGCCGAGCACATCGCGCAGAACCCACAACAGAGGGACATCGTCGGGAACATCGACGGTCCTCGTTTCGCCATTGATACGCAGGCTTCTGTCAGCCATGAGGGGCCTCGCTCGGGTGAGTGGCCCGGAGCTTAGGACGGGGCCCGTGCAGTGCCATCCGGCCGGCGATGGACGTGCGACTCGTGCCAAAGTCCGACGCGCAGTGCCTCTATGACTTTGTGCGCATCGGACGCCCTGCTACCGGTCGGATGTGAGCGCTGCGCAGCGCTCGTACGCTCCGGCAAGACGCCTCGGGGCAGGCCGACACACACACAGGAACCCATGATGAAGTCATCGAACGCAGTCCCCATGCTGCTTGCAGCACTGTTCGCGGTATCCGCAACCGCTGCGTCGGCCCAGCTCACGCGTGCGGAAGTGAACGCGCAACGAAGCGCGACGCAAGGCGACGGTCAACCCGGCGTGCTGCTCGGCGAAGACAGCGGCTCGGCGTACCTCGCGTCGCACTTCCAGTCAACGGAATCCCGCGATGAGGTGAAGCGTGAACTGGGCGAGTCGATCAAGGCGGGGACGCTGACCGTCCTGATCCGCGGCGACAGCGGCTCGGTCTACCTGTCGCGTCACCAGATGCTGCGCACGCCGCGCTCGGAGGTGAGAGCCGCCCTTGCGACTGCGGAGAGGGACGGCACGCTCGGCGAGGCGTACGCGGAAGACAGCGGCTCCTTCGCGCTGTCGCACGAGAGGCCCGTGGCAACGGCGCATGCATCTTCTGCTCGATGGGCAAGGTAGGGATCGAACGCCAGCGCGCGCCTTTCCGTCAAGGATCAGTAGACGACCTTGTCGCCGATCCTGATGTCCTTGAACCAGGCCTTCTTGGCAGTGAGGTTCCCGCTGCTGCCCAGCATGAGCATCACCGCTGGCGTGTTGGTAGCAAGAGGCACCTGCGCATCCGGATTCGGCCAGTTGTAGATGCACGCGTTCGGGTAGGCCTGGATCAGCGCCTGCAGCGAGTCGCCGGTCGCCGTCTTGTTCGGCATCAGCACGACCGTCTTGCCGTCGGCGGCGTAGATCGGGTTGTTGAAGTTCGACGACTTCCAGGCCCTGCTGCCCGCCGAAATGTCGGCGGTGTAGGTGTAGTAGCCATCCGCATCGGGACCCGTGGGGCTCATGTCGTTCAGGTTGGTGATCAGGTTGGCCCAGCCGGTGCCATCGCATTGCTTGCTGATGGAATAGGTGACGTACGGAAGGCCGGCGCCAGTCGCGCCACCCGTGCCGTCGTCCTTCGACTTGAAGCTGAATCCGGCGAACTCCGACAGCTTCACGCCGTGCAGGATTTCCGTTCCCAGGATGGCCCGGTTGCCGGTGATGCCCGTGTGAAAGCTCTTCTGCGCCGCGGGCACCGTGCTCGCGAGCGTCTCGAGCAGGAGCGCATTGGCGTTGCTTTCCTGGACGACCGCGACCGATGCACGGTTGTCCGAGAAGTCCATCGCGCAGGCCGGGAGTTTCGTGCCGTCGGCGGCGCAGTCCGCATCTCGCCAGGTGGCGAGCGCCACGGTCACCGTCACGCTCGACGGCGCGCTGTCCGCCTTGCCATCGTTCACGACGAGGCTGAAGACATAGGTTCCGGGCACGTCCGCAGTGAACTCCGGCTTCGCCACGTTGGGGGAAGCCAGCGTGGCCGAGCTGGTGGCCGGCTTCGTCGCCAGGGTCCATTGGTAGGTGAGGGCATCGCTGTCGGCGTCCGTGCTGCCGCTGCCATCGAGCTTGAAAAGCTTGCCCGTGATCGTGCTCTGGGCGGAGCCTGCATTGCTCACAGGCGCTTTGTTCTCGCTCGTCGACACGACGGGTGCGGGGACTTGCGACTGAGCGACCGGGCCGGGTGACGGCACTTGCGTCTGCGTTGCGGTGGCGGCTGCCGGAGCGGGAAGGAAAGCGGAACCGGAACCTCCGCCGCCGCATCCGGCGAGGGCGAAGGCTGCCGCGGTGGCGGCGAGGGTGGCGGTCAGGGAGGTCGGGCTGGGACGGAACGGCTGGCTCATTGGAGTCGCGAAGGAGGATGTTTCAAAAAGTATTCATTGTAATGAAACGCCTCCGTTTGCTTGCTCGACACAAGCCTCCGATCGTGACTTAGTTCATCAGACTGTCATCGAAAGCGGCGGAGCCGCGACAGCAACCGCACTTTGCCGATAAGTGAGCCGATACCTCGCTCAAGACGCGCTCCTGGCGCCAATGACGACACCCTCGTAAGGCCCCAGCATCAGGGGCCCCTGGATGGATTCGGCGCGCGCGGGAGCCGTCGATGCCAGCACGATCGCCTGGCCGGGAATCAACGCCTGCGGCAACGTCGCCGGGCCGCTTCCGAAGTTCAGCAGGACGACCAGCCGCCTTCCCTCGCTGTTTCGCGCATAGGCGAGAACGTCGCCTTCGATTTCCAGCGCTTCGTAGCTCCCCGCGTTCAGCGCCGGCTCCGCGCGCCGCAGCGCAATGAGGCGCCGGTAGAGTTCCAGCATCGACCCAGCGTCGTGAGTCTGCGCTTCCACGTTGCGCAGGCGCCAGTCGTCCGCGAGGCGCAGCCACGGGACGCCTGTCGTGAAACCGGCGTTGGCCTCGGCGCTCCACTGCATGGGCGTTCGCTGCGGATCGCGACCCAGGCCCTTGCCGGGCTGGTTCTTCTCGAACGGGTCTTGCACTTCATCGGGGGCGATCGGGACGTCCGTCATGCCGATCTCGTCCCCGTAGTAGAGCGTCGGCGTGCCGCGCAGGGTGAGCAGCAGCATGGCCGCGAGCCTTGCCATCTGCGGCCCGACGCGGCTCGCAATGCGCGGCTTGTCGTGATTGCCCAGCACCCAGTTCGGCGCGGCGCCGGCGGGCAGGGCGGCTTCGTAGTCGCGCACCAGGCGCCCGATGGCGTGAGGGTGCCATTCGGCCGCGATCAGCTGGAAGTTGAAGGGCAATTGCACCCCTTCGAGCACGCCCTCGGCGTTGAGGCCGTAGTAGGCGACCAGGCGCGAGAGCGGCAGGTAGAGCTCCCCGATCAGCACGCGCGAGGACCGGGCATCGCTGAACGCATCGACCACGCGACGCATCTCGGCCACGATGGGCTGCATCTCCGGCCGGTCCGTGGTGTAGAGCGGCAGCCAGCGGTGCGCCGGGTCCTGGCCTTCGACGAAAGCCGGATTCGGCGGGTTGTCGCGAAACTGCGCGTCCTTGATGAGGTGATAGAGCACGTCGACGCGGAAACCGTCGACGCCGCGCCGAAGCCAGAAGCGCAGCGCTTCATACATCGCAACGCGCACTTCCGGGTTGCGCCAGTTCAGGTCCGGTTGCTCCTTCAGGAACGAATGGCAGTAGTACTGGCCGGTCGCCGGATCGAGGGTCCAGGCCGGGCCGCCGAAGTTGCTCAGCCAGTTGTTGGGCGGGCCACCATCGGGCGCCGGATCGCGCCACAGGTACCAGTCGCGCCGCGGGTCGCTGCGCGCGCTGCGGCTCTGCACGAACCACGGATGCCGGTCGGAGGTGTGGTTCGGCACGAAGTCCAGGATGACCTTGAGCCCTCGCGAATGGGCATCGCTGACCAGCGCATCGAAGCCATCCAGCGTGCCGAAGCGCGGATCGATGTCACAAAAATCGGAAATGTCGTACCCGAAATCCGCCATCGGCGAGGGATAAACCGGCGAGATCCACACGGCATCGACGCCGAGGGAGACGAGATGGTCGAGCCGTGCGCGTATGCCGTCGAGGTCGCCGATGCCGTCGCCGTTGCTGTCCTGGAACGAACGCGGGTAGACCTGATAGACGATTCCGTTTCTCCACCAGGCGTCGGACGACATGCTGTTTCTTTCGGTTAGGGCGCGCGTCCATTGTCACCATGAAAGCGCAGTGAATGATCAAAGACCTCTGGTACAAGAACGCCGTCGTGTATTGCCTGTCCGTGGAGACCTTCATGGACTCCAACGGCGACGGGTGCGGTGACTTCGAAGGCTTGACGCGAAGGCTCGACTACCTGCACGGCCTCGGCATCACGACGTTGTGGCTGATGCCATTCCAGACCTCGCCCGGCCGCGACGATGGCTACGACGTCTCGGACTACTACAACGTCGATACGCGCTACGGCACCCTGGGCGACTTCGTCGAGTTCACGCATGCGGCCCAGCAGCGCGGCATGCGCGTGCTGATCGACCTGGTCGTCAACCACACGTCCGACCAGCATCCCTGGTTCCAGGCCGCCCGACGGGACCGCGACTCGCCTTATCGCGACTGGTACGTCTGGGCCGACAAGAAGCCGGCCAATGCGGACGAGGGGATGGTCTTCCCGGGTGTCCAGAAGTCGACCTGGACCTTCGACAAGGTGGCGAGGCGCTGGTACTTCCATCGCTTCTACGACTTCCAGCCCGACCTGAACACCAGCCACCCGCGCGTGCAGGCCGAGATCCTGAAGATCATGGGCTTCTGGACACAGCTCGGCGTTTCCGGGTTTCGCATGGACGCCGTGCCTTTCGTGATCTCCACGAAGGGAGCGGACGTCACCCGGCCCAAGCCGCAATACGACATGCTGCGCGAGTTTCGCGAGCTGCTGCAATGGCGCCAGGGCGAGGCCATCATCCTCGGCGAAGCCAACGTGGAGCCCCGGACCAACATGCAGTACTTCGGCGGCGCGGGAGAGCGCATCCACATGATGTTCAACTTCCATGTGAACCAGCACCTGTTCTACGCGCTCGCGAGCGGCGACGGCCGCACGCTGGCCAAGGCGCTGGAAGACACGCGCTCGCGGCCCGCCACCTCGCAATGGGGCGTGTTCCTGCGCAACCACGACGAACTCGACCTGGGCCGCCTGACGGTCGCGCAGCGCGCCCGGGTCTTCGCAGCGTTCGCGCCGAGCAAGGACATGCAGCTCTATGACCGCGGCATCCGCCGCCGGCTCGCACCGATGCTCGGCAGCGACCGTCGCCGGCTCGAACTGGCCTACAGCCTGCTGCTGACATTGCCCGGAACGCCGGTGCTGCGATATGGCGACGAGATCGGCATGGGCGATGACCTGTCGCTGCCCGAGCGCAACTGCGCCCGCACACCGATGCAATGGTCGACCGAACCGCACGCCGGGTTCACGGCAGCCGAAACGCCGGTGCGGCCGGTCATATCCGGCGGTGCGTACGGGTTTGAGCACGTCAACGTGGCGGCCCAGCGGCGCGATCCGGATTCGCTGCTCAACTGGACGGAGCGCGCGCTGCGCATGCGCCAGGAGATTCCCGAAGTCAGCTGGGGCGAGTTCAAGGTGCTGCCACTCGCGCAGGCGTCCGTGCTGGCAATGCGCTATGAGTGGCGCAACAACTCCGTGCTCTTCGTGCACAACCTGCTGGCGGACCCACAGGAGATCGAACTCGTTGCAAGTGCCATCGGTGCGGGCGGGGATCAATTGACGAACCTGCTTTCCGAGGACCACAGCACGGCGGGCACCGATGGTCGGCATTGCATCCTGCTGGAGCCGTACGGCTACCGCTGGTTCCGTGTCGGCGGACTCGACTATCTGCTCAAGCGCAGCGACACATGAAGGACGCGAATCGGGAGGCTCGCTCTATGCGAGTGCTCTCGACGGGTCGCGCCGTTGCGTCTCGAAGAAGCGCAGCATCTCCTCGCTGGCATCCGGCCCCAGAGGGTCGGCAAAGGATCCGGCCAGGCTTCCGCCCGACCACGCGTGCGACGCGTCGTGCAGCGTCCAGTGTTCGCCGCGGATGCCGGAACCATCGGAAACGTAGTTGCGGCGCGTAAAGCGCCGGCCATCGGGCCCGGTCTGCTCGAACGATTCGAAGGCGCAGTCGATACCGAACGATGCCTCGATGACATGGGTCCCGTTGATGGCATGCACGACGGAATCCTTGTCTCCGTGGAAGACGATCGTCGGCATTTCACGCGGCTCGCTCGCTTCGCGCGGAGCGCCACGCAGCGCGGCAAGCCCAGAGGTCAGGTCGACCCCGGCACGCGCCGCGAGGCCGGAATGCACGCCCACGGCCGCATAGATTTCCGGGAAGAGATCGCCCAGCAGGGCGGCCATCGAACCGCCGGCGGACAGGCCGGCGATGTAAATGCGGTCGGGATCGACGCGGTGCTCGCGTGCGATCTGCAGCGTGAGTGAAGCGATGCGTGCCGGGTCGCCCTGGTGGCGCGTGTGGTGCGCCCGTTCGAACCAGTTCCAGCACCGGTGTGCGTTGGCACTGGTGGGTTGTCCGGGATACAGCACGATGAAGCCGTGGCGCTCGGCCACCGAGTTCATCGCAGTGCCTGCGGCGAAGTCGGCCGGATCCTGCCCCGCCCCGTGGAGCATCACGAGCAGCGGCGCGCCACGACGCGGCGCGGTCGCCGGCACATACAGGCTGTGGCCGGCATGAATTTCCGTCATCGGCGCGCAGGGCGCTGTCGACGGGCCTGGAGAACTCGACGGGAAGAATGAGGCGCTTGCGGCCGAGGCCATCTCCAGCCAGGAGAGAAAGGGATTGAATGTCGTGAGGCTGCTTTGCATGCATGCACTTTGCGTGCCCCCGGCGGCACAGGCCCGTGAGTCGAGGGCCTGCTACGAAGTAGGCATTGATGCCGGCAATGCGGACGGGCGAAGGCCCGTCCGCAGGGCCGTTCCCTGCTTCAGGCCTTCCTCGCGATCCGGGCCGTCATCGCTGTCGTCCTGCGCGCAGGCGTTCAGCAGGGGGCCGGGGCATTCCGAGCGGAACTGCACGAATCCCAGCGCGCTGCCCGCCACCGTCATGGCCACGAACAGGAGCCACGCCATCACGGAGGGCCATCGGCGCGCTGCCCAACGGCGTCCGAAGTGCTTCCGCCACTGTCCGCCTGCCGGCTGGCCCTCCAGTTCCTTGAGGTAGACCCCGAGCACCGCGATGTGCCTGCGGATCGCCAGCCCTTTCAGGCTCCCGTACGCGGCGATCGCGACGGGCAGCAGCCACGCGAGCCCGGCATAGCCCACCAGCATCTCCGCATGGGTCGCCAGCCAGGCCAGCACGGCGGTAGCGCCGACGACGCACCAGCGCTCCAGCAGGGCGAGTTCCGCCATGCATCGTGTCGCTTCCTCGTGAAGCGATGCGTATTCGTCGCTCTGCAGTGTGGGTTCGGTCATGAGTTCCCCCTCTCAGCGCAGGTAGGCCTGCACGAGCGCAACCCAGTAGCTCGCCGTGCCGGGAAGGATCTCGTCGTTGAAGTCGTAGCCGGTGTTGTGCACCATGCAGCCCGGACCGCCTCCCGGCTTGCCGTCGCCATTGCCGACGATGAAGTAGCTGCCCGGCACCGCGTTCAGCATGAAGGCGAAGTCGTCGCTGGCCTGCAGCGGCGCCATGTCGGGGATCAGCGCCTTTTCCCCCATCGCCTCGATGGCCACCCGGCGCGCGAAGGCGGTGGCGGCCTCGTCGTTCACGCAGGGCGGCATCTTCCACTGGTAGTCCACCGTCGCGCTGGCGCCGTGGACCGCAGCCTGGCCCTGGGCCATGGCGATGATGCGATCGCGCAGGAATGCGCGCACTTCCGGCTTTCGCGCGCGGATGGACAGCTTGAGTTCGGCACTGGTGGGAATCACGTTGGGCGCCTTGCCTGCGCTCATCGCGCCCACCGTGACGACCGCCATGTCGTTGGGGTCGACCTCGCGCGAGACCAGCGTCTGCAGCGCAAGGATCAGGTGCGCCGCGACCATGATCGGATCGACCGTGGTGTGCGGCATCGCGCCGTGACCGCCCTTGCCTTCGATGGTGATGACGGCGGTGTCCGACGAGCTGTAGATCACGCCCGGCAGGAAGCCGAACTGCCCCGCCGGAAAGCCGGGCTCGTTGTGATACGCATAGACCGCATCGCACGGAAAGCGCTCGAACAGGCCGTCGTCGACCATCTTCTTCGCACCCATCAGGCCTTCCTCGGCCGGCTGGAAGATGACGTTGAGCGTGCCGTCGAAGGACTTCGTAGCCGCGAGCAACTGCGCCGCGGCAAGCAGCGTGGCCGTGTGACCGTCGTGCCCGCAGGCATGCATGGCGCCGGGCTTGCGGCTGGCCCAGGAGAGACCGGTGGTCTCGGTCATCGGCAGCGCATCCATGTCGGCGCGCAGTCCCAGGCGCCTGCCGCCATCGCCGACCTTGAGCGTGCCGACCACGCCGGTGCCGCCCAGCCCGCGATGGACCGTGTAGCCCCATCGGGCCAGGCGCTCGGCCACGAGGTCGCTGGTCTGGAACTCCTCGTAGCCGAGCTCCGGATTGGCGTGGATTTGCCGGCGCAAGCCGACCATCTCCTCGGTTGAAGCCCGGATGCCGGGGTGAATGGGAACTGAAATCATCGAGGGGCCGCTTTCAACGCAATGGGTGCGCATTTTCCACGCCAATAATGGGAACTGCCGCGATGGCCTCGATATTGCTTTTAGGAGCGGCTGCCCCTGCAGGCCTTACTTCCGACGATGACCCACCACTTCCAGCACCTTACGCCCCCCTCCCTGACCCGACGCCAGCTGACCCTCGCCGCGCTTGCCGCGGCTGGCGGCCTCGCCGCCACGCGCCATGGCCGCGCGGCGACGGGGAAGGGCACCGCTGTGCTCGCCATCGACGCCGACCCGCCGACGCTCAACCTCGGCACGACCACCGACTTCGCTGCCGGCGACGTCTCGGCCAAGATCCTGGAAGGCCTGGTGTGGCTCGACCCGCAATACAACCCCAAGCCCTCCCTTGCCACCGCGTGGACGATCTCGCCCGACGGCAAGACCTACCGCTTCACCCTGCGCAAGGGTGTGAAGTGGCATGACGGCAAGGACTTCACGAGCGCCGACGTCAAGTTCACGTTGACCGAAGTCGTGGGCAAGCTGCATCCGCGCGCGGCGCCGGTGTTCAAGACCCTCGGCATCGAGGTCGACACGCCCGACCCCCTGACCGTGGTGATCCGCCTGCAGAAGCCCTACGCGCCCTTTCTTTCGCAGATGACGGTGTTCGACGCACCGATGCTGCCGCGCCACCTCTACGAAGGCAGCAACATCGGCACCAACCCGGCCAACCAGAAGCCGGTGGGCACCGGTCCCTTCAAGTTCGGCGAATGGAAGCGCGGGGCCAGCATCAAGCTCGTGCGCAACGACCAGTACTGGGACGGTGACAAGCCCTATCTCGAATCGATCATCTTCCAGGTGATTCCGCAGGCGGCCAACCGCGTGCCTGCCTTGCAGACCGGCGAGATCGACGAACTGCTCGACTTCTACACGCCAAAGCCCGAAGTCCCGCGCATCCTCGCCGACAAGAACCTGGCGCCGCGCCGCGGCGTGAACATCCCGGCGGTCTACTTCCTGATGTTCAACACGCAGTCGCCGCTGTTCTCGAAGCTGGAAGCGCGCCATGCGGCGGCCCTGGCGATCGACCGTCAACGGCTCGTCAAGCAGGCCATGAACGGCATCGCACGGCCGGGCGCGGGTGCCTTCGGCGACGGCTTCAAGTGGCTGCTCGACGACGACGTGGGCTACGCGAAGAAGTACCCGCTCGATCCGGCGCGCGCGAAAGCGCTTTTCGAAAAGGCCGGCGCAAAGCCCGGCGGCACGACGGTGCGCATGCCCTTCGACGCAAGCCGCGCCCAGATGCGCGCGCAGTCGCAGATCATCCAGGACAACCTCCGGCAGATCGGCCTCGAAGTGAAGCTGGAACCGCTGGAGCGCTCGGTGTACTACGAGCGCGTGTTCGCCAAGCGCGACTACGACATGATGCTGGGCTCGTACTTCTCGGCGGGCGATCCGGCCATCGGGTACACGCGCCTGTACAACACCTATGCCGGCACCGCGCCGAACACCAATGCCAGCGGCTATTCGAACCCGAAGGTCGACGACCTGCTGAGCCGCGCCGCAACAGCCACTGATCGCGACCTTCGCGCCAAGCTCTACAAGGAACTGCAGGTGATCCTCAACGAGGACCTGCCGACGCTGGTCCTGTTCGATGAAGAGACGGTCGATACGGCGAGCAAGAAGCTCACGGGTGTTTTCCCGGCGCTGGACGCGCGCGATCAGTGGGCCGGCGTCAAGCGTATCGACTAGGCATTCGCTCATTCGATGTCTTCTTTCATCCTGCGGCGCCTGCTGCACGCCATCCCGCTGCTGCTCGCGGTGGTGGTGCTCAACTTCCTGCTGATCGCCTTCACGCCGGGCGACCCGATCACGCTGCTGGTGGGCGACTTTCCGGCACCGCCCGAATACCTCGACCAGATGCGCCGCGAGTTCGGGCTCGACCAGCCGGTCTGGATTCAGCTGCTGCGCTATCTGGGCAAGGTGGTGCAGGGCGACTTCGGCTATTCGTTCGCCAACCAGCAGCCGGTCGCGACGCTGATCCTCGAAAGGCTGGGCGCCACGCTGGAACTCACGCTGAGCGCGCTCGCCTTCGCCAGCGTGGTGGGCATCGTGTTTGGCGTCGTGGCGGCGCGTTCGGCCTCGCGCACGGGTCGCGGCCTGGTCGACTCGGCGATCCAGGGCGCCTCGTCGGCGGGCTATTCGATTCCGGACTTCTGGCTCGGCCAGTTGCTGATCCTCGTCTTCGCCATCTGGCTCGGATGGCTACCCTCGCAAGGCAACAACCCCGTGCGGGGCACGCTCCCCGGCTTCGACGGCTTCGTGCAGCACCTCTCCTACCTGGTGTTGCCGGCCTTCGCGCTGTCGCTGCGCTATCTCACGCTGATCACGCGCATCACGCGCGCGGCGATGCTGGAGGTGATGCACGCGGACTTCATCCTGGCTTCGCGATCGCGCGGTGCGTCGGAGTGGACAGTCATCGTGGTCCACGCGCTGCGCAATGCCGCGGCGCCGGTGCTTACCGTCATCGGCTACAACGTCGGCTTCGTGCTGGCCGGCTCGGCGCTGATCGAGGCGGTGTTCGCATGGCCCGGCATCGGGCGGCTGCTCTACGAGTCGATCTCCAAGCGCGACTACCCGGTGATGCTGGCCATCCTGCTGATGGTGTCCGTCACGGTGGTGGTCGCGAACCTGGTCACCGACATCATCCACCGACTGATCGATCCGCGGATCGAACGCGCATGACGGAAGCGACACTGACCCCTGTCGCAGTCCCGCCGGTGGGCACGCCCTTCCGCAAGGCCGGCTTCCGGCGACGCCTGCTGCGGCGCCCGACGACACTGCTCGCGCTGGCCTTCCTCGTGCTGCTCTTCGCTATGGCAATCTGCGCACCGTGGGTCACCGCCTACGACCCGCTCGGCGGCGGCGACAGCGCCTTGCTCGAACCGCTTTCGCCCGGCCACTGGCTGGGCACCGACGACCTCGGCCGCGACATCTGGGCGCGCGTCATCTTCGGCACGCGCATTTCGCTCACTGTCGGCGTCCTGAGCGCGCTGTGCGCGGTCATCGTCGGTGTGATCGTGGGCGCGCTGTCGGGCTACTTCGACGGCTGGCTCGACACGCTGTTGATGCGCATCGCCGAGTTCTTCCAGACGCTGCCGCGCTTCGTGGTCGCGCTGATCGTGATCGCTGTGTTCGGCGCCAGCGTGTTCAAGATGATCGTGGTGATCGCGGCGCTCTCGTGGCCGCAGCTCGCGCGCGTGGTGCGGGCCTCGGTTGCCACGCTCGCGCAATCGCAGTTCGTCGATGCGGCGCGCGTGGCGGGCATGGGCCACGGCGCGATCATCGTGCGGGAGATCCTGCCCAACGTCGCGGCGCCGATCATCGTGCTCGGGTCGCTCGACATCGCGATGGCGATCCTGATCGAGGCCAGCCTGAGCTTCTTCGGGCTCGGCGACCCCAATCACGTGTCGTGGGGCGCCATGCTCAACGACGCACAGCAGTACCTGCGCAGCGCCTGGTGGATGTCGGCATTCCCGGGGCTCGCGATCGCGCTCACGGTGCTGTCGTTCAATGTTCTCGGTGATGCGCTGAACGACGCACTCAACCCCAGGAAATGATGCTCGCCCCCAGGCTCGCGCACTTCGTGTCGCTCTCCACCCCCTGCCGGGGGCGATACCGGCGGCCCGGCGAAGCCGGTTCCGCGGTATCCCTGGAGTGGGGCTGCATTGGCTTCTTGCTGCTGGCTGTAGTGGCGCGATCGGAGGTACGGAGATGAGCGATGCCGGTGTCTTGCTTGAACTGCGCGGCCTGTCGGTCGACATCCGCCAGGGCGCGAATGCGCTTCGAGTGGTGAACGAACTTGCGCTCACGGTGCGCCGCGGCGAAGCGGTGGGGCTTGTCGGCGAATCGGGGTCGGGCAAGTCGATGACGGCCTTCGCGGTCATGAATCTCTTCCCGTCGCCGCTGGCGAACGTGGCCGCCGGGCAGATCCTCCTCGAAGGCCGCGACCTGGCGCAGTTGGCGCCAGCAGATCTGCGCGCGGTGCGCGGCGCGCGCGTGGGCATGGTTTTTCAGGACCCGACCAGCTACCTCGATCCGCTGATGCCGGTGGGCCGGCAGATCGCCGAGCCGCTGCGCGCGCACGGGCGTGCCGAAGGGCTCCAGGCGCGCGTGCTCGAACTGCTCGACATGATGGAATTGCCCAACGCCGCGCGGGTCGCACGCCAGTATCCGCACGAGCTTTCCGGCGGTATGCGCCAGCGCATCCTCATCGCGACCGCACTCGCGATGCGGCCCGCGCTGCTGATCGCCGACGAGCCGACGACGGCCCTCGACGTGACCGTGCAGGCGGGCATCCTGCGGCTGCTGACGCGGCTTCGCAAGGAACTCGATCTCGGCATCCTCCTGATCACCCACGACCTCGCGGTGGTGGCCGAGACCTGCCAGCGCGTCAACGTGATGTATGCGGGCCAGGTGGTCGAATCGAACGCGGTGGCGCCGCTCTTCGCCGCGCCGCGCCACCCGTACACGCAGGGGCTGCTGGGGAGCATCCTGAGTCCGCAGTCGCGGGCGCATTCGCTGTTCTCGATTCCGGGCAGCGTGCCGATCGCCGGCCACTGGCCGGAGGGCTGCCGCTTTCATCCACGCTGCCCGATCGCCCGCGGCGGCCTCTGCGACAGCAGCGCACCGGCACTGCGCGCACACGGCACCGGCGCCGACCGCTGCCATCTGAGCGACGAGGCGGTGTCCGCCGATGCGTGGCGGCGTCACGAGGCGATGCCATCATGAACACGACCACGTCGGCACCGCTACTGGAGGCCCGCGACCTGAGCCGTCTCTTCCCCGTGCGCGCGAGCGGCGGTTTGTTCCGCGCCCGGCAGATGCAGCGCGCGGTGGATCGCGTCTCCCTGTCGATCGGTGCCGGCGAGGTGCTGGCGCTGGTCGGCGAAAGCGGCAGCGGCAAGACCACGCTCGGCCGCATGCTGCTGGGGCTCACGGCGCCGAGCGAAGGCACCATCCTCTACAAGGGCGTGGACATCGCGACGCGGTCCGGCGAGGCGGCCCGCAGTTTCAGGCGCGAGGTGCAGGTGGTGTTCCAGGACACCGGCGGTTCGCTGAACCCGCGCCGCACCATCGGCCAGAGCGTGGCGCTTCCTTTGACGTACCACCGTGGACTCGACCGACGTGCGGCGGCGACCGAGGTCGATGCGCTGCTCGACCAGGTGGGACTGCCGGCCGCGCACTTTCGCGACCGGCTGCCGCACGAACTCTCCGGCGGCCAGCGCCAGCGCGTGGGCATTGCGCGCGCGCTGGCGTCGAACCCTGCGCTGATCGTCGCCGACGAGCCGGTATCCGCACTCGACGTCTCGGTGCGCGCGCAGATTCTCAAGCTGATGTTCGATCTTCAGCGGCAGAGAAAGCTCTCCTACCTGTTCATCACGCACGACCTGGGCGTGGTGCGGGCCATGGCCGATCGCGTGATGGTGATGCACCAGGGCCGCGTGGTCGAAAGCGGCGATGCGGATGCAGTGCTGAACGACCCGCGCGATCCCTACACCCAGAGGCTGCTGGCGGCCACGCCCGTTCCCGATCCATCACGCCAACTCGAAGCGCAGTGACTCCGCGATGACCCGTCATTTCACCGAAGCCACCACCGACCACTGGCAACGCATCGTCGCGGCGGATGCCGTCGAGCGGCCGGGAGCGCCCTGGCAGTTCGGCTACCCGGCCCGCCTGCCCGACGGTCGCGTGCTCATGCTGCCGATACGTCAACTGGCGAGCGAACCATCGCATGCCGTGGCTTCGCTGCTGGTCAATCATGCCTCGCTGGACGTGGTCGATACGCTGGGGGCGATGCTGGCGGAGCGTCTGGCCGCCGAGGCGCCCGACCTCGTCATCGGATTGCCTACGCTGGGGCTCGCGCTGGCGCCCGTGGTCGCGCGTGGACTGGGCCACGCCCGCTTCGTGCCGATGGGCTATTCACGCAAGTTCTGGTACGAGGAGGCGCTCTCCGCGCCGGTGCATTCGATCACCTCGCCGGCGCCGGGCAAGCGCATCTACCTCGACCCGAACCTGCGCCCGCTGCTCGACGGCCAGCGGCTCGTGCTGGTCGACGATGCGATCAGCACGGGCACCACGCTGCGCGCGGCCTGGGACCTGATCGAATCGCTCGGCGGCAACGTGGTGGCCTGCGGCGTGGCCATGCTGCAGGGACGCCGCTGGGTCGATCTGCTGGGCGCCGAACGCGCCGCACGGGTCGTCGGTGTATTCGAAAGTCCGTTGCTGAAGGCCGTGCCCGAAGGCTGGGTGCTGCGCGACTGATCAGCCCGCGGCGCGCGCGAGTGCGTCGAGCACCACGCGCCGCAGCAGGGCCTCGTCGGCCAAGGCGGCCACTTCGGCGTTGGCCTCGGCGCGTTTCGGCACCCGCCATTCGACCACCGTCATGCCGCGCGTGTGTTCGCCCCTGCATTCGGCCACCACATGCGCCGGCCTGAAGCGCATGCCCTCGGGCGCCACCAGTGCGGCCGCGGCAGTCGGGTCGTACAGCGACATCGGCAGCGAGCCGTCCGGGCTCGCGATGCGCACATAGCCGAGCAGAAGGTCGGCCAGCACGTCCGCCTTGTCGGTGCCAATTGCGCGAAGTCCCTCGGCATCGCTCGCGTGGACGCGCACCTGCCGGCAGGCGTCGAGGCCGACCATGCGGATCGCCACGCCGGCATCGAGCACGACGTTGATCGCCTCGGGATCGACCGCGGCATTGAATTCCGCCGCGGCCGTGTGATTGCCCGGTCCCGCGCTGCCGCCCATCCACACGAGCTGGCCGATGCGCCCCGCGAGGTCGGGGCCGGCCTGCAGCACGATGGCGATGTTGGTGAGCGGTCCCAGTGCGAGCACCGTGACCCGCTCGCGGGCAGAGAGATGGTCGACGAGCGCAGCCGCCGCATCGGCCGATGCCAATGCTGCGCGTGTCTTGGGAAGGCTGCGACCCGCCGAGGCCATCGCATCCGTACCCAGGATGTTCTGCGCCGTGACCAGGGCGCTGGCGATCGGCTTGTCGCTGCCCGCGTGGATCGGAAAGTCCCAGTCGAAGAAAGCGGCCGAGCGCAATGCGTTGTCGACGACCACGTCGAGCGGGGCATTGCCCGCGACCAGCGACATCCCGTCGACGCGCCAGGGCGGCGTGTGCGTGACTGTCAGCACGGCCGCGAGGTCGTCGAAGCCCATGTCGGTGTCGATCCAGATGCTGTTCATGTGTGGGTATGGGTTGAGGATGCCTGTGCAGATTGTCCCGGCATGGGCGTGCCTGTAGGCCGGGCGCTTCAAGAGGAATCGGCGATCACTGGCACGGCGGCGAGAGTGGTTGCGGGCATCCTTCCCGCGACTTCCATCCCTGCCATCGGAGATTCTCGACCATGACCCGCCCCGCCGTCTGCTTGCTCGCATCGAGCCTCGCCGTTTCATCGCTGTTCATGCTGTCGGGTTGCGGCGGCGGAGGAAGCGGCAACAGCAACGCGACGGCCCTGGCCCTTGCCGGCAGCGTCGCAGCCCCGGCGCGCGGCACCGCGCTCACGCCCACGCCGGACCGCGTCGTCCGCCTGTCGGCCGATGAATTCAACACCCTGCTGGACGCCGACTCCACCGGCAAGGCGCTCCAGCGTGCCGCCGGCGTGCCCAAGTGCGGCATCGACGTGCGCTACCTGCAGTTCCAGACCGTCGGCGGGCAGGGCGAGTCCGTGCCGGCCAGCGCCGCGATCATGCTGCCCGCCGGCACCGATCCCGGATGCAACGGGCCGCGACCCGTGGTGCTGTACGGGCACGGGACCGCGACCGAGCTCAACTACGACTTCTCCAACCTGACCAACACCAACCAGCCGGCCGCGGCGGAGGCTGTGGTGGTGGCGGCCATGTTCGCGGCGCAGGGGTACATCGTGGTGGCGCCCAACTACGGGGGCTACGACAAGTCCACGCTGCCCTATCACCCCTTCCTGAATGCCGACCAGCAAGGCAAGGAAATGGTCGACGCACTCAAGGCCGCGCGTTCGACGCTGCCTGCCCTCTCGGCGACGGACGGGGGCTCATTGCTGGTCACCGGCTATTCCGAGGGCGGCTTTGCGGCACTGGCGGCGCATCGCGAGTTGCAGGCGACGGGCATGACCGTGACCGCGTCGGCCCCGATGTCGGCGCCCACGGCGGTCAGCCTGCTGATCGACTATTCCGGATCCGGCTCGCCCGAGCTCAGCAGCACCGTGTTCTTCCCGCTGATCACGACCAGTTGGCAGAAGCAGTTCGGCAACATCTACACGACCACGAACGAGATCTACGAGGACAAGTACGCGACCGGCATCGACACGCTGCTGCCGAGCTTCCTGTCGCAGAGCGAGCTGTACTCGTCGGGCAAGCTGCCGCAGTACGCCTTCTTCCCGACGAATGCCACGCCCGGGCCACTCAACCCCAGCCTCGCCATCAACTACGGTCCGAACAATTTGGTGCGCCAGAGCTACCTCACGACCTGGTCCAACGACGTGAAGGCCAGCCCCTGCCCCGGCAACGCGCTGCCGGCAACGTCGGCATCACTCAGCACGACGTCGCCGCTCGACTGCGCACCCACGACCGGCCTGCGCAAGGCAGCGGTCGCCAACGACCTGCGCAACTGGCTGCCGACGCGGCCTGTGCTGATGTGCGGCGGCGCGCAGGACCCGACGGTCAACTTCACCAGCAGCCTTGCGACCGCCGGCTATTTCCGCGCGCGGGGCATGCCCGCTTCGTCGCTCGGCGTGGTCGACCTGGAAGCGACGGGCGTGAGCGATGCCTATTCGCTCGCACGCGCCAACTTCGCGCAGGCCAAGGCGCAGAAGCGGGCCGACGCGGCTGGCACCGACGACGCCAAGGACCAGGCCGTGGCCTTTGCCTACCACGCGCAACTGGTGCCGGCGTACTGCATGCAATCGGTGCGGGTGTTCTTCGAAGGCGTGCTGAACACCGGCGGCTGACGCGCTAGAGTTGCGGGCATGGCCCCGCAACGCAGCAACGAACAACGACCGCCACGCACCGAGCAGCAGGTCCGCATCGACCTCGCGGCGGCCTACCGCATGGCCGCGCAGAACGGCTGGGACGACACGGTCTACACCCACCTGTCGGCCAGCGTCCCCGGCGAGCCGGGGCACTACCTGCTGAACCCTTTCGGCGCGACCTTCGACGAGATCACCGCATCAAGCCTGGTGAAGGTCGACGTGCGCGGCGAGGTGGTCGACGGGTCCGGCGCCCGCGTGAATCCGAGCGGCTTCGCGATCCACGGTGCGGTGCACGCCGCGCGACCCGAGGTCGAATGCGTGATCCACCTGCACACGCCCTGGGGCGTGGCCTTGTCCATGCTGCCGGACGGCCTGCAGCCGACTTCCCAGTACGCGATGCGGCTTCACCGGCGGCTGGGTCGCCACGCCTACGAGGGGCTGGCGCTCGGCCCTGACGAGCAGCAACGGCTCGTTGCGGACCTCGGCACGCTCGACGGCCTGATCCTCGACAACCACGGCACGCTGGTCGTCGGTCGCACCGTGGCCGAGGCGTGGATGCTGATGCACCTGCTCGAGCGCGCTGCGCAGGCGCAACTGCGTGCCATGGCGGCCACCGGCGGCGCGGTGCATGTGGTCAGCGACGAGCTCGCCGCACGCACTTATGGCGAATGGGTCGGCGACGGCAGCGAATGGGACGGCGATGTGGAATGGCCGGCCTTGCTGCGGCGACTGGACCGTGCCGCGCCCGGCTACCGGGACTGATCGATCGACTTTTTTTCATCCGAGGAACTCACATGCCCACCATCCGCGTCGAACTCTTCGAGGGTCGCACCATCGAGCAGAAGCGTGCGCTTGCGCAGGCCCTGACCGAGGCCACCGTACGCACATTGGGCGGATCGCCCGAAGCCGTCGACATCCTGTTCTACGACATCGCGAAGCATGACTGGGCAACCGGCGGCAAGCTCTGGAGCGAGCCCGCGCCGCCACCGGTCGGCTGAAGGAAGGGGCCCGCTAGAGACGCGCGGAAGCGTAGTTGCTGTGCACTGGATTGCCGTCGAAATGGTCCGGCGTCGCGAATGCCTGCAGCTGGCGCATGAGACGCACCAGTTGTGCGGCTTCGGGCGCCGCGGCCTTCAGCGGCTGCAGCGCGGGATCGTGGTTCATCTTCCAGGACGGCAAGTCGTTCCAGCAACTCGCCATGAACGCGACGAGGTTGCGGCCGCGCAGCACGCCCATCGAGCGCTTCATCGAGCCATCCATCTTCGATTGGCAGTGCAACGCCAGCAACGCGGTCTCCGCCAAGGCCTTGGGGCCGCCCTCCACGAGGATCTGGCGACCGGCCTCGCGCAGTTCGCCGGGCGCGCGATGGTTCCCTTCCCATGCCGAAGCTGCGAGCAGCAAGAGGTCATGGATGTGAACGGGCAAGGGGTCGTCCATGTTGTCGGTCTCCTTGGACCAGGTTGAAATTCAGGTTGAATTGTCTGGTCCGGCTTCCGCAGCGCCAACAGAATCGTCGCAGCCGCGCATCACGTTATTGCGTAACAGCGCAAGTTTCTGGGATGCGATCGCCAAGATGAATGCTTTGGCTCTAGTCGCGGGGCGCTCGCGGTTCCTGGGGCTCCCAGAGCCGATCGAATCGCCACTGTGCGACCGCGCTCGTCGATGCGTCCCCCTGTAGTTGCAAAGTACTCTCGTCCTGTGCTGCAGGTTCGTCGCATGGAGGCGGCGCTCAGGAGCCGCACTCGCCTCAGGTCACCGGCGCAGGATTGAAGAGCACCAGCGCGTTGTGCAGCTTCCAGTGCTCGGCCCAGGTCTTCTTGCGGCCGCTGGCGACATCGAGCATCAACTTGAACATCTCCCAGCCGACATCGGCGATGGTCTTCTCCCCGGTCGCGATCGTGCCGGCGTTGATGTCCATCAAGTCGTGCCAGCGGCGTGCCAGGTCGGCGCGTGTCGCGACCTTGATCACCGGCACTTCGGCGAGGCCGTAGGGCGTGCCGCGGCCGGTGGTGAAGACGTGAAGATTCATGCCGGCCGCGAGTTGCAGGGTGCCGCAGATGAAGTCGGACGCGGGAGTGGCTGCGTAGATCAGGCCCTTCTGCCTGACCTTCTCGCCCGGCGAGATGACGCCGGAGATGGCACTGCTGCCGCTCTTGACGATGGAGCCCATCGCCTTCTCGACGATGTTCGACAGCCCACCCTTCTTGTTGCCGGGCGTGGTATTGGCACTGCGGTCGACCCGCCCCTTGTCGAGGTAGGCGTCGTACCAGGCCATCTCGCGGATCATCGCGTCGGCCACCTCGGGCGTGGTGGCCCGCGAGGTGAGTTGGTCGATGCCGTCGCGCACTTCGGTCACTTCCGAGAACATCACGGTGGCCCCCGCACGCACCAGCAGGTCGGTGCAGAAGCCGACAGCCGGATTGGCGGTTACGCCGGAGAAGGCATCGCTGCCGCCGCACTGCACACCGACCACCAGTTCGCTGGCGGGCACCGTTTCGCGACGGCGGGCGTTGAGGCGTTCGAGATGCTCCTCCGCCTGCCGCATGATCGAATCGACCATCGACATGAAGCCGACATGGGCGTCGTCCTGCAGGCACACGACGTCGAGCTTGCTCTCCGCGCTGTCGCCGACGTCGGCCACGTTGCGTTCGTCGATCAGTGGGATGGTGCCGGGCGGCATCAGCCGCTCGGGCTGGAGCTTTTCGCAGCCCAGGCTGACCACCATGACCTCGCCGCCGAAGTTGGGGTTGAGGCTGATGTTGCGCAGCGTGCGGATCGGGATGATCGCGTCCGGCGCGTCGATGGCCACGCCGCAGCCGTAGGTGTGCTCCAGGGCCACGACGTCATCGACGTTGGGAAACTTCGGCAACAACTCGTCCTTGATGCGCTTGACGGCGAACTCCGTCACTCCGGCCACGCATTGCACCGTCTGCGTGATGGCCAGGATGTTGCGGGTGCCGACTGAGCCGTCCGCATTTCGATAGCCCTCGAAGGTGTAGCCCTCCAGCGGCGGCGCTGGCTCGGGCTTGACCGTGGCGATGGGCAGCCCTTCGAGTTCTCGTGCCGCGGGCATCCTGAGCAGGCGTTCGTGCACCCAGCTTCCGGCCGGAATCGGCTTGAGCGCGTAGCCGATCGTCACGTTGTAGCGGCGCACTTCGCCGCCTTCGGGAATGTCCACCAGCGCGACCTTGTGCGCCTGGGGAACCTTGTCCACCAGCGTCAGGCCCGAGGGGAACACGGTGCCGGCGGGCAGGCCGCCGTCGTTGGCAACGATCGCGACGTTGTCGCGCTCGTCCATGCTGATGTGCAGCGGTGCAAGGGAGATCGTTTCAGCCATGAGGTGTCGTCCGGTGATTCGCGCTTATTCGTGCTTGAGCTCGATGCGCTTGATGTCCTTGACGATCACCAGGTAGGCGAACACCGTGACCAGCGCGTTGAGGCCGACGAACACCAGGGCCCCGCTGAACGAGCCCGTGGAGGCAAGGATGTAGCCGATGACGATCGGGGTGACGATGCCGGCGACCGCACCGAAGGTGTTGAAGATGCTTCCCGCCAGGCCGATGACTTCCTTGGGCGCCACGTCGGCCATCACGGCCCAGCCAAAGGCGCCGAATCCCTTGCCGAAGAAGGCCAGTGCCATCAGGCCGACGATCATCCAGTCGGCGCTGACGTAGTTGCACAGGATCATGCTGACCGACATGAGCATGCCGACGACGATCGGGGTCTTGCGTGCCACGGTGATCGAAAAGCCCCGGCGCAGCATCCAGTCGGAAACCACGCCGCCGAGCACGCCGCCCACGAAGCCGCAGATGGCCGGCAACGACACCATGAAGCCCGCCTGCATGATCGACATGTGTCGCTCCTGCACGAGATAGACCGGAAACCAGGTGAGGAAGAAGTAGGTCAGCACGTTGATCGAGAACTGGCCGATGTAGATGCCGAGCAGCATGCGGTTGGTCAGCAACTGCTTCACGTAGAACGCGGTCTGGCCCTTGGGCAATGCCGCCGCGGTCGGGCCGCCGCGCTCGCCCATGTGGATCAGGCCGCCGCCCGCCTCGATGTGGTCGAGTTCGGCGCGATTGACCGAGGGATGCTTCGCCGGGCTGTAGACCAGCTTCCACCAAACGACGGCGAGGATCATGCCGAGAGCGCCCATCGCCAGATAGACGTCGTGCCAGCCGAACCAGTGCGTGATGGCCGCCATGATCGGCGTGAAGACGACGGCCGCGAAATACTGCGCTGCATTGAAGATCGCCGAGGCGGTGCCGCGCTCCTGCGCCGGGAACCAGCTCGCCACCACCTTCGCGTTGGCGGGGAAGGCCGGCGCTTCCGCCATGCCGACGAAGAAGCGCATCACGAACAAGGTCGAGACGGCGGCGGCGGCGCTGGTCAGCACGCCGACGGAAGCCTGCAGCAGCGTGAACACCGACCAGAAGAAGATGCTCGCCGCATAGACCTTGCGCGCGCCGAAGCGGTCGAGCAGCCAGCCGCCCGGGATCTGGGACAGCACATAGGCCCAGCTGAAGGCCGAGAAGATGTAGCCCATCTGGATCGTGTCGAAGCCGAATTCCTGCCGCATCGTCGGGCCGGTGATCGACAAGGTGGCGCGGTCGGCGTAGTTCACCGTCGTCACGATGAAGATCATCAGGAGGACCCAGTAGCGCACGCGGGTGCGCTTGACCGTATCTTCGGCGCCTGTTCCGGGCGTGCTCATCGGATGCTTGATGTCGAGCGCGTGGCTCATGTTTTTCTCCTGGCGGCGTGGCCGCTTGTCTCGTGGGTTGGCTTGATCGCTGTCAGGGAGGGGTTTGCGCGCTGCGTCAAGCGCGCTTGCCCACTTCGACTTCTTCGCGCGTCCAGCGCCGGGCCTGTTCGCTGAGGCTGATGCCCAGGCCGGGGCGCGTCGGCACCAGCATGCGACCGTCCTTGATTTCGAGGCGCTCGTTGAACAGCGGTTCGAGCCAGTCGAAATGCTCGACCCAGGGTTCGGTCTGGTAGACGGCGCCGAGATGCACGTGCAGCTCCATCGCGAAGTGCGGCCCGAGGCTCAGGCCCGCCTGCTCGGCCTGCGCCGCGATCTTCAGGAAGGGCGTGATGCCGCCCACGCGGGGCGCATCGGGCATCAGGTAGTCGGCGGCGCGGTGGCGGATCAGCTCGCCGTGTTCGGCCGCACTGGTGAGCATCTCGCCGGTGGCGATCGGCGTGTCGAACTGCAGCGCGAGGGCGGCGTGCCCTTCGAAGTCGTAGGCATCGAGCGGCTCTTCGATCCAGACCAGGTTGAACTGCTCGAAGGTGCGGCACATGCGTTGCGCTGTCGGCCGGTCCCATTGCTGGTTGGCGTCGACCATCAAGGGCATGTCGTCACCCAGATGCTTGCGAACCGCTTCGACGCGCCGGATGTCGAGCGCGCGATCGGGCTGGCCGACCTTGAGCTTGATGCCGCCGATGCCGCGTTCGCGAGAGGCGGCCGCGTTCACCAGCAGTTGGTCGAGCGGGGTGTGAAGGAAGCCGCCCGAGGTGTTGTAGCACTGGACCGAATCGCGCTGCGAGCCGAGCAGCTTCGACAGCGAAAGGCCGGCGCGCCTGGCTTTCAGGTCATAGAGGGCGACGTCGAAAGCGCCGATGGCCTGCACGGCCATGCCGCTGCGCCCGACCGACGCGCCCGCCCAGCACAGCTTGGTCCAGAGCTTCGAGATGTCGCTCGGGTCTTCGCCGATCAAGGCCGGTGCGATCTCCCTGGCGTGGGCGAACTGACCCGGGCCGCCTGCGCGTTTCGAGTAGCTGAAGCCGAGGCCGCGATGGCCGTCCCTTGTCTCGATCTCCGCGAACAGCATCGCGATCTCGGTCATGGGCTTCTGGCGGCCGGTCAGCACCTTCGCGTCGCTGATCGGATTCGCGAGTGGCAGGTAGCAGGACGAGACGCGGATCCAGGCAATGCTGTCGCCGGCGGGAGAGGAAGGGGGGTTCATGGGCCAGTCGTGTTTGCTAACGTTGTCATTTGCGGCATCGCTCGTTGAGGCGAGCTGGGATGCCGCGCTGTCTTGAGGATGAAACGTCGCTGTTGGCGCTCAAGTCGCTTCGGTGATCTGAATGATATCGTTGTCATTTTTGGCGGTCAAAGGAAGATTGATTGGGGTTTTCCCGGGTCTAGCCAGCTTGGCTCTACACACTCAAACGTGGCTGCCCTCGAGGGCCGGGTAAGATGGCTGGTCGCCGTCTCCCTGTTCTGCTAACGTTGTCATCAGCCGAAGCCAAGCCCCAGATTGACGCCCGATGAACGCCGTTTCCCCCTTCAAGTCAGCCACGCTCCATGACGTTGCCAAGGCGGCGGGCGTCTCGCTGATCACCGCGTCGCGCGCGTTGTCGAACCCCGGCGTGGTGTCGGACAAGACCATCGAGCGCGTACAGGCGGCGGTGGAGGCGACGGGCTACATCCCGAATCTGCTCGCAGGCGGCCTGAAATCCAAGCGCAGCCACCTGATCGCGGCCGTCGTGCCGGCGCTGGGCGTGGCGCAGTTCCTGCCGACCGTGCAGTCGATGACCACCGAACTGGCCAGTGCGGGCTACCAGCTCATCCTGGGTCAGACGGCCTACGACGCCGAGCGCGAGGAGGCGGTGCTCAACACCATGATCGGTCGACAGCCCGACGGCATCGTCATGACCGGCCTCGTGCAGTCGCAGAAGGCGCGGGACCGGTTGCACCGGCTCGGCATCCCGGTGGTCGAGACGTGGGACCTCAGTGATCGACCCATCGACATGCTCGTCGGCTTCTCCCACGTCAAGGTCGGCAGCGCGTTGGGCGGCTATTTCCTCGGCAAGGGATGGAAGCGCATCGGCGTCGCCAGCGGGGACGACCATCGTGCGCGAATGCGGCGTGACGGTTTCCTGACCACGCTCGGCCGCGAAGTGCCGACGGCGTTCGTGCCGGCGCCCAGCAGCCTGGAGTTGGGCCGGCGTGCTCTCGCGGAGTTGCTTGAGCAGGATCCGCACCTGGAAGCCGTCTGCTGCAGTTCCGACCAATTGGCCCACGGCGTCATCGTCGAAGCGTTGGCGCGCGGATTGCGCGTGCCGCAGGATCTGGCGATCTGCGGATTCGGCAACGCCGACTTCGGCCCCCATACCGTGCCTTCGATTTCCACGGTGCATGTCGACGGCTCGGAGATCGGGCGCCTGGCGGCGCGGCTGGTCGTGGATCGCTGCCGCGGCGAAACCATCGCCAAACCGGTCGTCGATGTCGGGTTCCGCATCGTCGAACGGCAGTCGACGGGCGGCTAGCTTCGCGTCCTCTGCGGCACCTCAGGCATCGGGCCCACATAGCGCCCGCGAGGGCGGATCACCTGCGCCACGCCCAGTTGTTCCAGGCTGTGCGCCAGCAGCCCGACGCTGCGTGCCGTCGCGAACAGGCCAAAGGCCGCATCGGCGGGCAGTCGATGGTGCGCGACCAGGGCGGCCAGGGCCACGTCGATGTTCGGCTGCAATCCCGTCAGGTTCGTCACCTTCTCGATGAAGCGCGCGATCACCTCCGGGGGCTCGAACAGCGCCAGCAAGGCGGCGGCCCGCGGATCGCCGTCGGGATAGAGGTGGTGACCGAATCCTGCCAAGGGCAGGCCGGTGGACAGGTAGTGGGCCACCACCTTGTCGTCGCCCAGTCGTTCCACTTCGCTGAACAGCGCCTGGACGCGACCCGAGGCGTCGCCATGCAGGGGGCCCGAGAGGGTGGTCAATCCTGCCAGCAGGCAGGCGGGCAACGAGGCCCCTGTCGATGCGGCAATGCGTGCGACGAAGGCTGAGCTGGTCAGTTCGTGGTCGACCAGCAGCACCATCGCCGTTCGCAGCAGATCGGCTACCTGCGTCGATTGCCCCCACCCTTGCGCGAAGCGCAGGTGCAGCGGTTGGTGCCCGGGCTGGGCCCCGAACGCATCGGCCAACTGGCCGACCAGGCCCTGGCCCTCGGCGTGCAGCACCCGGGTCAGGCGCCCGCGCGTGGAATGCCCGGCGGCCGCGAGGTTGGCCAGGGCGGTGAAGGCGGCGACGCGCCCGGGCTCGGCCTGGCGAACCTGCGTCGAGGACGAGAAGTCGACGGCCTGCCCGGCGTCCCACAGCAGCCGCGCCACGTCTTCCACGTTGGCAGCACGCGCCAGACTCACGGCATCCTGGCCCCGGTAGTACGGGCGCCCGCGAAAGAATGCGCAGAGGGCCGTCGGAATGCTGGGCTCCGAGCCGAACAGCGTGTTAGCGGCCAGCGTCTCGTGCTTGCGGCCGGCCTGCTTGCGCTTGGCCAGACCGGCAATGTCCTCTGCGCGGTACAGGCTGCGGCGCGTGTCGACCGGATCGGGCATCACTTCGACCTTGCCGCGGCTCACGTAGGCGTACACCGTCTGAGGTTGCACGCCGAGGCGTTGGCAAGCCTCGCTCATCGAAATCCAGGAAGCCATGGTCGGACGGGAAGAATGAAATATATATTGATTTTATACGTCAATATTGACGTCTAGATCAATCAATCCATAGGATGCGGCCATGAAGCCCCAGATCCTGCAACTCAATCCGATCCTGATCCCCGCGATCAATGACGAGCTCGCATCGCTCTACACGGTCCACAAATATTTCGAGTTCGCCGACCCGGGCGCCTGGCTGCGTGAACATGGCGCGTCCGTCGATGCGGTCATCACCGGCGGGCACACCGGGATTTCGCGGGAGATGCTGGAGCAGTTGCCTCGCCTTCGGGTCGTGGCCGTCAACGGCGTCGGCACCGATGCGGTGGATCTGTCGTATTGCCGAGGGCGGGGGCTGGCCGTCACCGCCACCCTGGGTGCGCTGACCGAAGACGTGGCCGATCTCGCGATCGGCTTGCTGATCGCCGCATGCCGCAACCTGTGCGCGGGCGACCGCTTCGTGCGCGAGGGTCAATGGGAGCGCTTTCCGCAGCCCAGTGCCATCCCGCTGGCGCGCCGTTTCAGCGGCATGCGCGTCGGGATCGTCGGGATGGGGCGGGTCGGCCGCGCCGTCGCGGCCCGCGCGGCGGCCTTCGGATGCCCGATTGCCTATACCGACCTGCGCGCCATGGACGACGTGGCCCACCGGTTCGTGCCGGACCTGGTCGAACTCGCTCGGAATTCGGACGCGCTGGTGCTGTGCGCGGCAGCGGACAAGGCCGAAGGCATCGTCGACGCGGCCGTGCTCGATGCGCTCGGCCCGCGGGGCTTCCTGGTCAACGTGGCGCGCGGCCGACTGGTCAACGAGCCGGACCTGACGGCTGCGCTGACCAGCGGGCGCATCGCCGGCGCGGGGCTGGACGTGTTCGTCGACGAACCCCGCGTTCCTTCCGCGCTGCGCCAATCCGACAACGTGACCCTCCAGGCCCACCGCGCCAGTGCCACCTGGGAGACCCGCACCGCCATGGCCAGGATGGTGCTCGACAGTGTGGCCCAGGCGCTCGCGTGCGAACGCCCGGCGATGAGCCTGACGACCTGAGTGGGCGCATGGCGAGCCTCGTCTTTCCCGCGCCTGAGCCGACCACCCTGCCGGTGGCGGGCAGTGAAGCGGTCTTTCCCGTGGGACGTGTGTACTGCATCGGTCGCAACTACCGGTGGGGCCAGGACAAGCCGTCATTGGAACTGCCGGCCTGGTTCATGAAGCCTGCCAGCGCGGTGGTGCAGGCGGCGGGGCTCCTGCCCTATCCACCGGGCACCGACGACTTCTGCCACGAGATCGAACTGGTCGTGGCGATCGGCCGCGGCGGCCGGGACATCGACCCGGAACAGGTGGAATCGGATCACATCTGGGGCTATGCCGCGGGACTCGATCTCACGCGGCGCGATCTGCAGCAGCAGGCCAAGCGCACGGGTGGCCCGTGGGAGGCCGCGAAAGCCTTCGACCACTCGGCCCCTTGCTCTCACCTGGTGCCGGCTGCGGTTTGCGGGCATCCCCGACAGGGGGCCGTGTGGCTGACGGTCAACGGCGTCGAACGCCAGCGCGCCGACCTGTCCGATCTCATGTGGACAGTCCCCGAGCTGGTGGCGATGCTGTCGAGGTCGGTGACGCTCGCGCCGGGCGATCTGATCTACACCGGCACGCCGGCAGGCGTGGGCCCGCTGCAACCAGGCGACGTCGTGAGCGGCGGCGTGGAGGACATCGGCCGGTTTTCCATGACCGTCCACAGCGATCACACCCTTCCCCCTCGTTCCCGCCATTCCAATTCAACGCCATCAGGAGACGCCCCTTGAACGCAACCCCTTCCAGAAAGATCGCGCTGGTCACCGGCGCAGGCAGCGGCATCGGCCGCTGCGTGGCCCTCGGACTGCTCAACGACGGCTGGGCCGTGGTGCTGGCCGGACGTCGGGCCGAGCCACTGCAGTCGCTGGCGGCCGAGGCCGAGGGCCGGGGACAGGCGGCCATGGCCGTGCCCACCGACGTGACCGACCCGGTCAGCGTGCAGGCGCTGTTCGCCGCGATCGAAGCCCGCTTCGGCCGACTCGACCTGCTCTTCAACAACGCGGGCGTGAACGCTCCGGCGGTGCCGATGGACGAGCTGCCCCTGGACAAGTGGTTCAGCGTGCTGAACACCAACGTGACCGGTGTGTTCCTGTGCGCGCGCGCGGCCTTCGGCCTGATGCGCCGCCAGTCGCCGCAGGGCGGGCGCATCATCAACAACGGTTCGGTCTCGTCGCAGACCCCGCGCCCCTTCACGGCGCCCTACACCGCCAGCAAGCATGCGGTGTCGGGCCTCACCAAGGCGTTGGCGCTCGACGGCCGTGCCTTCGGCATCGTGGCCAGCCAGATCGACATCGGCAATGCACTGACCGAACTGTCCGAGCGCATGACGCGCGGCGTGCTGCAGGCCAATGGCACGGTCGCGCCCGAACCCATGATGGACGCGAACCACGTCGCCGACGCGGTGCGCCACATCGCCGCGCTGCCGCTCGGCGCCAACGTGCTCAACATGACCATCATGGCCAGCGCCATGCCCTTCGTCGGGCGCGGCTAGCAAGCGCCGCCTGACGTTTGCCCCCACCCATAAGGAGACATCCATGCAACCCCGATCCCTGTTCAAGATCCTCGCCGTCTCGGCGTCCCTGGCCGTGGTGCCGGTCCTGGCTTCAGCGCAGGCCTACCCGACCCATGCCATCAAGATCATCGTGCCTGCGCCGCCGGGCGGTGCGATCGACACGATTGCCCGCGTCGTCGGAGAGAAGCTCACGAAGTCGATGGGGCAACCGGTGGTCATCGACAACAGGCCCGGCGCATCCAACAACCTCGGCACCGATGTCCTCGCCAAATCGGTGCCCGATGGCTACACGATCGGCATCGTGGGCGGCAGCCACAACATCAACAAGTTCCTCTTCAAGAACCTCGGCTGGGATCCGGAGAAGAGCTTCGAGCCCATCGTCTACACCCATGAGGTTCCGCTGGTGTTCGCCATCTACCCGAAGATTCCCGCCAAGACGCTGCCCGAGTTCGTGGCGTGGATGAAGGCGAATCCCGATCAGGCCAAGGTCGCGACCTCCGGCCGCGGCAGCGCGCAGGAAATGGCGGCCGAGATGTTCCGCATGTCCACCGGGGTGCAGATGCTGCTGGTCCCGTACAAGGGCTCCTCCGCCGCCCAGCCGGACCTGCTGGCCGGGCGCACCGCGCTCTACATCGACACGGTCAGCGCCATCCAGTCGCAGGTGAAGGCTGGCAACGCGCGCGCGATCGCGGTGTCGACCCGGAAGCGGACATCGTCCCTGCCGGACGTGCCGACCGCGGAGGAACAGGGGCTCAAGGGCTACGACGCCAACACGAATGGCGGCTTCCTGGCGCCGGCCGGCACGCCCAAGGCGATCGTGGACAAGCTCAATGCCGAAATCAATGCCGCGCTGAAGATGCCTGATGTGCGGTCCAAGCTGGAGGCTGCCGGCATCGAGGTCCAGGGCGGAACGCCGCAGGAGTACGCCGCGCTGATCAAGTCCGACCTCGCCAAGTGGGGCAAGGTCGTCAAGCAGGCGGGCATCGAGGCGGAGTGAGTCCGAAGGCCGCGGGCCCGCGGATCAGGGCAGCGTGAGGCCGACGAGCTGCCCGAGGTAGTGGGCTTCGAGCTTTCCCTTGCGAAAGAAGCGATCGAAGGCCATGTGGCAGAGGATGCCGAGCTTCTCGGCGGGCAGGCTGGGGTTGTACCGCTCGACCATGTCCAGCAGGACGCCGAGCACCAGGTGGCCATCGGTCACCGAAGGCGGCGCGGGCAGTCGGTCGGGCTCCCAGTCCAGGCAGAAGGGCGGGACGTCCAGTTCGACCTCGAGGTGGCGCGCCAGGGCTTCCGGAACCTCCGCATCCTCGGGCAAGCGCAGGAGCGCCGCACGTTCGACCTGGAGGGAGTGGGCCACGAGCGCGTACCCGTAGAGGGCGCACAACGTGTGGAGGTTCTTGCGGCGGTTTGTGGCGACGTCAGTCATTCGACCTACTGTTCGCCTGAGCGTACCAGCTTGCCAGCGTTCTGACGGCGAGGTGAAAGGTCGAGAGAGCCCCGCAGGCGGGTGGTGTTGGCGGCGAACGACGGCGCGCTCTCAACGCTTGCCTGCCGCTGCCCGTGTCGAGAGCCGGTCCAGCCGAAGGCGCTGCCGCTCGTCGGTGATGGCCCGTGCCGCCAAGTACACCGCGCCGGCCGCGGCCAGCCCGCCCGCGCCCGTCAGCAGGAAGAGCAGCAGGATCTGGTACTTCACCGCCTCGATCGGGTCCATGCCCGCCAGCAGCTGGCCGGTCATGATGCCGGGCAGCGTGATGATGCCGGCCGCCGACATCTGGTTGACGATGGGGATCATCGCCCGCCGTATCGAGGACCGCAGCAGCTCGCCCAGTGCCTCATGGATAGAGGCGCCCAGTGCGAGCTGCGCCTCGATCGCCGGGCGCCGTATCACCACGCCTTCCAGGAAGCCATCGAGCCCGAGGCTCGCCGAGTTGAGCACGCTCCCCAGCACGATGCCCATCAGCGGGATGGCATAGCGCGGGTCGTACCACGGGTCGGGGCGGATTGCCGTCATCAGCGCGAGCGCGACGGTCGCGACGCTGGAGAGGCCGACGACGGTCGCGCTGATGCGGTAGTTGCCGGCCGCTCGCAGCCTGCGCGTCGGACGCACCGCTACCTCGCGCGCGGCGGCCGCGATCATCAACAGCACGATGACGAGCGTGACCGCCGGCGACGCCGCCCTGAACACGATGCGCAGCAGCAGGCCGACGAGCAGGAGCTGGACGACCATGCGCGTCGCGGCCCAGAGCACCTGGCGGTGCAGGTCGAGGTGCAGCAGCAGCGAGGCCACGGCGCTGACGAGGACCAGCGACGCCGCCAGCGCCACGTCGAGCGCGCCGAGGTGCACGACGTGGTTCACAGCGCCTGCAGCCCTTCGCGCGTCATGGCGTAGCGGCGCTGGCTCACGCGCGCGGCCTGCTCCGTCGAGTGAGTGACCCAGAGGATCGACAGGCCGCCTTGCACGCGAGCCTTCAGGAGCGATTCCATCGCCAGGGTCGATGCGGCGTCGAGCGAGGCGGTCGGCTCGTCCAGCAGGAGCACCGCGGGCTCGCGGGAGAGCGAGCGGAGCAAGGCGAGCCGCTGCCGCTCGCCGGTCGAGAGCCGGGCGACCTCGGCATCGAGGATGTCGGCCGGAAGATGCAGCAAGGGCAGGGCGGTCCGGAGGGTCTCGATCGATCCGTCAGGGAAGTGCGGTCCCACCGTCGCTTGCCACCAGGCAGGCTCCGCGGCCTGGTAGACGACCTGCCGGCGCCACGCCATCGGGCGCCAGG
Organism: Variovorax glacialis; assembly: GCF_051216375.1. Lineage (NCBI taxonomy): Bacteria > Pseudomonadati > Pseudomonadota > Betaproteobacteria > Burkholderiales > Comamonadaceae > Variovorax > Variovorax glacialis. The sequence continues at coordinate 19,411 of NZ_JBPJZT010000010.1, read as the reverse complement.
CTTCCCGTGGCTGGCCGTCCAGCGCGACGCTGCCGCTGCCGGGATCGAGATCGGCGATGAGCCGCAGGAACAGGCTCTTGCCCACGCCCGAGGGGCCGACGATGCTCGCGCATTCGCCACGTCCGAGGTCGAGGTCGAAAGGGCCGCCGTGGACCGAGCGCAGGGCGCGGATGCTCAGCATGGCGAGCGTGGGCCAGCAAGGCCGGGGGAGTGCATGCGGAAGATCATCGCCGTGCCCATCATGGCGGAGACGCCCGGTTCTGTCGACGCAGGCCACAGGCCAAAGCGCAGTCCGTTCAGGCGGCGCGCCTTACTACACTGCCCCGGATGAGTGATGCCCCCCCATCGCGGCGCGAGCCAGACCCGCTGGTTTCCTATTTCTGGAGCGGCGATGTCATCCGCAGCCGGAGCGTGAGCAATGTCGTGCTGTCCACCACGCTCGACGTGCCTGCGCCCCCCGCCAGGCTGGTCGCCGATTGGGAAAGGGAAATCTCGTCGCGGCTGGGCCTGGAACCGGGCGACGTCGAGGCATTGCCCTTGGCACGCGCCCGCGCACGCTGGCCGGCCTACAGGCAGTGCGTGCAGGCGATGAGCGACTGGACGCGTGCGCTCGGCCTGCAAGAAGTGCTCGCCGCTTCCGACGTCGCGCTGATGGCCTGCCACGGCGCCAGGTACCACCATGACGGCGCGCACTATGGCGGCGCGGCCTTCTGCAATCTCTTCGTGAGCGAGGACAAGGGGCTGGACGTGCATTTCCCGTCCACCGGTCATCGCATCCCGCTGACCCGGGGCACGGCCCTCGTGTTCGACACCGGCCAGCCGCACGCCGTGGCCCGGCGCGGCAGCAGCGGTTTCGATGTGGCCGACTTCGCGTCGGACCCGGATTGCACGCAGGTATTCCTGACCTGGGAGCTTCCCATCGAGGACGCCAAGGTCGGGCGCCTCCTTCAGGTCGCCTTCGACGTCGATCCGTCGACTTCGTTGCAACTGGATGAAGAGCAGGTCTGGCGGAACGGCGTGCGTGTCGAAGTGTGTCCCGAGTCGGGCCGGTGGCGCGCGGCTGAGTGAGCCGCAACTCCCCGTTTGTGCCAAGGCGGCGGGCGCCAAACTTCTGATGCAATTGAAAACAAAAGTACCAATATTCCCCGGTGTGGTGCGAAACTCTGGCGCGTGGCACCACTGGGAAATCGAAGAACGGACAGCGAAGCGCATGCTTCCGAGCACGCCTTCCCGCGAGGAACACGTCGCCTGAGCGTCGCCGAATACGTTGGGCTGGTGGCGTCGAGTCAGGCGGCATTCGATGGTGCGATGAGTGCGCTTCCGCCGTCGCGCCAGGTGGATCTGTGGAACGCTTTCCATCCGGAGACTTTCCTGCCTTCGAGCGGGAAGCGAAAGCTGTGGGTGCTGCGGCGCGGCGTGCTCGACGACCTCGCGCCGAGCGTGGGGCAAGTTCTGCCGCGCGCCTGGCATCCGACGAAGAACGAGCAACTGGTGTTCCGCGCGGTGCTCGAGGCCCTCGCGACCGGGCGGGAGCGCCAGGGCGAGATCGTCGAGTTCTGCAACGACATCCATACCTGGCCTTCGGTGCTCGGCGCGGCCGACTACCTGACGGGGAACCTGGCGGACGCCGTGCGCGTCGCCACCCAGGATGTCGCTGATGACCGCCAGCCGCGACGCCTGCACCTGCCCAGCTGGGCGCTGGTCGGAACGCTGCTTGAAGCACTGGGTCCTGCGCCCCGGCAGTGGAACGGAAGCCTGGTCGCGTTCACTGCCGCGCTGGCCACGGTGCTCGGGCCGGAAAAGGCCAAGCTCACGAGCGAGCATGCGCGCCTGTTGATCCGGCTCTATCTGGAAACGGACGTGGGCCGCAAGGAGTCCGCCCCGGAGGCGGTGCTGCGAGCCGGCATGAAACTGGCGCCGCCCAACACCCCCTGGGGCGACGGGGCGGGCGACAAGTTCCGCGAACTGATGCAGGCGCTGCAGAGCCTCCAGTTGCTCCAGATCGGCCAGGACCAGGAGATCCGCTGGACCGCGCTCACCCTGGTTCATCTTCCCCCCGGCCAGGTCGCGAACGGATCGGGCTCCTCACCCTTCAAGTGACCGCGCCCTGCCGGGCGCACGCTGGACACGCGTGGAAGTTGGTATCGTGCCGACCGATGACTTCCTACGTGCTGGCCGTCCTGGTCTTCCTGCTGACGCTTTTCGGGTTGTGGCTGGGCGTGCGCCTGTCGTCGCTCCTGCCGGAACATCACCTGGTGAGCGACGCACGCGATTCCGCGAAGATCGCCATCGGCATGCTGGCCACCCTGCTCGCACTGGTGCTCGGGCTGATGATCACCTCGGCCAAGCGCTCGTTCGACGAACGGGAGGCGGAACTGGTCCAGCTCTCGACATCGATCGTGCTGCTGGACCGAGCGCTCGTGGGCTTCGGCGAAGAATCCCGTCCGGCGCGCGCCCAGGTCCGCACCGTCCTCGATCGCATCCTTCAGCTGACGGAACATCGGCGAGAGGCGCCGCGCGAGGACGGCGCCCGGTACTCCGCCGACCTCCACGAGATCACGCGGCTGCAGCAGACCATCCTCTCCCTGACGCCGGGCAATGACGCCCAGCGCTGGTATCAGTCGCGCTCGATGCAGCTGTCCACCGACATTGCGCAGAACCGGGTGCTCACCGCGGAGCGGCAGGACAGTTCGGTGCCGGCCGCACTGCTCTTCATCGTCTGCGGGTGGGTGGTGGTCATCTATGTCGGGCTCGGGGCGTTCACGATCATCAACAAGAGCGTGAGCGTGGCCCTGGGCATCTGTGCGCTCGCCTTCGCGTGCTCGATCTTCATCATCCTGGAACTCGACACACCCTTCTCGGGCGTGGTGGACGTTTCGAACAAGTCGGTGCTTCGGGCCCAGGCGGAACTCGGCGCCTGAGCCATCCGCCAGTCAGTCGAGGAGCGGTTCGAGCCCCGGCGCCTTGTCGACCTCGGACGGCTTGTAGAGCTTGTGCTGCGCGGCGGGACCGATGGCGTCTGTGACCACCGCCAGCCGCCACGGATCTCCGCGCTTGGCGCAAGCGCGCTCCTCGCCGGTGAGCCGGTAGGTGGTCACGCCGGTCGTGGTGCCTTTGACCGCCAGCTTGAGGAGCGTGGCGCCCTTCTTGTCCGAGACCTCGATGTCGTAGCCCAGTTTCTGATCGGACACGTTCTCGGCCTTGTAGCCATAGCCCGCGAAGTGGCGTGTCAGGTAGGCCATTGCAGCGGCCTGGGCGTCTTCGGCGGATGCCTGGCCGGACGGGCCGTCCGCCGGCGCCGCCGGCACACTGCCGCGCGCGCGTGCCGACGCGACCTCCTCGTCGGACGGTACCCACCCGCGCGCGCCGCGAACCAGCACCGCGATCTTCTGCGGCGGGTCCCAGGCGGCGATGTGCCATTCCTGGTCGTCGGGCACGCGCGTCGAGACCTTGGCGGCCCGGTCGGTCTCGATGTCCTGGATGGCGACACGGTTCGTCTGCAGCACGGTCCTCAGGCCGAGGCCCGCGTCCATCGTCCGCTTGAGCAGGGCGAGCCGGTCCTTGGCGCGCTGGATCTGCAGGTCGCTCCGCGTGCCGCCGCCGACCTTGTGATGCGGGTCCAGCGATTCGAGATAGAACCATTGCCCGCCCGAGCCGACGCTCACGAACTCCGCCCAGATGGTGGCGATGACGATGTCGCCCGTTGCCAGCCAGGCGTGGTCGGACGCCTTCTGGCGCGCATCGAAGACACCCATCCTGGCAATGATCTCGACAGGCGTGCGCTTCTCGCCCGTCAGGCGCTTTTCGTTGATGACCGCCAGTACCGCGGGGTCGACTTCTTTGTCCATTTCAGGGATTCATGCCAGTTGTGATCCGATCAAGTATGCCCTGTGCGGCCGTGCCGGTTTATCGTGTAATGGCGCACAGTTCAAGGAGACAGCATGCCCGTCCGCAATCGGTTCCCGTCGGCCGCCATTGCCCTCTGCGCCATCGCCAGTGGCTGCACCAGCTACCCGCCCCCCGCGACGATCGACGGCTACAAGCCTCCCGCGATCTTCGCGGGCTTCGCGTCGCCGCAGGTGTCGCGCAACAGTTGCGTCGACTCCGTCGCCCGCGAATTCAAGGTGCCGAAGGAAAACGTGAAGCCGGTGAGTGACATGACCACGATGACGGACGGCTTCTACGTGGTCACACTCAGCATCGGCCCCGGACAGCCGGCGATCAATTGCACCGTCAACGAGAACGGCGTCGTCTCGGACGTGATTCGCGCGCGCTGAACATGCCCGGTCGGCCGCCTCGGCGCGACGCACGCAAGGAACCATCCCCGTTGGACCCGCTTTCGAAATTCGCCACGACGCTCGGAGCCGAGGAGCGGTACCGCCTGCTCGTCGATGCCGTCGAGGAGTACGCGATCTACATGCTGGACCCCGATGGCTTCGTGGTGAGCTGGAACTCGGGCGCGCAGCGCCTGAAGGGCTACACCGAGCCGGAAATCCTGGGGCGCCACTTCTCCACCTTCTACACGCCGGAAGACATCAGCGCCGGCGCGCCGACCCTGACCTTGACGACCACCGCGCGCGAGGGCCGCTACGAGACCGAGGGCTGGCGCGTCTGCAAGGACGGACGGCGTTTCTGGGCGCAGGTGCTGGTCCATCCGATCCGGTCGTCGGAGGGCGAACTCATCGGCTACGCGAAAGTGACCCGCGACCTCAGCGACCGGCGCAGTGCGGAAGAGGCACTGCGGCGCAGCGAGGAGCAGTTCCGGATGCTCGTGCAGGCGGTGACCGACTACGCGATCTACATGCTCGATCCCGAAGGCGTCATCACGAGCTGGAATGCCGGCGCCGAGCGTGCCAAGGGCTACGCACCCGACGAGGCCATCGGCACCCATTTCTCGCGCTTCTATCGCCAGGAGGACCGCGAGCGCGGCGAGCCCGCCAGGGCGCTGGCGACGGCGGCGGCGGAAGGCCGCTTCGAAAGCGAGGGCTGGCGAGTCCGCAAGGACGGGACCGAGTTCTGGGCCAATGCGGTGGTCGACCCCATCTTCAACGGCGAGGGCAAGCTCGTCGGCTTCGCCAAGATCACCCGCGACATCACCGAGAAGCGACGCGCTCAGTTCGAACTCGAGAAGGCGCGGGATGCGCTGTTCCAGGCGCAGAAGCTCGACGCGATCGGGCAGCTCACCGGCGGCGTCGCGCACGACTTCAACAACCTGCTGATGGTGGTCCTGAGCAGCCTGGAGCTGCTCCGGCGACGCCTGCCGGCCGCCGACGAGAAGCTGCAGGGCCTCGTGAACAACGCGATCCAGGGTGCGCGGCGCGGTGCGGCGCTGACGCAGCGCATGCTGTCCTTCGCGCGGCGGCAGGACCTGGCCCCGGTCGCCGTCGATGTGCCGAAGCTCATCGCCGGCATGCGGGAGATGCTACGGCGGACGCTCGGATCGACGATCCAGGTGGCGACCGTTTTCCCGGCCGCGCCGGCGCGCGTGCTGGTGGACCCCAACCAGCTCGAACTCGCCATCCTCAACCTTGCCGTCAACGCGCGCGACGCGATGCCCGACGGCGGCCAGCTCGAACTCAAGGTCGAGGAGAAGACCGTCACCGACGGGCCAGGCCTCCGGCCGGGCAACTATGTGGGGCTGCTCATTTCCGACACCGGTTCGGGCATGGACGCAGCGACGCTCGAACGCGCCGTGGAGCCTTTCTTCACGACGAAGGGTGTCGGCAAGGGTACCGGGCTGGGGCTGCCGATGGTGCAGGGACTGGCGGCGCAGTCGGGCGGCCAGTTCGTCCTGACGAGCGCGGAAGGTGTCGGCACCACGGCCGCGCTCTGGCTGCCGGTCGCGCTCGGCGAGGCGGCTGCCATCGAGCGCGAGCCGGCGGCGGAAACGAGCAGTCTGCATCCCGGCCAGTCGCTGAGGGTTGTGGTCGTGGATGACGACAGCCTGGTGCTCTCCAATACCGCGTCGATGCTCGAGGACCTGGGGCACACGGTCATGACCGCGAGTTCCGGGCAGGAGGCGCTGGACATGGTGCTCGGCGAGCCATCGGTCGGGCTGGTCCTGTCGGACCACCTGATGCCGGGCATGACGGGTACGCAGCTTTTCGAGGTCATCCGCAAGCAACGTCCTGAACTCCCGCTGATTCTCGCAACCGGTTATGCCGAGCTGCCCCAGGGCCTGTCCGTGTTCACCTCCAAGCTGGCCAAGCCCTTCAACCAGGACGAGCTGGCCACCGCCATCGAGCGCGCCGTCCGGGTGAGGGAATGGCGCGCGAGCGGACTGAAGGGCTGAGAAAAGTAACTACGTCACTTTTCGCTCAAATACCACGCAGTCTGTTTGGCCGATTCCCAACGCGCACGCGCGAGGGCAAAGTGCTCCACTTCGTCGACTTCCGGAGCGGACCATGGACTCAGAGATCTGCACACTTGTCGTCCTCGCATTGCTCGTGGCCGGGGGGTGGATCATCGACGTGCTCATCCACCGCGAACCGCCGACCCGCATCGAGCGACTGATGCGCAGGCAGGTCCGTAGATCGCCGGATGCCATCCGCAGGACACAGCGGGTCTGACGCCGCCGGTGCATCCTTGCGCGCCGGCAAGCGCATACCGTTCGGCAAAGGGGTTCCTGGAGGCCCCGATTTGAGGCAGGCGAAGGACTTCACGCGCGTTTGAATTTCCCGGACAGCTTGGGGGTTTGCGAGGGCTGCGCGCCCGGGCGCTGTCAGAATCCGCCGCCCATGACCCACAGCACGCGCCCACAAACCAACGGCCGGGGTGGCACCGACAAAGACCACCTGCTCGCGTGGACCGTCGTCGGTGTCGTCCTGCTGGCCCTGATCGCACTGGGGCATGACGGCCGGCGGGTGGCGCAACTCATGGCGCTTGCGATGCCCGCGCTCGCGTGGCTGGCGTGGCCCGTGCGCACGCCCTGGCTGCATCGCGTGCGATCCGTCCTCGTCTGGCTCTGGGTCATGGGATTCGCATTCGACGGCGTGATTCGCGGCTATTTGCTCGATACCTACCAGGCTGCACCGGACAGTTCGCTCGTGCAATCCGCGGCGGCCAACACCAACAGCCGGGAGACTGGCGAATACCTGTCGATGCATTGGCGAGCGATGCTGGTCTGGTCCGGCGCGATCCTGCTGGCCGGTCTCGTCACCTGGCGGTACGCGCTGCGCGGCGCACGCCAGAGCGCGCGGCGGCCGCGCTGGGCCGTGGCCATGCTGATGGCGGCGCTCCTGGTCGGCAGCGTCGCCTACCTGAGCAAACCCTGGCGCCGGCTGCATCCGGCCATCTTCTGGGCTCACTGGAGCCAATCGATCCAGGCACTCAGTGCAGGCTGGGCCGATCGGCAGCAGGCGCGCGACCTCGCGTTGGTGCGTGCGAAGGCCGCGGCGCCGGTGGTCGCGCGGGAGGGCCTGGCGACCGTCGTGCTGGTCATCACCGACAGCATCAATCGCGACAACATGTCTCTCTACGGCTACGAGCGCGCGACGACGCCGCGGCTCCAGGCGAACAAGGCGCAACTGCGGGATCAGATGCTGGTGATGCGAAACGCGTGGTCGGTCGACGCGAGCACCATCCCGTCGCTGCACAACATGCTCAATTTCGGCGCGCCCCCGACCGAGCGGCCCCAGCATGTCCTGGCGCTCGCGCGCGCCGCCGGCTACAAGGTCTGGTGGATGAGCAACCACGACGACGTCGCGATCGAGCAGCAGCATGCGAGGTTCGCCGACGTGGTCGAACTCGTGAACCGTACACCGGGCCGCGCCGGCGCTTCGCTGGATGGCGAGTTGCTCGACTGCGTGCAGGAAGCGATCGAGGACTCGGCCGAGCGCAAGCTGATCGTGGTGCACCTCATGGGCGCACATCCGCACTACAGCCTCCGCTTCCCCGAGGGCGCCAATCCGTTCGACGACGAGGACGACGGCGTCGAGGAAGCGCTGGAGCGGAACGGCCGCTCCGCATGGGTGCGCAAGTTCCGCCAGGAATACGACGCGGCGCTGCTCTATCACGACTTCGTCGTTTCCGAGACCCTGCAACTGACCCGCAGCGCAGGGAAGACCGGCGGCTACCGGGCCTGGATGTACCTTTCCGACCACGGGCAGGAGGTGGGACACGGCAGCGACCACGCAGGCCACAGTCCGATGACCGCGTCCGGCTACAGGATCCCGACCGTCATCTGGCGCAGCGGCGCGCCGGTCACGCCGCGGAGTGCGGTCGAGGCCCGTCCCTTTCGCGCGGACTGGGCGGGCTGGACGATCGCCGACCTGTTGAACCTGCGCTGGAACGGCGACATCCCCGAACGCAACGCACTGGCGGACGGCTACAGGTGGCGCGCGCCCGAACTGCCGGTCGAGGTGAAGTCGTTCGAAGACTGATCGGCGAGGTCCTTCAGTACGACGGAAGCCGCTTCACGCAGCGCCGGATCTCTTCCATGAGTGCCAATGCGCAAGGCGCGGCCAACGCGCCGCCGCGCTGCGTGATGCCGATCTGCCGCTGCGTGCTGGCCAGCGGGAAGTTCAGCACCACCAGCGTGCCGGCCTCGATTTCGTAGTGAAGCTGGTGGGCGGAGATGGCCGTCACCATGTCGCTCTGCAGGAGCAGCCCTCGCAGCAGGGCGAGGTCGCCGGTCTCGACGGCGGGCTCCGGCGCCGGTTGGCCGGAATGACGGAAGAAGCGCTCCAGCAGTTCGCGTGAGGGCGAGCCTCGCCGGGACAGCACCCAGCCGGCGCGCTGCAGTTGCGCGAAGCCGATGCGCGGGGCCGTCGCCAGCGGATGGTCGGCGCGCGCGATCAGCGAGATGCGGTCAACGAACAGTGCTTCCTGGGCCAGGTCTTTCGCCTCCGCTTCGGGCCGGAGTGCGCCCAGGATGAAGTCCACTTCGCCGCTTCGCAACGCGGCGGCCAGGACCTCGTAAGGGCTCTCCACCGTGCCGACATGCACGCGCGGATGCTCGGCGAGCAGCGCCGAGATGGCCGCCGGAAGGATGAGCGTGCGCGAGAGCGGGAGCGCGCCGACCACGACGCTGCCCTGGACCACGCCCTGTATCGCCGCGAGATCGGAGCCCAGGCTGCGCAGTTCGGACAGCGCCCGCTTGCAGCGGAATGCGAGCAGCTCGCCGGACCGGGTCGGCCTCACGCCGCGCGCCGAGCGCGTGAACAGCATGCACCCGGACCGCGCTTCGAGGTCGCGCACCAGCGCGCTGAGCGCCGGCTGGGTCACGCCAAAGGCGCGCGCGACGGCGGGCATGTTGTGCATCTCGGCCAGTCCCGCGAAGAGCGCGAGCCTGCGGCCGCTGAACATCGCGGTCAGCAGGCCGCGCGCATCCAGCCTGCGCGTCCCATCTTCCGGAACCAATTCCTGGCTGGCCGCGATGAACTCCTGCTGGACGCGCATCGCACGCGCGAACACGGCCTTGCCGTACACGGTGAGGAGCATGCCTCGCGCCTTGCGCTCGAAGAGCGGAACGCCCAGCGAAGCCTCCAGCTCGCCGACCGCCCGTGTCACGGCCGAGGCGACGCGAAAAAGGCTTTCCGCAGCCTGCGTGACGCTGCCGGCCGTTGCCACGCCGGCGAATGCCTGGAGATGCCGCAGGTTGATCGAGAGGGGATCCGCCTGCGCGACCTTGGGCGTTTCGATAACTTTTGTCGATGCCAAAACGATGGACCCGTCTTCTGTTGCCGTAAGTAACGGCAGGCGCAGAGCATACGGCGGGTTAACCCTGCGTCAATAAATAAATGAGAACGCAGGGCAATCAGAACGCACAACCGCGAAACGCCGTTCGGCGGAGACTACGCCATGCAATCCCCGATTCGAAAACGACTGGACTCCGCATGATCATCGACTGCCACGGCCACTACACCACCGCGCCCAAAGCCCTGGAGGAATGGCGCAACCGCCAGATCGCCAGCCTCGGCAATCCGGCGGAAACCCCTTCGCCCGCTTCGCTGAAGATCAGCGACGACGAACTCCGCGAGTCCATCGAGAGCAACCAGCTCCAGAAGATGCGCGAGCGCGGCAGCGACCTGACCATCTTCTCGCCGCGCGCGAGCTTCATGGCGCACCACATCGGCAATTTCGAGACGAGTGCCACCTGGGCCGCGATCTGCAACGAGCTGTGCCACCGCGTCGCGCAGCTCTTCCCGGACAACTTCATCGGCGCGGCCATGCTGCCGCAGTCGCCGGGCGTCGATCCGCGCACCTGCATCCCGGAGCTGGAGCGTTGCGTCAAGGACTTCGGCTTCGTCGGCATCAACCTCAATCCCGACCCTTCCGGCGGTCACTGGACCTCGCCGCCGCTGTCGGACCGCCACTGGTATCCGATCTACGAGAAGATGGTCGAGCACGACATCCCGGCCATGGTGCACGTGAGCACGAGCTGCAACGCCTGCTTCCACACCACCGGCGCGCACTACCTGAATGCCGACACCACGGCCTTCATGCAGTGCCTGACCTCGGACCTGTTCAAGGACTTCCCGACGCTGCGCTTCGTGATCCCGCACGGCGGCGGCGCGGTGCCCTACCACTGGGGGCGCTTCCGCGGCCTCGCCCAGGAGTTGAAGAAGCCCCTGCTCAAGGACCACCTGCTCAACAACATCTTCTTCGACACCTGCGTCTACCACCAGCCGGGCATCGACCTGCTGACGCGCGTGATTCCGGTCGACAACATCCTCTTCGCGAGCGAGATGATCGGCGCCGTGCGCGGCATCGACCCCGAGACCGGCTTCCCCTTCGACGACACGCGGCGCTACATCGACGCCACGCCGATGCTCGACGACGAAGCGCGCTTCAAGGTCTACGAAGGCAACGCACGCCGTGTCTACCCGCGCCTCGATCGCGCGCTCACCGCCAAAGGCCTCTGAACATGTCCACACCCAGCCCCCTCCAGCAACTCGGCATCGTGCACCGCAGGATCGCGCGCGCCGACCCCGCCGCGGTCGAGAAGCTCTCGCGCTTCGGCGTATCGACCGTGCACGAGGCCCTTGGCCGCCTGGGGTTGATGCAGCCCCGCATCCGTCCGATCTATCCCGATGCGCGCTTCTGCGGCACGGCCGTCACCGTGCTGCTGCAGCCCGGCGACAACTGGATGCTGCACGTGGCGGCCGAGCAGATCCAGCCCGGCGACGTGGTGGTCGCCGGCTGCACCAGCGACAGCACGGACGGCTTCTTCGGTGACCTGCTGGCGACCTCGTTCAAGGCGCGCGGCTGCAAGGGCCTCGTGATCGATGGCGGCGTGCGCGATGTGCGTGACCTCACCGCGATGAACTTCCCCGTGTTCAGCCGTGCGATCCATTCGAAGGGCACGATCAAGGCGACGCTCGGCTCCGTCAACGTGCCGGTGGTGTGCGCCGGTGCTTTGGTGAACCCCGGTGACGTCGTGGTGGCCGACATAGACGGCGTCGTCTTGGTGCCGGCTGCGCGCGCGCAGGAAGTGGCCGATGCGGCGGAAGCCCGCGAGGCCAACGAGACGGGCAAGCGTGCGCGCTTCGCGGCGGGCGAACTCGGCCTCGACATGTATGCGATGCGCGAGCCGCTGGCCAAGGCCGGCCTGCGCTACATCGACTGATCGGCAACACCATGGCCAGCATCATCGGCGCCGTCGCCTGCTCCCACACCCCGACCATCGGCTTCGCGTTCGACAAGAACAAGCAGGACGATCCGGTCTGGGCACCCATCTTCGCGGCCTTCGAGCCGGTGCAGCGCTGGCTGGCCGAGCGCAGGCCCGACGTGCTGTTCTTCATCTACAACGACCACGTCAGTTCCTTCTTCTTCGACCACTACTCGGCCTTCGCTCTCGGCGTCGGCGAGCGTCACGAGGTGGCGGACGAAGGCGGCGGCGCACGCGACCTGCCTTCGGTGGCCGGGCATCCGGCACTGGCGCGGCACATCGGCCGCTCGCTGGTGGCCGACGAGTTCGACATGTCCTTCTCCCAGGACCGGGCGCTGGACCACGGCGTGTTCTCGCCGCTGTCGCTGCTGTGCCCGCACGAACCCGAATGGTCGGTGCCCGTCATTCCGCTGCAGGTGGGCGTGCTGCAGTCGCCCGTGCCTTCGGCCCGCCGCTGCTATCGGCTGGGGCAGGCGCTGCGGCGTGCGATCGAAAGCTATCCGGAAGACCTGAAGGTCGCCATCGTCGCCACCGGCGGCCTGTCGCACCAGGTGCATGGCGAGCGCGCCGGCTTCAACAACACCGCGTGGGATGCCCGGTTTCTCGAACTCATCGAGAACGACCCGGTTCGGCTCACCGAGATGACGCAGGCCGAACTCGCGACCCTGGGGGGCATGGAGGGTGCCGAAGTCATCATGTGGCTGGTCATGCGGGGCGCGCTCTCGGCCAATGTGCGCAAGACGCACCAGAGCTACTACCTCCCATCGATGACGGGCATCGCGACCCAGATCTACGAGAACCTCGCGAGCCCGCCCATCGCGGGCGAGATCGAGCGGCACCGCCGCCACATGGGCGAGCAGCTGGCCGGCGTCGAAGCGCTGAAGGGCACATACCCGTTCACGCTGGAGACGAGCGTGCGCGCCTATCGCCTCAACAAGTTCCTGCACGGGATGACACGTCCCGAGCACCGGGCGCACTTCCTCGCCGATGAAGAGGCCTCCTTCGAGGCGGCAGGACTGACGGCGAAGGAGCGCGATCTCGTTCGCCACCGTGACTGGCGCGGGCTGATCCACTATGGCGTGATCTTCTTCATGCTCGAGAAGCTCGGTGCCGTCGTCGGTGTCTCCAACCTCCACATCTATGCCGCGATGCGCGGGGAGACGCTGGAGGCGTTCCAGCAGACGCGCAATGCGCCGGGTGCGCTGTATTCGGTTGCAGGCAAGGACGCCAAGTCCCAAACCTGGGATTCGGCGCCCGTTGCGGACCAGCGCTGACTTCCGCCGGCCGGTCGCCCGCAGGGCGTCGGCCCGTTCCTTTCATTTTCGGGATCCCCTATGAAATCTCTCTTCCTTCGCTGCGCGCTGGTGCTGGCCGCTTTGCTGCCAATCGGCATCCTGAGCGCGTCGGCTGCCGACGCCTATCCATCGCGGCCGATCAGGATTCTTGTCGGCTACAGCGCAGGCGGCGCGGTGGATGCCATCGCGCGTTCGGTCGGCCAGCGCATGTCGGCGACCCTCGGCCAGCCGGTCATCGTCGAGAACAAGCCGGGCGCCGGGACGAACATCGCCGTCAAGTCGCTCATCGCCAGCCCGCCCGACGGCTACACGCTGCTGCTGGCGGCCAACGCGCTGGCGGTGAATCCGGCCCTGTTCCAGCCCGCGCCCTACGACCTGGAGCGCGACTTCACGACTGTCGCGGCAGTCGGAAGGGTGCCCGTGGTGTTTGCCGTGCGCGAAGGCTCGGACATCAAGACGCTGGCGCAACTGTTGGCCGCTGCCAAGGCCAAGCCCGGCACGATCAGCGTCGCGACGCCGGGCAACGGCTCGACCCCGCACCTGGCGATGGAGCTGTTCCAGCACACGGCCGGACTCTCGGTGCGCCACGTTCCGTACAAGGGCGGTGCACAGGCCCTGACGGATGTCCTGGGCGGGCACGTGGACGTCGTGGCCATCAACGCGCTGGAGGCGCTGCCGCTGGCGAAGTCCGGCAAGCTGCGCGTGCTGGCGGTCATGAGCCCCGAGCGCTCGGCGGTGCTGCCCGGCGTGCCGACCGTGGCCGAGTCCGGCTACCCGGGGTTCGAGTCCAGCGTCTGGTATGGCTTCGTCGCGCCGGCCGGCCTGCCGAAGCCCATCGTCGCGAAGTTGCACGAGGCCGTGCAGAAGGCGCTCGCATCGAGCGAGGTGCGCGACCAGCTGGCTGCCGCGGGCGGCGTCCCGCTGCCGGGTGCGCCGGAGCTGTTCGAGAAGCTGGTCAGGACCGATGCCGCGCGCTACGGCAAGCTGATCCGCGAAGCCAGCATCAAGCCGGACTGAAACCCGATGAGCACCGACATCCTCCGCCGCAGCCTCTGCCTGTCGATCGCAGGCGGCGCGCTGCTGCCAGCCGCCCGCAACGCCATGGCGCAGAGCTATCCGACGCGGCCGCCGCACCTCATCGTTCCGTTCACGCCCGGGGGCTCCTCCGACGTGCTCGGCCGCGCCATCGGCCAGGAGCTGGGACGCGCCTGGGGCCAGGCCGTGGTGGTCGAGAACGTGCCCGGCGCCGGCGGATCGGTCGGCGCGGAGAAGGTGGCGAAGGCGCCCGCGGACGGCTACACCCTGCTCATGGGGCACATCGGGACGCTGGCCGTCAATCCCTCGCTGTACCCGAAGCTGGGCTACGACCCGGTTCGCAGCTTCGCGCCCGTGGCGTGGGTCGCGCGCGTGCCGAACGTCCTCGTGGTTCACGCATCGGTGCCGGCCCGTACCCTCGGCGAGCTGGTCGCGCTGGCCAAGGCGCGCCCGGGGCAGCTGGCCTATGGATCGGGCGGCAACGGGAGCGCGGCCCACGTCACCATGGAGTACCTCAAGCTGCAGACCGGGACTTCGTTCCTGCACATCCCGTACCGCGGCACGGCGCCGTCCGTGAACGACCTGCTCGCCGGTCAGGTGCAGGTGCTCTTCACGGGTGCACCGGCGCTGCTGCCGCACATCAAGGCCGGGACGATCCGTGCGCTGGCGGTTTCGAGTCCGCGCCGCATCGCGCTGCTGCCGGACGTGCCGACGGTCGCAGAAAGCGGCGTCGCAGGGACTCGCGGTTTCGAGGCCGACCAGTGGTACGGCGTGGTCGCGCCCGCGGGCACGCCGCCCGAGATCGTGTCGATGCTCAACCAGCAGATCAATCGGTCTCTCGAATCGTCGGAAGTCCGGATGCGCCTTGCCGCCGAAGGCGCCGAAGCCACGCCTGCCACGCCACAGGTCTTCGGCCAGTTGATCGGGAGCGAGATCGGCCGCTGGGACCGCGTGATCAAGGCGGCGCACATCACCATCGACTGATCGCGGAAGAAGGAACACACCAGGAGCGGATGCGGATCGCCTGATCCGGCACCGCGAGAGCGGCGGCTGAGCGCCGTCAGCGCCAGACGGGGCGAAAGAAGGTGCGCTCGTAGCTCACGATGCACCGCGTCTCTTCAGCGTACCGGAACGCGGCCTGGCACTCCGGATCGGCGAAGGAGGCCTTCCGGTACTGCTCGTATTCCGCGAGCGACGGGAAGCTGAAGGACGCCAGCGCGATGTTGTTCGCGCCTTCGGACGGCATCAGGTAGCCGTGATGCTGGCCGCCGAGTTTCTCGACCAGCCGGATCCAGGTCTTGCCGTAGTGCTCGAACTCGGCCAGCTTCGAGGGATCGATGACGTAGCGCAGATGGCAGGTGATCATTTCACTGGAACACGACGCGCGCGGTCGCCGCCGCTTCCTTCCAGACGGCCTCCCGGGTGCCCGCGTGGGCGAGGGCGGCGTCCACCGAGACCGCGATCACGTTGACGGTGGCGCCGCTGTAGTGCGCGCGCAGCATGACCTTGAGCTGGGTGGCCGTCGGGATGGCGCGCACTTCCTCGCCGTCGGGTGCGAGGAGCGGCACGTCGGCTGAAGGCGCTTCCAGGTAGCGATCGATGACCGGAAGCTTCACCGTGAAGCGTTGTCCGACCTTGAAGGTGTAACTCTCCCGCGCACGCAGCTCCATCGAGAAAGCGGGCAGCTTTTGCGGGCGAGTGAGTAGTTCCTTCTTCTGCCGGGCAATGGCTGCGGCCTCCTCGGCCCGAGCCGGTGAAACAGGTTCTGCAAAGCGGATGTTCATGGACAGCGATGTTGGACTGGAACGCAGGAAAAGTGCCGGTGCAGTTTACGTCCGACTGGCGTTTCTGCCGAGTGCCGGTTGCGTTGTGAGAGCATCCGTCCGTCGAGGAAAGCCCCAACCATGTCCGAAGAAACCAACGCCTTGCCGCCCCAGGGCCTGCGTCCCACGCACGAACAGATGGTGCGCCACCTGCGCCGCTCCAACGAAGTCGCCCGGCGGGCCATCGCGCTCGGCCACCACCCCTTCGGGGCCGTGCTGGTCGGTCCCGATCAGGAAACCGTGCTGCTTGAGCAATGCAACATCGACACCGTGAACCACGCCGAGTCGACGCTGGCGCGCGTGGCCGCGACCAACTTCACCCCGGAGTTCCTCTGGGGCTGCACGCTCTACACCGCCGTCGAGCCCTGCTGCATGTGCGCGGGCACGGCGTACTGGGCCAACATCGGTCGCGTGGTCTACGGCATGACGGAGGCGCAGCTGCTCGCCGAGACCGGCAGCCACGCCGAGAACCCGACGATGAGCGTCTCCTCGCGCTACGTGTTCGACCATTGCCAGAAGCCGGTGGAGCTGATCGGGCCGGTGGCCGAAGTCGCGCAGGAAACCATCGAGATGCAGCGCGCGTTCTGGGCGACCCGCTGAGGCACTGAGGCGGAGGCGGGTACGCCCGCCGTTGCTTTTTGCGTCGGCGTCCTGTCGAATGGCGACCTTTCTCGCCATTTCCAGGAGACTCTTCAATGACGCGTGTCTTCAACTTCAGCGCGGGCCCGGCGACGCTGCCCGAATCCGTGCTTCGCCAGGCGGCCGACGAGATGCTCGACTGGCGAGGCAGCGGGATGTCCGTGATGGAGATGAGCCACCGCGGGAAGGAGTTCATCGCCATCCATGCCGAGGCCGAGAGCCTGGTGCGCGAGCTGCTGGCGGTGCCGTCCAACTACAAGGTGCTGTTCCTGCAGGGCGGCGCGATCGCCGAGAACGCAATCGTGCCGATGAACATGCTGCGCGGCCGTGCAGGCGCCGACTACATCGACACCGGCGAGTGGTCGAAGAAGTCGATCAAGGAAGCGAAGAAGTACTGCAAGGTCAATGTCGCGGCCAGCGGCGAGGCGGGCGGCTACACCAGCGTGCCACGGCAGGAAACCTGGAAGCTCGATCCGGACGCTGCCTACGTTCACATCTGCTCGAACGAGACCATCGGCGGCGTCGAATACCACTGGACGCCCGACACCGGCGATGTCCCGCTGGTGGCCGACATGTCGAGCAGCTTCATGTCGCGGCCGGTCGACGTAAGCCGCTACGGACTGATCTACGGCGGCGCGCAAAAGAACGTCGGGCCGGCCGGCGTCACGCTGGTGATCGTGCGCGACGACCTGATCGGCCAGGCGCTGCCGATCACGCCGTCCGCCTTCGACTACAAGATCCAGGCCGAGAACGACTCGATGTTCAACACGCCGCCGACCTACACGATCTACATCGCGGGCCTCGTGTTCAACTGGATCAAGGCGCAGGGCGGGCTGAAGGCGATCGAAGCGCACAACCGCAGGAAGGCCGCGGTGCTGTACGACCACCTGGAGACCACTTCCTTCTTCTACAACCCGGTGGCGCGCGAGGACCGTTCGCTGATGAACGTGCCCTTCAAGTTGCGCGACGAATCGCTCGACGAGGCCTTCCTCAAGGGCGCGCAGGCGCGCGGCATGGTGCAGTTGAAGGGTCACCGGTCGGTCGGCGGCATGCGCGCGTCGATCTACAACGCCATGCCCATCGAAGGCGTCGTGGCGCTGGTCGCGTACATGAAGGAGTTCGAGGTCAGCCATGGCTGACCGGCTCAAGGTCCTCGTGTTGAACGAGATCTCGGCCAGGGGGCTCCAGCGCCTGCCGAGCGATCGCTACATCGCTGGCAAGGACGTGACGGCACCCGACGCGGTGCTGGTGCGCTCGGCCGATATGCATGCGATGGACATCCCGCGCAGCGTGCGCGCCATCGCCCGTGCCGGCGCCGGCACCAACAACATCCCGATCAAGGCCATGAGCGAACGCGGCGTGCCGGTGTTCAATGCGCCTGGCGCCAACGCCAATGCCGTGAAGGAACTGGTAGTGGCCGCCATGCTGATGGCCGCGCGCAATCTCTCGGGCGCCTTGCGTTTCGTCGACGAGCTGGGCCCCGGGCGCGCGGACATGGAGAAGACGGTCGAGAACGGCAAGGCCGCCTTTGCCGGCTTCGAGCTGGCGGGCCAGACGCTGGGCATCGCCGGCCTGGGCAAGATCGGCTGCCTGGTGGCCGACGCGGCCATCAAGCTCGGCATGAACGTGCTCGGCCACGACCCGGACATCACCGTCGATGCCGCGTGGAGCCTGCCCTCGCAAGTCCGCAAGGCCGCGAGCGTGGCGGACGTGCTGCGCAACGCGCAGTTCGTGACCTTGCACGTGCCGCTGGTGGATGCCACCCGGAACATGGTCAACGCGGAGAACATCCGCCTGATGCAACCCGGCGCCGTGCTGCTGAACTTCTCGCGCGAGGGGGTGGTGAGCAACGAGGCGGTGCTGGCATCGCTGGCCGCGGGCCACCTGGGGCGCTACGTGTGCGACTTCCCGAGCGCCGCGCTGCTGGGGCACGAGCGCATCGTGTGCCTGCCGCACCTGGGCGCCTGCACGCGCGAGGCGGAGGAGAACTGCGCGGTCATGGTCGCCGAGCAGCTCCGCGACTTCCTGGAGGACGGCAACATTGCCAACGCGGTGAACTTCCCGAGCGTGAGCATGGCGCGCGAGTCGGCCTACCGCGTGGCGATCGCGAACGCCAACGTGCCCAACATGCTCGGCCAGATCTCCACCGCGATGGCGAACGCCGGCCTGAACATCCACAACATGGTCAACAAGTCGCGCGGCGACATGGCCTACACGCTGGTGGACATCGACAGCGCCGTGAGCCCCGCCGTGCTGGCCCACATCGCGGCCATCGACGGCGTGCTGTCGGCGCGCTACCTGCCGCGCCCTGCGGACTAGGGTCTGTTGATACAAACGAAGGCCATCGGCGTCTTCACAGGCGGTACGACTGGGATGAAGCCGAGCCAGGCGCGCCTGGCCGCGGGGCACCTCCCCTCAACTACTGGGCCGTCGGACAGCAGGACTGAGTTTTGGCGCAAGCCGGTTGCACGACCACCATCACCTGGTCAATGGTCGCGGTCGCGAGCGGCGACTTGGTTTTCAAGGGAAAGATGGCCCAATGGAGCTGTGCAGGACTATCGTCCCCGGTCTTTATCAGCCGAATCACGTTGTCGATGCGCTGGCGCGCCAGGGCATTGCTTGCCGCGCTGCCTTTTATGGCGTTTGCGAACACACCGATTTCACCGATTCCTTGCGTCACGCCGCCCTTGCGCTTCTGCCACAAGGCATACCAACTCGCCAGCGCCTGAATCTGCCCGTTCTCCAGGGCAGCGCTTTGCGGGTGCATTTCAATTTCATGCTCGAGGTCGCCTGGCTTGCAAGCGAATGACAGAGAGGTGACTGACGCGCACACGAGTGCCGCTACTGGTTTGCGAAAAATCATGGTCTGGGCTCTCCCACGACGCCCAATATGAACCGCACCGGCTTTCGAGGAGGCCTATTGGCTTGAGTCCGACCGGGATGGTCTGACTTCTCTTCTGGCTGTTCTGACTTTCATTATTCCAGCCCCCCGCAGGGGCCGCCGGAGG